>JACCVV010000058.1 GCA_013697955.1 Tatlockia sp. | reverse complement strand
TGCGTGGATTATTGGCTATGCTGCTGAAAAGCAAGAATTACATTATGATTTTCAAGCCAATACCTATAAACATAGAAGAGTGCTCTCCTTTTTTTATTTGGGGTGTCAAATTGTTAGAAAAAAAATTGATATAACTATTCAGTTAAAGGAAATTCAACAAACAGCATGGGATGAGCTAGCTTGGAACATATTGTGTTAACAAAAGGTGACGATCCCTCAGGACCCATACCCTTAGGTTTAAATGTTGAAGAAATACCTAAGCATTTTAAATTACCCCATTTAGATGGATCTGGTTTAAATGAATTCACTAAAAATTATGCAATTGATATAAAAGATGTCATCAATTATGTTTCTGAACATCATCCTCAGCAAAAAATATTAGTAATCGCACACAGCCTGGGTGGACACCAATTATTGAGCAGTTTACAACATTATCCAGATTTGAATCAGAAAATCGAAGCGATTTGTAATGTTGCAATGACAGCAGATATGGGCATGAATCGTTTTTGGTCAAATCTACCCAGGTACTCTGCTGAACATTTTTATGTCCATATTTTCTATCATCAAATACAAATTGATTGTGAGGACAAAATCAAATCAAAGGTCAATAAATCACAATCAGGTCCAGAAATAACTAAAGAAAATAACCCTGTCGTAAATCGCCACATGAATCAAGAACTCTCTGTGATTTATGGTGATCTGGGGAATTTCCCGCCCATGATGCTAATCCATGCTAAAGATGATCAATCTGTTTTCTTTCAAGGAACAGTTCTGCTCTATGAAAAAAGCCTAAGCCAAGGAGCTGTTGTGAATGCACTTTTTCTTGAAAGTGGTGGACATCAGTTTATTAAGAATGAAGGTAGTTTAGAAATTCAAAGATCTGTGTTTGAGAAGATATCCGAATTTTTTCAAAATCCCTTAAAAAAATCCCCCATTGATTTACCCCATTTTCAATATGAGGACGTAAAGTCTGCCTATGAGCGCTTTATACAAGATAATATTAAATTTTTAACTGAGACTTATCCTAATGCACCAATGTATAAAGAAAAACCCTCAGAAAAGAACATTTTTGCTCCTTTTTAGGCTCCTATGGATTTGAAGTAATTAATGCAGGTAAGGCCAGTTTAAAGGAAAATGAAAATACAGTATAATCCCCGATTTTTCGTAGAAATACCGTGAAATTTATAAAGCAAACCTCAGCGGCCAATTTAATCTCACCTCTTTCTGTAGCCCCAATGATAGACTGGACTTACACGCATTTTCGCGTGCTTATGCGTCTTCTCGCGCCTCATGCCCTTTTATACACTGAAATGCAAACTATTGGTGCGATAGTTAATAACCCTTCGCGGGCCTTAGCCTTTCAAGCGATTGAACATCCTTTAGCTTTGCAATTAGGCGGTGCAGATAGTTCGGGATTAGTTCATTGTGCGAAATTGGCGGAAGATCTTGGTTTTGCTGAAATCAATTTAAATTTAGGCTGTCCAAGCGATAAGGTGTTAGCAGGGCGGTTTGGAGCTTGTTTAATGGCGGAGCCTGAACAAGTTGCTGATTGCATCAAGACTTTAAAAGCTGCTGTAACTATTCCCGTAACAGCAAAGACAAGGATAGGTATTGATTCACAAGATAGTTATGAATATTTTTCAACCTTTGCCAAAAAGCTAATCAATGCAGGCTGCGATAAATTAATCGTCCATGCTCGTAAAGCCTGGCTTAGCGGTCTAAATCCCAAACAAAACCGAACCATTCCACCGCTTCATTACGATTATGTTTATCAAATAAAAAATGAAATGCCAACCTTGCCTGTAGTGATCAATGGCAACATCAATACAATTAATGAAATAGAACATCACATGCAATCCGTTGATGGAATTATGTTAGGAAGACTGGTATGCCAAAATCCCTATGCTTTATCTGAAATTCATCATTATTATTATCCGAACGTTGCCAAACGCTCACGCCATGCAATTTTGACGGATTATCTGCTCTATGCTGAGCAGCAATTTGAACAAAACGTCCCACTATCGTTGTTATTGAAACCGATTTTTAATATGGCCCATGGCTTGCCTGGCGCTAAAAAGTGGAAAGAGCAATTAGTTCAAATACAACAAAGAAAAAATCCAGAAGGGCTAAAGATATTAATCAATCAGATAGCACAAATGGAAGAACTCGAACTTTTAAATTAATAAGTTAAGGGTAAAACCAAGGCTTCTAATAGAGCAGGCTGTCTAAAACCGCGTAAAAGCCAAGATTTTTGCGGCTCAAACACAGTTTACGTGGCATTTTTAGCAAATTTCTAGTAAATTAGGCGGTTTGAATTACAAAATTCACAGAGGATTATCCAAGGCTATGCTGAATACGTTAATGAAGAAAATGTTTGGTAGTCGTAATGAACGTACCTTGCGACGCATGGAAAAAACAGTACTGGCCATTAATGCTTTCGAGCCGCAAATGAAGGCGCTAACAGACCAGGAACTGGCCGCTAAAACTGAACACTATAAAGCAAGGTATGCCGAGGGGGAAACTCTGGATGAATTACTTGCTGAAGCCTTTGCCCTTGTCCGTGAAGTCTCTGTCCGTACTCTTGGTTTAAGACATTTTGATGTTCAATTAATTGGTGGAATGGTTCTGCATGAAGGCAATATTGCTGAAATGCGTACTGGTGAAGGTAAAACGCTAGTTGCGACTCTTCCAGCCTACTTAAATGCGCTTAGCGGTAAGGGCGTGCATGTTGTCACTGTTAACGACTATCTTGCCAAACGCGATAGCCATTGGATGCAGCCTATTTTCGAATTTTTAGGTTTAAAAGTTGGCGTGATTTATCCAGATATGCCGCACGAAGAAAAGCAATCTGCTTATCAAGCCGACATTGTGTATGGAACAAATAACGAATTTGGTTTCGATTATCTGCGCGATAACATGGCATTTAATCTTGAAAATAAAGTTCAGCGTCATTTGAATTTTGCAATCGTTGACGAAGTCGACTCCATCCTTATTGACGAGGCCAGAACTCCTTTAATTATTTCTGGTGCTGCTGAGGGAAGTTCAGATCTTTACGTTAAAGTAAACCGTTTGATTCCGAGCTTGATAAAACAGCAGGAAGAAGGCGATCAGGGCGATTACACGATTGATGAAAAACAGAAACAAGCTCACTTAACAGAAATCGGTCATCAGCATATAGAAGAATTATTAATTAACGAAGGCTTACTCGACCCCGGCGAAAGTTTGTACCATGCATCCAATATAATGTTAATGCATCATGTCACTGCCGCTCTTAAAGCTCATGCGATGTTTCACCGCGATGTGGATTATATTGTTCAAGCCAATCAAGTTGTTATTGTTGACGAACATACTGGCAGGACTATGGCGGGTAGACGTTGGTCAGAAGGATTGCATCAGGCAATTGAAGCAAAAGAAGGGGTAGCAATCCAGCAGGAAAATCAGACTCTTGCTTCAATTACCTTCCAAAATTATTTCAGAATCTACAATAAATTGTCTGGAATGACAGGAACAGCTGATACAGAAGCCTATGAATTTCAACAGATTTATAATTTAGAAGTTGTTGTAATTCCTACTAATAAACCTATGTGCCGAAGAGATGAGCCTGATTTGGTTTACCTCACTCAGGAAGACAAATATCAGGCAATTATTGAAGATATAAAAGATTGTGTTGCTCGTAACCAGCCGGTACTGGTTGGTACGGCCTCTATTGAGGCTTCTGAATTGTTGAGTCAGTTACTTAACAAAGCTGAGATGAAACATCAGGTTTTGAATGCTAAATTCCATGAAAAAGAAGCACAAATAATCGCCGAAGCCGGTCGTCCTGGTGTAGTAACCATTGCTACCAATATGGCTGGTCGTGGAACAGATATCGTTCTTGGCGGCTCACTGGCTGCTGAATTGCAAGCTTTATCATCAGACACCACGGACTCTCAACGTCAGAAAATCAAAGCAGATTGGGAGGAGCGTCACGACGCTGTTTTAAAAGCTGGCGGTTTACGAATAGTAGGTTCAGAGCGGCATGAATCACGCCGAATCGATAATCAGCTCCGAGGTCGTGCCGGTCGTCAGGGTGATGAGGGTTCCAGTCGTTTCTATTTATCTCTTGATGACAATCTGATGCGAATTTTTGCCTCAGACCGAGTTGCTTCCATGATGCGACGTTTAGGAATGAAACCGGGTGAACCTATCGAGCATAGTCTTGTTACAAAAGCGATTGAAAATGCACAAAGGAAACTGGAAGGACATCACTTTGACACTAGGAAGCAACTACTTGATTACGATAATGTGGCCAACGAGCAACGTAAAGTAATTTACAGCCAACGTGCATCCATCATGGAAATGGCGGATCCAAAGGATGTGGTTGATGCTATGCGTGAAGAAGTTGTTTCTGAATTGGTTGATACCTTTATTCCTCCGCAAAGTTTAGAAGATCAATGGGATCTTGCAGGTTTAACACAATCCTTATCTGAAGATTTCCAAGTCAAGGCAGATATTCGCCAGTGGGTAGATAAAGATCACAGTATTCAATCGGAGCAAATTAAGGAAAAAATCTTTACCCTTTGTAAAGAGCGCTATCAGGATAAAGAAACAATAGCTGGGCGTGAAGTCATTTCACAATTTGAGAAATCAGTAATTTTGCAAACAATGGATAACCATTGGCGAGAACATCTTGCTTCTATGGATTATTTACGTCAGGGAATTCATTTGCGTGGTTACGCCCAGAAAGATCCGAAACAAGAGTATAAGCTTGAAGCCTTCTCTTTATTTAAAGCGATGCTTGAGCATTTAAAATATGACGTTATTAGGATATTAACTTCTGTTGAAGTTCAGAATGAAGCAGATGTTAATGCAGTCGAAGAGCAAAGACGATCTGAGCAAGCTCATAAAATGCAATTTTTGCATCAAGATGATAATAATCAAGCAAATAATGAAGCCGTTGATATTACCTTTAAACGAAGTGAACCAAAAATTGGACGCAACGATCCCTGCTCCTGTGGTTCTGGTAAGAAATTCAAGAACTGCCATGGCACCTTAGGATGAAAGTAGCAGTTGCTGTTATCTTTGATGAACAACAACGCGTCTTAATAACCAAAAGGCCTGAACAAGCCGCTCATGGCGGCTTGTGGGAATTTCCCGGCGGAAAACTTGAAAAAGAAGAAACTGCGGAGGCTGCCCTAATCCGAGAAATAAAAGAAGAGGTGGATCTGGATATTCTCGATTATACTTTCTTAGGTGCAATTTATCACACCTACGGTATAAACCATGTTGAATTATTAGTTTTTTCTAGCCACCAATTCAAAGGTGAAGCCCATTGCCGAGAAGGACAAAGCGACTTACGCTGGGTTCATCGACAGGAATTGGATAATTATGATTTCCCCGAGGCAAATGAGGAAGTTAAAAAATTAATTATGACAGAGCTAAGCTTTAATTAATTTTAAAAAAAATAATTAGGATTTGTACTGATTAGTATTAAAATAAGTTTTTCATGGTTAATATTAGCATTTTGTTACCTCTCATAGGCACTAGCGAAACTATTTTTCAAAGTCATCTATTCTTAAGACAATACTTAAATTCTGTGTATATCATCGATAAAAAAGCCATTCCATCGAGTTGAAAGGAAATGTATTTCAAAATTATGGTCATTCTGAAGAATAATTAATCTACATCATCAAAATTCAACGGTTATTTAACAGTTTTTTTTCTTGAGATTTTAAACCCTCAATGCGGGGTATTAACATTATATTTTTTTAAATTTAAAATCTGATAGATGAACAATAATTGACAGCATTTGTAATATTCTAAAATTTTTTTATACCTTCCTAATGCTACTCAATAAAAAACCAGTAAAAACCATCTGAAAAAGAAATGTAAATTTAACTACTGGCGGGTTCCTGGATATTGAGACTCTTAAAATAAAATCGATAATAGATCTATTTTCAATTTATTTTTTTCCTGAGGTTTGGGGGTTGTAAAGAGCTAAAGCCCGAACTTGGAATAAAATCTGAACCCTTATCTTTAATTAAGTTATTTCTGCTTTAGTAAAAATTTATCGATAATTAAGCTAGATTTTATCTAATTCCAATACTAGCCTAGTTTTTAGCATAGGAGAAATTACAATCCCTTAACCTCAAAAAGGCAGGTTTCTCTGGTTCCTCCAGAAGATAGAGAGCATTTTTGATTGCCTAAGGAACCATTTGTCCACTTGGTAGACCCAAGAATCTTTAATGGAGTGCCCTTAAATGGAAACAAACTTATGGAGAATCGTGTGGGGCCATCGTAATAACATTGTAGTAAATCAAAATTTACATTAATTTCAGTTGAGTCCCAATAATAGTTAGTAAGAGGAAGAATAGGTGGAGCCCTGTTATAAGAAAACCCAGTATAAACAATTCCTGAAGCTGGGTCTGTAAAGGGTTTAGATGGATCTTTTATTAATGATATATCTGGACAAGTTGCTGGCATTTGCGCAAAACCTGGAACAAAAGAAATCAATAAAGCCACACTCATTGCTATTTTAACGATTAAATTCACCGCCTTTATCTCCTTATATTTAACAATTTTCTGCAGGCCATTAATTCTAAGAATTTACCTGAAACGGAATCAGTATAATTTACCCTTTTTATTTCGGATAGCATTTAATTAAGAAAAATAACGATTCACTCCATCCTTTAAGCGGATAAGAGCTGCTAGCTCGCAAAACCTTATTAGAAAAAAATCCAGGTTACCGAGTCTTTGATTCAAAATCTGGACTGTAATTCACATTAAAGCTCATCAAAAAAACCAACCCAAAGAAGTATTAAGTCGCTTTATTCTGAAAAACGATAAGGTATAATACTTTTCTATACTTTTAAAATAGAAGTCCACCTTTGAATCCCGAGAATCAAACACCCTATGCTCAACTTGATCCAAATCTTATTTTTGATGCAATTGAAAAACTAGGATTGCTTTGCTCTGGCTATCTAATGGCATTAAATAGCTTCGAAAACCGCGTTTATCAAATAGGTATAGAAGATGCTGAACCACTTATTGTTAAATTCTACAGGCCTCATCGTTGGAGTTCTGAAGCTATTTTAGAAGAACATCAATTCTCGCTTGAATTAGTAGAACATGAAATTCCCATTATCGCTCCCATGATTATAAATGACCAAAGCTTGCATCATTACGGTGATTACAAGTTTGCTGTTTTTCCTAGACGTGGAGGCCGCGCCCTGGAATTAGATAATAACGAACAACTCGAATGGATGGGGCGCTTTATTGGACGTTTACATAGAGTCAGTGCAGGGCGCTCCTTTAAACACCGAATCCACTTAAATACGCAAAATTACGGCTTTGATCCCTTTGAATTTCTCATTGAACAAAATTTTATACCTGATTATTTAAAAGCAAATTTTTGTAAAACCGTAGAGACAGCCTTAGCAATAGTTCAGCAAATAATTAAAGATCTAGGTCCAATTAATCAAATACGCTTGCACGGTGATTGTCATGCAGGAAATGTTTTATGGAGTGAAGCAGGACCAAATATCGTGGACTTGGACGATTGCCTCACGGGCCCTGCAATTCAGGATATTTGGATGTTACTATCCGGTGAACCCAAACAAATGGAAGACCAACTTGAAAAAATTCTGAAAGGATATCGTGAGTTTCATGATTTTAATCCGCGTGAACGCCACTTAATTGAACCCTTACGAACATTACGAATGTTGCATTATTCTGGGTGGCTCGCAAAACGTTGGGCTGATCCGGCATTTCCTTTGAATTTTCCGTGGTTTAATACACCAGTATATTGGCAAAATCAGTTGATGAACCTTAATGAACAGATTGAACTGCTCAATCAAATTGAAGTCTAGCAATAAGTATTGAGGTGTCCAACTTTTGTTACAGAGGGCTATAATCGATCAATTAAGAATAGGATAGAGAAGGACTACTGATCAATGCACTCATTCAAACTGAAGAGTTACTCTAAGTTGATCTAAAGGGTCCTTCAGCACTTAGAGCACTTATCATCGAAACCTGATTTATTTCGGAGAATTTGAGAGTAGATGTACCGAAATATTTTTATAAGAGTTTGTGGATAATTCATCCCGAATATTTTTACTCTCAGAAAAAAAGCCAGCCTCCGTTAAGGGGCTTTTTTTAGAGAGGGCGTCAGTGAGTTGTTTTCTTTCTTTTTGAGAAAGTATTGCCTGGGTTGAGTTGAGCTCGTCGGTGGTTATGATAATCGTCTCAAGACTCTCGCCCAGGGTTTTAATTAAAGCTGACTGGCCTTCTTCAGGAAGCCAGGTTAGGAGGCTATTTAATTGGTTGCAATCGGTAATAAGCGCTTTGCAATCTTCGCCTAAGATAGTTATTAATAGGCCACGTTTTTCTATAGGAAGTTGTTTTAAAACTAGATTTAATCCGCCGCCAACAAATCTACTCAATACTTCATCCAATACACTAGATTTAATGATTGTTTTAGAGCTTTCTCCCAGGAATTCAAAAAGCGTCTTCCAGTATGTTTCTGGAAGTCTATTTAACACTTCACCTAATTCCTTACCATTTTCAATTATTTTTCTACAGCTTGACCCCAGAGTGAACATCAATTTTATCTTCTCTGCTTCTAAAAGTGTTTCCAGTATTGAGTTGAGTTTTTTGGACTTTTTGATAATTGTCTTAAGATTCTCGCCCAGGGTTTCCAATAAAGTTGACCGGTAAGTTCCCTGGAGAAAACCCAAGACATGAAATAATTCATCGCTTTCTGTAATTAGCGCTTTGCAATCCTCACCTAAAATAGTCATCAATTGGCCACGTTTTGACCAATGAAGTTGTTCCAAAACAAAACTTAATCCTTCACGAAAACTCGCAGAAAAGCGAAAAGATGCCTTTTTGTTAATGATTTTTTTAGAGTTTTCACCCAGGTCTTCAAAAAGCGTTTGCCAGCATTTTTCCGGGAGGTTATTTAAAACTTTACCTAATTCCTTCCCATCCTTAATTATTGTCTTACAGCTTGAGCCCAGAGTAGACATCAGTTTTATCTTCTCTTCTTCAGGCAGTATTGTCAGAATTGAATTAAGATGTTTAAATTTTTTAATAATTTTCTTTAAGTCCTCGCCGAGAGTTTTCATTAAAACTGTCTGGCCTTTTTCAGGAAGCAAAGATAGAACCCTCTTTAAGTCTTTTTTATCCTTAATAAGGGCTTTGCAATCTTGGCCTAAGATAGTCATCAATAGTAAACGTTTTTCTATAGGAAGATGCTTTAAAACGAGATTTAAACCTTTACCCCCAGTAGAGGCATTCGATTGAGTGATTGTTTCAATGCTTTCCCCCAGGCTTTCAATAAGCGTCGTCCAGTATGTTTCAGGTATTGTATTTAAAGCTTCACCTAATTCCCCGCCATCCTTAAATATGGTCTTACAGCTTGAGCCGAGAATGGACATTAATTTGATCTTCTCTTCCTCAGGCAGCTTTTCCAGAATTGAATTCAGAAGCCAACCGTTTGTAATAAACGTCTTAATATCCTTGCCGAGGGTTTCCATTAAAGCTAATTGACCTTTCTCAGGGAGCAAAGTTAAGACGTTATTTAATTCAAACCCATCTGAAAATAACGCATTACAATCCTCGCCAAAAATTGTTATTAATATTTCACGTTTTTCCCAAGGAAGTTGCTCTATAAGGAGTTTAAATCCTCCACGCCAATTTTTAATAATTGTTTTTGTGCTTTCACCTAAGGTTTCAATAAGTGCCTTCCAGTCTGTTTCAGGAAGTAAATTTAAAATTTTTCCTAATTCTTTACCGTGGGTAATTGCTGCTTTACAGCTAAAGCTCAGAATTTTAATGAAAGCAATTCGACTGTCGCTTGAAACATTTTTCAATACCCAGTTTAAAGTTTCAAAGTCGTAAATTAATTGTGTCTGCTTATCTTCTAATTGAGTAATAAATGAAAGCTGAAAAGATTTGGGTATGCTAATAAAAAATTCACGAAAATGAATTTCATTGATTGCTTCTTTAAGAATTTTTTCAATTTTGCAGCGATAGATTCTATATAATTGAAGACTGGTTTCTTCATTTGAAATATATTTGTTTATATTGAGCCAATCCTGAGCTGTACTTAGACTTTGGGGTAAGATTATTAAGTCTTTGGGACGAGTGATTTCATCATTAATATCCAGGCAATTTCGCTTTTGCTGTTCTTCTTCTGAAAGATTAGACCATAAAATTTTTCGATAAGTGGTTAATAAATAGGTCAATTGGTTCATTAAGATTTTCGTGTAGGACTCTTCTTTTAATTTCAAACCAATTTGTTGATTCCCCTCATTAAAGTTATTGTTAATAAAATCAAGTACTTGTGGAAATAAACCGCCTTCTAGCAGACTTGAATCATGAACTAAGCGGCCACCAAATTTTTCAGACCATTGACGAGGAGGAATGATAATGGCTTGCAATAAAATCCGATTGATAAAATAAGGACTTAAATCTAGAAACCCTTCCTGATGCGAATTGTATAGTTGATCAATGTCCTGATCTGCGAGGATGATTTTGGCTTCTAAGGTTGGCTCTAATAAAAAAGCGAATAGCCTTTGGCGCAGAGCAAGGGTTAAATCTTGTCTCCAATCGGATGAAAACCAATTGCAGAAGAAATTTTCTATATGATCAGAAAAATTGTCTTTTTTGCAGTTGTGAATGTTGCTTAATAAGGCCAAGCCTTCTGATTGTTTTTCTTCTGTTAGATTGAGAACCGGCATCTGCTGGGTATCTGCAATTAGGGCAAAATAGTCGTCTACTTCTTGAATCAACTGAAGGGTGGTTTCAGTAATTTTTCCTGATAGGGATAGTAAAAATTTATTTTTATAAAAAAGAGTAAACAATTCATTGTAGAAGCAAAAAATTTGCAATTGTTTGCTATGCACTTTGTTGGTTAGGTCGGCCTGATCTTTAATCCATTCTTTCACACAATGTAAAGCCTGGTTTTGTTGTTTTTGAATAGGCAAATCGATAAATTCCTTAACTATTAACTGGGTATAATACAATTCAGGAAACTGATTTGAATCAAGAGCTAACTCCAGGTTCTTTAGTGCATCTTCGATGAGACGTTCTAATTGAACAACTTTTGGATTCGTCCCGTGAGCGATAAATAAATTCTTCAGATTTATTATCGCAGTTTGGTCGGGATCGATTTGTTTGCTTAACAGACTGAAATTATTGCTGCTTATTGCATTAATGAAAACAGAGAGCAATAGTTTTTTTAATGTTTCACTAGCGTTTTTATAAGACTCTATAAATTGCTGCGTTAGCTGTTCTTTAAGCGTATAAAAAACAGTGGCATCCGCATCCTCGATTAGATTGATATCCTTATAAATTTTATTCAATAAAAAAACTAACTCATGCCTGGTGCCTTGATGGCAAACTGGATTGGTTCGTAATTTTTCAACACAAAGAAAAAAAGAGGCCAGACGGTGTTGATTATCTTCTTTATCTTCATTCAAAAGTATAGACGTTTGATATTGCTTTCTATCTTCAAGTGCAAGCCAAACTAATACAATGACTTCTTTAAGAGGAAAATAATATTGCACATCCTTCGCTTTTAAGCTTTGTGCATCTTGAGAAAAGAGTGTCACACGGTCTAATATACCTGTCGGTTCTTGGGCTATATCTTCTAAATAGTTACAAACTAATTCACCTCTTGCAGCCATATCTTCTACAGGTGCATTTAGGCTTATAATTGAGCCATAATAATTCTCAGCCTGCTCTCTTATTCTAACCATGCAAGCTTGAAATAGGGACGAAACTTGCGTTCCGGTATTCACCTTTTTACCAAAATACATTTGAGATAGTTTTACTAAAGCCATACCAACACTGTTGGATACCACTCTATTCATGGTGTTTTCTGACTCATTAATAAAGGATGCTATAGCTTGCTTTTCTCTCATTTCTTGACCGGAAGTATAATTTGGAGGTTGATAATTGTACCGTGTGGTAAAAAACATAGCAACTAATTTGGGTTTTGTTGGTCAGAAATTTTAGGGGTAAAGAACAGGATACTCTTCACTGAGCATTTTATGAATAAGATTGGGATGATGAGGTGATGGTATGAAATGAATAATTGGGTATTTACAAATCCTTTTTTGCATCAAATCCTGATTTTGTTAATTGAGTTGATACAATTTAATTTGATTTCGTCCCGATTTTTTTGCTGAGTAAAGTGCTTTATCGGATGCGCCCAATAAAGTTTCCGCATCGCTGCCATGCTGCGGAGCTTGGGCAATCCCCACAGATAAAGTTATTTGTGGTAAACGAATGCCTTGAAAATTCAACTGTATCTTTTCAACTTTTTCACAGATTTTCTCTATTCGGTGCTGGGCTTCAGAAATTGTACTATCCATCAAAATAACAGCAAATTCCTCACCTCCAAAGCGACAAGCTATATCACCGCTTCGAATAGATTCTTGCAAAACCTTACCCAGGAACTTGAGTACCTCATCACCCGCATCATGGCCAAATTTATCATTAAAATCTTTGAAACTATCAATATCGAGCATGGCGATTGATAGAATATTTTTATTACGTTTTATTCGGTCTAGTTCGCGAGATAAGGTCTCATCCAAATACCGACGATTGAACAACCCTGTTAAACCATCACGAATCGCTTGATAGCGCAAAGCTTCTCGTAAATTAATATTAGCCAGGGCAAGCTTTATGCTTTCACTTAAGGTGATTGCCAGCTGTTTTTGTTTATCGGTGATGGTTTCTGCTGGATTACAATTAAGATCTAATAAACCTATTATTTCCGCTCTTACAATCAGAGGTAAATGAATATAACCACCACCAGGAGGTAAAACATAGTGCTCGCATACAATAGCATTTTCAGGATCATCGACCGCATAGATATTACCGTTGCGCAGTGCCCAACAATCCTCGGGGGAAAAAAAGGGTTTTAATAGTTGATGTTTGCCCCATTGCCGAACCGTTTTTAATTTTTGTGAGGACTTGTCATAGATAGCAAGACCGCCACTCAATGATGGAAATAAAGCCTTAGCTGTATGAAGGATGATAGAGTACCCTTCATCCTCATGTTTACAAGTTTGAAGCATCTCATTCATTTTATTCAGTAATTCATTTTCCTGCTCCCTTTTTTGCAGGTCAATTAAAGTTGCTGACATTTGCTCATTTAGCTCAGTTATGGCTATTTCATTACGCCTACGAGGACCTATATCAAAAATTTGAGAGATTAAATTTAAGGGATTACCTTCAGCATTGTTTATAAGGGCAGCGCTCAAAGAGACCCAAACGTTATGGCCCAATTTATGGATATAGCGACTTTCGCACTGGTACGATTTGAGTTGACCGCTAACTAATTTTTTTTCTAACTCTTCTTCTTTGGCTAGATCGTCAGCATGAACAATTTTTTTAGTATTAAGCTCTTGCAGTTCTTTTTGGCTATAGCCTAGCATCTCGCATAAAGCCTGGTTAACCTGAATCCAGTGTCCATCCAGGGATTTGATTGTCATACCTATGGGTGCATGCTCAATTGCACTCCGAAACTATTCTTCACTTGCTTTGAGCAATTTGTCATAAAGTTCCCGCTTGTTAATGTCACTTTCGATGGAACTACACATTTGATTCAAAATTGTTGCGAAAGTTCCCAATTCATTTTGAATTTGTACCTGGTTTCGCGCGCTGTAATCACCTTGGTTAATTTTCTCAGTTTGCTTAACCAATTCGGCAATGGGTTGCATAAGACGTCGGTTAGCATAACGCCAAGCTAAAAAACAAAGGGAAATGCCGAGCAAAATGATGCCTTGAAAATTAAACAAAATATATTTCTGTATAGTCTGCAGGTTTGAAAATTCTTTAGCGGTGCGGCTTTCAACAGATAATTGGAATTCTTCAATCGCTTGCATGATACCTACTTTAGCCTGGTGATATTCTTTACTATGCAATAACTGCTGTGCCAGCTTTGGATCTTTTTTACCAGGAATTGTATATCGTCCCTCTTCATTTAGGTATAAACCTTCAGCCAGACTAAAAGCTCTCTTTTCAAGGATGGTTAAATTTATTGAGTTCTGTTCAGCTTTTTTTAACTGCTCCATTTCAAGTTCACTAAAATGTAGATCTTTCGCCCTGGAAAGAAAACTGCTAGGTGCACCAGAGGGAATATGAGCTATTTTACCTCCCAAAACATAATGCCAATAAAATGGCGAGTAATCTTTAGGACGGCTCAATTTTCCCTCGCGAATGGCGAGAATATCATTAAAGTAACGTTTATATTTTTCATCGCCTGTTATTGTATAAAGACGCACCATCTTTGTTAAATCATCCGAACTCTGTAAAAGTTCATTAGCGGTACTTATGGAATTATGGCGATTTTGCTCGCTCTTAATAATCTGAGTTTGATTATAATTCGCGTAGATGGAGATGGTACTCAAAATCAGAAAAAAAATAGCTACGAGAACTATGACTTTTTGATAATCGGTTTTGATTGACTTTATCTTTTCCTGAGTCATATTTAAGTGTCTCTCCGTGATAAAAAGTCTAAAATAATAATTTTTAAGTTTGATTCCTAAGTAATGATTATAAACGCAAATTAGAGCAATCTGTAAAATCGACCCTTCTGATTTTCATGTAGAGTGAGCTTTCGAATACCTTAAGAAGATGGATAAAACTCAATGAGTCTTTCGTTTTATTCAATCATACTGAGACTCTAACTCATGAAAATAAGCAACTACTTAATTGTTTGAAGATCCCTCCTAATTGGGAAAACTTTTTTCGCATCAACATTAAATAATAATGTTATTCAAGTATATATCTAACTCTATAAATCTGCTTGAAGAGTGTGGCTATTAAAGAGGAGTCTCTTAACCGAGTTCAAAAAATATTGGTGCTCTTGATTAAAATTTTTGCATTAAGAATTATCAGTTATTCGCTACCCTATCTGCGTCCTTTTCAGATAGTGCTAAAATTTTTTGTGCTTGATGCCTCAATAAATCTTCGGGATTCAAGTTAATTTGATTTGCCTGAAAAAGAGTAGCCAGTTCGTTAAATGTTTTACAAGCTATTAACCTGAGCTTTAATTTATCATCTTGATCTACTATTTCTAGAAATTTGTTAATTTTAGCCTCAACCTCTGTTATAGCAACCGGCGTCGAAAGCTTATAGAGCCAGAATCCTGCTTTATCAAGAAATCCACCTCCACCTCGTCCCCATTGGGCACCCGTTTTTGGCTTAAAACCTGAAAGTAGATTATTTACATCCTCTGATTGTTCTTGAATGATAGCCAAAACACGTCCTGCTTGTGCCTGAAGTATTTCAGCACCTTTGATTTTGAAACCTAAGTTACGAGCAATTATCGCAACATCCGACAATTTCTCGGTAACATAAAGTTGAGCTTGTAATTCTGAATCACCAGTTATAGATGTAAAAAATAATTTCAATTCTTCCGACATCACATATGAATGGGGATAAAATTTAATATTTATCATGCTCTCTCTATTAGAAGATTTACCAAGCAGCTTTAGCGTTGATGGCTACGCACAAAAGCGCGCCACCATCAACCAAAACATCAAACGAGAATCAGCTTTTAACCAATATCATCAAAGGAAAACCATGTTGTCCGGTACCCAGAAAATCCTTGATAGGAAAGGCGAAGATAAATACCTATCATTGCTTCACTTTCAGCTAGATTCTTTGAGTAAGTTCCGCAGTACATACTGCAAAATTCCTCCGTGACGGTAATATTCAAGTTCGTTTGCGGTATCTATACGGCAAATGACCTGGATAATTTCGTCAAGCCCACTTTGACGGCTTATTGTTAGATTTATCTTTGCACCGGCTTTTAAAGAATCATCAATTGCAATACTTATTCGCTCGCTGCCATCCAGTTTTAAGGTTTTTCGGGTAGTTCCTTCCTGAAATTGTAAAGGTAAAATGCCCATGCCAATCAGGTTTGAACGATGAATCCGCTCAAAGCTTTCAGTAATTACTGCTTTTACACCTAAAAGATTGGGTCCTTTAGCAGCCCAATCGCGTGAAGAACCTGTTCCATATTCTTTACCAGCAATAATGACCAGGTCCTGCTTGTCTTGTTGATAAAGCATGGAGGCATCATAAATAGACATCACTTTATTTTCAGGAATATATCGGGTAACGCCGCCTTCAATTTCTGGTGTCATTTCATTGCGAATTCGAATATTGGCAAAGGTACCTCGAACCATGACTTCGTGATTTCCACGTCTTGATCCATAAGAGTTGAAATCTGCCTCAGTAACCCCTTTAGACTTTAGATATAAACCTGCTGGCGAATTGGCTTTGATTGATCCGGCAGGAGAAATGTGATCCGTGGTAATAGAATCCCCTAAAAGCGCTAAGACATAAGCTTTTTTTACGGCTTCGATGGGCTTAGGCTTTGCAGAAAGGTTTTCAAAGAAAGGAGGGTGTTGGATATATGTAGAATCTGAATTCCAGTTATACGTTGAGCCAGAACCTGTATTAATTCCTTGCCAATGGGAATCCCCAAGAAAAACTTCCGCATATTCTTTGCGGAACATAGAGCCATTTACTTTTGCAACTTCTTCGGCAATTTCAGCATTAGTTGGCCAAATATCCTTTAAATAAATATCTAATCCTTCAGCATTGTGACCAATAGGATCTATAGTCAAATCGATATCAGTCGTACCACAAAGGGCATAAGCAACAACAAGTGGCGGTGAGGCGAGCCAATTTGCTCTAACCTGAGGGTGTACTCTGCCTTCAAAATTACGATTACCAGAAAGTACGGAGCATACAACTAAATCATAATTAGTAACGGATTCAGCAATAGCATCAGGTAAAGGACCTGAATTACCGATGCAGGTTGTACAACCATATCCAACCAAGTTAAAGCCAAGCTCATCCAAATAAGGTTGTAAACCAGCAAATTTTAAATAATCGGATACTACTTTAGAGCCTGGTGCTAGTGAGGTTTTAACCCAGGGCTTGCGGGTTAATCCTTTTTCAATTGCTTTTTTTGCAACGAGTCCCGCAGCCATTAATACGCTTGGATTTGAAGTGTTGGTACAGCTTGTGATTGCAGCGATAACCACATTGCCATGATGCATAGTGAAGGGTTCCGCATTTACAGGAAAAGCTTTAGTTTTTTCATCTTTCTTTCCTGCTTCTTCAAGAAAAGCATTAAATTCCTTAGGCAGAGTTTTGAGGTTAACCTTATCTTGAGGGCGTTTAGGACCAGCAAGAGAAGGCTCTACGGTTGATAAATCAAGACTTAGGCAATCTGTGAAAACAGGATCTTCTGAAGTCTCGTCATACCATAGGCCTTGTGCCTTGCAATAGCTTTCTACCAAGGCAATAGTATGTTCATCACGGCCTGTTAATTTTAAATAGCGAATGGTTTCTTTATCCACAGGGAAAAAGCCACAGGTTGCGCCATATTCTGGTGCCATATTAGAAATGGTAGCCCGATCAGCCAATGGCAAATCACTCAGTCCTGGACCATAAAATTCAACAAATTTACCAACGACACCTTTCTTTCTCAGCATTTGGGTAACAGTTAATACCAAATCTGTGGCTGTTATTCCCTCTTTTAATTTGGAACTCAGTTTAAAACCAATTACTTCTGGAATTAGCATGGAAACAGGTTGACCCAGCATCGCCGCTTCCGCTTCAATACCTCCAACTCCCCATCCAAGGATGCCAAGTCCGTTAATCATAGTAGTATGGGAATCAGTTCCGACCAAGGTATCTGGGTAAGCAAAGTTTTTACCTTCGTGTTGACTAGACCAAACTGTTTTCCCCAGATATTCCAAATTGACCTGATGGCAAATTCCGGTACCTGGCGGAACCACTTGAAAGTTGGCAAACGCTTTTTGGCCCCATCGTAAAAATTCGTACCGCTCAATATTGCGCTGAAGCTCTATTTCCGTATTTACTAATAATGAATCAGAACTGCCGAATTTATCGACCATGACTGAATGGTCAATAACCAGGTCAACAGGTGAAAGGGGCGATATTTTTTCTGCACTGCCACCCATTTCTTCAATTGCAGCACGCATTGCTGCTAAATCAACTACGGCAGGAACACCCGTAAAATCCTGCATCAACACACGAGTTGGGCGATAAGCTATTTCATGTTGTGAAGTACTAGAGTTTAACCAGTTTGCCAATGCTTTGATATCCTCGATCTTAACGCTAGTTCCATCTTCAAACCGTAAAAGATTTTCAAAAAGAACTTTAAGGGAGTAGGGTAGACGATTGATTCCAGGAAAGTGCTTTTTTTCGGCTTCTCTAAGGCTATAGTAATGGTAAGTTTTACCATCTACTTGTAATTGGCATTCAGTTGAGAGACTGTCTTGACCCACTTTCATTTACCGGCTCCAGAATTCGAAAACGTCAATGATAGCTTAAATGAGTTTAGATTTCATGGGGCAAATCAGTCCTTTGACTATTTTTATTAAATGATTGTTAATGAGGAAAAGCTATCAATATCAATTTCTTCTTTAGTTAAGGCTACTGCTTTTGGATCAACCAGTGTTTGTGCTTCCATAAATAACTCAATTTCCTCATTTTTAACCTGTGATTCATTTTGTCTTGTAATTGCTAAGGTATAAAAAAGGCTTGGGGCAACTAGTGTTAAAGAGATGCCAATTAGTATCAATCCAACGGGCAAACTTAAGGGTAATGCTGCAATGCCAATTACAAACAACAAAATGCCGGAATATAACGTATATTTCGCCGCTTTATCATAGTAAGTGTAAGAAAGTTCATTATCATAACCGCCAACATAATAATAGTATTTTGAATCATGGTATTGGCTTATTCGATGATGAATGTCATCACGGTGACTGATATAGTATTTTAAATTATGGGCAAAATGGTAATAAGCCGCGATAATTGGTTGCTGATAATCCTCTTCCAGTGAACGGATTCGCTGCATAAATGCATATTTTCTATCGTTAATTAAACTAATGAGTCGATAAGCCTTTATAGGATAATTTTTATTAAGATCATTTATTATTTGCTGAATAAGCTCGTTACCTTGCTCAATCGTTTTTGGAGGTTCGGTTTTACAAATTCGAAAAAAATCAAAGGACATTTAAGATCTCTCTTATTATTTTTAAATAAACCTTATCATGCCAAAAGTTAAGGCGTAAGATATGACCCCCTTGCTTTACGCCAAAGCAATATTTATTAACCAAAATTTTGATTTTCAATACAATATTTCAAGGAAAACGATTTATAAATGATTAATTTTAAAGAACTTAGCCAAAGTGAATTTTTAACAAACTATTGGCAAAAAAGACCCTTGGTTATCCGTAAAGCACTCCCTGATTTTGTTAATCCGCTTAGTCCAGATGAATTAGCCGGATTGGCAATGGAGGAAGAAATTGAAAGCCGAATCGTTATAGAAACCGTCAACAAATACCCTTATTGGCATTTAAAACGGGGCCCTTTTTTAGAGAAGGATTTCGCCAAATTACCTAAAACCCATTGGACTTTACTTGTGCAAGGGGTTGATCGGTTTATTCCAGAAGTTGCTTCAATGTTTAATTATTTTAATTTTATTCCTCAGTGGCGGCGTGACGATATCATGATAAGTTATGCTGTAGAGCAGGGTAGTGTCGGGCCGCATTATGATAATTATGATGTTTTTTTATACCAGGCAAAAGGACAACGTAAATGGTCTTTAACGACTAAAAATTGCAATGAGACTAATTATTTAAAAGATATTGATTTGCGGATAATGCAGGATTTTGAAGTTGAAGAAGAATATATCCTTGAGGAAGGGGATTTACTTTATCTACCTCCTCATGTGGGACATTACGGTAAAGCCATTTCAGCAGAATGCATGACTTATTCTTTTGGATATCGAAGTTATCAGGCACAGGAGTTGTTAGAGAGTTTTACTGAATACATGGCGGAACAACAGCAGACAAACCTTTTATACAAAGATCCAAATTGGTCATCTCTGAATAATAATGGAGAATTGCCAAAGCAAGCTTGGCTAAATGCAAAAATCTTGATTCAAGAATTATTGGATGATGAGACTCGCTTTAAAACGTGGTTTGGATGCTTTGCTACTCAATTAGACCAACAAGCAGAAACGTTGCTTCCCTTGATTGATGAGGAAAAAACCAAGCTTACAGAATTTATGAGTGATCTGGTTAAGAGCTCTGGATTTAGACGCAATCCGCTTTGCCGTTTTGCTTATGAGGTATATGAAGATCCTTCCGAAGTTGCTTTGTTTATTAATGGTTGTCAGTGGGATACAGACAAGGTATCTATTGAGCTGATTAAACTGGTAGCTAATTCCGCTGTTTTATTGAATGAAACAATTGCAGATTTTCTGAACAAAAAGGAAGATCAACAGTTTTTATACGATTTATGGCTCTTGCAATGGTTGGAATTTAATGAGGAAATGAATTTTTAGTCAAAATTTATTTGGTATAGATATTGCAAATCTCAATTACTTAAAAAATCTAACAGGTAATGAGGGGTTTGCGATGGTTAATAAATGTACCTTAAGCCTCATATTGATGTGTTTGGTTTTATCAAATTATAGTTTTTCTGCAGATCGACAGATTGCAATCACCATCGATGATCTGCCTTTTGTTGGTTTTGCTAATAATAATGAAGCCTTGTTAAAACGCGAAGAAGTTTTATTTACCGAGATTTTGAAACCGCTTATAGCAAACAACGTCCCGGTAACCGGTTTTGTTATTGCTGGTGCTATTGAGAAGGGCCAGTGGCAGTGGTTAGAGCAATTTCAACAGGCTGGATTTGTCTTAGGTAATCATACGTTTTCCCATGCTAATTTAAATGGGATGAGCGCTCAAAAATACAAGGTTGATGTTGATAAAGCTGACAAAATTCTGGCGCCTTTAATGTCCTCACCCAAATATTTCCGCTATCCATTTTTGGCTGAGGGAAAAGGTGTTAAGCGTCAGGAAATTCAAGATTACCTTGAAGCGAATAACTATATTGTGGCTCCTGTAACTGTCGATTCAAAAGATTTTATCTTTAATGCAAAGCTGTATACTGTGCCCTCAAGGCTTAGAGCTCAGAAAATAAAAAAATTAAAGCCGCAATATCTGGCTTATATCTGGAATGAAACTTTAAAGACCCAAAACTCCAAGAGAACCAAGCAAATTCTATTAATTCATGCAAATTTGTTAAACAGTTACTGTATGAACGATATCATCGAAATGTATAAAAAAAATGGTTATCGCTTTATCAGTTTATCAGAGGCTCTTAATCAGCGTCCTGCCCCCAGTTTGCCAACTGAAAAATTCAAAGAAGAATTGTTTGATTTGGAAAATTAATATTCTGATTTTGAATAAAATTTCACAAAATAAAGCTCAAATCCTATTGGATCTGAGCTTTTAACTGTTGATATTAAGATAAATTTCTTTTTACCCAAGTGACGGTATGTCGAGGTAATAATAACCAATAATGGCCTCTGTTTTTCATATGACCGGCAATGAAAGTTGCACGTTCCCCAGCACCCCAATAAACGTCGCCACGAACTAAACCACGAATTGCGCCACCGGTATCCTGAGCAATCATCAGACGATGTAAACTCTTTTCCTGATCAGGATTTTGATTGCTAGGCCTTGTTGTATGGAGCCAAAGAGGAGCACCTAAGGGAATCCATTTGCGATCGACTGCTAAAGAGTAGCCAGGAGTGAGTGCCACACCTTGAGCACCTAAAGCTTCTTCTCGTTGTAAAGCGTGGAAAAATACAAAGGATCTGTTCTGGTTTAAAACCTTATCCATTTGATCAGGATGTGCTTCCAAATAACGCTTAATATGCTGCATGGACGCGTTATCTCTGGTCATTACACCTTGATCTATAAGCACTTTTGCTATTGCTGTATAAGGCGCACCATTTTGTGCTGCATAGCCAAGATACATATTAGTACCATCCGTTAACTGGACTGTTCCTGAACCTTGAATTTCTAAAAATAAGCGATCGATTCGACTATTAACCCAGACTAAAACGGGTGCTGTTTTATTGATGGCGCCTTTATTTATTTCCGCGCGAGTATGAAAGGGAATAACCTGATTATTAACTAAACGACCTATAACGCGGCGGTTTTTAAGATTTGGGTCAAATAGTTCGAGATTAATTGTTAATAAATCAGAAGGTGTTCCATAGATTGGAACGTTATATTCCTTGGTTTTAATTTTGCTGCCATGCAAAAGGGCCATGTAATACCCTGTAAACAAACCCGGGACAGGCTCTTTGTCATTAAATTCAACTGGAGTAAACCATTGCTGAAAAAATTTCCTTGCAAGCGTTTCAGAAATTGGGTTAATTGACAGCGCTTCCCGGCAAGCAGGTTGCCAATCCTTCGCCTTCAAATCGATATATTCACTGCCAACAGGCTGCTCTGGATCTTGTCGTAAAAAAGTTTTACAGGAAATTTGAAATGCCAGCAGGGATTTTTTTACCTTGGTTGATCCCCAACCAGGTAATTGGGCAAAGGTTTTTTGTTGCATACTAATTGGAGGAATCTGGGGTGGTAGTGGTTTTTTAGGCTCAATTTGGGGATGGGTATGATGCCACCATAAAAAAAAGCTTAAGATAAGGAGCGTAAAAAAGATAAGTATTGAAAATAATTTTGTTTTCATAATTGGTCGTAATTTATGCGAGTTGACGCTAAATTTTACATGAACTATATCTAATTGCAAGTAGTTTTTTAAAAAGAAAAAGACAACCAATTGTAATCAATATCAATTTTTTTAAAAATTAAAACTTTGTCCTGCTATAATAAAACCCTGAAAACCTTCTCTCTTACCATCGGGCAACTCGCCATCGTTATAATCATAAAGCCACATTTTCTTTTTTGTTTCAGACGAAAGCGTTGTCAACTCCTCAAAACGGGAGTGTTGTCCACTCACAAATTCAGAGGTCTCGCAATCTTGGAAAATTAAATCAGATTTATCATATATATTTTGTAAACTATCTGGCGCAAAACGGGTATCTGTAGTTAGAAATAATTTATGTGAATCATTGCTTATAAATAAACCATAACTTGGCATTATTTTTTTGTTCGAAAAATAGTGCGGGGTCTTGATAAGTTCGAATAGGTAGTTTTCCCAGATAAAACAATTATTTTGTATGTCCTGTATATCAAAAAAGTCAGATAAAGTGGCCTCTTTATTTTCAAGGGAGGACATTCCACCACATAAAACAGAGTTCCAAAGCGGATTAACCAAGTCAGTTGATATGTAGAGCAAAGGTCTTTTGCAATCAATAAACCGTTTACTGAAGCCTAGCCATTCAAGTCCTCCAGCGTGATCGCAATGTAAATGGCTGATGTAAACCGCATTGATGTCGCTATGGGTATGCCCTTGGGAAAAAAGTGATCTTCTAATATCTGTACCACAATCGATAAGAAGCCTTTGGCCAGAATCACTTTCAATCAACATATTGGATTGAAATTTATCTTCTGCTAAACAGAAGGCAGAGGAGGCACCAAGGAATAAAAATTTCACCTAATATCCTTCAAATATAGTTTAATATCAATAACTTATTAAAAATGCTACCTTATCATCATGAAAATGAAAGATAAGCCCATTTCTATTAGCATAGTCTATTTGTTTAAAATCAGCACAATTCTGGACTCAATAAGTTGATTTTTACTTCATGGGACTTAGGATTATTCCTCTTATATTGGCTTTGCTAACCAGTCGGCAATACGTTTTTGTTGCTTAAAATCGAGTAAGGCAGGGGCATGGCCTGCATCCGGCACTTCATAGATATCAACTTGAGGATGAGTTCTTTTCATTCTTTTCAGATGTTCTGGTAGTAAAAGCCTTGATTTTTTTCCTCTTACGACTAAAACAGGGCATTTTATATGTTCCCAATAGGACCAAAGTTCGACATCAAAGACCACGCCTTCTAAAGCTTTATGCGGACTATAAAATAATTCTTTAAGAATTTGCCATTTAAATTTTAATTCATGTATACCGGGGTCAAATTTCAAAGAAAAGAGGCCGGGAGAACGTTCTATAATAGAGTTTGTTGTTAATGTATCCCACTGTTCTTCTGTTAAATTACCGAATTCAGCGTGAATTTTTTTCAAATAGGTTTTGGCTTCATTCTGACTATGAAATTTAGGATTTTGGGTAATATTACTAGCTAGGCGCCATAGTTCGTGAACCGGTACTTGGGGCCCGACATCATTAAGTATTAGGCGTCGTATAGGCGTTTTAGGCATTGAAGCTATCATTATCCCAATAATTCCTCCCATTGAGGTTCCAATCCAGTCTATTTCACCGGCAGTCGTTCTGCCAATTAGCACATTCATATCCATTAGGTAACGCTTGAAGGTGTAATGATGTGGATCTTTTAGCCAGCTACTTTCTCCACGACCAACTACGTCAGGACAAAAGACATGATGACCCTGAAAACTTAGATAATTGGCCAGAGAATCAAAATCGCGACTGTTACGAGTTAACCCATGAACACAGATAACTGCCGAATTAGAAGCATTTACTTCACCCCATTCCGTATAAGCTACCTTGTGATAGCCTTCTTTGGATGCACAGAGAATATAATTTTGCTTCATGTTTGAATATTCCATTGCCTTATTTATATCCTGATTTTTATTATTTCAGTATAAATATAGTACAGAAAGAATTTTAAATTTTTGTTTTCTTATGTAAGTAGCTGCTTAAATAGAAAGGAAATTATTAAGAAAAAACGATTCAGATAATAAAAATTTGATTAGCTGTGTTGGACACTAAGGTAACATGCCACTGCATGCAGCGGCATGTTATTAAAAGATGAGAATAAGCAATTCTAAATCATCAAACTATAAAGAATTGCTGAGATGGCAATCAAACCTATTAAAGAAACGAAAATATTAGATACAGGTTTTCTATATTTTTTCATAGCGGGTACTTTCATAATTGCATACATAGGCATTAAAAATAGAATCAGTGCTATTACAGGACCACCCAGGGTTTCAATCATTGTTAATATATTTGGATTAATTGTTGCAACAACCCAACAACTGATAATCATAAATACTTCAATCAATGTGTATAGCTTAGGACTGCAAACCGTTTTACTGCGTGTTTTTAAAGATTTAACTATTAAACCATGAAGGCCTTCACTGGCACCGAGATAATGGCCTAAAAAGGATTTGGCTATAGCGATGAAAGCTATTAATGGAGCGATATAGGCAATAATTGGTGTATGAAAATGATTTGCTAAATAAGAGAGAATGGATATATTTTGTTTTTTTGCTAAAGCCAAGTCATGAGGAGATAAACTTAATACGCAACTGAAAACAAAGAACATCACTGTAACTACCATCATTAAATGACTATATTTCAAAATACCAGTACTTTTTGCTTCCGCTTCATCGCCATAGGTCAGCTTCTGATTAACTGCAAAAGAAGAAATAATGGGGGAATGATTGAAAGAAAATACCATAACCGGAATGGTCAACCATAGTGTCATTAAAAAACCATTACCGCTCATGCTAGAAGCTGCGAATCCCGAATGAAAAATAGAATCATTCCAGTGCGGTACTAAATAAAGTGATAGTAAAATTAATATGCAAACAAAGGGGTAAACCAGAACAGACATTGATTTTACAATAATTTCCTGACCAAATCGGACTATTGACATTAAACCTATGATTAAAATAATTGCAAGTAGGGCACGTGGCGGAGCTTGAATGCCAAGTTGGTTAACTAAAAAACTTTCAGTTGTATTGGTTATTGCGACTGAATACATTAATAAAATTGGGTAAATCGCAAAAAAATAAAGTATGGTCAATAATCTTCCAAAAGTGCTGCCGAAATGTTCTTCCACAACCTCAGTAATATCATTACTAGCAGATGAACCTGATAAAACAAAGCGACATAAGGCTTGATGAGAAAAAAAAGTCATCGGAAAGGCAAGCACTGCCATAATTATTAGGGGCCAAATACCGTGCAATCCAGCGTTAATAGGAAGAAATAAAGTACCTGCTCCAATTGCAGTTCCATAAAGGCTTAACATCCAAACCGTGTCTTGTTTGCGCCATTTTGAAAAAGAATTGGTTAAATCCGGCGTTAATACAGTGGCTCCATCATGCGACATTACACATCTCCATCACAGCAATAATTGCGACTTACTTAAGCCATGCGTTCCATAAACAAGGCTTACTCACATGCAGTAAAATTCATGTTATATCAAAGTCAGCAGGCAAATCAAGCCCTAAACTTGTTCAATCTGTTTATTAAGAAGGCTTTTTCTGAAATTTATCTTACGGTTGTACTAAAAAGATTTCAAGTGTTTAAAATTATTTGATTTCAAAAACATGACTTTGAATTGAATTGGCGGCTCAACTTTGACATGAATGTACTATACTTCATCTGCTAGCTGATAAAAGGAGTAAAACATGCCCCGAGCAAGCAAATCCGGGAATCCAGAGGCCTCAAATGCAGAGTTGCCAAAATATTATCTTGATGTTCTAGACACAATGCCCAACTTAATTTATCTCCTTGATAGAAATTGTTGTCTAACAGGTTCTAATCTCAACTTCCGCCAGCATTTTAATATTAAAAATCGGGAAGAAAATTTAGGAAATCCCCCTTATAAACTATTCCACGCTAAAGGTAATTGGTCTGAAGAACGTGTGGAGAAGCTTAAAAGAGATGACATAGATGTCATTTTGTCGGGAGAACCCGCTCAAGATATTGAAGAAACACCAGTAGTTAACGGAAAAGATGAAATCATTTATTACAAATCAACTCGTATCCCTTTAATCGATAATGACAAAGTAGTTATTGGTTTAGTCTGTATTTTAACAGATATCACTGAGTCGAAACGATTGAAGGAACAATATGAGAAAATAAAGAAAGAACTACAAAACTACAATAATCAATACAAAATGCATGTTTCCATTGCTGAAAATTCAAATCAAGAAATTAATATGAACAAAACGCCAAAGGTTTTAATGGTAGAAGATAATTCAACCGCACAAAAAGCGGCACAGGCACTGCTTATGCAACTTGATTGTCGTGTAGATGTTGCTGACTCTGGAGACAAAGCGACAACCTTGTTTGAACCGGGTAAATATGATTTGGTTTTTATGGATATTGGCTTGGAAGATACTTCAGGTTATGTCGTTTCAAAAAGAATTCGTCAGCTCGAAAAGGGAACTGAATATCACGTTCCAATTATTGCCTTAACGGGTTATGAGGCGGATATTGTTAAATACGATTGTGATGATTACACAATGGAAGGTGCGCTTACAAAGCCCTTGACTTCTGAACAAGCTAAACAAATTATTCAGCACTATATTTATCACATTGATATACCAGTACATGGGTTAAAAACCATCAAAGGAAACTAGCACTTTTATCCTTGAATCTTTAAACTAGGCGCAAAAATTTTAAAGAGCAACGATGAATTTTGAAATTGATAAGGTTTTAAAGCCTCTGCGAATTCAACATTACATTCGGTCTTCAGATCATATAATGCTTAAATGGCCTGGGGAAATTTCATGATAGAGGGAAGATTACAGTCCCTCGATGTTTTTCGTGGACTTACTATCATCTTAATGATTGTAGTGAATAGTCCTGGGAATCGAACACCTTATCCCTTTCTGGATCATTCAGCTTGGAATGGTTGTACCCTTGCTGACTTAGTCTTTCCTTTTTTTGTTTTTATTGTTGGCGTTTCTTCAGTTTTTAGCCTTTTCCACCATTCACACAAAAATCAATCCCAACTCATTACAAAAATTTGCAAACGTAGTCTTATCATTTTTCTTATCGGCCTCTTCCTTAATGCCTTTCCTTATTTTGATTTGAACTCGATTCGGCTATTTGGTGTGCTGCAACGGATTGCCCTTTGCTATTTTTTCTCTTCAATTTTATTTTTAACAACGACGTTAAGAACACAAGCCCTCATTACCGTTGCTCTTTTAGTTGCTTATTGGCTTTTGATGACTCTTCCTTACTTTGATTTATCAGAAAATGGGAATTTGGCAGCTCATATTGACCGAATGCTTTTTCCGCCCGCACATTTATACAACAAATTTTATGATCCAGAGGGATTCTTATCTACCTTTCCGGCCATTGCTACGGCACTAATTGGTAATTTAACTGGAGCCTTTTTACTCTCAGATCGAAAACTGTTGCAAAAGAAAAATTTCATGATGTATTTTGGACTTATTGCAATGGGTATCGGGTGGATTTGGGCTTTTTGGTTTCCAATAAACAAAACATTGTGGACTAGCTCCTATGTCTTATGGACATCGGGTTTTGCCCTTTTAATTTTTTCTATTTGTTATTGGTTAGTTGATATAAAACAGAAAACCAAATGGGCTGAGCCTTTTGTAATTTTTGGTGCTAATGCGATGGCAGCTTACATTTTGCATGTAATTTTTCTTAAAATTCAGGTATTAATCCGAATTTATAACCCTGATGGCTCTTTTCTTAATTTAAAATCCTTTCTAAGCTCTTCTTTATTTAGCTGGACTTCCCCTGAGAATGCAGCCTTATTTTATGCTTTAAGTTATACCTTCCTTTGGCTTCTTATTTTGCTGATTTTATATCGGAAAAAAATCTTTATCAAATTATAAGCTAGATCATAATGTCCATCCTTTGCACTATAATTAGGTTGTGCTATAGCTCTAAATTAGGAGGCGATGATGAGCTTAAGAAGAGGGCATGATGACGATGAGCATCAATTTTCAGATTATTCCTATGGGGATGATAGTGATACTGACAAACTAAGCCACAGGCGACAAGTCCGAAAAGTTCTTGAAGAAAAATTGGAACGGAAACGTTTAAAGGAAGAATTGGATGAGCTCGATGGCGAATTTGACTGGAAAGACTATGAATCTTAATGATTCTTCAAATGGTTCATTGCTGATTTAAGGGTATTTTGCAGCAAAGTAGCTATAGTCATTGGGCCTACTCCGCCAGGCACGGGTGTTATCCAGGCGACCTTTTCTTTTGCCCGTTCAAAATTGATATCCCCACGTAACTTCCCATCCGGCAATCGGTGCATACCCACATCAACTATTATCTGCTTATTATTTAGCCATTCGACTTCAATTACATCCTGGATTCCTGTAGCAATAACGATAAGATCAGCACTGCGGACAAAAGGCTCCAAATCTTTGGTAAATCGATGACAGATGGTCACGGTAGCCGCTGCTAATAAGAATTCCAAAGCCATTGGCCTGCCTACTACATTGGAGGCTCCAATTACTAAGGTATTCATCCCAGAGAGTTGAATTTTATAAAAGGCCAATAAATTGATTATACCCAGAGGTGTACATGGACGAAGCAAAGGATTTCTCAATGCCAGTCGTCCTACATTGCATGGATGAAAACCATCTACATCCTTATCGGGATGAATTGACTCATATATTTTATTAATATCTATAGCTGCAGGTAAGGGAAACTGAACTAAAATTCCATCTATTTCTTCTGAATTGTTTAATTTTTCAATTAATGCCAACAATTCCTTTTCAGAAGTATTTGAAGGTAAATCAAAGGCAAAAGAATTGAATCCTATCTCATCACAGGCTTTACGTTTATTGCTTACATATATTGTAGAGGCCGGATCCTTTCCTACAAGTACCACTGCAAGACCAGGCCGTCGACTTCCCTTCGCTATAATTTTATCGACGGTTTCTTTGATGTCTTTTTTAAGTTGCATTGCGGCTTTTTTGCCGTCTAGAAGAAGGGCGGTCATAGCGTCTAAAAAGATAGGTTTTTCCGATTATGAAATAGAGCGCCCTATGATGCAATGCTATGCATTAATTATCGCGAAATGTTATCAACGAAAAACCGGGAGAAAGTGTTTATGAAGTTAGTTTCAAAGTACTTGTGAAGTATAGACAAACCGATCCTGGTGTTATACATTGAGCCTTTTTAGCAGGAATTACTCATGCGTATTGCCTTAGGGGTTGAATACGATGGTAGTCAGTATCATGGTTGGCAATCGCAGTCAGGTCTTCATACCGTTCAACAAGTCTTGGAATATGCATTAACCAAAGTCGCTGATCAGGACATTAGCGTTGTCTGTGCCGGCAGAACTGATACTGGAGTCCACGCAACAAACCAGATTATTCATTTCGATTGTGAAAAAGAACGCACTATTCGTTCCTGGATTCATGGCGCCAATTCTTATTTACCCAAAGATGTGTGTGTAAAATGGGGACGCGAGATGCCAGAGGATTTTCATGCCCGCTACTCAGCCTTATCACGTCGATACCGCTACATAATTTATAATTCGCCTATTCGGCCTGCTCTTTTGCGCTCTAATGTAACCTGGCAATATCGGCAGCTCGATCATAAATTAATGCAAGAAGCAGGTCAGTTTTTGCTTGGTGAGAATGACTATACCTCATTTCGATCGGTTGAATGTCAATCAAATACACCAATGAGAAAGGTTCATCAGTTGCAAGTAACCCGAACTGGAGATCTATTAGTCATTGATATTAGTGCAAACGCCTTTTTACATCATATGGTAAGGAATATTGCCGGAGTGCTGATTGCGGTTGGATCAGGTAAAAAACCAGTTGCCTGGGTTAATGAGGTTTTACAGGCGAAAGACAGACGGTTAGGGGCCGAAACAGCGCCTCCCTATGGGCTGTATCTTGTAGCTGTTGCCTATCCAAAGGAGTTCGGTGTAATTCAAGCCAGTCCAGGCCCACTCTTTCTTTGGGAGCGCTAATGTCTAATCGAGTGCGGATTAAGATGTGTGGGATGACGCGTGAAGAGGATATTGCCTATGCCGCCTACTTAGGTGTGGACGCAATCGGACTTATATTTGCAGAGAAAAGCTCTCGTTTGATTACTCTTTCCCATGCCGAAAAATTAATGAGCAATTTGCCCCCCTTTTTGAATGTCATTGCTGTTTTGGTTAATCCCTCACAAGACTTTGTTGAAGAAATGCTTCATAAACTCCCGATTTCATTTCTACAATTTCACGGCAATGAGTCTGAAGAATTTTGTAATTATTTCAATAAACCTTATATAAAAGCAGTCCAAATAGATTCATTTAATGCCGTTGATAATTACGTTAAATGCTATCAAAAAGCGTCTGGACTTCTTTTAGACACGCCCTCTGAAAATCATGGTGGAACCGGCAAAACCTTCAATTGGGAATTTATTCCTAAACATGTGAAAAAACCTTTAGTTTTAGCTGGAGGCCTTAATGCTGCGAATGTAGAAGCGGCTCTAAAAATGTGTTCACCTTATGCAGTGGATGTCTGCTCAGGTGTGGAATCCTCGCCTGGCGTTAAGGATCATAAAAAAATGAAAGAATTTGTAGAAGCGATATGGGGCAAAGCATGACTGAGAAAACACTTCCTGATGAACATGGCCATTTTGGCCCTTATGGCGGTATGTTTGTAGCGGATACTTTGGTATTTGCCTTAAAAGAGCTGGAAAAGGCCTATCGGCACTATAGCGCCGATCCCGTTTTTTTAGATGAATTAAATAAGGAACTCAAAGATTATGTAGGACGTTCTTCACCACTGTACTTAGCTGAGCGTCTTTCTGCCAATATTGGCGGAGCAAAAATATATTTAAAACGTGAAGATTTAAACCATACCGGCGCCCATAAAATAAACAATACTGTTGGCCAGGGTTTACTGGCAAAACGAATGGGTAAAACCAGAATTATTGCTGAAACTGGTGCCGGTCAACATGGCGTGGCATCTGCAACAATAGCTGCAAAATTAGGGCTGGAATGTGTTGTCTACATGGGTTCTGAAGACATAAAACGTCAGTCGTCCAATGTGTATCGAATGAAATTATTAGGTGCGCAAGTGGTACCGGTGATTGCCGGGTCTAAGACTCTAAAAGATGCCTTAAATGAAGCAATGCGTGATTGGGTCGCTAATATTGATAATACTTTCTATATTATTGGTACTGCCGCAGGACCGCATCCTTATCCTGAAATGGTCAGGGATTTTCAGGCTATTATCGGACGTGAGGCGCGTGAGCAAATTCTTTCTAAAACCGGTAAACTTCCCACCGCTTTAGTGGCTTGTGTAGGTGGAGGCTCAAATGCAATAGGTTTATTTTATCCCTTTTTAAATGATAAATCGGTTGCAATTTATGGAGTTGAGGCCGCAGGGAAAGGGCTTTCAACCGGCGAACATGCTGCCTCCTTAATTGCTGGTAAACCAGGTGTTTTGCACGGCAATCGAACCTATTTGCTTTGTGATGAAAATGGTCAAATAAAGGATACTCATTCGGTTTCAGCCGGACTTGATTATCCAGGAGTTGGACCAGAGCATGCCTATCTAAAAGATAGTGGACGGGCAAATTATGTTCCTATAACTGATGATGAGGCGCTCGACGCATTTAGAACCTTGACCCATGTTGAGGGAATCATTCCAGCTCTTGAATCCAGCCATGCAGTTGCCTATGCAATGAAACTTGCTAAAACCATGAAGCCAAGTGAGCAGATCATTGTGAATTTATCAGGGCGGGGTGATAAGGATATTCATACCGTGGCTAGCATCGATAATATTTCCATTGAATAGGTAATTTATGAATAGAATTGATAAAAAAATAACAGAACGCCTGGCTTCAAATAAAAAAATTCTAAGCCCTTACATTACCGCAGGCGATCCAACGCCAGAGCTGACTGTTCCACTTATGCATAAATTAGTAAAAGCTGGCGCGGATATTCTCGAACTGGGTATCCCCTTTTCAGATCCAATGGCAGAAGGGCCTACTATACAAGCAGCTATGGAAAGAGCGTTAGCGCATAATGTCGACATCGATCTTGTATTCAACATGGTGGAAGAGTTCCGGAAAAAAGATACGGAGACTCCGATTGTTCTTATGGGTTATCTAAATCCTATTGAGCAATATGGCTATAAAGAATTTGGATTAAAAGCGAATCATCTAGGCGTTGACGGTACAATAATTGTAGATCTTCCTCCTGAAGAATCAAAAGAACTCTCAGCTATTTGGTCTGCGCAAGGGTTGCATGGCATTTATTTATGCTCGCCTACGACTTCAGATGAGCGAATGGTAATGATCAACAAATACGCAAGCGGCTACCTTTATTATGTTTCGTTAAAAGGGGTGACTGGTTCCAGCGATTTTGATAAGAAAAAAGTACAACACCTTTATGAATTTAGAAAATCACAAACCACATTACCAATGTTTGTAGGTTTTGGTATTAAAACAGCAGCAATGGCAGCCGATGTTGCTGAATTCGCAGATGGTGTAATTGTTGGCGCCGCTTTAGTAAGTCGTATATTTGAAGCTTATAATTTAGCTGGCGATCCCCTCGAAGCAGGCGCATCATTAATCGAAGATATGCGAAAGGCAATGGATCAAAATCAGCCCTCAAAGTAGAAAAACTGGAAAAAAATTATGACTGAAAGTAGTGAAAAAAGAGCACATTTTATTCGTCAATTAATAAAAGATGAATTGGCAAGCGGCAAGCATAAGGAAGTTATTACTCGATTTCCTCCCGAACCAAACGGATATCTGCACGTTGGCCATGCTAAATCCATTTGTTTGAATTTTGGTTTGGCCGATGAGTTTAATGGACGTTGTTATTTACGTTTTGATGATACCAATCCAATAAAAGAAGAAGAGGAATACGTTCAGTCTATCATTGAGGATGTGCGCTGGCTTGGATTTCAATGGTGTGAAATGACCCATTCTTCAGATTATTACCATCAGCTTTATGATTTTGCTATTGATTTAATTAAGCAGGATAGGGCCTACGTAGATAGTTTAACGATGGAAGAAATTAGAGCTCTTCGGGGTACTTTGCAAGAGCCTGGTAAAGAAAGCCAGTATCGTAATCGCTCAGTTGAAGAAAATCTGGATCTCTTTGCTCGTATGAAAGCAGGTGAATTTCCAGATGGCACTCATGTTTTACGCGCCAAAATCGATATGCAATCTGGCAATATCAACATGCGGGATCCGGTACTATACAGAATTCGTCATGCCTCTCATCAACGAACCGGCAATGAGTGGTGTATTTATCCCATGTACGATTATGCCCATCCAATCTCTGATGCTTTGGAAAAAATCAGTCATTCGCTTTGTACTTTGGAATTTCAGGATCATCGACCTTTATATGATTGGTTTATTAATAATTTATCAGTACCTGCAAAACCAGTTCAGACTGAATTTGCAAGGCTAAATCTTTCTCATACCATTACTTCTAAACGAAAACTAAGACAGTTGGTTGAAGAAAATATTGTAGATGGTTGGGGCGATCCGCGGCTACCTACTTTAAGAGGAATGAGAAATCGAGGTTATCCACCAAAAGCCATCAGGGAATTCTGTGAAATCATAGGTATTTCTCGATCTGATTCAGTTATTGAGATGTCATTGCTTGAAGAATGTGTACGTTCAGAATTAAACAATACTGCTAAACGCGCACTCTGCGTGCTAGATCCGCTCAAAGTTGTTATCGAAAATTATCCCGAAGACAAGGTTGAACCTCTGACAGCTCTCTTTAATCCTCAAAATCCTGATTCTGGCAGCCGCATTTTACCCTTTAGCAAAGAGCTTTATATTGAAGCCAGTGATTTTATGGAAGAACCGTCTAAAAAATATTTCAGACTTTCTCCGGGAGCGGAAGTGCGTTTACGACATGCTTATGTTATTCGTTGCAAGGAAGTTATAAAAGATGCAGAGGGCAAGGTAATTGAACTACGTTGTACTTATGATGAAGATACTCTTGGCAAAAATCCGGTTGATAGAAAGGTTAAGGGCGTAATTCACTGGGTCTCTTCAAAACATGCACATCCTGTTGAAATTTATCAATATGATCGACTCTTTAATGATCCAAACCCTGCTCGAGAGGACGATTTTATGCAATTTCTGAATAAGGATTCTCTACAAATTCAGAAAGGCTTTTGTGAACCTTCCTTGCTAGAACAACCAATTCAAGAAATTTTCCAATTTGAAAGGCTTGGTTATTATGCAGTGAATCAGGTTAAAGACGGGAAAGTTGTTGCTTTTCATCGTGTTGTTGGCCTAAGAGATACCTGGGATAAATCTCAATAGAGGATGAGCATGTTAGTTATTTATAATTCATTAACTCGAACAAAAGAAGAATTTATACCTATTCATCCTGACCGAGTTTCAATCTATGTCTGCGGAATTACAGTCTATGATCATTGTCATTTAGGTCATGGTCGTTCAATGGTAGGTTTTGATGTTATTGTGCGATTTTTACGTTCACAAGGTTATGAAGTTAAATTTGTGCGTAATATTACAGATATAGATGACAAAATCATTACACGCGCTAACGAGCGTGGCCTGTCTATTAATGAACTAACAGAACAATATATTAAAGCAATGCATGAAGATACTGAGGCTTTGGATATTGTACCCCCCGATATTGAGCCACGGGCAACAGAGCATATTGATTCAATCATAAAGCTAATCCAGCAATTAATTGAAAAAGAATATGCCTATCTAAACGCTAAGGGTGATGTTTGCTTTCAGGTTGAGCGCTTTAAAGACTACGGAAAATTATCACATAAAGATCTGGAAGGCCTTGTAGCTGGAGCTCGGATTGAAGTTGTTAAAGAAAAGCGATCACCGCTTGACTTTGTCCTTTGGAAAAAAGCAAAACCTAATGAACCGAGTTGGCCATCTCCCTGGGGTGAGGGACGTCCTGGCTGGCATATTGAATGTTCAGCAATGGCAATGGAAGTATTAGGCGAGAACTTTGATATTCATGGTGGCGGCCTGGATTTGCAATTTCCTCATCATGAAAATGAAATTGCCCAAAGTGAGGCAGCAACAGATCAATGTTTTGCTAATTATTGGATGCATGTTGGAATGTTGCAGGTTAATAATGAAAAAATGGCAAAATCCGTAGGCAATTTTTTCACAATCGCTGATGTCTTGGTAAAACATCACCCTGAAGCAGTGCGTTATTTTTTGCTAAGTTCCCATTATCGAAGTCCACTTAATTATTCTGATGAAAATCTTCATAATGCTGGCAAAGCACTGGAGCGACTGTATCAATCGATAAAAGGTATCAAGATTATTGAGGCCGAGCTCGACACAAATTGGGTTGCACAATTTAACTCATCTATGAATGACGATTTCAATACGCCTATAGCTTTATCCGTATTGTTTCAATTAAGTCATGAAGTAAATAAAACCCAATCGCCTGAGCTTGCTTACACTTTAAAATATTTAGCCTCCATTTTAGGGCTTTTGAAAAGTGATGCCGAATCATTTTTGCAAGCCGGCCTTGAAGTGGATGAAAAAGAAATTATTGAAAATCTGATTCAGGAGCGTTTACGTGCGAGAGAAGAGCGAAACTGGGCAAAAGCAGATGAAATAAGAATTATTTTGACTGAAAAAGGTATTGAATTAGAAGATAGTTCAACAGGGACAACCTGGCGTAAGCGCACAGGCTAATATTTATTGTTGCTGCTTTATATTTTAAAACCTTTTAGAAAAAGTGGAAAATACGTTCCTATTTACCCCGGAAAAAACGCGGTAAATAGGGTCTATTTGATTGCATAGCCAGCCAACTAACTTTGAGCCTGGATTAAAAAATTAGTTTATTAATATACATTATTCTAACTAACCCCTCATCCATAGTTCTTCAAAACTAATTTGTAAAACCAAATTTCCTCTTAATAAAAATCCGGCTCTTCAATATTTTAATTAATTTTTTAACCCATTGTTTAACAAAGAGTACCTAGATTAATCAACAATTAAAGTTGTTAAACATCAAATATTGAACTAAGTTTATCTTAATGAACCAAATGATCCAGAAAGGAGTCATGATGTCGGACCCATTAGGTGAATTAGAAGAAACCTTAGCTTATATGTTTGAGTTACAAAAAACTGAACGACTTGGTGAATATATCAATCCTTTAGTTGCAAAACTAAAAGAGGCAATTGATGCCTACAAAGAGGATCCTTCCAGTTTGCCTGCATTATCAACAGCTCTTACTAACGCCTACCCGATAATCGAAAATTATGTTGACGCTTTTAAAGTAAAACAAAAAATGTCTGCCTTGAGCGGCGAATGGGAAGGGCTTAATCCTAAAGCTAATCAGCAGGATAATCTTCAAAAAGAATCAGAGTTTATCAACTGGTTATCTTTTAAAATTGGCAAAAATTTCGCAATTTTGGACCATGATAAGCAAGTTCAAATCCTTCTGAAAGAAGAAGCTGAAAAGGAGTTAAGGGTAAAGCTTGGCGTACATTTGCACATTGAGCCTGATTTTTTATTTAATTTAGCGTTAAGATCAGCTTCAAATTTCATAAGATTAATGAATAGTCGACTAGGATTTAAATTTGAAAAACACCAGGTTGCCAAAGCAATTTACCATCATGGCGAAACGATGATTGATGAAATGCTCGACCCTCATGAACAAGTTGATCAGCTAATTGGTTTTCTCGATAAAAAGCTTTCAGCGAAAGGCTATTCAATAGAAAAACTGCTAAATGATCCCCTTGCCAAATCTGAGCTTGAAAAAATGGAAATCATTCGGCTCTATCAAAGTCCCGAATACAGGAACCGTCAAGCTTATGATTTGGGTCAAGGTAAACCCAACTAACCTACAGATGTTATCTAGCTTGAAAACTGTTTTCAGCCGATATTTCCTGGTTATTAATTTTAAGATTGACAAAAGGCCTTAAGCATTCGGCAAAATAATTGCCAGAGTGCTGCGTCATGTAAAGCTGGGCAATACTATAACGTTCCTCATCGGTAATGGAAACGTTGCGTAGCTTTCTAATCGTGTTTAAGCTTTCATTAGATGAAAATAAGCCATTGAATCCTAATAGACCTGACAAGCCGCAACATCTTGAAGATTTATATTCTCTATACTGAGCCAAAGCTTTATTAAGGTTTTCCATATTAAATTTAGCAGCCTGTTCAACGCTTTCAGATAAAGATTTAGCTTCGGAAAGTGAATTTGAATTGCGCATAATTTTAAATGGGTTGGTTTTATAATCAACCTTAATTGTTTTATTGGCATTATTGGAAACTTTGTGTTCCAGCAGAGCTTCCGTAAAAGATTCCGTTAAAAATTTTGCCTGTTGTTCTTCAAATAGGTATATTAAATGGATTGAGATATTATTATCCCTCGGATTATCTAACAGCTTATCTTCAACCATTTCGTCAGCAATTTGTGGTACTAGCTTAGTTTGTTTCCCCTCAGATAAACGTAAATGGGAATTAGTTGATGGATGGAAACGCGCTACTTGTGTGCTTAATTTATTCTGTTGCACAAAAGGAGATATTTTCCCTGCTTTTCCAGGCAGAATTACATAAATCTGTTCATTTTTTGGTAAAATTGCCAATCCTTTTTCACCGCTGTAAGTTACAAAAACTAGCTCATTATCCGTTTTCAAAGAATTTGCCATTTTTTTTATAGTTTCTTTAAGTTTGGGTGATAGATCTTTCTTTTTAAAGGGGACATAGATGTAGGTCATTTTAAATACTCTTGAGTTGGAAAGTAACAGGATTGTAAAGATTTGTTTAAGAATACCAAAGATATTTATTAATGTAAATAATTACTCTTTGTGTTTTTTAAATGGACACTAACTTCGCGAAATTCAATAATTAATGTTGACTTGTAACTCGTAAAATTTCAGCAAGTGAGGTATCCCCAACAAGTACACGTTTGAACCCATCCTGGCGAATGGTTGGTGTGGCAGGGCGAAGGTAACTATCAATAATTTGTAGATTTTCATTGCGATGAATCATGCCGCGTAAGGTTTCATCTATCGTTATTAACTCATAGATCCCTGTTCTTCCTCGATATCCCAATTGATTACATTGGTCGCAGCCTTTTGGTTCTCGTACTTCCGAGATATCGGTGTTGGGATCAATTCCCATGAGTTCAAGTTCATCATCGCGAAGGTGATGAGGTATTTTGCAAAAGGGACAAAGCCTTCTTACCAAGCGTTGAGCAATTAATCCGACTATAGATGAAGATAATAAAAAAGATTCAACGCCCATATCATGAAGGCGGGTCAAAGCGCCTAAAGCCGAGTTCGTATGTAAGGTTGATAATACTAAATGCCCGGTTAGACTAGCTTGCACAGCAATATCTGCGGTTTCAAGGTCACGGATTTCCCCAATCATTACCACGTCAGGATCCTGCCTTAAAATCGCGCGCAACCCTTTGGCAAAAGTCATTTGTACTTTGGTATTAACCTGGGTCTGACCAATTCCCGGTAAATCATATTCAATCGGGTCTTCAATCGTCAGAATATTTCGACTGACTTGATTTAGTTCAGTTAACATTGCATAAAGAGAGGTTGTTTTACCGGACCCTGTTGGCCCTGTAACTAAAATAATACCATGAGGTTGTGCAATCATTTTGCGCATTGCAGCCATGGTTGGCTTGGGCATTCCTAAAAGGCTTAAATCTAGTTGAGCTGCCTGTTTATCCAAAATTCTAAGTACAATACGTTCACCATGATTTGAAGGCAGAGTTGATACACGAACGTCAATATTATGGCCACCAATTCGAAGAGCGATTCGACCATCTTGGGGAATGCGTTTTTCAGCAATATCCAGTTTTGCCATCACCTTTACACGAGAGATTACAAGAGGTGCAATGGCGCGTTGAATTTCGAGAACCTCATGCAAAACGCCATCAATGCGATTTCTAACAAGCACCCGATTTTCATAAGTTTCAATATGAATATCCGAAGCCTTTTGTTTAATGGCCTGCGTAAAAAGCGCATTTAGCAAGCGGATAACCGGCGCATCGTCCTGGTTATCCAATAAATCCTCAGAGGTAGGTAATTGGCCTGCAAGTAAGGACAAATCAATGTCATCCTCCATTCCTTCCGCTGCATCAAGAATCGTTGATTGTGATTCATAAAGCTTTGCCAGATGTTGTTGGAATTCGGTTTCATCGATTTCTTTGAAAATAAAATCATTCTGCAACAAGCGCTTAACTTCCGTTAGCACCTGTAAAGAAGGGTTGGCAAGGTGATATACAATTTGATTTCCACCATTTGAAACAGCAATTACGCCATGGTTTTTAGCGAATAAATAGGGTAGACGTTTAACTTTTTCATGCTGTTCCATATATTATTTCATCATAGCTATCGGTGGTCTGGGTGGTCGGCAAAAAGGTTTAGGTAGTTCGGCCTGCCTTAATGGCGGTAAAATCAGTCCTTTATTAGCTTTATTATAAGGTTCTTGCCGTAACATCTCCAATTCGACTTGCCTGATATCATTGTATTTGGCTCCCGAAATCTCAACTGCATCTCTTTCACTGCGCAGAATTAGAGGTCTAATAAAGACCATTAATACCCGTTTTTCGTGGCTAGCTATGTTGTGTTGAAGTAGGCGGCCAAGACCTGGAATATCACCTAGAATAGGGATTTTATTATTTTCGTTGGCTAAACTGTTTTGAATTAAACCGCCAAGAACCACTATATCGCCACTTTCAACATGGACCGAAGTAACAATGGAGCTAATATCAAAAGTTGGATTAGTTGTATTGTTTGTGGACGAAGGATCGATCGTGTCATTACCCTGATCAATCTGCAGTTGTATACCTCGGCCTCGGGTTATTTGCGGTCTGACATAAAGATGTAGGGCTACGTTAACGCGATTAAAGGTTTCATAAGGGCTGCCAATTGCAGTTCCTCCTGCATTATTAGGATAGGTTGAGGCCGCAACCGAAACTTGCTTACCCACTAAAATTTTTGCTTGTCGATTATCTAAAACTACAACAGATGGAGTGGATAAAATATTAGCTTTTTGTTGACGTGCAAGAGCAAAAATTTGCGCCTGATAATCAATGCCTGGCGATTTGGTACTGATTATTGCAAAGCCTGGTCTGAAGCTATCTGTTCTGCCTCTTGTTATACTCGAACCCCATTCAATTCCCAAATTTTTAACATCATTTTCATTCACTTCAGCAACCAAGGCTTCAATTAATAATTGAGCAGGGCGAATATCAAGCTGGCGAATAACAGCTCTCAAGATCCGAATAAGGCTTGCAGGTGCATTAATAATGACTGAATTGGTATTAGGTTCAGCAATAATTTGAACCGTGGGTTTGGTGGAGCCTTCATTTTGTGTTGGAGCACCTGTGGTATTTGGTGTTGCTGCTTTAGAAGCAGGTGGAGGTGGATTATTAGTAGAAGAAGTATTAGTTGAACTGGATGTTCCATTTGCAAGATTTGAAGCGGGATTAGTACTGTCCAATTCGGGGACGGTTATAGTGCCAATTGTTGTACCCACATTTCCACTGAAATTCGCCTGAGCAATACCCGCAAGAATAGGAACTAAATCTTCAGCACGTAAATAATTTAAGTAAATAACTTTGGTATTGCTTTCGAAGGAGGAGCTGCTTTGATTATCAAGTTGATTAATCAACATACGTAATCGAATGCGCTCCATTTTAGAACCGCTGAGTATAATGGCATTAGAACGATCATCTACAGCAAGCATAGTTTGACTATGGCCAGCACCACCGGCTCCAGGTTGAGCTTTGATCAAATCCTTCATAGTAGCTGCGACATCCATTGCCAATGCATTTTTTAAACGAACAATGTCGACACCGCTGGCTGAGGAAGTATCAACCTGTCTAATAATTTTTGCTAATTGTTTTATATTTGAAGCGCGTCCTGAAAGGATGAGCATGTTAGAGGGTGAATAAGCTGAGACGGAACTCCATTGCGGCATTAGGGGTCGAAGAACCGGTACTAACTGTTCTGAGGGTACATATTGAACTGGAATAACTGAAACCATCATTTCATCGCCACGAGGTGGACGGCCAGGTGTAAAAGTCGGATCAGGAGAAATGGTTTTCGCTTCGATGTTAGGCACAATTTTAATCACATCACCACTTGGTATTGCGGCATAGCCAGAAACCTGCAGCATTGAAAGAAATACCTGATAGAGCTCTTTGTTTGACATGGGAGTACTTGAAGTAATCGATATTTTTCCTTGTACCCTAGGGTCAACCAGGAAATTTTTGCCAGTAACCCGTGAAACTTCTCCAATAACTGCCCTGATATCAGCGCTTCTTAAATTCCACAATTTAGAAGTTGATGTCTCCATCAAACTTGCATTTTCCACATATTTTTCAGCAACTTTAACAGGATACTCAACGGTTTTGGTTACCGTTGTGGTATGAGCAACTGGAACTAAAATTTGACCTTTTATTGGACTGGTTTTGTCTTGGGTTTCCTCAATCAGTTTCTTTTTTAATTCTTGAGCTACAAGAAAATCACTAATCGGACCAATATTTACTGAATAATTTTGATCTTTCTGCTGCTCGATTAAAATAGGCTGGTTGCTTATCGAAGACAGTTTAAGTTTAAACTGTAAGGCATTGTTTTCATGAGTAAATAGGCCAACTCGAATCATATAAGCAGGCTTACCGTCGACATTAATTGTTTTGATGGTTACGGTAGTAGCTTGGGCATATATTAAAAAAAACTGCAGTATCATGTAAAACGCAAGTTTTCGCATTAAACAACCATTAGAAAAATGAATCCAACTCAAAGCTGGTAAGGCAAAATCAAATTAAGCTTACAGCAGCAATCTATCCCACATCATAACCAAATTTACCAAGATACAATAGGCTTTTCAGCAAATCAATGAAATGTGCAGGGTCCATATAATAAGGATTATGATTTCATTGAAGTTAGGATCGCTCGATTGGTTTTTTAATTTGCCAACCTGTTAGCTTATAGTGAAATTAAGAGTATAATGCTTTCATTTTTTTCGAGAGAGTTAAACATGCGTATATTAAAAATTTTATCCAATATTGTTCTCATCCTGGCTGGTGTTTATATTGCTGGCGGATATTTAATTCCTTCCGAATGGATGGTTTCACGCTCAATCGCAATTAATGCAAATTCTGAAAAAATTTATCCCTTGGTTTCCAATTTCAAGGAATGGGAAAAATGGTCTCCTTGGAATTCCTCTAAAGATGACAGTATAAAATATACTTATGAAGGCCCTGAGACCGGTGTAGGATCAAAACAGAGTTGGACTAGCAAAAAAATGGGTAAAGGTTGGATGCAGATGAGTGAAGCAAATTCGCAATCTGGTGTGGCCTATGATTTCTTCATCGACATGGGGCGTTCAAAATCTTCTTTACAGGGCAAAATTGATTTTGCCAAAGATAATGAAAAGACTGTGGTGACATGGACTGATCGCGGCGACTCTGGCAAAAGTTTTATAAAGCGTTGGATGAGCCTTCTCATTAAGCCAATGCTTGGTAAAGATATGAACAAAGGTCTTGCAAATTTAAAAGCTGAGGCAGAAAAAGCCTAAGCATAAATGGCCTGGCGGAAAGCTTTATCATTTTCTCCAGGCCAAGTTAACAAACAGATGTATTGATCCATTTTTTAGCAGCTGGCGGCTCATAGTTATTGAACTTATCCATGAGCGATGATACAGAATGGTCCACTATGATCATTTCCTTATGCACTTGTTTTAAGAAACCTTGAGAAACTGCCTTATCTAAGAACTTTAAAAGATCATCGAAATAGCTTTCCACATTAAGAATACCGCAGGGTTTACTATGCATCCCAAGCTGACCCCAAGTAAACATTTCAAAAAACTCGTCTAATGAACCCGCCCCGCCAGGAAGCATAATGAAGCCGTCCGACAAATCAGAAATTAGTGCTTTTCTTTCATGCATTGAATTGACAATGTGGAGTTCCGTCAAACCCTCATGGGCAATTTCCACATCAAATAAAGATTTTGGAATAATTCCAATTACTGCAGCGCCACGTTGAATCATGCGATTTGCAAGGGTTCCCATAAGGCCTACCTTAGCACCTCCATAGACCAAGGAAATGCCCATGCTAGCCAATTGATCGGCTAAAGTTTCTGCAGCTTCGCTGTAGATTGAGGAATAGCCAGAATTAGCGCCACAAAAAATCCCTATCTTTGTAATTGATCGCATCCCAAGGTTCCATAATATTGAAAGTGCCGAAAATTTTATCTTAAATAGTTGCTATATTCTCGTCAGAAGGAGTGATCAAGTTATATAGATCCTGTTGCAGCAAATCTAGTCTTATCGCTAAAGACTTTCTGTATTCTTTTCCGCTTTCTTCTCTTGGTAAAAAAGCTGATTTTCCCTTAGTTATTTTGTCACTTACATCGCCGAGGCTTTCAACACACTGTACATTCTTGAGGGAGACAAGTAACTCAACTAGAAAAATTTCCCTCTCTTGAGATTCTGTCTGATAGCCGAAACAGCAAAAGATGCAGCTGAGACATTGGCTCAGATAATCCCTTAAAGCAAAAGTTTTAGAGCGTTCATTAAGATAAGCTCCAAAAACACCGCCCACATTAGATTTACTCCAAGTTTGCGGGCCAAAGTATTTTTCAATAAGTTGAATAATCCTAGGGTCGGTCGATTGTTTCTTTTTATTAAAGATTGAAAATGCCCAGCATGGTGATTTGCTACTTTCCTTTGGTGGTGATACTGAATTTTGTACTTTAGGCTCTTTGGAAAATTTATTAACTAAAAGAGTGATTGACTCTCTCAAATCGGTTAATGCTTGCTCGGTTTCATGGCTATTGACGCTGAAATTAAGCGCATCATGCACTTGTTTTAGAGCTGAAGGAAGATTTTCAATTTCCTGAGTATAGGATGACCCTGCTTCAGACAAATTTTCATGAGGATAAAGTTCATAATGTTCGTTTTTTAAATAAAGTGAGATATTTGAAACCGTATCGAAAGGAAAGAATTTTATAATAGGGGTTGGTCGATAAGGTATTTCGACATAATTCTCTTGAGAATTCTCGCTATTTTTATTAGATACAAATTCATAAACTTTAATAGATATACCAAAATATTTATAAAATAATTGATAAGCCTCATTGTGGTGCAAGTCAACATAAGAACCAGAAGATTGAATCTGAGTCAGGTTAGGAATATCACCTTTATGTTCACAGTTTTTAGCCATAAAAGATCTTAATACAGGCGCCAAAATAATTTCTTTAGCATAAAAAGAAAGCATTTCCTGATTCAAGAAATTTGAAAAATTTTGATAAGAAAAGGGTTTAGAGATCTGGTAATAGGAGTTGAAACAGTTTTTCAGAAGCTCATAGGATTTAACCAGGGGATCAGCGGAAATTGCACTCAATTTATTCTTTGATTCAAGTTCGGCTAAGGAATCAATCCCTTTCAAAAGAATGGGAAGCGTACAATTCAAAGCGCAATTATGTAATAAACCAGAAATTTTGGGAGTATCTTTGACAGTCATGATTAATTCCGAAAACTTTAATTTAGCTATTCTATCATAATTGACACTAATTTTGATTAATATATTGGACAATATGTGATATATTTCTACACACTATAAAACATGGAATAAAGTATCTCCTTATCGGATTTTGAAAAGAGTAATTTAGCTAAAAAGTACGGAAATCTAGGCTATTATCTTAATGAAAATCAGCAAATTTTATAGTTCAATTTAAGTCTCAGATAATTCAATTTTGTAATGAAAATTCTATTTGCTCATATAATGTAGTAGATCTCAAACAAAGTTTAGCTTTAAATTTGGTGCAACAATTGCTGAATATTTTGTGAATCTCAAAATGAGCAAGATAAACTTAAATCGAAATGACTAAATGAAATCCGTTTGGCGCTAAGTGGGAGCAAAGAAACTTTCGACTTAGTTCAAGGTACCTATATTTGTATAGGCCATCAATACCAGCAAACCCATAAAGTAATTGAAGACAGTTTGATAACCCAAAAAGACATGATTGATCTTTTTGAAATTTGAAAATATGAAATTCAAATCTAATAAACTTCCACTTTCTCCCTGACCGAAATGTCAATTGATCAGCAAATAAGATGAGCTCAGAATTTAAACACAGAAAACAAAGAATGATATTTCTACCAGTTTCCCATGACGGTCATTGGTTTTATTTGCTAAGAAAAGATTGCTGTTGGTCTTTGAGACTCACAGCCTATTCAGGACTCGCGAAGTCCTAGACAACAGTTAATTCTTCAAGCAAGCTCCGATTTTTTAACTGAGTTTTATGAAGGCAAGCACAATCCGGAGCTTTTTTTTGAGACTAGCAGCAAACAGGCTATTGATTATGATTGCGGCACTCAGTTATAAATTCTTACAGAAATTTAATTGATAGTAATTATCAACCAAAAATCATGTACACATCTTAGAAGAAGCTTTCAATAAATAGGTCCCTGCTATTGATTTTTCCAATCTAATAAAAAAAGTAAAAAGTCATAACCTAAATTTAATCAAGAACAAGCTGCATAAATTGAACTAATAATACAGACCACGGCCTCTGCCCAAGTACAATCTTGAGAAGCATAAAATATACAAAGACAACCTGCGTGAATTAATTTCCTGCGTCGTGTCCCAAGGTCTATTTACACAAGTTGCTATGAAAATCGATTTTGAATTACTTGATCTAGCCGAAGCTGACAGTGAAACAATGAATCTGACGAAGCTTTGCTATGAGAGTTCAAGAAGCTGGATTTAGAAAGTCCGGTTTAACATGTTATTTTTAGCCCGATACTAAAATCAATTCCTCAGCCATATTTGTAATAATTAAGGGCAGCTCAGCGCTTTCACCATCTTCAATAAACCAGGCTGCTGAAAGCGCTGAATAGGCGCTTATCCATTTAAGCAATCGAATTTTATTCAATTGAGCGGCTTCCGCTACAATCTGAACTTGCCGCGAGAATCGCTCTGGGCAAGTGGCAATAGTCTTACTTGGGTTGCAGAATACATTTGCATAATCAAAGCCTCTTTCACCAATTAAATGTTTGGGATCGATCGCTAACCAACCAAGATTACCGAAATCTAAAATATTTTCATGATGTATATCACCGTGCAGAACCACAATATCCTCTGGAAAAGTTAAAAGTTTTCGAGCGGTGATAAAGGCTTTGGTGAAAAGACCACCAAATCGGGAAGAAGCCAGTTCAAGACTTTTAAACCAAAGCGACAAAGGCAAAGCTCCAGGTGACTCACCTTTATTAGCATGTAATTTTTTTATTACCGAACAAATTAGCCGACTAGCCTCTTCATCCTGACCCGATTCAGCCATTTCGCTAAGCGAAGCAGAACCCTCTGCACGCTGCATTAACAGGGCATTCCCCTCGTGATGAAAAACAGGTGCAGCGCCTTGACCATTCCACCAAACCATTAACAAAGATCCTCGCCTTTCTTCTTCGGAAATAGCAATTTTCAACATTGCTGCTTTGTTTTTATAACGAACGTTTTTAAAACGAACAGGTAAAAGCAGGCTGCTTTGAGTAAAGATTGGCTGACCATCTTTTTCTAATTGCCAGCGCTTTAAATAATATTCAAAATTCATGACTGTTCAAGCTGAGGATAATCGGTATAACCCTTGTCATTTCCGCCATAAAATGTAGATTTATCGAATTCATTTAATCGGGAATGCGTGCGAAAGCGTTCAGCCAAATCCGGATTGGAAATATAAAGCCTGCCAAAGGCAACCAAATCAGCATAGCCACTAGAAACTGCTTTGTTAGCCAATTCCAAGTCATAGCCATTGTTGACAATCCAACTTCCTTTAAATTCTTTTCTAAGACCATGATAATCAAAGCCTTGAAAATCACGCTCTCCACCAGTTGAACCTTCAATAACATGGATGTAAGCAAGTTTAAATTGGTTTAACTGACAGACAAGTGGAAAATAAATGGATGCAGGGGAAGAATCACGGGCGTCATTTGAAGGGGTGACTGGTGAAAGCCGAATACCAGTTGCGTTTCCACCAATTTCCTCGCTAACCGCTTTGACAATCTCTAAAGCAAAGCGTATACGATTTTCTACAGAACCGCCGTAAAGATCAGAACGTTGATTAGAATGATCACTTAAAAATTGTTGAATTAAATAACCGTTTGCTGCATGAATTTCGACACCATCAAAGCCGGCTAACATGGCATTTGCTGCTGCTCTACGATAATCCTCAATTATGTCTCCTATCTCTTTCAAAGCAAGCGCGCGCGGCAAACCTATTTCGGTAAAATTTCCAGTTTAATAAAGGTACGCTGTTTTAAAGGGGCAATTGCCGAAGGAGCAACAGGTTTTTGGCCGCCAGGTTGTAAGGAATGATGTGATATTCGTCCGACATGCCATAATTGGATAAAAATTTTACCTTGTTGCGCATGAACTGCTTCAGTTACTAACTTCCAGCCAGAAATTTGCTCTGCAGAAAAAACGCCTGGTGTCCAAGCATAGCCTTTAGCAGTCGGCGATATTTGACTTGCCTCAGAAATAATCAAGCCAGCGTCTTTTGCCCGTTGTTTGTAATATTCAACATTCAATAAATTGGGAGCATCTGTTCCTTTAGAAGCCCGATTTCGGGTTAATGGCGCCATAACGATACGGTTTCGCAATTGCTGCCCGGCTAAGTTGAAGGTTTTGAATAAAGGGCTGGAATCAACTGTCATTTTTTCTCTCTTAAAATTCCCTGCTTAAAAAAACGATTGATTTATATTTAGATTGGTTAGCTTAATGCCTGGTCAGGTATAGGAATAATTTTCGCAGGTAAAAGATAATTTCTTTCAAACGCAAGATTTATGCCTCATGAAATTTATACTTTTATTAAAGCCTGCAGTTTATTGAACTGGCTAAATAAATCTTGACCGGTTAACAGATAAAAATTAGTTATGAATTTTACAACCCCAGTACAGGCTGTAAAAATAATTAATATGAAGAGTGCACAAACAATCTTCAATGATAACCAACGCCTTGTTTTACCTTTCCACGAAAAACCCAATAAGACCATGCAGAATACAATAAAATTATGGGAAGCAAAAAGAGGGTTCCTAATGCCAAAAAGACCTGGGTATCGGCGTTAGAGGCTGCCTGCCATAGGGTAAAATGATGAGGGATAAGCATAGGGAAAAAGCTGATAGCAATTCCCACATAGGAAATAAGAAACAAACCGACTGCACCAATAAAAGGCGCTAATTCCGATTTATTATTAAGCGAACGCCATTCAAAGATTGCAATAAGTGCGGTTATCAAGGGGATTGGAGAGAGATAAACAATATTAGGCCAGGAAAACCAGCGTTGAGCGATGCTTTTATCGATTAAAGGCGTCCAGATGGATACGATGATTATCGAAAATAAAAGTGCGAAAAAGCACCAGCGAGCTTGTCTCCTGGCTCTTTCCTGGAGCTCACCTTCAGTTTTCAAAATTAACCAGTTGGCGCCAAGTAAGCTATACCCAAAAACCAAAGCGACCCCGGTAAAAAGGGAAAAAGGAGTGAAACAATCAAAAGAAGTGCCGGCGAAATTGCGTCCTTCGACCACAAAACCTTGAATATAGGCGCCTAAAATGATCCCTTGAGCAAAGGCTGCAATGGTTGAGCCGATACTAAAAGCGCGATCCCAAAAAGTAACATGGGCAACGTCTCTATAATGAAATTCAAAAGCAACACCACGGAAAATTAAGGCCAATAACATAATCAAAACAGGAAAGTAAATGGCCGGAATTAACACAGCAAAGGCAAGTGGAAAAGCTGCCAGAAGGCCAATAGAGGCTAAAACGAGCCAAGTTTCATTGCCGTCCCAAATGGGGGCAATTGAATCCATAATTATATTTCTCGATGCTCTATCAGGCGCTAGCCCATACAAAATACCAACGCCTAAATCAAACCCATCAAGCAAGACATAGAAAAAAATGGCCATACCAATTATAAAGGTCCACAGAGGTACAAAATCAATCAACATTATTTAGATACTCCGGAGTAGTAACAATCGGTCCACTAGGCTGTAAGCCTTCGATGGAGTCAATTTCCAAAGTTTTCAATGGTCCTTTACGAATAATGCGGGTCATTAACATAACTCCAACGGGAAATATGATTAGGTAAATACAGATATAACTTATTAAAGAAATCAGAACATCAGAACCTGTTAAAGAAGGACTTACAGAATGAGAGGTTCGCAATAATCCATAAACGGTCCAGGGTTGGCGACCTACCTCAGTTGTTACCCAACCCGCAAGAACGGTGACAAATCCAATTGGAGCCGCAAATTGACAAATTTTTAAATACCAATCGGTTGAATATAGCCGGTGCCTGAAACGCAGCCAAAGTCCTACCAGGACGATCATCAACATAAGCAAGCCCAAGCCCACCATAATACGAAAGGTAAGAAAAGGAATAACTACAGGTGGTCGCTGATAGGCTGGCCATTCTTTTAAGCCAGGAACTTCTTTATTAATATCATGAGCCAAAATCAAGGAACCTAATTTAGGTATCACAATTGAATAATGATTCATTTCCTTTTTTTCATCGGGAATAGCAAACAACGTAAGACCAGCACCTCTTTCACGGTTCCAATGGGCTTCAATAGCAGCTAATTTTGCTGGTTGGTATTTAAGAGTATTTAATCCGTGTAAATCACCCAGGAATATTTGTAAAGGAACTAAAATAGTAAGAAGCCATAAAGTCATAGACAGCATCTTTCGCGCTTCATCCACGAAGTACCTCTTGCGAAGGTAATAAGCACCAACGGCAATGACCACAAAGCCCGTGGTGATATAAAAAGCAACAACATTGTGTGCAAAACGATAAGGAAAGGAGGGATTGAAAATAATTGCCATCCAATCAGTAGGAAAAAAACGACCATCAATAATTTTGTAACCAGCTGGAGTTTGCATCCAGCTATTGGCAGACAAAATCCAAAAGGTTGAAATTAAAGTACCCAAAGCCACCATAAGGGCCGCTAAAAAATGTGCCCAGCGCGGCACCAGTTTTCGACCAAATAATAAAACACCTAAAAAAGAGGCTTCGAGAAAAAAAGCAGTCAAACCTTCATAGGCAAAAAGAGGGGAGAGCACATTGGCAGTAGCATCTGCGTAACGACTCCAATTTGTACCCAGTTGGAAGGGCATCACAATACCTGAAACTACGCCCATACCAAAGGAAATGGCAAATATTTTGATCCAGAATATCGAAATTCGAAAATAAATTTCACGTTTAGTAAAAAAATGAATACCTTCTAAAACGGCAATAAAAGAGGCAAGACCGACGGTAAATGCTGGTAATAGAATATGATGAGCAATAACCCATGCGAATTGCAAACGAGATAAGATAAGCGGATCTAAATGCATGTGAATTCAGCTGCTAAAAAAACTTCTCAACATCTTAAGTTTATGACTGGGATAATACAACCGTTTTGTACAAAATTTTTAAAAATTATGCAATTTAATCCGGATAAGACAGGGCGTTTCGAATTTTTCTGTCGGTGAAAATCCACCTGCTCTTCTCAAATTTTGTCTTATATTTCCTACCGAGTCTTAATGCTTTTTCTTGAGCTATTTTCATCCTGCGATATGAATATTAGGCTGCGCTATCAAAGAAAATCATCTGACGCTAACTGAAATTTTTAAAAAATTCAGGTAAAGATTTCCAAAAGCAAATTATGGTCTTCAATGATGAAAGACATATCTTGAAAATAGCAAAGTGAAAAAAAAACTTGAATAGTGGCTAACAGGTGTACACTATTTGATAATTTAACCGGTTGGAGGAAATGTGGTTAGTTTTTTAAAAAGAAAGAATTGAATTAGCTATATCTTGAGTATGATCAAGATTATTAGATAGCTTAGACAAGCCAAAAAAATTAGGGATATAACAAAATTCAGTTTTATTACCCTTAACTATTTATATGCACCAACAATAAATTTTGAAGAAATTGTTTGATTATCAAGGAATTTTGGAAAGATTTTACCAGCATCGTAGACGGAGCTGTCCTCACTATCCCTAGGGTCTAGAGCTTTTTTTTCAGCGATAGTTTTTTTAGAAAACTCGGAAAAATCAATATAGCCATCCATAACAATTACATAACGCCAATATATGGTTGTTGGTGATAAAAAGCATTGGGCATTCCTTTCTTTTTTTGATAAAGCTAAGACGCTGCAATTGCTAATAAAGGGAGCTTCGTACTAGCTCTGCCCAAAAAAAAACTCAAGGGGAAAAGATTATATAAGTAATATCCTGACCGTGAAATATAAAATAGTATAGGGAAGGCCGATAGTAATCCATGGTAGGAGGCTAAAAAAGAACTCTGTTCCTGATATTTCACCGTTAATTAAATCATCGATAGAGAGAAAAAATTTATTAAGAGATCTGTAAAAGGAATATGCGGAAAAACCCTTGCTCAAACTTTCGCAGGATTTCTTCTTTCTGCACGGCAAGCGATAGATAAATCCTCACAGACATATTTACCTTTTGCTACATTTTAGAAAGCTCATGTCCTAATCCGCAGCATAGGGGATATTAACCCAAAAATGGACGAAATTTTCCATAGGTATATTCTTTTTGAGGTAGATGTAAAGCCATTGACAGGTTAACGGCGATTTCTCTTTTCTCAACTTTATCTTGCATCACAAACTTTTGGAATATATTGTGCAAAATAATATCATCATTAAATTAAGGTATTCTTAAAAATGGTGTTGACCATTAGTAAAAAGAGAGTATGGAATACGAATAAATTGTTAGCTTGATTCTCTATAAGAAGTACTAAATTTGAACCATGTTTCGAAAATCTATAGCGGCTTTAAGTTTGTAGTCTGGCAACATTTTGATTTTTCTGGAACCAATATCTTTTGCAAATTAGAATCAATAAAACTCAGGCGTTGCCGAACTACTGAAATTGATGAAGCTATCAAACAGGCTTTTTGCATTAGAGATATAGCGGCTCTTACTAATAAATCGTAGTTAATGGGAAAAAAATGTATGGATAGGTGCTAATTTTCCTTTGGTGCAAAAATCAAATGAATTATTAAATCAAACTATATATGATTTACCTTTACCTTTAAGTGCCCAAGATAGAAAGATCATAGAAGACGTAAAGTACTTTATTTTACTTGCCCAACTACTTAACTATTCTAGTTAAATATTCTTTTGTACCCTGATTCTTGAGTTTTTATACCATTAAAACTATAACGTTGATTTAATGGTGGCTACGGGTGGACTCGAACCACCGACCTCAGCATTATGAGTGCCGCGCTCTAACCGGCTGAGCTACGTAGCCACAAGAGGCCGTGATTTTGTCTTCAATGCACTTTGTTGTCAATAGAAAAAAGCTAATATTTTAAAATTGCTATCTAATTTTTTCAAGATTGTCTTAAGATCAATTGAATAATGTTAGATCAATGAAACCAATATTATTGTTGAAAATTCAAAGAAATTAGTAAGTCTAAAAAATTACTTAAATGAAAGTTTAAAAAAAAAGCGCACCTACTAAGCACGCTTTTTATGGTTTTCTTGTAAACACTTACCTAAACGATAAGCACATACATTGCACCAGGGCCACGTAATACCTGAACTAGCAATTGCTGCTTTTGATCTGTAGCAATGGTTTGCAAAGATTTCAAGGATTCTGTTGGGTGTTTATTTGCGGAAACAATAATATCACCAGGTCTTAAGCCTGCACGCCAGCCAGCGCTATTTTCTGAAGCACCAACTACTTGGATCCCTACGATATGGCCGTGCGAGGGGCTGTCTTGTTCAAAGTTTTTCAAAGCAAGTCCATAAAGGAAAGGATTGGAGGCTTGTAACTTTTGCTCATGCTTTTTAATGTCAGTTACCATTGCACTAAGTTCAAGCTCTTTACCGTCTCGCTTAATTTTTATTTTCGCATCGCTACCGACTCTTAATAGGCCGATTGTTGTTTTAACCTGAGTTGCCTGAGTAATTTTTGTATCATTAATTTGGGTAATAATATCACCAGGTTTCAATCCGGCTTTTTCAGCAGGGGAGTCTTGATTAACCTGAGATATAATTGCACCCTGAAACTCTTCCGAATAACCCATTGCATGAGCAAGTTCAGGAGTTAAATGCTGTACAAAAATACCCATTAAACCGCGATGAATAGAGCCGAATTTGATAAGTTGTTGAGCTACATCTTTAGCCATATTGATAGGAATAGCAAAACCAATTCCAACATTACCGCCATAAGGAGAAATTATTGCAGTGTTAATTCCAATCAATTCACCAGAAGCATTAACTAAAGCCCCACCTGAATTTCCTGGATTTATAGCCGCATCAGTTTGTATGAAATTTTCAACGCCTTCTATATTCAAATCACTGCGTTTAGTTGCGCTTATGATCCCAAAGGTTGCAGTCTGGCTGTTACCAAAACTGTTTAAACCGAAAGGATTGCCGATAGCTACTACAAAATCACCGACTTCGGCTTTATCAGAATCTCCAATTGGTAAACTTTTAAGGTTTTTAGCATCAATTTTCAAAACAGCAATATCAGTTTCACTGTCTCCGCCAATTAATTTTGCTTTTAAGCGTCTTCCATCATTTAAGGTTACAGTGATTAGGTTTGCATTGCGTATTACATGATCATTAGTAATAATCACACCATTTTGCGGATCAACAATAACTCCGGAACCAATGCTTGAGAATTTTCTTGGCTTCTCAGGCGCATGAGGTTGACGTTGTTCCGAATTCTCAGATTCTTCATCGGTACTGCTGATAATGTTAGGAATTACACCCTGGACTGCAACGTTAACAATAGCTGGCATTGCATTTTTAAGTACCGGAGCCAAAGTGGGGATCAATGTGGGATTTTCCATTGGTGCTGCTGATACATTGAAAGAAAGCAAAGCCAAAAGAGCAATTTTTGCGGGAAAAAGGAATTTATGAGCCATATTTTTTATCCTGATTGGGTTCATTAAACCAAATGAGCGTTGCCATTCTACCTGTTTGCGGAGTTCGCCGATAGGAATAGAAGTCGGTGTTTTGCTCAAAAGTGCAAATGTTGGATTGAAAAACAGTTAAAACGTCAAGGGATTTTAACACTAATTGTGCTAAAAGTGGTAAATTTGCAAGCATTTTTTTGCCTTTTGGCCTAAAAGCCTGGCTTGCGAATGTGTAGCGACTTTGATAGCTATTTAAAACCTCATCGCCAACCTCATAACAGGATTGGCAAATGGCCGGGCCAATCCAGGCAATTAGATGTTCTCTTGGGCTCTGCATTTTATTTAAAGTATTTTCAATAACTCCAGTGACTAAACCACGCCAACCTGAATGAATTGCCGCTATTTCAGTGCCTTGCTTATTGGTAAGGACAATAGGAAGACAATCAGCAGTCATAATTATTAAAGTTCGGTCTGAATGACGAGTGATTGCTGCATCTGCCACTCGATTGGATTCTTCTTCCACAACTACACATACGTTAGAGTGAATCTGATCAAGCCATTCCGGGTCAAGTGGTCGATTAAAAGAGGTTTTCAGAGCATGGCGATTTGCTTTAACATCTTCGAAGTTATCGCCGACGTGAAGTCCTAAATTATTAGCATCAAAAGGAGGTTTGGAAAACCCTGGAGATCGCGTTGTGGTTAGAGCACTTACATTTGCTGGAGCAGTCCAATTAGCAAATTTAGCCAAAATGTTCATCCAAAGCATTTAATAAAGTTTTGAAATCATCAGGCAAAGGGACTTCAAATGTCAATACAATTTCGCTTTCTGGCTGCTTGAAAGCAAGCTTGGAAGCATGTAAAGCCTGGCGGGAAAAAGACCTGAAAATTTCTCTTAATTCGTCAGTCGCCTGTGAAGGAAAGCGAATTCTACCGCCATATAGCGGATCGCCTACAACTGGATGATTAATATGAGCCATATGTACCCTAATCTGATGAGTGCGGCCTGTCATCAGTTGAACTTCAAGAAGGGTAAAATCCTGATATTGCTTTCGAATTGAATAGTGGGTTATAGCTTCTCGGCCTTGAGTACAGACAGCCATTTTCAAACGATTTCTCGGATGCCTGCCGTAGCATGTTTCTATTTTACCGCCAGAAATAAGATGCCCCTGAACGAGCGTTTGATAATGGCGTTGAATTTCGCGAGCCTGCATTTGTCGTATCAGATTTGTATGCGCAGGCAGGGTTTTAGCACAAACCAATAAACCGGTCGTTTCTTTATCAAGACGATGAATGATACCCGCTCTTGGCAAATATTGCAGATCGCCATGATGATGGAGGAGGGCATTTACAAGTGTGTGTTCCCTGTTACCGGCGCCTGGGTGAACAACTAAACCTGCTGGTTTATTTATTACTATAACTTGCTCATCTTCATAAACAATGTCTAGTGGTATTGCTTCAGGTAAATAAGAGTCTTGATAAGGATTAAACTTTTCAAAATCAATCTCCATATTGAGCTCTTCCCCACCTAAAACCTTGTCCTTAGGTTTGCTTTTTCCTTTATTTAGGGTAATAGCGCCTTCTTTCAACCAGGCACTTAGCTGAGAGCGAGAGAAGTCCGGAAAAAGCTGTGCTAAAACTATGTCCAGACGTTGCCCATGATAGTCACGAGGAATTATAACTTGTTTCGAAATTGATTTATTCATGTTAAACAACTTCAACTTCATCAATTAAATTTCCACGAAGCGAATTTGGCAGAGCCTCATTGATATGGACATGTACAAATTTGCCAATTAAGTTATTAGGCCCGGCAAAATTAACCACTCGATTACATTCTGTTCGACCAGCTAACTGTTGAATATCTTTCTTTGAATTACCAGTGACAAGTAATCGTTGGGTTGACCCCAGCATCCCCTGACTATATCGGGAAGCTTGTAAAAGTAGACGATTTTGTAAAATTTGTAATCGTTGTTTTTTAACTTCGGTTGGTGTTTCATCTGGAAGATTTGCTGCTGGTGTTCCTGGCCGAGGGCTGTATATAAAACTGAAAGAAGTATCAAATCCCATTTCATGAACCAGATCCATAGTATCCTGAAAATCTTTATCGGTCTCCCCAGGAAAGCCCACAATAATATCCGTTGAAAGGCGAATGTCAGGACGTATTTTACGCAACTTACGAATTTTTGATTTAAATTCCATGGCTGTATAGCCGCGTTTCATCATAGATAATATTTTGTCAGAGCCGCTTTGAACGGGTAAATGAAGATGGTTAGCAAGCTCTGGCACTTCTGCATAAGCGTTTATTAAATTATCAGAAAAGGCTAGCGGGTGTGAGGTTGTAAATCGAATCCTTCCAATACCGTCCATTGCTGCCAAGTAATGAATTAGCAAAGCTAGGTCAGCGATATCACCATTATTCATCGGTCCGCGATAATCATTTACATTCTGGCCTAAAAGATTAATTTCGCGTACGCCCTGTTCCGCTAGTTGAAAACACTCTGCTAAAACGTCATCGAATGGGCGGCTTATTTCCTCTCCACGTGTATAAGGAACTACACAATAACTGCAATATTTATTACAGCCTTCCATAATTGAAACAAAGGCAACCGGACCCTCTGCTCGTGGCGGTGGCAGATGATCAAATTTTTCTATTTCAGGAAAACTGATGTCGACAACAGGCTTCTTTGAAGCAATGCGCTCATTAAGCAAAGCTGGCAAGCGATGTAATGTTTGCGGGCCAAAAACCAGATCAACATAGGGAGCACGTTTGATAATATCTCCGCCTTCCTGACTGGCAACACAACCGCCTACCCCAATTAGCACATGAGGATTTTTCTTCTTGAATTCTCGCCATTGTCCTAACTGAGAGAATACTTTTTCCTGGGCCTTTTCACGAATCGAACAAGTGTTCAGCAGAATAACATCCGCCTCTTCTAACTTGTCAGTTTGTTCCAAATCATGGGATTCTTTTAATACATCTGCCATTTTAGATGAGTCATATTCATTCATCTGACAGCCGTTTGTTTTAATAAAAAGTTTTTTGGTCATAATTCTATCTACTTAAATAAATCAACTAATTCAATTTTGCACAGATTGGCAATGGGTTTCTCTTATTTTTGGTAAAATAATTAGAGAGATAAATATTCCAATAGGCAGCAAAGATAAAGCCACATGATAAGCCTCTATTGGGTATACTCGAACTTTATCAACAATATCTCCTCGCCACATTTTATCGAGAATAAAGCCAATCATTGGCTGTGCCAAAGCGATGCCTATCATATTCATCATATTCATAAAACTTAAACCAGTAGCGACATATTTTTTAGAGCATAGCTCTTTTGCCACTGCAAAGGCAGGTAGAAAGCCGGCTGAAAATATACCGAATAAAAACAGAAGAACTTGCATTATCCAATCAGATGTTATTGGGGCATATATGAATAACACAGAGGTTAGGAGCGCTCCTATACTTCCGATATATAAAGGGGGTTTTCTTAAGCCAATACGGTTTGAAAGTAATCCCCACAAGGGGCTTGCAATCGCCCAACCGACAAAAACCAATGATATATAGTTTGCTGCAGTCGTTTTTGCCAGTCCCATTTTAAACATTAAAAAAGGAACTCCCCAAAGTCCGCAGAACACTGGCGTTGACATATACATCAAACCACCATAACAGGCAATCAACCAGAGTTGCTTATTTTTAATTAAGGTTAACAAACTGGTCCAGAGAGGCTCTTCTTCAACTTGATGATGAGGCTCGTTAGGCTTTCTGGCCGGCTCGTCCTGCGCTATTAACAAAATAAGGACTGAAAGAACCAGGCCGATGATTCCCATAATGATCATGCTATGGCGCCAACCATAGGTATCAACTAATAAAGCGAGAGGGGCTTCTCCGCCAATAGCGCCAAGCATACCAATTGTAACCATCATTCCTGTTAAAAGGGCAAAACGATTTGCTGGAAACCAGTTTGCAGCAAGCTTCATTGACCCAACAGCCGCAAATGAGGAGCCGAAGCCAATCATTAGTCGGGCTATGCAAGCCATTAAAAAGTTATCTGTTAGACCGAAAGCTATAGTACTAATTGCACAAATTGCCGTTGCCAAAGTCACTAGCCTGTGCGGCCCGAAGCGATCCATCAATACACCGCCAGGTAATTGCATTGCTGCATAAGAGTAGAAATAGATGCCTGATAAAATACCAAGCGTTTGGCTCGTAACAGCAAAATCTCGCATTAATTCACTGGACATCACTGAAGGAGAAACTTGCAAAAGGCACTCATAAAAATAAAAAAGGCATCCCAAGCCCCAGACTACCCATGGTAAAACTGACTTGTTAGGAATTTTTACCATAGACCGCTCACTGCTATAAGTCATAGACTTTTAACTCCATTTTATCGAGCTTGGTATTTATTAACATTAAAAACTCAGAAAATTCATGATTAATTTCTATGAAGCCCCAAACATTCGTAAAGGTAAACTAAAGCATTTCGATAGTTTAACCTCTTGAGATATAATATGAAAAGACAAAAATCGAATCCTAGCATTTTGACTACTATTTGTCTAGACTGCAAATTCATTGCCACGGTAATTTTAAATTTAGTTAGCAAAGAAAAGTGGAGTACACTTCTCTAATAGTTTAAAATGCAGCCTGCATTTTTTCAGGCTTAAATAATAAATTCTGGCAACTTTAAGAATTTCTAACACTATTTATATACAAATTCCCAATTAGAAATTAGTTTTGAAGCCAGTTATGTGGTATATAGCTTTTTGAAATTTTGATTCAACTTTTAGCCATGGGATGTTCGATTTATGGAAGCTGGTTCAGTGTTTTACACCATATTTTTAATTTTTGCGGGAGCCGCTATATTTTCAACCCTGGTTCTTTATACCAGACAATCCCTATTGGTAGCTTATATTTTATTGGGAGCAGCTCTAGGGCCTTGGGGTTTAAAGCTTGTCTCTGATTTGAGTGTTGTTCAGCAAGTTGGCGATATTGGTATCGTCTTTCTTCTTTTTCTTCTTGGCTTGCACTTGCAGCCACAAAATTTAGTTCACATGTTGAAAAAAATTACCTGGATAGCAGTCATAAGTTCTCTAGTCTTTGCAGGTATTTCTTATCTAATAGGACGCTGGTTTGGTTTAAGTGTAGTGGAATCCTTAATTCTTGGTGCCGCTATGATGTTTTCCAGTACTATTATTGGACTAAAACTTCTACCAACAACTATATTGCATCACCAACATACTGGAGAAGTGATGATTAGCGTTCTGTTGATGCAGGATGTAATCGCAATCATTATTCTGATTCTCATCAATGGTGGCCAACAAACTGCCAGTTTCTCTTGGCATGATTTGGTTTTAGTTGGAATAGCCTTACCCTTACTTACCCTTTTTGCTTTTGCAGTCGAACGATATATCCTCGTTAAATTACTTGCTCGTTTTGATAGAACGCAGGAATATGTGTTTTTATTATCGATCGGCTGGTGTTTAGGAATGTCGGTATTGGCTGAAAGAGTTGGGTTATCACTGGATATTGGTGCCTTCGTTGCCGGTGTTGCTCTTGCTTCAAGTCCAATCTCTCTTTATCTTGCTGAAAGCCTTAAGCCTTTACGTGACTTTTTTCTAGTTATGTTTTTCTTTTCTATTGGAGCTACCTTTAATTTTGGTTTCGTTGCTCAGGTAGTGATTCCTGCACTAATTTTATCTATTCTCATGCTGGTACTAAAGCCATTACTTTTTAAATATTTGCTTTTGAAAGCAGGAGAGAAAAAAACGGTGGCTAAAGAGGTGGGTTTACGTTTAGGTCAGGCTAGTGAATTTTCGCTTTTAGTGGCTTCTATTGCCGCAAGTTCTAAGCTAATTTCTGAAGTGGCTTCTAATCTGATACAAGCAACCACAATTTTAACTTTTATAGTTTCTTCTTATTTAGTAGTGTTAAAGTATCCTACACCTATAGCTTTGTCTGACAAAATGCGTAAGGACTGAAATGAAATTGCTAGTTATTTTACTTAGCTTATTATCTGAGCGATATCTTGTTCATGCCCTGTCATATATGCGATTCAATTGGTTTAAATCTTATTTTGATAAAGTTATTTTAACTATTGGCCAAAAAGATTTGTTATTAAATCAGCACATATTACTAATTCTAATCATTTTGCCTATATTCTTAATTGTGGGTCTTACTCTATATATAGCTAATAACTTGCTCTTTGGATTTTTTACTTTCTTAATCAATCTTTTGATTTTCTATTATTGTTTAGGTCCTGTGAATCCTTTTTATCCAATTCGAACTGAGATTGAAAGTGAAAATAATGAATTAGCAGCAGGTAATTATTTTTCTCAAGTGAATGGGCAATTGTTTTCAGTTATTTTTTGGTATGTGGTAGCAGGCGCTTTAGGTCTAGTTGTATATCGTATAATTTCTTTATGCCGTGAGCAGCCATCAACTTCTAAGCTAGCTTCGCAAATTACCAATTTTCTAGATTGGATTCCAGCGAGAATTACAGTTCTTCTTTATTTATTAGTCGGTAATTTTCAAAAAGGTTTTCATTTTTACGTGCAAAAGTTTTTCTCTTCTCCTGAATTTAATAATCAGTTATTAACTGAAGGAGGACTTTTAGCAGCTCGCACTAGTGAGAGTGAACCTGTGCAACTACCTTATGCCGAGAGTCTGGTGGAGCATTCGATCATTGTGTATTTAGTGGTTCTAGCGCTTTTTACTTTGGGTGCGTTCATGTAGTTTATAAATTTGTATTGAGTGTTGGGATAATGCTCCTGAAAGAGCTTCTTAGAAATATTATTTAATAATTAATGAGCTAAGATGAAAAACTTGCTAATTCAAATTCTATTCGTTTGTTGCTTTTTACAGGCTTCTTGTGTGCATCGTCCATACCCGGCAAATAATGTCTATAATAGCTGTGCATCAGACTGTGTGCAAAAATTAACTATTTGTACAAATTCCTGCTCTAACAACTGCCAAGAATGTGTTGAAACAGCTAATAATAAAGCTACAAAAAATTATCGTAAATACGTGCATGAACAATGTATTAAAGGCAAAAATATCGCGCTTCAGTTGAATTCCTTCCGTGATCCACTACAATGCCAAAAAATAACCTGTAATTGCCCGGCGGATTACGATCTTTGTATGCAGTCTTGCAGTAGGACAGAAATTAAGCGTTTACAATATGCACCACTATTGTAGCTGGTCTTTAATCAATGCAGGGATACAAAATACTCGTTTTCATAAGTATATATTAAGGCCCTGGAAGAGTTCTAAAGAGGAATAAATACATGGTACAAGAAATTAATAAAGATATTGATCCAACGGAAACACGCGAATGGCTTGATGCCTTAAAAGCTGTTTATGATAATGATGGCAGTGAACGAGCAGCCTTTCTTATTCAGGAGTTGATCAATAATGCAAATGCTGAAGGCATTAAATTATCGACCTCAGTGAATACTCCGTATCGAAATACAATAAAAACCCATGAGGAAAATCAATTACCTCCTGACGAAGGAATATGTAAACGCATCAATGCCTTAATTCGCTGGAACGCAGTAGCAATGGTTTTACGTGCAGGTAAATATGCCCCTGAACTTGGCGGTCACATCGCTTCTTATGCTTCTTCTTCTACGCTTTACGAAACCGGCTTTAATCACTTTTTCAAAGGTGCTAATGAAAATCAGTGTGGTGATTTAATTTATATACAAGGTCACTCAGCGCCAGGCATTTATGCCCGGGCTTTTCTGGAAGGGCGTTTGTCGGAACAGCAACTGGATAAATTCAGGCAAGAGGTAGAAGTTGATGGACTGTCATCTTATCCACATCCCTGGCTAATGGGCGATTTTTGGCAATTTCCTACAGTGTCTATGGGGCTTGGTCCACTACAAGCTATATATCAAGCTCGATTTTTAAAATACCTCGAAAATCGTGGGCTAATCAAAGAAGAAGACCGCAAGGTCTGGGCTTTTCTTGGCGATGGCGAAATGGATGAGCCCGAATCAGTTGGCGCTCTTTCAATTGCTGCTCGTGAGAAACTGGATAATCTAATCTTTGTAGTTAACTGTAATCTTCAAAGGCTTGATGGTCCCGTACGCGGCAATAGTAAAATCATTCAGGAATTGGAAAGTTTATTCCATGGCGCAGGCTGGAATGTTATCAAAGTAATTTGGGGCGGACGCTGGGATCCTTTATTTGCTCGTGACAAAAGCGGCATCATGCAAAAACGTATGGAAGAATGCGTTGATGGGGATTATCAAGCTTACAAGGCAAAGGATGGTAAATATGTTCGCGAGCATTTTTTCGGCCAATATCCTGATTTAAAAAAACTGGTAGAAAACCTGTCTGATGATGAAATATGGCGCTTAAATCGTGGCGGCCATGACCCTCAAAAAGTCTATGCAGCCTATGCTCAGGCGGTCGCGCATAAAGGCAGTCCAACTCTTATTTTAGCTAAAACAATTAAAGGTTATGGGATGGGGGCTGCAGGTGAAGGCCAAAATATTACTCACCAGCAAAAAAAGATGTCTATTGAACAATTAAGGGCTTTTCGCGATCGTTTTAGCATTCCAGTAAGCGACGATAAGATTACAGAAATTCCTTTTTATAGACCGGATGAGGATAGTCCGGAAGTGCGTTATTTACACAAACAGCGAGAAGCGCTCGGTGGCTTTTTACCTGCCCGTAATTCTGATTTCACGCCCCTTAAAGTCCCTGAATTGTCAGCTTACTCAGCCGTTACCAAAAGCTCAGGTGATAGAGAAATTTCAACAACAATGGCATTTGTACGTATTTTGACTATGTTGTTAAAAGATAAGGAATTGGGTGCGCGAGTTGTTCCAATCGTTCCTGATGAATGCCGTACTTTTGGAATGGAAGGGCTATTTCGCCAGATTGGTATTTATTCGCCAGTTGGCCAATTATATACACCAGTTGATAGCGAACAGGTGATGTACTATCGCGAAGCAAAAGATGGGCAGATCCTTGAAGAAGGGATTAATGAGGCAGGTGCATTTTGTTCCTGGATAGCTGCAGCAACTTCATATAGCTCAAATAAATTGGCAATGATTCCTTTTTATATTTATTACTCAATGTTCGGATTTCAACGCGTTGGCGATTTGGCATGGGCTGCTGGTGATATGCAGGCACGTGGATTTTTGTTAGGTGCTACTGCTGGCCGTACTACTTTGGCTGGTGAAGGTTTACAACATCAAGACGGCCATAGTCACTTAATGGCTTCGACAATTCCAAATTGCAAAGCTTACGATCCTACCTTTGCTTACGAACTGGCTGTCATCATTCAGGACGGACTCTATCGAATGTATGAAAACCAGGAAAATATTTTTTATTACATCACCTTAATGAATGAAAATTATAGCCATCCGGAAATGCCGGAAGGCGTCGAAGCAGGGATTATCAAAGGGATGTACCTTCTCAAGGAAAGTGCAACAATTTCTGATAAACATGTTCAGCTTTTAGGAAGCGGAACAATTTTAAGAGAAGTCATTAAAGCAGCTGAAATGCTTGAGCAGGATTATGACGTGAGTTCAAATATTTGGTCAGTCACCAGTTTTACAGAATTAAGACGTGATGGACTGGCAGTTGAGCGCTTTAACCGTATGAACCCTGAGGCTGCTCCTCAAGAAGCTTATGTCACAAAACTTTTAGCAGGTCGTAAAGGACCCATAATTGCTGCTACGGATTATATGCGTCTTTATGCAGATCAAATTAGACCTTTCCTTACAGCGCCATTCACTGTTTTAGGAACTGACGGCTATGGTCGCAGCGATACCCGTGAACGTCTGCGCCATTTCTTTGAAGTGGATGCAAAATTCATTGTACTAGCCGCTTTAGAGGACTTGGTCAAACAAGGACTTTTGGAAAAAACCTGTCTAAAAGATGCAATGCAACGTTATGGTATTGATGGTAAAAAGTCAGATCCAGTAAGTGTCTAGAATTTAATGGGATTAATAAGTAATGTTTAAACTGATTTAGCTTGAGATACTTTACTTTTTAATTCTTTTTAAAAATTTCACTTAATGATTTTATATTATTAAAACACAGTATTTATTGGCAGTTTACCTGTTGGCTGAGGATAAGATGGCAGATGAAATAAAAATTAAAGTACCGGATATTGGTGGCGCGACTGATGTAGATGTCATTGAAATTATGGTTAAACCTGGGGATGAAATTAGCCTTGATGCTCCTTTAATTATGCTGGAGTCCGATAAAGCAAGCATGGAAATACCCTCGTCACATGCTGGAAAAATTAGCTCCATACAAGTAAGAGTAGGTGATAAAGTATCGGAAGGTGATCTAATTTTAACTATGGTCGATGAGGACGCTTTTTCAGAAGCACCGCAAACAGAAAAAAACCCTTCTCTAGATGATAAAAAAGAAGTTGAACCGCCAGCCAAATCTGAAGAAAAATCAACCCAAAACACAGTTACAGAACACTCCAGCTCAAAAAGTCTTGAAGTTTTCATACCCGATATTGGTGGTGCAGCGGATGTTGAAGTTATTGAAATTATGGTTAGCGAAGGTCAACAAATCGAGAAAGATCAGTCTTTGATTACACTTGAAGGGGATAAGGCAACTATGGATATTCCTGCTCCCGCAGCTGGAATTGTAGAAAAGATTGCTTTAAAAACTGGTGACAAGGTCTCGCAAAACGATTTGATCCTCATACTGAAAACTAATCAGTCTGTTGCAACTATTAAGGCCGAAGCGCCTTCCAAAGAAAATGAAGAGCCAAAAGAAGAAGTTTCAAACATTAAAAATACTTCAGTTGAGAACCCTATCAAAACCAGCACACCAGATACAGCGAATGGGGAAAAGATCCTTGGAAGTCCAGCTGTTCGTCGAATGGCTCGAGAATTGGGGGTTAATCTTGCAGAAGTAAAAGGAACTGGTCGTAAATCAAGGATTACTACCGAAGATATTCAACTTTATATAAAAACAAGATTAAGTGAAAAAGCCAGTTCAAGCAGCTTCTCGGTTCCCGCTACACCAACTGTCGATTTTTCTAAATTTGGTGAAATTGAAGTTAAGCCATTGAATAAGATAAAACGCTTAACAGGCGTTAATGTGCATCGTTCCTGGATTACAATACCCCATGTAACTCAATTTGATGAAGCTGATATTAGTGATTTGGAAGCGTTTAGGAAATCGGAAACAGAATCTGCCAAAGAAGCCGGTTATAAATTAACTATCCTTGCATTTGTCACAAAAGTTGTAGCCAAAGCCTTGGAAATTTATCCCCAATTTAATGCTTCTCTGGATGTAAATGGTGAAAATTTAATCTACAAAAAATATTGTAATATTGGTATTGCGGTTGAAACACCCAATGGTTTGGTCGTTCCGGTTATTAAAAATGTTAACCTAATGTCTGTTGGCGAAATCGCTCTGGCGATGGCTGCTTTAAGTAAGAAAGCTCGCGATAAAGGCCTCATGCCTGCTGACATGAGTGGTGGATGTTTTACCATTTCAAGCCTTGGAGGAATTGGAGGAACGGCATTTACGCCAATTGTTAATAGTCCTGAGGTTGCGATATTAGGGCTTTCACGATCGAGCATAAAACCTATCTATGAGAAAGGGGAATTCAAACCACGCTTAATGCTTCCTCTCTCCTTATCCTATGATCATCGTGTTATCGATGGGGCTGAAGCAGCACGATTTACCAGATATCTTTGTGAATCCCTCGCAGATATTAGACGTATATTATTGTAAGACTGCTTTTTGCATGATTAGACAAAGAAATTAATGAGGCTTGTGATGACTGTAAATATGAAAACTGAAGTAGTGGTAATAGGCTCTGGACCTGGCGGTTATACTGCAGCCTTTCGGGCTGCTGATTTAGGCCTAAAAGTAATTTTGGTTGAACGCTATGAAACGCTTGGCGGCGTTTGTTTGAATGTTGGATGTATTCCATCAAAAGCCTTATTGCATATTGCTAAAGTAGTTGATGAAACGGAAGAGATGAGTTCACAGGGTGTCAGTTTTGGTAAGCCGCAATTGGATAAACAAAAAATGGTCGCTTGGAAAAACTCAGTTGTTAATAAACTTACTGGCGGACTCAAACTTTTAGCTAAGCAAAGAAAGGTAGAGGTGGTATTTGGCCCAGCCAAATTTTCTGGGAAAAATCAATTGACCGTTGAAGGAAAAGAGGGCACTACTCTAATTGATTTTGAGAAAGCAATTATTGCAGTAGGGTCTGAGTCAATTAACTTACCTTTTATTCCTGACGATCCAAGAATTTTTAGCTCAACAGGAGCCTTGGAATTAGCAGATATTAAAGGCTCTTTACTCGTATTAGGCGGCGGAATTATTGGATTGGAGATGGCAACTGTTTATTCAGCTTTGGGTGTTGATGTAACTGTTGTTGAATTCATGGATCAATTAATTCCTGGTGCAGATGCGGATTTGGTTAATGTGTTGCAAAAACGTATGACCAAAAAAGGAGTCAAATTCCTACTTAAAACAAAGGTTACCGGAATGGAAGCCAAAAAAGATGGAATCTATGTATCTATGGAAGGCGCGCATAGTACAGAAAAGCCCTTATGTTATGAGCAAATTTTAGTTTCGGTTGGCCGAAAGCCAAATGGTGGTGCTATTTCTGCTGAAAAGGCTGGTATTAATGTCGATGAGCGAGGCTTTATAAAAGTTGACAAACAAATGCGTACTAATGTGTCAAATATTTTTGCAATCGGTGACGTTGTCGGCCAACCTATGCTTGCACATAAAGCTATTCCCGAAGGCAGGGTAGCGGCTGAAGTCATAGCCGGAAAAAAACATTATTTCGACCCCCGCTGTATTCCCAGTGTTGCCTATACTGATCCTGAAATTGCTTGGACCGGTCTTACAGAAAAAGAAGCCAAAGAACAAGGAATTAGTTACGAGAAAGCGGTATTTCCCTGGATGGCAAGTGGCCGTGCATTAAGTATGGGACGAGAAGAAGGGTTTACCAAGTTATTATTTGATCCTAAAACAAAGCGATTGTTGGGCGCTGGAATTGTAGGTGTCAATGCAGGTGATTTGATTACTGAAGCATCCTTGGCAATAGAAATGGAATGTGATGTGGAAGATATTGCTCTGACAATACATCCGCACCCGACGCTTTCTGAACCAATGGCCTTGGCAGCTGAAATTTTTGAAGGGACAATTACTGATTTATATATGCCGAAGAAGAAAAAAGAGTAGGTGGGATTGGAAATGCCTTTAGACGAAAATTATCTGAATGGTTAGTGATTAGGTCCTATCTCATCGGCCTAAGACCCAATAAAAAAAGGTTAATGCCCGCGCAGGCGGGCAACGATTTACCATTGGGTATAATTTCAAGATAAAGATCGAGAAAATGAAGACTCCAGCAATGTTGTTAGCTTTTTGTTATGGACAGAGATCATAGGCTTTGTGATTATGAAAATTAAAATACGCCCAATGCAACAAAGTGACATTGACAGAGTTTACGAAATTGAGACAGAGTCGCACCTTGCGCCTTGGTCCTGGCAAATTTTAAGTGATTGTGTATTAGTGGGTTATGACTGTAGGGTATTGGAGCTAGGCTATAAAGAAAAAAAACAGATCATTGGTTATATAATTTGCCGTCATAGCCTTACAGTCTGTCATATACTCAACCTTTGTATCTCTAAAGCGACCCAAGGTAAAGGTCATGGCACTTGTTTACTCAAATCAGTTCTTGAATCCTTAAGTTCAAAAAAGGATATAAAATACTTAATTTTAGAAGTTCGTCCCTCCAATCTCGCAGCGCTTGCCTTGTATAAAAAATTCGGTTTTGAAGAAGACTCTATAAAAAAAGGGTATTATGTTGAAGAGAATAGAGTAGAAGACGCAATAGTTTTAAAGAAAGTTCTTATTTAACTGAATCACAAAAAATTAGACTAAATTTAGCAACTCTCATTTTGTAACCAAATTTTACACTGTTCAGCAACGACCTTTGGGAAGGACTTATGCTGTTTCAAAAATTTCCTCAAAACCATTGCATCGTTATTATTATTTGTAATGTCCTGAGCTAATTGAACAATATAGTTCATTGAATTTAAATTTAAAGCGTATTGTTCGATATTCGCGATGGTTTCAAGAATATCATGCCCAATCGAAACCACTTCTGAATTGAAAGGGTTTACAATCAATCCAGCAAAACCATAACGACTGGCTTTAAAACGGTTGTAGCTATAAACATCGTATAAATCCTTGCTTATTTGATAGGGTCTCTCCTCTAATAAATACACAACAAGAGCCTGAATATAAGAGGCGATTATAGTCGCTCTGTTAATGTTCAATGGCGTGTCGCATACCCGTATCTCAACCGTTCCATATTCAGGTTTTGGTCGTATATCCCAATAAAAATCCTTCATTGTTTCAATTATTCCAAGATTTTCCATTTTATAAAAATAAGTGGTGAAATCTTGCCAATTTTCGAGGTAAGGAATTACACCACTCAAAGGATAGGAAGCGAACAGGGTTGAACGGGAAGAGTTATAGCCGGTGTCAGCACCCTGATAAAAGGGAGATGAGGCGCAGATGGCAATAAATTGAGGAACATATCTGCTTAATATATGAGTTAAATAAATAGCATTTTCTGCATTATCACAGCCAATATGAATATGTTGGCCAAAGACGGTCGAGTGCTTAGATAAGTATTTGTAACTTGATGACAATTTTTTAAAGCGTTTAGAGGGATAAATCTTTTGTTTTGACCATTTTTGAAAAGGATGAGTCCCGCCGCCACAAAGACACAAGTTATGTTTCCCAGTGAATTCTGCTAATACCTCCCGTAAGGCTTTTAATTCTTCAAATAACCCGGATACTGAAGGGTGAATTGAAGAGTTAATCTCAATCATCCCCTGTGTAATTTCGGGTTTTATTTGATCACGGAACTTGCCCTCTGTAAGTCCTCTAATCAAATCTTTAGCTCGAGGCGCCAGGCAATGACTAGGGGGATCTATGATTTGTAACTCAAGTTCAACCCCAAGCGTATGCGCGGTGGATGGCTTAAATAATAAGGTTTCCATGTTTTTAATCCTGAACAGCTCTAATCTAAGATTAGTTCATTTTGGTTAAAAACTCTTGCAGATGGGGTTTCTGTGACTCTGATTGTAAATAGAGCTTAAGATTTTGCAGTGAATTCTCATAGTCGCTCTGGGTTAAAATACCCCGTAGTAATTCAAAACGCAGAAAGACGCAATAGGTGTTCAAAACATCCGTCTCGCAATAATTTCGAATAGATTTTAAATTTCCAGCACAAAATTGTTCCCAGACTTTGGCGCCACTCATGCCCATTTTTCCTGGAAATCCCAGCATGGTTGCAATGTCATCCAACGGAGCAAAGGCCCTATTTTGGTAAGCTGCAAGAACATCCATTAAATCCAGATGGCGATAATGGAAGCGATTCAGGTAATTATTGAAACGAAAATTTTGCTGATTTTCCCCGGTTTCCCAATAGGTTGGCGCATGAATCCCGTGCAAAAGAGCACGGTAATGTAGAACCGGCAAATCAAAACCACAGCCATTCCAGCTTACTAAGGTGGGCTTATACTTATCGATCCCGGCAAAAAAACGCTGTATCAAGTCTTTTTCATCCGATTGCTCATCACCCAGCGACCAAACTTTGATTGTTGTGCCCTGATGAAGGACTAAGGATATGGCTATGATTTTCTGCAGATAATGGGGTAAAAAATCATTTCCCACTTTGGCACGCCGTAAGGCAAAAAGAGCAGAGGCCGAGTCCTCATCCGATAAATTAGTTAAATTATGTAACTTGCGCCCGGAGTTAATATCTGGAATGGTTTCTATATCAAATACCAAAATACTCATTAAAAAAAATCCTATTTAAAGCAAAGCCTAAAGCTAGCATAGCTCTTTGGATTTGTGAATTGGATAGATTGGCTTTCGATCTTCCATATTGTTAAAATCATCATCGAAAAAAATAATGATCCAATAAAAATGTTTAAATTTATTCACTTTTTTGCTAGGGTCTACAACAATTTTGCATTACAAAATGAAAAGTTTAGAGAAAATTTCCTAACTTTTCTAAGATAAAGGATCTGGGAGCATTAAATCTTGAAATTGAAATTGCTGATACTGAATATGTGTGTATTTTTATTAGTTTCCTGTGTCAGTCGTCCACCTGCCGATGTATCTAATATCTGTAGAATATTCAAACAATATCCGGGTTGGTATAGGGATGCAAAAGATGTCGAGCGCCGGTGGCTTATTCCAGTAGCTGTACAAATGGCGATAATACATCAGGAATCTAAATTTGACGGTAAAGCGAGACCTAAACATAAAAAATTGCTGTGGTTAATTCCATATAAACGGCCTTCGACAGCCTATGGTTATTCGCAGGCACTCGGAATGACCTGGAATCAATATAAAAGAGCTGAAAATGGCGGGGGTCGTTGGGCAGCCAGACATGTATTTACGGATGCTGTCGATTTTATTGGCTGGTATGCAAATCAGGCTAGTCGCATTGCAAAAATTCCACGCAAAGATGCATATCTTCTATATTTAGCCTATCATGAAGGAATTGGCGGTTATCTACGTAAAACCTACCTGCAAAAACCCTGGCTAATTCAAGTTGCACGCAAGGTTAGAGGCCAATCACAAATGTATCAGGCTCAATTAAATAAATGCATCAGATAGGTTGTAATATTAAAAAAGTGATTAAAAAGCATGTAAAATTGTTTGTTTTTACACCAATGGCCAAAAACACGAGATGATGACGAGTTTTGGTGAAAATTACTAAAGTAGGAGCTCTTAAATGCGATTAATGTTATTGGGTGGCCCCGGGGCTGGAAAGGGTACTCAGGCTCGTAAGTTAATTGACTATTTTAAAATACCGCAGATTTCAACTGGTGATATGCTGCGTGCAGCGATTGCAGAAGGAACTGAATTAGGAAAAAATGCTAAGCAGGTAATGGACGCAGGCCAGTTAGTTTCTGATGAGATTATTATCGCTTTAGTCAAAGAGCGTTTACAGAAAGCCGATTGCCGTAATGGCTTTTTGTTTGATGGCTTTCCTCGCACAATTCCCCAGGCCGATGCTCTTAAAGATGCAAATATCAAGCTTGATCATGTCATTGAAATTGCTGTTCCTGATGAAGAAATTATTAAAAGAATAAGTGGACGTCGTGTCCATCTTCCCTCGGGTAGGGTTTACCATATCGCTTTTCATCCGCCAAAAATTGACGGAATTGATGACCTTACAGGTGAAGACTTAATACAACGAGATGATGATAAAGAGGAAACTATAAAGCAGCGTTTAGCCGTATATCATAAACAAACTGAACCCTTGGTTCACTATTATCAACAACTGGAAGCTATAGCGAAGTCTCCACAATTTCATCAGGTTCATGGCCTTGGGTCTGTCGATACTATTTTCAATAAAATTTTATCTTCACTTTCTGTATCAAGGAGCGCCCATGCCGATTTACACAATTGACTCTAAAAAATTTGATTCGTTTATCAATACCAATGACATAGTATTCGTTGACTTCTGGGCAGAATGGTGCGCGCCATGCAAACAATTCGCCCATGTATTTGAACGCGTTGCAGAAGAGAATCCAACAATTAAATTTACGAAAATTAACATCGAAGAAGATAGCGAATTTGCAGAAAGTTTTCAGATTCGATCAATTCCTCATTTAATGGTTTTCAAGCAGGGAATTCTTATCTATTCAGATGCTGGTTCTATGCCGGAATCGACCTTGAAAGACTTGGTACAACAGGCTTTAAGTATCGACGTGAGTGAAATACGGTCTAAACTGGATAGTGGGGAAATTATATAGTAATGACCTAAACTTATTACAATCAAATGAGCTATTTATTGACCAAATTCGCAGAAAGTGGATGCACACTTAGGTCAGGCATTAGCACTTGTTAAATTCTATTCCCAATAAGCCTTTAAATAATTATCTAAGTTAGACTTAGATTCTGCTGGAAAATTAAGGCCAAGTTTTGTGCGTCGCCAAAGAATATCATCAGATGTCCTGGCCCATTCCTCTTGTAGTAAATAATCCACTTCAACCTGAAAAAGGCCATTGCCGAAATCCATGCCTAAATCATTCATTGAATTACACTTTTTCAATAAAATTTCCGTGCGAGTACCATAGTTAGATAAATATCGCTCTCTAAGAACATCATCAAGCCAATAAAATTTCTCATTGGCATGGTGTAAATAATCTTGATAAGACCAGTTTTTAAACGTCGAACCCGGCAGGGGCTGAAACTCTGATTTTGATTTCACAAGATTTGGAAAAATCGCTTTTAACTGGCTAATTGCTTCTAATGACGATTGTCTATAGGTGGTAATTTTCCCACCATAGATTGTGACGGCAGGAGCCGGTGCGTTGCTGTAATAAACGCTATAGTCTCGGCTTAAGCTGCTAAGCGCTTCGCTCTCGGAAGCAAGAAGCGGCCTAACACCGCTCCAAGTATTAATTATTTTTTCTGGTTTTAAAGTCGTTGAGAAATAAGAGCTTACGAGTTCGCAAAGATACTCAGTTTCTTCCTTAGAAATTTTCACTTCATCAAGCGATCCGCTAAAAGCAACATCAGTCGTTCCTATCATTGTTTGGTCGTGATAGGGAACTATAAAAACAATCCGCTGGTCAAGATTTTGTAAAAGATAGGCATGTTCTCCCTGGTAAAGTTTAGGAACAACTATATGTGACCCTTTTACCAGGGACATTTTAAATTGAGTATGAATAGCTAATAATTTATTGATAGATTCAACCCATGGGCCGGTTGCATTAACCACTGATCTAGCTGTAATGGTTTTTGTGGTTCCAGATTTGGATTGAATTTTAAGTTTCCACAGATTATCTACAGTTTGCGCACTTAAAAGTTCAGTATTCGTATAGATTTCAGCACCAAATTCCTTGGCCTGTAGCGCATTGGCAATAGTTAGCCGTGAGTCATCGGTCTTGCAATCATAAAATAAAAATCCTTTCTCATATTCAGTCTTTAAAGGAGCGAAGTAAGTTTGCTGCTTTGAGCGTCGAATTAATTTTGATTTAGGAAGTTTATTTTTTCGGCTTAAATAATCATAAAAAAGAAAGCCGGTTCTCAATAACCAAGTAGGGCGCATTTGTCTTTTATAAGGTAAAACCAGTGCTAAAGGGTGCACCAAATGAGGGGCCAGGGATAATAAGAGTTGACGTTCATCAAGCGCTTTTTTTACTAAAGCAAAATCATAATGTTCCAAATACCTCAAGCCACCATGAATTAATTTTGAACTTGATGATGAAGTTTTAGAAGCTAAATCATCTTTTTCAATAAGAATAACAGACAATCCGCGTAAAGCTGCGTCGGCAGCGACGCCGCAGCCATTGATGCCGCCGCCAATCACCGCTACATCAAAAACCTGATTCATGTTTTGGTCTCCGCAAAAAGCGTATAGAATGAATATCGGCAGCTAGACTCTTAATCTTAGACTACGTCTTAACAATTTAGAACAGCTTCTATTTAAATATCATAATAAGGAATTTAAAAGCAATGACTTATCTCCTTGCTATTGATCAGGGAACCAGCTCAACAAGAGCGATGTTGTATACAGCTTCTGGCCAACTTTTTGCTCTTAGCCAATATCCTCTTAAACAGATTTATAAAAAACCGGGCTGGGTTGAACATGATCCTGAAGAAATTTGGCAAAAAACGCTGAAGGCCGTACAAGATTTGCTTATAAAAGTGTCTCCAAAACTAATTATGGCCTGTGGAATTACCAATCAAAGAGAAACCACTCTGATTTGGGATAAAAAAACAGGAAAATGCCTGGCGCCCGCAATTGTCTGGCAAGACCGGCGTACTAAAGATTATTGCGAAGCGTTGATTGAGAAGTCAGAATTAATCCAGAAAAAAACAGGCTTATTGCCAGATCCTTATTTCTCCGCATCTAAATTAAACTGGTTACTAACAAATATTCCCGAAGCTAAAGCGCTTGCTGCAAAGAACCAACTAGCCTTCGGCACAATCGATTCATTTTTGCTTTGGCGATTAACAGGTGGTAAAGCTCATTTAACAGATGTTTCCAATGCTTCACGTACCTTATTATTTAATATTTTCGAACAACGTTGGGATGAAGAACTTTTAGAGTTATTTGAAATCCCTGCTTCGATTTTGCCACAAGTGTATGCCTCTGATGCTCACTTTGGTTTTATTGATAATCAAGATTTAAAATTAAATTGTCCAATTACTGCAATAGCAGGCGATCAGCAGGCAGCTCTGATAGGTCAACGTTGTTTTAAGGCCGGAATGGTAAAGGCCACATTTGGAACAGGTGGGTTTTTATTAATGAATACCGGTGAAAAACCAATAATTTCCAGCCATAAGTTGTTAACAACTATCGCTTATCGTATTAAAGGAAAAACCCATTACGGTTTGGAAGGCTCACTTTATCAAGCAGGAACTACGGTAAAATGGCTCTGTGATGCAATGAAAATTATTCAATCAGCAGCTGAAACCGAACAATTGGCGAGTTCCCTCCTTAGTAATGAAGGTGTTTATTTGGTTCCTTCGTTTACAGGTTTAGGCGCACCACATTGGTTGTCAACTCCAGGTGCAGCTGTAGTTGGTTTGACTTTATCGAGCAATAACGCCCATTTCGCTAGAGCTGCACTGGAAAGCGTATGTTATCAAACCAGAGAAGTTTTAACCTGTATGCGTGAAGATAGCAAAATGGATTTAAAACTGCTTCGCGTTGATGGCGGCATGACGGTAAATCAATGGTTTTTACAATTCCTATCTTCGCAATGTCGCTTAACCGTTCAACGTCCTGCAGATATTGAAACTACAGCACAAGGCATTGCTATGCTAGCAGCTATTGGCTGTGGACTTAATGACTCCCTTGAAAGTCTGGAAAAAAGCTGGATTTGTCAACAGGAATTTCATCCCGATTCAAATAAGTCTAGCGAATTAGATTATCTTGGTTGGCAAAATGCTTTGCGAATGGTAAAAGCCGCAGAACTTAATAAGAGGTAAGTTTGATGAACCTAGTAGAAAAAATCGTAGCTTTGGAAAAAGAAGCTGCCGAATTTGGATTTGAATGGGAAACAGCTGGTCAAATCATGGATCAAATACAAAGTGAATGCATGGAAGTCAGTGAGCACTTGGTTACTGATAACCGTAATGACTTACAGGAAGAAATAGGTGATTTAATGCACGCGGTTTTTTCGCTTTGTGTATTTTGCAAGTTAGATCCCATGGAAACCTTGCAACTAACGACTCAAAAATTTGAACGTCGACTTCGTGAGGTAATCAAAATAACGAAGGAAAATAAGTTGGAAAATGTAAAAGGCCAGTCTTTTGAAGAGCTAATGGTTATTTGGAAGCAAGCAAAAAAGCGAGTCGGTTAAAATAAGCTATAGCCAGGCTGTAAATCTTTAGTTAATTCTACAGGCACAGTTTTAATCTTTCTTAGATCTAAATCACTTTTATTGCAATAGTCAGAAATTAAAGAATCAAAGCGAGTGATTAAATTCTTTTTTTCATAATCTTTCAATTTGTCTTTAACCGGGATTGCTTCTAATTCATCTTTAAACAGGACCAAAAGATGAATCATCGAAGCGACTTTATAGGCGGGAATATCCGATTGATCCGCTTTTATGGATTCAAACTGATGAGCTAAACTTGCTAATCTTAACTGAAACTGTGCAGCTTGTTTTAGGTCAAAGCCGAATCTTTTTGGCTTAATTGAGTAACTAAGAGAATCCATAATTTGTTTATAATGTTCTTGGTATGATAAATTATTATCCAAATTAAGATCAAGAAATAAGGTCTGAGATCGTGCTAATTCATTAACCTGGGGCTTAAAAAAACTAAATTTTGGAAAATTTTTATAGCACTCGGATTTCTCTATATTTTCCAGCCTAAAACAATAATCATAAATTAGGCTTCTAATATCAAAATTTAAGGAAGATAAAAGAAAATCGGGATCTGATTTTGCCTTTAATTCCACTAATAATAGAACGATACCCCAATAAGCCGGTTTTAATGATGCTGTTTTATATTGGATAGGGTTAAACCCTTTAGCATTAGTGGTTATCAAAACCTGATTAACTTCATCCAAATGCAAAAAATCAGCCTGATGGCAACCGATGTGTTCCCGCTCTTTACCTTTTTTGAAATCAAAATAATAAATTCTAGACTCAAAAACTTGTGCATCATAAACCAACAACGTGTGATTATTGGCGCAAAGAAAAAAATCGTCTATATCCGATGTGAAGGTGCGATAAATAGAACAAATCTGATTACGTAAGCCTGTTGAAAGGGTATAGCTATAAATCCGTTCCCTGGATGCGCATAAAATAAATTCATTATTAACAGAGAATTTAAGTGTTTTAATGGCAAGATTCGTTTCAATTATTCTGAATAATTTTCGTGATTTAAAATCATAAATATGAATGAGTTTATTTTTATCATCACATCCAGCTAAATAGGAACAGTCCTGCGATATTGCAATCTTTCCATCAAAATCAAGCAACCATTTCTCATTAATTTCACCTGAATCGATATTTAAAAAATGAAGTTCTTTATTTTTTCCATAATGATTTTTAATAAAGATCAATGCCGGATAATAGTAAATTCTAAATAAAACCTCAGAAATAGCACTTCGCTCATATTTATCCATTGAATAAATGATTTCATATTTAGCAGTTTTCAAATCGATGAGAATAACTTTACCCCCCTCAAGAACACAAAAAATTGATTTTCCATTTTTATGAAAAACTATATGTTTTGGAGAATAATTTGAATCTGAATAAGCAATTTCTCTAATATCAAAAGTATTGATATCAATTAATTTAAATTTATTATCATCCGAATAGAGTAGCTTTTGAGTGTCTTCGTGAAAGGCAGACAATTGCTGGTTATATTTTACCCTCGACTTTATATCATATAAGCCAAGATCTCTAAGATAAGTGTTTGAATCACCATCCAAACAATATTCTTCGTTTTTAGTTTTGATGATGACACCCGGAAAAATCAGGACAAAAGATTGGCGCTATGATAAAAAAGAAAAATCAGTAGAGCAATTAGATGAGTGAATAGAAATGAAAAATTATTTATGGACCTTGGACGGCTGCAGATTGCAATCTCAAAGTATGGCTTTTAATTCAGAATTAAATTGGTTATTTCTACCCGGAGGCCCGGGCCTTGGCTCCGAGGCCTTAGGTTCTTTAACAAAACTGCTAAAAAACAAACTACCTGGTGTTATCTGGCATCTTGATTTACCTGATGATGGATCAAATCTATTAAAAGATAAGCCGCTTTCGAACTGGGAAGCAGCAATTATACAGGCTGTAAAAGCCTTCGATAAAGTAATTTTGGTGGCTCACTCTACGCCTGGTATGTTTGTTCAAACTATGCCTGAGCTTGAAGGCATTTTGCAGGGTCTGGTGTTAATCGGTTCTGCGCCGAATTCATCTTGGCAAAAAACCTTTGCAGATTATTGTAAAAACAATGTTGATCCATTAATTCTAAATGCTGAAAAAGAATACAATGAGAATCCAAATAATGAGACGTTGAGGCAGCTATTAATCGCTTCAGCAAAATATTGTTTTACCACAGACACAACGTTAGTTGCTGGAAAAGAATTATTCAAAAAATTGCCGGTAAACCACCTTGCAGCTGAATGGTCTTCGCAGAATTTTGATTCGGAAGGCTATTTGGCCAAGTGGATACCAGAAAATGTTCCTACATTGATTACCACCGGATCGAAAGACGCTATAACTCCGTTAAATTTATTTTCTAGTGATGAGCGCTATCAGAGGGATAATATTTTAATCAAAGAAATTGCTGATGCAGGACATTATCCCTGGTTTGAAAATCCTCAGGGAGTAATAAGTGCCTTTGCTGCGTTTTGTAAATTAGTAGCTGATCAAAAAGGCTAGCTTTAGAGAGTATTTATGTATTTTTGAAAATTGTTTGAACAAGCCTAAATCTTTATTTTTTCCCAGGCGATCTGAACTCAATTTTTTCGTCTTTAGACGTGGAGGTGCCACTTTTTATGGTATTTAATTCCTCTTTAAGAGTAATCTGAAGATTAATCCGGTGTTTATCTTCTTTCTCTTGATCAGTAGTCAATGAGCCGATAAATATAGCGCGGACAATTCTATATAAAATGTTGAGAACAGATTCAGGTGGATCTGTTTTTAACACCTCTTCCTTAATATTGTTCGCAAAATGCTCCGCCGCGTCTTGGTAAATATTAACAATAAAATCACGCTTAATATCATCTGAAACAAAGGGAAGCGAGGCTTGGAGGTTTCTTGGGGTAGCTTTGTCCAATTTTTCAATCAAAATTTCTAAAGCTTCTCGAGCTTGTGGGTGGGTCAAATTTTTAAGTGCTGAGTTAGCCATTTGCTGAAATATGATTACTTTGTCCTGGACTTCCTGCAAAGTTCCAGAGATCCCTTTGGGCTCATCAAGCATTTTTAAATTAAAGTTTGAAGCCATATACTGCATAGGTGTAAACACATTGTGATTTAATTTCATATTTTGCTTTTCATAATATAAATTTACAGAGCGATGTAAAGCCAAAGCATCATTTAATACATCTTTTTGATTTTCGATGTTATTAGTTTTAGATTTATTGATTAAGCTGATCATGTCGTCTACTTTACTGCTAAGAGCAGCTTCACTTTCGAATTTGACTTCTTCCCTTTCCTCATCAACAAAATCATCATCGCTTGAGCTCTTAATTTGAGATTTTAACGCTTTAATTTCGCTCCAAAGGCTATCCGAAGTAACTTTATAAGTTAAAAGCTTTTGGGAATAATTATTTAGAACAGAAGCCAGAACCACCCTGGCTACTTCCGCTTCTTTACGTTGAAACTCCCTTACACCCTTTTCCGTACTACTTACTGGTGAGATTAAACCGTCTTCATTAACGAGACCTGAAACAAGCTCAGCATAATTGTTTAAACCGATGGCCTTAATAATGTCAGGGTTTAGAGCATTTCGATTTTCGTTAAGTAATATATCGGCAGCATCATTTAGGGTTGGATTAATATAAGCCATGGCGCTGCCAGCGTTGGCAAAATTTTCTTCAAAAAGTGATCTACTTCTTATAGGTAAATCCAAATTATCAAAGATGCCTGACAATTTCTCTATTCCTACAGCATCTAATAGGATCAGGGATGGCAAATTTGTGTATTTTTGAGTTGAGCTTTTTTCCTGTTTCCACGATAGTTTTGTGTAAAACGTGTAATTTGTATTGATAAATCTGAAAGAAAATCCTTAATAGAGGCCAAAGAATACGCCAAAATGATTTATGAAAATAACTTAAATACCGGTGTAGATTGCCCAATTTTGATTGTTTTTACTACCCATTGAAACCAGCGCAAAAGACAATGTTGGCATAGACGCTCAAACAGATAAAAAAAATCCCGTGATTAGCGATTCTGAGATCCAGAATTTTTTAAAAACCTATCACATCACAGGAATATCAGTAATTTTTATGGCTCCAGGTATCAAAGTTTGGGCGGGATATTGACCTGAGGCGTCGGCGAGTTTGTAATTAAAATCACCATTAGAAATGACCTTGGACCTCATGATTCCGCTTGAAGGATTGCTTTCCTCAAAGTATTCATTTGATATAAGCCGTTGATATAATTTGGTTTTTCCTGAGCTGGCACTGCCAAATAAGGTGATCTGCAATGGAGGTAAATTTTCTACAACATGAGCCATTTTAGGTCCTGGAATGGGGCTTGTTTGAATAGTATAGACATTATCTATTAAGTTAATATTAAGACATAATGGTAGTAAAATATTCAAAATATGAGATTGATAAATTAAAAAATCTATATTGCATTTAATTTAGGTGATAAAAAAACCCATAAAATGATATTCACCCTCTTAATATTGACTTAATTTATACGAAATATAATGTCATTTTTTGCACCAAACGTTATTGAGATATTTATGAAAAGGCGAAATGATCAAAGCCAACCTATTAAGTCGACGAATTTTGATACAATTGATCAGATAGAAAAAAACTACATGCATGCAAAAACTTTGCTAGCCAAAATTAATAAAAATTTCAAAACTGAATCAACGAAAAAACGTAAAAATTCGGTTCACTTAGCAAAAGTAAAGGCGGCAAAAGACATAGAAAATCAATTGAGCTATTTGGTTAGAGGAGTGGTTAATTTTTACTCAAAAAGTGAGCATCTAGAGAATCAGTTACGCGCAGTGAAAATTGCAATTGAGTTCGTTCATCTTTATCCAATTAATGAACAAATCTTGTATAAAGAGTTAAGTCAATTATACTTTCAGTTAGACCTCTGCAAATTTATATATAAAACGTCAAGTGAGCAAAAAAAAGAATCTCAGATTTATATTGATATCATTAACAAAACCTTAATTCCCCAACTTTATTGTAATTTTGCCTTATTTTTTAATTCTGAGTTGAAGATTTTAGGTCAGGCGAATAAAACACAGCCCCCTAAAATTCCAGAACTAACACAAAGACATCAGACAAATATCCTAATTCTAAATAGTTATCTCTCATCACAACCAAATTCACCACTAAAGGATGAAATTAAGTCACATATAGCAGAATCTTACGAATTAATTGCAGATCTACAATATGATTTTATAGATTAGATAAAGAACAGCATTCGATCCGATTTTTACAAAAAATTATTAGCAATTACACCTTAGCACTGAACTATGAAATGAATGTGCCTGTTTGGCTGAGTATTATTAATTGCCAGCAATTACTTGTCGAAAAATACAAAAGTATAGGAAATATTTCTTCAGAAAAAATATTGAAAGAGATAAATACAATTATTAACCAAATAACTGACTTTGCCTCAGAGCTGGAAGAAGCCGCCATAATAGAAACCCTCTCAAGTATGCTCTTTGCCTGTGCGAATGGTTATCGAATTTCTGATAATCCGAGAGTTTACATTCAAAAAGCATCTGATTTTGTCAAAATGTACGAGAATATTTTATTAGCACATCAAGATAAAACAATATATACAGACACTTATGAATCGATCTTTAGATATCTGAAAATCTTGGGGATTAATGAAAATCCAGAAGAATTGGAGCTCAATTTCTTTGTTGATGATTGCCTTAAAAGGGCCGATCAATTGAAACAAGCGCAACAAGCAACCCTTAAAGAATCTTTTGATTTTGACGTGGGTACCTTGGTTTCTTCTCCCGAAAAAATAATTAGAGATGAGCCTGAAATTTTAAAAAAGGATTTAGTGATAAAACAATTTGCTTTCAACGGCAATAGTGAAGAACTGCAAACAAACATTACAAAGAACATAACTTTTTTTAAACCTAATCAAGACTATGACAAGCGTTTAGAAATTTCAAATAAAGGGGGAGAAAAATACCTTCATTGTGTACTCATTGAACCTTATAGTTTTAAAGTATGAAGTTTAGCCATCATTGACTGTGAAAAGGTGCAATCAATTGTGTAAGAATAATGAAAAATAATTATAAAAATAATTTACCGATGCAATCTGATCCAAAAAAGGACATTTTAAGTTGATTTAGAAATTTCTAAATGCTAGTGTGTAATTTGTCATTTTAATTTAAGAGGAGAAGAGATGAATATCCTGCATTTACCCAGGCCACATGCCTGCTCGTTTTCACACTTACATTTTTCTGTACTAAGCAACAACTCTTCTTCTACCACCACCACCTCTACCACCACCACCTCTACCACCACCGCTTAATCAAGCGAAATCTATTTAATAAAAAAATTTAACACTTGGTGTTTTGCCACTTGGTGCGAACTATTTTTACCAAAATTTTAGGTGATCAAAATGATTAATAAATCGTATGCCGTCCATAAATTTGGAGGTTCCAGTCTTGCTAATGCTGAACGTTTCAGGGCTATTCAAGTCTTACTTAAAGGGGAAGAGATCATTGTCGTTTCTGCAATGCAGGGTGTTACCTCCGATTTACAGACTTTGTTGGATCTAGCACAAAAATCTCCAAATTATGAACAAGCTTTAGCGGAGTTGGAAGAAAGACATCTTTCGCTAATCCAAAATTTATCCTTAGAAAATAATGAGCTGGTGCGGCTCATTCAATCAGATTTTTTAAATATAAGAGATATTTTATATGCTGTTTTTCTAACAGGAAGCTGCTCCAAAGAAATTCAAAATCTTATTTTAGGCTACGGTGAACTTTGGTCTGCAATGATATTGAAAGAATATCTGAGCGTCGAACGAAGTGTGGCTTTTTTAGATGCCTCCAAGGTTCTTTTTATTTATGAAAAAGAAGGTCTAATCACTATTGATTGGAAAAAATCTAAAGAAGCATTGGATCTTTTTCTTAAATCTAATGATTTTGAGCATTTAGTAATTACTGGTTTTATCGCCTCAACTCTTGATGGCCAAAGAACAACTTTAGGACGAAATGGCTCTGATTTTTCCGCAGCTATTTTTGCTAACTTGTTAAGGGCTGAAACTCTAACTATCTGGACTGATGTTGATGGCATTTACACAGCTGATCCGAATTTGGTGCGTGAAGCTTTTTTAATAGAGAGTTTGTCCTACCAGGAAGCCTTGGAATTAGCCTATTTTGGTGCAAAGGTATTACATCCAATGACTATTGCGCCATTAGTTGAACAACAGATTCCTGTTTATATAAAAAATAGTTTTAATCCTGATAAAACAGGTAGCTGTATTTCTGCAAAGCCTGAGGCCTCATTCCAACTTATAAAAGGAATTAGTTCTATTGAGAAGGTGGCTTTGATTAATATTGAAGGCTCGGGGTTAATCTCTGTTTCTCGTATAAGTTCTCGTGTTTTTGATCTTCTTCATCGTGAAAAGATTAATGTTCTCTTCATTTCACAAGCCAGCTCCGAACATTCTCTTTGCTTAGCCGTTTCAGAAAAAAATGCCGATCAAGCCCATCAACTTCTAGCTGAAAATTTTCAACCCGATATTGAACGCAAAGAAATTAAAGGAATTTATGTGGATAAAGAATGCTCAATCTTATCCATTGTTGGCGATAACATGATTGGAACTGTAGGAATTGCAAGCAAACTGACCACAGCTCTGGCTAAAGCGAATATCAATATTCGTGCGATTTCACAGGGTTCTTCGGAGCGTAATATCTCTCTGATGATAAGATCAAAGGATGCTAATAAAGCGATTCAAGCCATTCATTCCGGTTTTTACCTATCAAAGAAAACCCTATTCATTGGGCTGATAGGTCCTGGACAAGTGGGCCAAAGCTTACTTAAGCAGCTTGGCGAAACGATTGCTCATCTAAGTTCCAGCTATCAAATTAATCTTCAGGTTCGTGGGATTATTAATAGTCAAAAAATGTTGCTAATTGATAAACCCCTCGAGTTAAAAGATTGGCAAGCTCATTTCGAAACACAGGCAATCACTGCGGATATGGATCAATTTATCGAACATATAGCCTCCAAGGACTGTCCGAATGTCGCAATCATTGATTGCACAGCCAATGAACAAATTGCAGCGCTTTACCAAAGTTTTATGGAAGCAGGAATCCATGTAATCACACCCAATAAACATGCTAATGCCGGAGATCTGAGCTATTACCAGAAGTTACAAGAACTTGCCAAAGTAAATAATTTTTATTTTTATGAAGCCACTGTTTGTGCGGGTTTACCGGTGATAAGTACCTTACAAGATCTAATAAAAACAGGCGATAGGGTGGAAAAGGTTGAAGGCGTATTTTCTGGAACTTTAAGTTACATTTTCAATCAAATGGATAAAGGACAAACCTTTTCATCTGCGGTTATGAATGCCAAAAATCTTGGATTGACTGAACCTGATCCTCGAGAGGATCTATCAGGTATGGATGTAGCACGTAAATTAGTTTGTTTGGCGCGAGAAATGGGGCATCGAGTTAAGTTGGAAGATGTCAGTATTCAGAATCTAATCCCCAATGAATTAAAATCATGCAACTTGGATGAATTTCTATTCAACCTTGCTGCTCACGATAAAATAATGAACGAAAGTCTAGTAGAGGCTCAATCAAAAAGTTGCGGTTTATATTATGTGGGCACAATAAGCAAAGAAGGAAAACTCGAGGCTTCTATTCAATGCTTACCGAACAAACATCCATTTTCCGCACTTGAAGGAACGGACAATATTATTCTATTTCGTACTCAACGGTATAAAGAACGTCCCCTAATTATCCAAGGTCCTGGTGCGGGAGCAGAGGTAACTGCCGCGGGTATATTTTCAGATTTGCTGCGCCTGATCGCTGTCTTATAAGGAGAGAAAGAATGAAAAAAATTAAAGAATCCATTCAATCTATAGAAGCCTTTGCCCCAGCAACTTGTGCCAATGTTGCTGTTGGATTTGATATTTTAGGGTTTTCTATTGGTTCTGTGGGCGATTATGTCAGGCTTAGTAAACGTTTGGACCGAAAAGTGATTGTTGAGTCTGTTGATTCTAAAGACTTAATTCCCCTTGATAATAATAAAAATACCGCCGCTGTTGTTGTTCAGAAATTTTGCCAAGCCTTGGATTTGAAATGTGGTTTTACAATACAAATAAAAAAAGGAATTCCACTTTGTTCTGGAATGGGCGGTTCTGCAGCATCAGCGGTTGCAGCGCTTATTGCTTGCAATGCTTTCTTGGTTTCTCCTTTGTCAAAAGAAGAGCTAGCTTATTTTGCATTATTTGGTGAAGAAGTTGCTTCTGGGACGGCTCATGCCGATAACATAATTCCTTGTCTTTTCGGAGGACTGACCTTAATTTTTCAACAAAATCCTATAAAAATTATTGAACTCCCAATTCCTGATTTATATTGCCTGTTAATGCATCCTCACCTGCATGTTCCAACACGAACAGCACGTGACAGACTTAATAAAGTTCTAGCTTTAACCGAACATGTCAAACAATCTGCTAATTTGGCCGCTTTCATTGCGGCTCTTTATGAAAAGGATAATTCTCTGCTTAGACTAAGCTTAAATGATCTTATTATTGAACCTCAGCGTGCCGAATTTGTACCCGAATTTTATCAAATCAAAAAAGCCGCTTTGAAGGCTGGTGCTCTAGGAATGTCATTTTCAGGCTCTGGACCGTCCATGTTTGCCTTTACAGAGACAAAGGAAGCGTCGGAAAAGGTTGCACAGGCGATGCAAATCCCTTTGCAAAAGAACAATATCAGCTCGGATTATTGGATATCAAAAATTTCCAAAAAGGGCGCGCATGTTGTGGAGGAAATAATATGAATTTTTTTAGCACAGTTAATAATTCACTTGGATTCTCATTATCAGCAGCGATCCAACAAGGACTTGCCGCAGATGGCGGATTATTTCTTCCGGAAAATTTGTCAAAAATTAAAAATCTTGAGTTATTTGTAGACCTGCCTTACCCAGCGTTTGCTTTTACTCTTTTAAATAATTTTTATAAATCTGATAAACTTGCTCCATTTTTAGAGAAAATTTGTCAAAACACCTTTGATTTCCCCGTTCCATTACGAGAACTTGAGCAAAACACTTACGCTCTTGAACTTTTCCATGGACCAACTTGCTCATTTAAAGATTTTGGCGCACGGTTTCTTGCTGAAAATTTAAGCTATGCAAATTCTTGCAAGAAAACGATTCTTGTCGCCACTTCAGGCGATACAGGATCTGCTGTAGCGTCTGCCTTTTATCATAAAAAAAATTTTAAAGTTGTCATTTTGTATCCAAAAGGACAAATTTCAAGCAAACAAGAACAGCAAATGCTTTGCTGGGATGACAATATTTATTCTTTTGCGGTGAATGGTAATTTCGATCATTGCCAACAATTGGTTAAATTAGCCTTTCAAGATCCACTTTGCCGATCACTGGCTGAATTAAGCTCGGCGAATAGTATTAATATTGGCAGATTATTACCGCAAATGACCTATTATGCATACAGCAGTCTCCAATTTTATAAAAAGGCAAAACAAAAAGCAGGATATATTATTCCTTCAGGAAATTTAGGTAATGCTACTGCAGCCTATTGGGCGAAAGCAATGGGCTTTCCGATAAGAGAAATTGTCCTAGCCAGCAATGCAAACCAAATTCTTTCAGATTATTTAAAGTGTGGAAGTTATCAACCTAAGCCGAGTATTCAAACTCTGGCTTCTGCGATGGATGTAGGAAACCCCAGTAATTTTGAAAGGTTAAATAAATTATTTGACACTTTTGAAGAATTTAAAGACAAGGTGATTTCAATTTCTGTTAGTGATGATCTAATTCGTCAAACCATAAAACATATCTATAAACTTTATCAATACATCTGTTGTCCCCACACAGCAACCGCTTTTCATGTGCGCTCTCAATTAAATAAAAAGCCTTGGATTGTTGTGGCAACAGCTGATCCTTGCAAGTTTGATGATTTAATTGAACCCATAATCCAATGTAAAGTGCCTATTTCACCACAATTACAACAATTATTGAAAAAAACTAACCAACCTAAAAATCTAGAGCCAAATTTGCAAGAAATACAAAAGGTGTTGCGCATGATTAATTAGCTAATTCGCAGGCTTAGAAATTCCAAGTCTAAATCGACCTGAAAATTTTGAAAGTCTGCGATTTTAAAAGAGGGTGTATACGAGGTTAAAATTATTCTCAAAATTTGAAATCGGCTATTTTTATAACCAAAATTAGTGGACTCAGCTGAAATCAATTATCCTATCTGCATCATTAATAATAATTGGAATTTTTATGAAAAAATATGTGATTGGCTCATTATTATTTTCTTTAACCACAATGGCTATAGCCCAAAACCAATTAACCAAGCGGATCGAGCAGTTTTCTAATAAACAGGTTAGCGTGTGGAAAACCATCGTTTACCCGACCAAAAATCACTCACTAAGCATGCATCGCCATGAACATGACCGTGTTCTTGTTGCTCTAACTAATGGCTTGTTAAAAATAACTAATGATAGGGGTAAAATTCATTACCTTCATTTAAAAAAGGATAAAGCTTATTTCTTAAGAAAGGACATCGCGAATGAAATGCATAACGATGAAAATATGTCCAATTATCCTGTTAAGGTGATGGTTATTGAATTGAATTAAAAATGATTTGAGCTATATATTGTAAAATTACGCAAGCAGCGGGCAACCATAGCCATTCCTCTCATATTGATGCGGAGTTGGAATTGACTGATTTCCCTGTTTCTCTGAATAATCATCCCAAATTTCTCTATTTTTAATAATTCCTTAAGAATTCACCTGTAATCTTGTCTGATCTTAATGATTGCATATAACGCAAAGAGACTTATTATGAGACAAAAAGAGGAAAGTGAATTAGTTGACTATTTCAATAATCAATTTAAAGATTTTTTGAAAGTAACTGAAAACTTAATTAATGAAAGTAATAAAGCCATCCAATATCTTGAAAAATTTAAAGATTCTGATAGATATTCCAAGTTACAAATCTCTCAGCAAAACACAATCAATAAAAGTATTGAATGCTATGACCACATGCAACATATGAAATGGTCCTGGGTGATCCCGAAATCCGTAAACTCAAAGTCGGAAATTAATGAAATTTTCAACAATATTTATAACAAATTAACCTTCAATTCCGAAAATATTGGTTTTAAAAATTACTTTACTTCACTTTGCTGGGCTACTTCAAGGCTTCCCATGCTTCAGGAATTATTAAGCGATGATGAAGGTAGAAATTTAGTTTCCAATACGATGATTAAACCCATTCAGACTCCAACTCATTTATTTAGCTCTTTTCAAACTTGGGAAAAAGAATGGTTAAATCGTACAGGCCAAAAGAGCGAAACGCTAACTAATACCAAAGATATTTTAAAGGATCTCCAATTAACAGCAGAGTCTCTTTACAATGACAAGCATAAACTTACTAATAAATTAAAATCTAAATTAACCTTGGCGCCAAAAAAACAATCCTACCTGGAAGATCCTTTTTATCTTAAAACGAGCAACAAAATTTCCAAAATATTACAGAAATCTTTTGAGTTTTATTTACCAAACCAAGATTCCACTGACGAAGATTCAAATGATGAGACTCCTCCAGTACCCACCACAAACATAGAAGTACCTAGCGATGAGGTGTTAAATATTCCTCAAGTCCCAAAGCGAGCAATCCCTATCAATTCTGAAATAGAAAATAGAATTTTAGCGAAATCGGTCGATGTAAATGATAAAAAGGGAAGTGTTTGGATCGAAATTTTGCTGGGAATAAATAATTTACATCAAAATTTACAGACCTATTCTAACCTAATGGTTAATGACTCAACTGCATACAATGGTTTTAATGATCAGTTGATGGCAGAGAATAAGAAAATTCTAGACCAAACTGCATTGGAATTTACTGAGTCCGATAAAGTCTATTTTCATATAGCTCAAGGTTATATCAATGCAATTAATAAATTGCTTATTAGTATTAAAGATAATGAATTTGAGGCTAACTTAGCTGAAAATAGTGATGTATCGACCGTTCAAAAAGCCTATGAAGAAGCACTTTTCAATTATCAGCAAATTATTGCCGATGAAAAATCAAGTGGCTATTCACATAGGGTTCTGGTCGAAAACAAACAAATAATGACAATATTTGATTCTTTACTCGATGAAGTTGTTAATAAGATGATTGCCTTGGAAGATATGAAAGTTCAATGGAAGGGTAAAAGTGCTTTGATTGACCAGAGAATTGATCATTTAATTTCTATGAAAAAGTGTTTTGACAATTCAAATGTTCTATCTGAATCTAATGACTTGCACAAAAGGGTGCAGGTATTTATGGATTCAGAGTTAAGCGCCGAATCTCTAGCTCATATCAATAAAGCTCAAGCCCATTGGCAAAACTTGAAAATTTCGGACGAAAAAAGTTTTGCAAAAATGATTCATACCAATGGAAACAGGCTGGTTAACCAATCAATAGCTTTCAAATTTAATCAAGCCTTAAATGAACTAGATACTGTGATTAACATCTATGAAAGTAATATAGAACTGTATACAAAAATGAATTACTCCCTGTTAAACGGAGACATTTCAGTATTAGATAAATTGAATGCTATCCAAAAACAAGCAGAAAATTATAGAACTTTAGCAGGAGAGAAAGCCTATTGTCAGATAGCGCTGGAAAGAATTCAAAATTTATTCAATCAGCACAATCCTGAAAATAATGATTTTGCTGCACGTTTAAAAATTAAAGAGGCTACTTTATCGGCTCGAACTCAGCAACTTTCAACCTTAGGGTCTAAGATGCTGAATAAAATTGCATCACTTTATGATAATCAGCGTATTAAAACTTTGAGCCAAAATAATCCAGCTGGTTTAATTGATGAGAATACAAATATTTTAAATCATCCATTACGATCTCAGCTTCAAAATGATTTGCTCTTACATGGCACTTTAGATAGTACGGTTCTTGGAACTTGCATGCAAAAAATTGAAAAATTCGAGCGTACTTGTCAAAGGATTAATCTGCGTTCTGACGCAGTGAAAATATTTGTACAAAAATTATCTAAGAATGCAAGTCTTGAGAAAATTGCATTTATAGATAGTTTAAAACCAACTTTACGAACTTACGCTTGCTCTGGGGAAGTGGATCCAGTTTTAGAAAAAATCGAAGAAGGGAAGAAAGAGTTTAGCGATATATCGTTTAAGTCTCATTTGAATAAAATTGCCCTTGAAATAATGGAAGAGGAAGACAATAGACCAATCGAGTTTGCAGAAATGGTTTTACCGGAACCTGTTAAAGTTCCGGAAAACCTGGATATTCCTCAATTCAATCCACCCGAACCCGACCTTCCTGTCTTTAGATCGGCTCCAGATCAGGCTAAAACGGTTCTTCATAAGCTACTTAACGCTGATTCGAAGAAAAAACGTTATGCCGGGTATTTTCTAGATTTATTCGCCCAAGTTGATAAATTTTTATCAGATGCAAGCCATTTGCCTGAAGACAAGAAAACGTTTGTGAATTCAATACATAGCGGATTGGTTAATGATGTTAGTATTTTTGTACTTCAGCACCAAAACAATTTACCTAAAGAAGAAGATCTTAAACGCTTCAATAAGAAATTCACTTACCGTTTGCATAGCAAAGATCACAAACTTGAGGTTCATACTACACCTCCTCTGGCTCGTTTTTTTGCAAATTTAATTATTAATCTTTTATTGTGCATACCTGTATTTGTATCACTTGCCACAACCGGTCGCTATTCATGTTTATTTAATTCGACCACAAGAGAAAAAAATCGCGATAACATTGATTCTTCAAGAAATGAAATGTGGGAAAATAGAGCTACATTTTGCACTGTAAAAAATTGAAATAAATAATTTAGGTCTGATTAAAGGAGCAGACCTAAAGTCCCCTTGATTATTATTCTTAATCAATATGTTGTTCATTTGTACTATAATGAGGATTAAACTCACATTTATCCTCATTTGTAGGCCCTATGGAACTTAAGATTGAAAAAAACCAATCTTTACCCAGGCAAAATATCTTACCTTTTGAAATTCAAACAAAGGGAGCTAAGGGCTTAGTTACCGATGTCGAATTAGTCGGCAATGGCAGTTTTATCATATATGGCAAAAAACCAAAATGGAGAAAAGCGTTCCATAGCGATCGATGTTAATGGACGGCCATCTCGTTATCCTCAAACTGGAGGAGCAGAGGATCAGCACATTGGCATTATTGGCAGGCTCATGTATGAAAATCGCGAAAATATTCTTAATCATTTTTTTCTACGTCTGGAAATCAAAAGCGCTCATGGTTATGTCAGAGAGGTTGAGGTTTTACCTGACAGCAGCTATATCATTTATGGTATGAATGACCAACTTCAGCCACGTTCTATTTTGATTGATTCAAATGGAAGGGCAACGCGTTATCCTAAATCCGGAGATGACAGGGTAGATGATAATATAGGCATTATCGGTACCTTGATGAATAATAATCGGGAAGTGATTTTAAACCATTTTCCCCTGAGCTTATCTGAAACGCTAACTTTAATTGAACCCCAAGCTGGCAATCTTTCAAACTATCAGGTAAGTGATTCACAAAAAGGTACAAAATCGGGGGGTGAAATTCCCTATCCTTTAAAACCGGCTCAACAATTTCTATCCAAACTTAATGTTAAAGAGAGTTATAGTCCTTTATCTACTACAAAAAATGGAAACCCTCTTGAATTAAAAGGTAATCCGAGGGTAACGATTGGTAGTTTTGATCCGAATATCAACAGTGAACTGGTCATAATAGGCGCCAGGGTCGATCGCTTAATTAATAGTGCTAAAACGTATATAAATAATGATCTTTTCCCCGTGGATGTTTATCGACAGGCTGTCGGTAGCTGAATTCACAAACTAAAGCTAACTTTGGTACAGAATATTATCAAGATATGGCGGTTGGAGTTTGTCATGTACAGGAAGTTGATTTACTAGAGGAGCCAGTTTTAGACAATAGTAACAAAGCTCTTCTCAAACCTAAAACAGGAACAATTCATGTCACTGATCCGGCGTTACTTTTACTTTCTTCACCTGCTTTAAATTTCAGCTACGGCACTGCTCGAGACATGTATGACGATGTCGATAAGCAACAAAAATACATTGATGGAATGTTTCGAAATTTATTTAAAGCCTGTCTTAGTGAGGGCCGAAATTATATTGCCATGCCCGCGGCAGGGTTGGGTGCATTCCAAGGTAAACCAAACATTTATTTTGATTCATTAATGAGGATTGCAAAAGAATTTCCTGACTTGAACATTATTTATAATCCTCGATCGGACAACGCTAAGCTTTTCGATAGTATTCACGACAAATATCTACCACCAAATGTGGTGCGTACTGAAAAAGATGTGTTGATGATTGCTAATGAATTAACCAATTCAGGAAAACTTTGTGGCTACCATAATGCTTCAGATGCTGATGTGGTTTTAGGAAGCTATGATGTTGGAAAATATTGGAAAAAAGGAAACTATATTGCCGAAGAACATAATGGCGCTATGACTACAGCACCCATGAATTCTATTAAATTGAATCCAGGTGCTTATCAAAATGTAATAGCTAATAATTTTAGCATGGGAGTTGATAACACTATCGATAAAACCAAATCATTTAAAGCAAATTTGCAGGAAGTTAAAAAGGGCGCTACACAAGATCGAAAAGAATTTGATTTTGGCCCCGAACAAATAAACGCCATAAAATCACAAATTTATAGGCTTGAAGACGAGCATGATCTCAATTATTTTGTTAATAAAGAGCTAAAACAAGATCTGATAGGTGCCTTAACGAAACTACTCGATTTATCTAAAAAAACTTCTGCCGATGAAGCAATTAAAGAAGTGAAAAGGCTTTATGAAGCGTCATTATCAAAATCAGAGCGTACAATTAATTTAATTAATGCGATAGAAGGTTCAGAAGGTCAGACCAAGTCAATTAATCCTAAGTCCCTATAAAATCACCTCACTAAGTAAAACATAAAATTAGACATTCCGTGGTGGGTAAACATAATTTGGTTCATCATTTAATATTGACTTGCAGTCTAAGTGCCTCGCAATTCCCGTTGAAAATAATCCGATTCCCAAAAGAAGAGCCCCCGTTCCCATAGCAAAGACAACTGGTACAGCTGAGCCAGAAAGTACTGTAAAAGCAACAGCTATTGCTGCAATCCCAAGAATTGCAATAAATCCTCCGAGCACTTCCAGACTAATAGTTAAGCAGGTTGGGGGAAGGCAGGTACTGGCTTTTTCTTGCTTTATTAAACGATCCAATCCAAAAAAACTTGAAATAGAACTGGTAGTATTACGAACAGTACCAAAAGGTCTTATCCTCGGCTCCAGAGAAGAATCAACTAATTTACTTTTACGAATCAGGTGGGAAGGATCGAGTTTAGGGCTGACTTTTCTAAAGATCTGTTCGTCTTGATTTTCCATTAAGACATAAGAAAACTGACCATTTTCATTATGCAAAACATAGGTGCGGGGATTAAAGGTATTATGATTATTTTTTGCTGCTTGCATTAATTTCATTACCCATGAATTTTGGTTAGAGCTGAGTTCTTTATCTCTATTAATTGAATACATTAGGGTGGAAATATTGTTATCAACTATTTTTATAATTAGATTTTGCCATTCATCTGTTTCTTTAAATTTGATTAAAAAACTATAAAAATCAACGGAACCACCCTCATTCCAATGTCCATTTTCTTTAGCGTAGATAGGTTTCATGGAGAATCCCTTTAATATTAGAGATTGAATAATGCATAAATCTAATAATATTTGCAAATCAGGTGTTTCAGTGTTTGCTTACAGGAAATGTCTTGAATTAGCCCCACAATTATCTAAAGCGGTAAAAAGCTCTTAAAAAATTATCGATAAATTAAGTAAAAGAGAAATTCATAATTGCATTATCATTTTTCCTGAACTCAAAAAAATTAATTAAAAGCTATGTCTCAGTGAAGGCAATATTTTTGGCATTAGATTATTTTTAAAACCTCAGAATTTATTCAATAGCGTATTTCATTTTTAATTTATAAAAATAGTTTAAGTCTTTTTCTTCTGACTAATGCAATTAATACAAACTTAAACATACCTGTGAACATCGCCCACTATATTGGAGTCTATTACTTACAACTTATAGGTTTTAAATTAACTGAAGTTGCCCAGTATAGTTCACAATATAAAGTTAATTTATAATTTTTATACAAACAAATTGCTGCTTTAATAGGCAATTCCGACAAAACGCTAGGGCTTATTAAAGGTTTCTAATGGACAGCCTATGCCAATTTAATGTTGTTTAATCATGATGGATGTTATTAATTTAACCTAAACTTTTTATCAACGAAATAAACCTCGGATCCTTCATCATCTTTTCAACAGTTAAATTATAAAGATTAATATCTGTAACAGGTTTAGGTAGTGTTTGAGCATATTCAAACAAAAGGTCCCCCAACTGATTGGTGGTATCCATGTATCCATATTTATTTTCAAGATAATAATTTTTCAGATACGGACTTTGTGCCCAGGTTAGAAAGGATCTTAGCCAAAGCTTAATGGGGGTTTGATCATATTTTCGTATCGACAAACAGTCTTCCCATGCTTCGATCATTACATCGGCAATAAATTGCTCTTCAATGCTACCCTCCAGAGTAAGCGGACTTGGTTTATTAGGCGCAATTGCTAATTGATACAATTTGGGATTATTCATAAAAAAACTAGCCATAAATTCAGGTCGGACATGAGTAGCAGACTGCACTAATTGGTTAGGATATAGCCATAATTTATCGATTGCTTCCTTTGTTTTAGTATGACGTATAAAGCGTTGATTAAATTCAAAGGAAATTGAAGACAACATAATATTGATACCAACAAAAATGATAGCAACTGAGGCGAGTGTTGAGAAAAAAACGTTAAGTCGGGTTTTCTTATATTGCTCCGGACTATTATATTTGATAGTCACATAAAGACTAAAAACCATGATAAAAATAACAACTGAACTAATGACTAAAGGTAATAGATCTATGTCGTGGTTGAAAAGCCTCATTTCAATTCTCCATTGTAGATTGCTTCAAACAATCAAATAAAATCCTTTCTATCTTAGAGCCTTCATTAAAGAAATATATCTGGGATCCTTCATCAATTGATCAACAGTGGTTATATAGATATCGGGATTTTTAATGGGGATCGGTAGCGTTGCAGCATATTCAAATAAAAGGTCTGCAAACTGATTGGTAGTATCGTCATATCCATATTTAATTAGTTGATAATACTCTTTCAGATAAGGACTTTGCGCCCAGGTTAGGTACGATCTTAGCCAAATTTCAAAAGGCGTTAGATCATATTTCAAATCTGCCAAACAATCTTCCCATGATTGAATCATAACATTGGCAATAAATTGCTCCTGAACAATAGCTACTGTGGTTAGGGGAGTAATTTTGGAAGAGTCAACCAAATTATAGGTTGAAGCACTATTAAGAAAAAAGCTGGCTTTGAATTCCGGTCTAATATTTTTGCTTGTTTTTAGAAGTTCATTTGGATAGAGCCATAATTTATCAACAGCTTCTTTTGTCCTGGTAAGCCTTGTAAATTGCTGATTGTATTCAAAGGCAATTGAAGACAGCATGATATTGATTCCAACAAAAATAATTGCTACCGAAGCAAGAGTTGAAAAAAAAACATTAAGGCGTGTTTTTTTGTATTGCTCCGTATCCTTATACTTTATGGTCACATAAAGACTAAATATCAAGATGGTAAAAACTACTGTGCTAATGACAATGGGAATTAGGTCTGAGAAGCTAAAATCAAGATGTAACGGCATGCACATTCTCCATTATAAAGCGCATAAAAAAGGGTTAAAGAAGGTAAGATTCCCGTAACGCCTTTAATGTTCAAATAAATTCAATTTTTGTGGCGACCGATGTACCTAAGATATATTTTCGGATTTGAAGATTATCCTGAATCAATTGGATGAGCAAGTATTATCAAAGTGATGAGTTAATCGAACAATGTCGTTTGAAAGGGGATTATTAATCCCTGAATGTTATCTGCATGAAACCATTAGTTAATTTTATCTTTACATAAATATCAATAAACAGAATCTTGATAAACGTTAACATTTATCAAGTTTGGATTTTATAATGTCGAATTACGGTGGTAAAAGACAGGGTGCAGGTCGCGCCAAAGGTGAGGAAACGAAGCATGTACGGATTCCTCTTTCTAAAATGGATGCAGATCGTGCCATTAAAGATCCTAATTATCAGCACACAATTCCATTGTTTTCAGGAAAAGTGGCAGCAGGGCTTCTAACACCACCGAAAATAATATAGATGAACAGATCAATTTCCAGCAATATCCACCAAAGGTCAAAGGGGTGAGGGGGCTTCACCTATCTAATCAATTTGAAATAGTAAAAAATACACTTTATAACAATCAATCAAGCATGAAGTTCTGATCGATAAATAACGGTATTCAAATAACGCATAGGAGTCAAAAGGATTTGGCTTTAACATCAAGTTTATAAGATGAGGTATCGACTCAGATTTATAAAACTTCAAAATCACCGCCTCAATTTCTACACCTTCTCATCTGAGCCTCTGATATACCCATGCCTGCAAATGGGAACGCCAATTATCAAGACCAATTGGAAGCTAAATGGCTAACACAGGAGGTCAAAGCTGGCCGCGAAAGCCTGTCCTGACTGAAATTTTTATTAGATTTGGTTCCCAGTCAGGACAGGGTTAAATTTAAATTTTATCGAAAAAATCTGTTTAAATAGAATGTCTTAAGAATTCTTCACCAGTGGGAATAAAGGCTTTAAGATTTTCTGCAATCCACTTTCCATTTTTTAAAGTGACCAGGGTGGCAATCAACTCTTCCACATTTTGACAGCCTAAAATGTTTTTCTTTTCTTGAGAGGAAATGGAAAGTTGTTCTTTATCAATATCGAGCCCTTCACAATCTAAAGTGAGTAATATTCCTTTATTATCTCTACTAAAAGTGCATTCGATTTCGGAAATTTGGTGTTTATCGATAATAGTCTTATGAACATTATTATTCATGGCATTAACGAGGAGTCGTTCATCACTTGTTCCAGATGCAAAAAAAGTGTTCGAAGAATTTTTTTGATAGGATTTTATTTTTCCAATTTCGAAATAACTTTCATTCACATCGTCAATGTATTCTTTATGAGCAATATCGATTAGGGAAAGGGGTTTTATAGATAGTTCTAAAATGCCTTCCATTAGCAATCTATCATCATCCTCTAAAATTGACTTATCAATTGCTTGTTGTATTCCTTGTAAGTTTTGTAATTCTTTTGTGCATCCAATGGGCGAAATTGAAGGTTGAATACTATTTTTTTTGGATGAGCTGTGTTTTTTTTGAGGTAATCCGTTAAGGATTCTTTCTCTATTAGCATACTCTTCGTTTGAAAGGTAAAGAGATTGGTAGACTGGAGAAACATTCAGCCCCATCTTTGAACTCTTATTAGAATTTTTTATTTCATTATTGGTTGAAGGAATTATTTTAGTAGTTATGTTCTTTTTCTCATCAAGGACATCAGAATATTCTTTTAATAAGATTGCAGCTAGCTCCTTATCAATGTATTTCAAGGTTAAAAGATCTTTAATTTTTTGGATAATATCCTTTGCCTCTGAAAACACGGAAAAGCCTTCAAATACTAGCTCCATACGCGGTGGATTAAGTTCTGGATTAGTAATTATTTGTTTTAAAGTTTTGGGGTTTTTCAATGTGTAAAGAGGCATAAATTCTCCGTGGTGTAGCATAATAAAAAATTTATCTTTGTAATACTTTTCTAAATATTACAAAAACAAGATATAAATTCTAAAGCATGGTTAAAATAACCCACAACCTACTAGGTCAGGTGTTCGTCTTTGTCTGACGAAATTATATTCACGGGGAAATTTTTTCTAATAGTAATATACAGGCACTTTCTTTCTGCCTGTATAGGAGATATTAAAGGAATACTATCCGCGTTATGGTGTCAGCCTTCGCATAATGCCCCTTAATATCTCAAGATAAATTCACTTCGCGCGTCGCTGACTTGAGCTAGATCATGGCAGAGAAGGATTTTGTTTGTGTTCTATTATCGTTATTCACACCCAATTGCCGATAACTATTCACTTTTACAGAAAAGGCTACAAAGTCTTTAATTTCTGCATGTTCATCTTCAGGTATTGATAAAGCATTGAAAACGACTGTTTTTGCACCTGGATTCAAGGAGTGATAGAAGACGTTTAATGTTCTTGTCTGCGCATTTTTTGCTTGAAACAAACCAAATAAAGTTTTCCTTTCTGTTGCTGCGCCTAAGATAAATTCAATTAGAATGTTATTACGTTCATCCGGTCGTTTTTTGCCAAAATTAGCTAAGTTCCCGTCATAATTCATATAGTTTTTAAATAATTTTCTCCATTTTATGTCTATATCTTCGCCAAAATACAAGTCATTACCGCTTAAGGTAGTAAGAGCACTTTCCATAGCTTTATATATATTGTCTTCATCGGGTGACATTTTAACGGGTGGGCTAATTATATCTTTTGCTTCGTTAATTTTGTTATCCAAGGCTGAAACCATGCGGTGATTGGGTTTTCCCAAAGTAGCGTTTAAAAGAGGAATTGCTGCCATGTATAAATCATTTAATAACTGGAGTATGTCGTCTATTTTTAACATTAACCCGGTGTAATCTGTACCTTCTTCACTCTTTAAGCCCCAAATATCGTCTATATTCAAGTGTTTTTTTAAAATAGCTTCTGGCTTTCCCTTAAAGGCAAAGAGAAAAGTTGCTGAGGCGGGTTGAAGATATCCATTCTTGGTTCTTGGAGATACATTTTTTAGCATCTCTTTAAGTAATTGAACTTCCTCAGCATATGTATCCTTTAAGATTTTTTTTGTGGTCATAAGGTCTCCAAACAAATTTAGATTTACTTGCTTCTTTTATACGAGTGACTTTAAGAAAATCTAATTTTAGAAAATTACTGTCACTGTATTCATTAGATACAAGATGGAATAATTATTGTACAAGGCAGATAAATGAAGGACAACCTGACTCAGTAAGGTAATATGGTTTGGGATTGTTGTTCATTGTTTGATGAATTAATTAGAGAGTTTGTGCAATTAAGGTATGGATTTATCTGTCCCTTTAAACTGTCAAAGTAAACTAAAGTAATGCTCTTTTTTGAAGTATTTAATTGATAAATTAATCTTATAAATTGATCAAATACATTTTTTTCGATGAAATTATATCTAGTATAAAAAACTTCCCAACTGGGATTTTCAGAAAAAAGGGCGTGAATATTGGGACTCACTTTAGATAATTGTTCAAAAAAATAAAACAATTCGTAGCTTTGTTTTTTGCCATTATTTAAACCGGTTAACGCTTTGGCAAAATTAGCAATTAGATCTCTAAAATTAGTCGATTTCAAAGCGAAATTACAGGCTTCTTCAACCACATAAGACACATTTTTAGTGGGATATTTAGATTCATCACTATTTTTTGGTGAAAAAAAACAATTCTGATTATTGATTAATAAGGGCTGACTATTTTTAAAATCGAAACAAGGGCGCAAAGAATCGATTGCATTCATTATCCAATCTTGCGCCATATTTAAAGAGTCTTTTTCTAAATCATCAATTAAGAATAAATAATGAAAAGAATCCTGATTAGTTACTTTAAGACACCAATCTCCTGCTTCTATAATTGGCCAATCTTTAATATAGATAATAAAGTCCAAGCTATACAAATTAATTGTACCCAGCTTGACATTAAGATGAACCTGGATAGGTTTAGAGCCTTTACTGAAGTTAGGTTTTAGAGGTCGATCCTGTTTTTTTTTCCCTCGCATAAATTCAAGGCCTTTAATAGGTTTTCAATGTCTTCTCTTTTTTCATTAGTTACGTTTAGCGTGGAAGACTCAAGCTGAAAATAAAGTGTATCGTTCTGGCGACGATAATTAGTATAGCTAGTTTTATGAAGAGAATAGGATTGTTTTTTTTGAAAAATCTGGGCTTGTTTAGCATTTAAAAAATAAAGTTGAAGCTCATCATTGTTCCAAATATAGGTAGGTTTAAAAGGGTATGGATCATAGTTAATGTTAAACAATAAATCATGAGAAAATGTGAAATATTGATTAAACTCCAAGCTCCTATTTTTTGCTAAAATTTCATGATGATTAGCTTTTATTTCTATAGCATTCTTCCTAATCATTACAAAATAATTATTCCAATAAAAAAAACTATGATTAGCAGATAACTTAGACAAGGATTTAATACTTTCTTTTGCCAATAAATAGGGTTGCGTATTATTTGTTATATACAAAGAGGGGATACAGTTAGACTTATTCTCTGGCAATGCCTCGCAATGAATCAACGTTAAATGTCTTTTTGCAATCAAAACCAATCGTTTAGCCTCATCAAAATGTGGTCTGTCCGGATTTAATTCTGAAAGAATATGATTAAGCGTCTCTTCAATTTGTTGCAAAGGCTTAAAACGCTCCAAGCCATTATACTGCCTCGCAATTAAGGATTGAGCATAGAAATCATTATTGAGGGTATTTAACATAAAACTAATCAATGATTCCAGCAAATAGGCATGTCCTGCATTATCGAGCTGCTGATACAAAAGTGGCGGAAACCCGTCCAATAAATGCAGTTTGCTTAGAGTTTCACCTTGCTCTTCTAATTTTTTGGCGACCTTCCAAGCTAAGGTTGTACCAAAGGAATAACCCAATAATTCATAAGGACCTTGGGGTTGAACTTTTTTTATAGCTTCGAGATAACGTTGAGCTGCTTCATCCAAGCTCTTAGGAAGAAATTTTTCATCAAAAATTGATGGGTCTGACAGGCCATAAACATTACGCTTTAATTGTTCTGCAATCTGTATTGCCAAATAACGGTAAGTAAAATAACCCTCTCCAAGAATGGGTGGTAACATAAAGAGGTTAGCAGTATAGGTTTCCTTTGTGCATAAAGAATTAATTAGCGCTGTATTGTCTAAAATTTTGTCTAAATCTTTTGTTAATAAATATTCGGTAAGATCAAAGATTGTGATCTTTTTTATCTTTAATAATTCCGAATAGCGGAAACTGTCTTTAAGCCTATCTTTAATTTTATGAGCTAATTTATTTGCTAAAAAAGAATCACCGCCAGAAAAAATAAAATCCTGTTTAATTGATACAGAGGAAAGATTAAATAATTCACACCATATTTCGGTTAAAACTCGATGATAATGGGTTCTTTCCTCATCGAATTCTTCATCTAAATTATCGTTTTCATTGAAAAAATTTTCATTGAGGGAATCAAGGCGTTGAGTTAATAACTTACGATCTATTTTTTGGCTCTGCTTTAAAATTGGCAGCTCGGGAAGAGCAATGAAAATGGGTATTTCTTCTTTCTTTAAATTGGATTTTAAATACTGTAAAAAATCGTCTTTATCTATTTCATGATTCAGTCCCAAGTAGGCAAAAGGCTTATCTTTCTCCATCCATTTTTTAATGACAACAACCGCTTTAAAGGCCGTTAATGAATAATTTTGAATGGTCTGTTCAATCAAAAAAGGGAAAATTTTCACGCCATTTACCTTAGCGTGACAGTCATCGCCTGCTCGACCTTCAAAGGATAAAAAATGTTTGGAAAGCTCTGAAAATTGATCACCACTGTCAAACACTCTGATTGCCTGACCTCCAATGTTTATAATAGGAAAGGACTTTTCATTCTGCTCATTTGAAGCTCCCAAATAGCCTTCTGATAAAAAAGGCGATTCAATATACAATTTTCCTTTAATAATATGTGATTTAACTGGATATTTTGGACTTGCAATGGGAACAATCGATCTATTTTTATTTTCAGATAATAAGCCATTTACCTTTAAGATAGACATCCCAAAAGTAGCTTCAGTTGGACCGTAACAATTCCAAAGGTTGATGTCATATTCTTCACATCGCTTAACTAACAAGGGTGAGCAGGCATCTCCAGTAACCATGAGGTGTTTTAATCCATGAAGCTTTAACTCTTTCAGAAAAGTAGCGGTGTTTTCTTGATTCAATTGCGAAGCAATAAGAATGAGGCAGGTTATTTTGAATTTTTGGCAAAATTCGAGAATCGAATCCATGTCTTTACGTTCAGTGGAGTTCATTAAGTAGAGTGATCCACAACCTGCGAAAGCACGAACATATTCTGAAATTCGCGCATCATAGGCGGGTGAACGGGTACACAAAATCCGGTCATTCACATCCAGATCTAATTGTTCCCGTTCAACCTCTGCCCAATAAACGAGACCATCGCCTTGAATAGGTATCCATTTAGGAGTTCCAGTTGAACCTGAAGACGAGATTATATAACTAATAGTGGGTTGGATATTTTCAACAGGTTGAGGATTAGATGATTGTATTACTAAGGTTTGAGGGTTAATAGATAGGGATATTTCAGAGCTGAAATCATCTGAAAAATTTTCATCTAAAATAATTTTTGCACAGGATAGCGACTCTAAACCATATTTTATTCGGGCAAGGGGTGTATCCAAATCAAAAGGAAGATAGGTTGCACCTATTCGGTTCAAGGCTAAAAATAAAAAAACATGCAAATCTTCATTTTCTGTTAAAACAGCAACGATTTGATTGGGTTTTATTCCCGAATTAAGCAAATAGTTGGCCCATTTTAATACAATATCCTCAACTTCCGAGTAATTAAGCTCAAGTCCCCTCGAGGTAATAATTGCTCTACCACTTGGATTTTGTAAAAGAGCGTAGCTAAAAATCTTATAAATCATGAAATTAGATTTAAAAGATAAACAGGAAAAACAGATTTAGACAACATGTTATTTCATTTAAAATAAGGACAATATGGAATAATAATATACAGTTGCATCCTATGTCAATAAACCAGGATTAAGGCTGATGATGATTTTCCCAATTGTTATGCCTATTTATTGTATTTCGATCAAGTGATTGGGAAGTAATATTTGGCTTAAATCAACCTGTTTTAATAAAAACCACAAAAAAGCGTTTTGCACCTTACCAGGTAGGGTGATGTTTATAACTTCCAATCATTTATGATCAATTATTTAAAGCTTAGAGGGATATAAATGTTTAGTAAATCAGTTGAAACAAAATCCGCATACCTGAATCGCGATGGCCATGCTAATGATTCAGTTAAAGAATCGAAGGAAATGAAAAAGGACATTAATAACCAAAATAAGAATTTAATTTTCGTAGAGAAATGGACCATCCGAAAAGCTTATACATTAAATTTACAAATCCAGGCGATTAACGAAAAGAATGAGAGGGTTGGATATATCAATTATAGTGACCACAGGTATTCGACTAATTATCCCTGCAGTATTCAATATATTTATGTGGAAGAAAAACATCGGGAACAGGGAATTGGTTCTAACTTAGTTAAAAAGGCACTCACGGAACAATTTAACTCGGGATGTGAAAAAGTTTCTCTAAATGCTTACCAGGAAACCTATGGTTTCTTTTCAAAACGACGCGCTCAACCCAGTCCAGATAATCCCTTTGGGATCTTCGATCATGAACATCAAGCTATACCGATGGAAATCGGTCCGGAACTAAAAATTAGGTAAATGATCACGCCTATGAATCCTCACAACGCATAAAACTTTATTGCTATTACGGGGATGAATTATGAAAGAATTGTATGAAAGGTTAGGTGTTTCAGTTGACGCAGATCCAAGCCTAATAAAGCAAGCTTATAGAAAACGTGCACTGGATAATCATCCCGATAAACAGGGTGGTACTATCGAAGATATGCAGAAAATCAATGAAGCTTATCGGTTATTAACTAATCCAGAGGAATTAAAAAAATACCTCAGTGGACCCCTTTAGTTTGCCCCTCTATATTTATGATTTTTGAATTGAAGAAAGCTAAAGCTGGAATTTTTATAGTCCGTTTAAATTCATCTAAGATAAAATTAATTAAAAGTTGAAGGAGCGTCTATATGAAAAAAATCTCAAAAACAATGTTAGAGACCAAAGATAGAGATTTGTTGTTAAAGAATGATCAAAACATAGAAAAGAGATCGCCCCTATCCAAAAGAATTGCCATAGATTAAAAGCCAAAGATGAAATAGCCATTTAAAAGAAAATCACATTTTTAAACCTAATAATGATGAAGTTAAAGGTTTACTCAAGTAAAGCCACCGGTAGTGTTTAATCGATCAGAAATAGAATTTCTGATTTTCGCACAGGAATTCATCCTGACTTAATAACGATAAGTCTTCTGTTTCTTCCTTATCCGTATTAAGAGTTTGCATGACGATTTCACGTAGTTTATTTTTTTTAGTTCTTTGAAGGTATTCAATAGGGGAAATATCATCAAAATGATTACCCTTGGTATCTGTCAAATTACCTTTTTGTAAAAGTAAACGAGGTTCAGATCTGACCATCTTTCTGATCTGGGGTTCATTCTCGGTATTAAGATACCATAATAAAATTTCTACGGGTTTTGGTTTATAGGGTTTAGAAAGACAATGATTTTCCTTTGATGTTGCAAAAAAAGACAGTTTGTCAGGCAAAGGGAAATACTTATCTGCTTGTTTTAAAATAATCCGACTCGTCTGATTAAATGGCATCTCCCAACCAGAGGATATCATTTTCTTCAAAAATCTTTTTCCTTCTCCACTCATTTGCAAATATTCATAAGCACTTCGATATTCCATTTCATAAACCGAATGAAAGAGTGCGGCTTCTGTTAATTCCTCGATAAATTTCTTCCCATGAAAATCAAAGAGACGATTTAAAATTGCAGGATTGGTATAGCTGAGTAAAGAAAAGATAGAAATTTCATCGGTTTGCGGCCATTGGGAAACAATTTCCCCGGTCATTTTGGTAATCATCTCAGGTTGGGCATGCATCATCCTTTCTATAATTTGAGTTCCATTCTGAGTGCAACCTAGAAAAAATAAAGTATGTATATCAGGTAAACCATGAGGAATTTTAGCTGCCAATTCAGGTGTTATTAAATCATTTAACAGACTAAGTCCTGGTTCATGTCTTTTGCACAATCCATAAAAAACAGGAAGATCATCACTTGGACACTTTTTTAATAAATCCTCGATAGTGACTTGCTCTAAAAGGCTTGTATCCAATTCATATAAACAATTCAAAATATCGATACCCATTTCCGTTAAAGTAAATTTATAAAAAAAGGATGAATCTTTATTTTCAGGTATTTTATATAAATTCTTAGAAATAAACTGGTGAAGCTTCGGTACCCCTATAAGAGTAACGAGCAGCGCTGCGCCTTGCGAGTCACATAGATGATAAGCGTAGCTGGTTTCAGGTTGATAACGAGTGGACTGACAGAGCAGATCAACAATTTCTTTCCAATTTTCAAGAATGGTATCGTCCTTGAATGTCATTAGACCCTGGATTTTATAATCATTGGTTAGGTATACAACACTGCTCGCTGATTGTAGGCAAACATCTGTCATAAAAGCCAACCTTTTGGCAATCGAAAATTTTTCTAGCAAAACATGCAAAATAGATTCAAGTTTGTTCTGATATAAATAGGTTATTAGAGGAAGTTTATCTTTTTTTCCATTTTCTTGATCTACTGTAAATCCTAAATTTGCTTCATTTAGTCGATGAAGTTCGAATTCATTAGCAATTATTCTCCCATTTTCTTTAAAAAATTTTCTTAAAGTCATAAATTTGGTCTTGTCCATCATGCATCGAGAAAAAAGACAACTAAAGGTGTTTGTCGGAATTTCGAACAATAATTTCATGCAATCTTTTTCTTTGAACAAAGCGAGCAGTTTTTTTTGATTAAAGCTAGACCAAATAAGTTCAACCCTTTTTTCATCCTTGGAAATACTCAATGTTTGTTTTTTATTGGTTTGTGTATATACAGGTAATATTTGAGTCGGCCTCTCATTTTGAGTAATTGGAACTATGAGTTTTGAACTTGGTTTTGAGGAAATTGTAGGCGAAGAAATTTTTGGAGTTTTATCCATCTCTTTAGGTTGAGAGCTTTTCACTATCGTATCAATTACGGTTTCTTTATATTCCAGGTGAAAACGCATGATTGCTTTCGCATTTTCAATTTGACCTTCTTCAAGGTATTTTTTCACCAAAGCAAGCCATTGAATTTTTGATTCTTCAATTGTTTGTGAATGATCAAAGAGGTTTAAAGGAATTTTTCCTATAAAAAATTCTGGCAGTGAACCTAAACGCTTTTGAGCCATATCGTCATAGACATAGGCTGTTTTTTGGGCTCTGGTGAAAGAGACATAAATCGAATTGATTGCATTCCATTGTTCGAGGCTTAAGCCTCAACCTTTTAAGTTGTTTCGATTAGCCAACTCGCGAAAGCATTGTCTTTCAGAAAATGGATTCCAAACTATTACATTATCAAATTCCAAGCCGAGGGCTTCCTGCGGCGTTAAAATATTATTAGTTCCTAAGGTTTTTTGAATCGTCCGGCGTAATTCCTCCGTTACTTTATCAACGATGATGACAGTTTTTGCTGATTTACAGAGCTCTGTAAGCTTGCATAAATGGTCTTTATCAACCCAGGCTAAAATCCCTGAACCTTCAGGAAGCATGGATTTAACATTTTTATACTCGCGCCGGTTCTTACTTCCTTCGATTTCATGTTTAGCATCCATTAGGTGATTACCTGCAGCCATGATTTCAGGAGGGCAACGCCAGGAGCTTGTTAATTGAATTTCTTCGTATTGTTTATAGCGTTTATATAGAAGTTCTTTTAAACAATTGTGAATATATGGTGATGAGAGCAAACATTGTTCCGTGTCTAAACTGGCTATAAATTCATTGCTATTTTCAATAAGAAAGCGAAGAGCCGCAGGAGGTAGATTCTGAGTTTCATCGAAATAAGTTGTAGAAAAATGTGGCTTATTTTCTATTGGAAGACTTATTATCGGATCGAATAAATTATTTTTATTCAGATAGATCTGCCAACTCTTCAAAAGATCAATTAATTTTTCTCTTTTACCCTGGTTTTCAGAAAAATGACATTGTCGGTTTCCAAGTTGGAAATATTTTTCTTCACCTAAGGCTACAATCAAACTTAATTCATAATGAACTACCCGAGGATTTTCTTCCCATTTCAATGCAGACAACCAAGTTTTAAATTGTTCTTCATTAACTGCGTTTTTTTGGGGAAAGAAAGGTGATAAAAATTCAAGCCAAGTGCAAAATTGAACATTATAATTTAAATTCAGTTTTTGATAATCCGCTCTTAGGCCGTTAATCAGTCCACGAGATTGAGACCCGAACAATACAGGTAGTTCTTTAATAACTGAACTACAGATGTTTCTTAAAAGGTTATTGTACAACACCAACGTTTTTCCAGCGCCTGGAGGACCTGTAAATAGAATGGAACCTTGATGAAAATGACCTTGCTGTTGTTCCTTATCCCAAACAACCATTTTATTGTCATGAGAAACAATGGGCAGAAAGTTAATTTCTTCCGATATTTTTTTTGCTCCCAAGCAATCGAAGTGCACAATGTCGTCTTTAAGCTCCACTATCTCAATATTATTTCCAGCAATTGGTGATTGAAGCTGACGTTTTAACCGTTCGTAGTTGTGATTATTTACTGCCAAAATGCATAAAGTTTTTTCACCATTGTAACTTTCGAACGTATAAATTATTCGCTCTTTGTCATTAATTTTAGCTCGAAAGGCAGGGAGGCCATGATAATTTATCCCTTTTAATCTTTTTATATTAGGATATTTTAATTCTCCCAAAAAAAGCCGATAAATAAGATTGGTATAACTTTCTAGTTCTTGTTCACTAATGAGGTTGGCATCATAAAGTATCTTTGGCATTTGTTTTCCAGCTTCAAAATCAACATCAAAAAGCGCGTATTATTAAAGTAAATTCAGATAAAGTAAAATATTTGAGCACATTTATTTTTTGATGCACAATTATAATTGACAAAATTAAAATAATTGTGATTAGATTCAAGCCCTTTTTCGATAATTGTTTAGTCTGAATTTCATGAAAAAATTACCTCGAGAATTTTATAATAGAGAAACCAGCCTGGTAGCCCAAGAACTTCTAGGTTATTCACTTGTTCATAATTCAGAAGGAATTAAGCGAGTAGGTAAAATTGTAGAAGTTGAAGCCTATATAGGTCGGCATGATTTAGCGTCTCACTCCTCAAAAGGCTTGACAAAACGAACCGCTGTAATGTTCGGCGAGCCTGGCTATGCTTATGTTTATCTAATCTATGGAATTCATCATTGCTTTAATATAGTCACTGAAGAGAGCGGAATTGGTGCAGCGGTTTTAATTCGAGCTTTAGAGCCGATTGAAAATATTTTTGAAAATACCAAAGGTCCAGGATTAGTTTGTCGGGCGATGAAAATTACCGGTCATTTGAACACAAAGGATCTTTTAAGCGATGAGCTATTTATAACCACTGAAGGCTATGAAAAACCGGAGTCCATTATAAAAACCCCTCGTATAGGCGTTCCTTATGCGAAGGAATGGGCTAATGAATTATTACGCTTTCATATTCAGGGCAATCAATTTATTTCTCGATAACTCGTTTCGCCTAAATATCGCTCCGTTCTTTTAGTCTTTTTAATTTGTATTGATGTTTTAAATCATGCATCAATTCTTTAAGAGCACGGCTTTGTCCAATGGTAATTACTTTTTTAGCTTTTCTAAAGAGTGCGCTTTCTTCTTCGCTGACATGATGTTTTACTAATTCTTCAAGTTTTTCAATTTTTTCTGTCAGAGATTCTTCGCTAATCTTTTGATTGTCAAAACTTTTAATCAGGTCTTCAATTTCCTGATGCTCCTTCCAGCCATGAAGCGCTTTATCTTTGATTTCAGGATATTGTTCCAGGACTTTATAAAACGTTTCCTGTTCTGCTTTTGCATGCGCTAAGAGTTCATCTGCAATCAATTGAGCGAATTCAGGTTTGCGTTTAGCTGGCGCTTTTTTATATTGTTTAAATAATAGACTCACCACCTCATGATCACCTTTTAGATACTCACAAATATCCATAATTTTCTCCTTAAGGAGTTAATACTATTTTGGTACATTCATCCTGTTTATCATTAAAAATCTTATACCCTTTTTCCGCATCTTTTAATTTCATGCGATGGCTAATAATTTTTGTTGGATCAAGTTCGCCTGCGATAATTTTCTCCAAAAGGGGTTTCATAAAGCATTGCACATGGGTTTGCCCCATTTTGAAGGTTAATCCTTTATTCATCGCCGCTCCGAAGGGAAATTTATCAAGAAGGCCCACATAGACTCCTGGAATGGAAATTATTCCGCCTTTTGCGCAGGCTTCAATGGCCTCTCTCAACACATGTGAACGGTCTGTAGTTAGAAAAGCGGCTTGTTTTACTCTATCCAAATACGAGTCAAAGGTGGGGCCGACATGTGCCTCGCAACCTACTGCGTCAATACAAACTCTTGGGCCTTTACCGCGAGTCATGGCCATTAAGGTGTAATATACATCTTCTTCTTCAAAATTAATGGTTTCTGCTTTAGATACTTTTTCGGCTTGACGAAGGCGTTCTGGAACACAATCAATAGCAATAACTCGTTCCGCTCCTAACATCCAGGCAGATTGAATTGCAAATTGACCAACAGGGCCACAACCCCAGATTGCGACTGTATCGCCTTTTTTGATGTCGCCATTTAAAGCGGCCATATAACCAGTGGGCAAAATATCGGAAAGAAACAAAACCTGCTCATCGGGAATATCCTTAGGGACTACAATCGGACCGATGTCCGCATAGGGAACTCTGGCATACTCAGCTTGACCGCCTGAAAAACCACCTAATAGATGGGAGTATCCGAAGATTGCTGCAGGTGATTGGCCAAATTGCGCTTTTGCCAAGACTTCATTAGGATTTGAACTATCACATAATGAGAAAAATTTTTGCTGGCAGGGATCGCATCGACCACAGGAAATAGTGAAAGGAACAACTACTTTATCACCAATTTTAAGCGTTTTAGCAGCGCGGCTGCCAAGTTCTACAACTTCACCCATAAATTCGTGACCTAAAATATCACCTTTTTTCATTGTGGGCATGATGCCATTGTAAAGGTGCAAATCAGACCCGCAGATGGCAGTAGCTGTAATCTTGATTATGGCATCGTGTTCATTTATTAACTCAGGCTCTTCGACGGATTCAACCCTGACATCATGTTTTCCATACCAGCGTAAGGCTTTCATAGCGTACTCCATTGCGAGGGATACTAATAAGTATAGGTAATAAACCTGGAAGGGCAACGCCAATGAATTTCTAGAATATGAAGGTTTTACCTAAATCAGAGTGTAACCTTTTGTTTTATTCAGCTTATCGTGAATAGCAGTTGCTGCTATTGCCGCTTGGCTTTCTGCCACACAAATTTGATTCAAACCAGAAACGATGTCCCCGGCAGCGTATAAGCCTGGCACTGAGGTTTCCTGTTTTTTGTTAACTACTATTAACCCTTTGGATAATTTAGCATCGACATCAATAGCGAGTTTATTATTTTTTATGCATCCCAAAGCAGAATATAAAGAATCATAATGTTCTGTTTTACCATCGACAAAGACTATTTCAGCCTTAGATTTTGTTAATTCAATGGCCTCGATTTTCAGGTCTGTAATTTTAATATTGGCATCGCTGATTAGTTTTAACTGTTTTTTACTCCATAAATTCGATTTTTCAGAGGTGATTAAGGTCACATTGGGTGTGTAATTTCGTAAAAATAAGGCTTCATTCAATCCTTGATCGCCTTCACCAATAACAGCCAGTTTTCTATTGATCACTTCAAAGGCATCGCAAACAGCGCAATGTCGTATTAAACCTTTGAAAACCCCATCCAAAAGATTGGGTAATTCAGGCTCATTATCTTTTACGCCTGTCGCTAGGATTATATTATTTGTACGATATAAGTTTTCTTCCACTTCTATTAAAAAACCTTGTTCATCTTTTTTTAAGGTCTCAACTTTTTTATTAATGATTGGTATGGGGTAGCTAGATAATTGTTCATGAAATTTTTTGAGCAGGTCTTTTCCCGATATGCCACTCGGAAAACAGGGATAATTATGGGAAAGGGGGATTCTGGATGCTCTACTATCGAGGTTATCAAAAATTACAGCAGATCTTCGAAAGCGTGCCAAATAAATGCCTGCCGTTAATCCAGCAGGGCCGCCTCCAATAATTATGCAATCAAATTCGTCTGAATTTTTCATTCCTTTCCTCATATGAATTTTAGTGATTGCTTATTCCATGTTTATATTTTAGTCCATAAGAATTGGAAGAGTAGTTTCTACTAGTGGTTTATATTCAAGTAAAGGCATGTTTTGGGGCTTCTGTCTTCTTACCATGGCAAAAGATTGACGATGAATAGGGCTCACGCCATATTGCTGTAAAAGGATTTGATGTTCCTTCGTCGGATACCCTTTATGTTTAGCAAAATTATATAGAGGAAAGGCGTGATGATACTCTGTCATTATTCGATCTCTAGTTACCTTGGCAATAATTGAGGCCGCACTTATCGCTTTAATTAGTTGATCACCTCGAATTATGGTTTTCATAGGGTATTGAATTTTAGGCTTTCGCATGCCATCAATTAAAATAAGCTCCGAATCGAGCTTTAAACCTCTAATCGCACGCTCCATCGCTAACATGGTGGCATGGTATATATTTAAGCGATCAATTTCCTCAACTGAGGCTATTCCAACGCTTACTGCCAGGGCTTTTGAATATATTCTTGAGAATAAATGTTCACGCTGGGCGGGGTTTAAAAGTTTTGAATCTTTTAGCTTATAGATTCGATTGTCAGGATCTAAAATAACAGCCGCAGCAACTACAGGCCCTGCCAGGGGAGAAACACCAGCTTCATCTACACCGGCTACCACTTTGCCTAAATTGATTCTTTCCTCAAAATGCACCTAAATAACTCTCTTTATAAAATGATTAATCACTTTAAATATAACCCAAAACCCACTTTAGGAACATATTTAAGCTATCTGAGTAAAATAATTATGTATTTTTTTATATTAAACTCCTTGAAAATTTTGCCGATACCACCATTTTAAGATTGCCTTAAAACTTAGGAGAATTTTATGAACATTGTTAAACGTGATTATTTTCCTCTTCACCAAGATTTTTCTGCCTTGCTGAATAATTTTTTCAGGGGACAAAGGGATGATGCTTCCTTTGTTGACACGAGTAGTTGGGCACCTGCAGTGGATATCAAAGAGGAAAAAGAGCGCTTTGTTGTGATTGCTGATCTTCCTGGTGTTGATAAAGAGAGGGTGCAGATTTCCCTTGAACACAATATTTTAACCCTCCAGGGCGAGCGACACTTTGATAAACCAGAAGATAGAAGCGGGTACACCCGGATTGAACGTTGTGAAGGTAAGTTCTATCGTCGCTTTAGTCTCCCGCAAACCGCAGATGATAGTAAAATCTCTGCTTCTTATAAGAATGGTGTGCTTGAAATATCCATTCCCAAAAAGAATACGGCAGTAGAAAAAAAGATTGCTATAAAAATAGAAGACTAATTATAAAAAGGATGGTGAAACTCACCATCCTTAAATTCTTGTCACAATTATTATGAATATTCCGTCATTTTCTGTTAAAATATTTTCGTCACTAAAGGTTTGACAAAATTATCAGTTTAAGTTTTAATATTTAAGGAGTATTTATGATTGAGTTTGGTGATTTATATTCAACCTATCATATCGATTATTACACCAGGGCTGTTATCGTAACTTTCTTCGCAATTTTATTATTTAGAGTCGGAAATACTCGCCTGGTTAGCCAGTTAGCACCTTATGATTTAGTTATATTTATCATTTTAGGGGCGCTATTTGGAACTGCCGTAATCGATAAAAAATTATTTGTTCCCTCATTAATTTGTTGTTCAATTATTACACTAATCCATCGTGGATTGGGTTTTATTTCCACACTTAATCCTTTTTTTGCAAAATATTTTAAAGGTGAGCGGGTGATTTTATATTCGAATAGTACCTGGCACGATAGCAATTTAGATTCCTGCTCTTTGAACAAGGATGATATTTTTCAGGAATTACGTACCAGCTTGGGGATTAATACCATGGAGCCTATCAAGAGAATTATTATGGAAAGAAATGGGAAGATTACCTTTTTAAAACATCAAAATCAGCAATAAAAAAAGGCCTTCAAATCGAAGGCCTTTTGTCTATATTTATTATCTATTTTTATGAGAGTTTTTACCGCCTTTAACTCTATCTTCCTGCGTTAAATTAGAGCCAGCTTTTGCCGATTTGCTTTGAGTATTCTTGGAATTTTTGTTGCTGTCGGCTTTATCTTTAGCTGACAAAGTTCGATTTCCACTTTGATTTTGATTAGTCATAATAAACCTCTCTTATTTTTAGTGAATCATTTGACACGGAAGTTGTGTCAAATGGGATATTATAATTATCTGGATTTAATGTCAAATAGATTGTGACAAAAATTGAAAAAACTTTACGATTAAAATTTTTGCTATTTTGAATTTGTTAGCTAATATTTAGTTGCAGGAATATTAGAAAGTAGATTTACGCATATCAACGCTTTAATAGCTGAGGTGCAAAAAATAAATACTTCTTCATATCATGTTATTCCTCGTAAAGATAAGTGGATTATTAGAAGATCCATTGATGTATTAGCTCCACTTAGTTCCTTTGACCATCCCCTCGATGCTATTTCGTCAGCCTTGGAAATTTGTAAAAGAAATCGCGCGAAACTTTACATTCATTGGCCAAGAGAAGGAATTATTTATAAGTCTCAAACCTTATAATAACAGAGATTTAAATGTTAAAAGATAATACAACTTTATCTATTTTAGGGAAAACTGTTAGCCCCGGCTGCAAAAATCGTTGTTTATATAAAATTTCAAACCTGTTTACTCGAGCAACTTTGGAAATTCCCATTCATGTTAACCACGGTAAAAATGAAGGCCCTAAAGTTTTTATTTTAAGTGCTATTCATGGTGACGAAATAAATGGCATCGAAATAATTAATCAACTCCATCAGCATCCTGCTTACGAAAATATTTCCGGAACGTTAATAACGATTCCTGTAGCTAATCCTTATGGATTAATTCAACAGAAAAGAGAAGTTGTAAAAAATGATTTGAATCGATCCTTTCCTGGCGAAGAAAAAGGAAATCCCGCCTCTCGCCTAGCATACTTCTACTACGAAGAGATTATAAAACACTGTGATTATGGGCTAGACATCCATTCGGGCGGACAAAATTTATTTAACTGCCCACAATTAAGAGTCACTTATAATGATAAAAATTTGGAAGAGTTTGCCCTTGCCTTTGGCGTCCCTGTGCTTGAAAGTCCAGAAATTTCCAAATCCCTGAGAACCTTAACTAAAAAGCTAAAAATTCCCTTTATTACTTATGAAGCAGGAGAAGCGGGGCGCCATGATCCCAAAAGTATAAAACCAGGTCTCCAAGGAATTTTAAATACACTTTGCTATTTAAAAATGATTGATAGTCAATGGAAAACAGAGTCTAAGGCCCAATTATTTAAAAAAATGAAATGGATTCGCGCTCCCATCAGCGGCGTATTTATATCTAAAGAACCAACTGATACTGAAATTGAAGAAGATCAGGTTCTTGGAGAAATTTTAGATCCTTTTAATCTCGGACCTATTGTCCAGGTTAAATCTGAACAAAAGGGTCTTATTATAGGAAGATCAACCTCTCCTTTGGTAAATGAAGGGGACCCGCTTTTTCATATTGCTTATCGCTAATTAAGTTTCTTTTGATACTTGATTGAGAAAATAAAGTAGAGGCTTTTTTTAATCTTGGTTAATATCGAATTTATTTCCAAAATGCAGGAGTAGCATTCAATTGTTAAAAGTCTATGCGGTTGGCTGTTATTATTCCGATATTGGTTTGTTTAATTTTTCCGATTTGGTCAAAAATGATAGTTTTCAGGTGTTCAAAAATTGTTACCATTTGACTTTTTATAGCGATGTAGAATCAGCAAAAAAATTTCAATTTCAGGTAGATTCTTCTAATAAAAATTTTTGTATGGGAATGAGCAAACCATGGAAAATATTTTTCGAAGTTAAACTAATATATAGATTAGAGAGATTTTATATTGCTGAATTAATTAAAGCTTATTTAGATATTAAAGCAAATCTGACTAATGAAATAATACTGAATTATAAATTGATATCCGAACCCTATTCTCTCAGTTGCGATCAATTGAAAAACCTTAATATTCCTTCTTTATCAAACGTTTCTAAATTTAATACCTTTTTAAAAGCAAACGAAACTTTAAAAGATTCTGAAAAATTGCTTCCTGACATCAATAAAATAATTTACAGCTACTACCAGGATCTTTGTTTTTTTAATAAACCTGAAGAGCAATCATTTCTAACGGTCTTAACGGATTGTACTATTTCTTAAATCGATAATTTGATGATTAATTTCAATTATTCTTCTTACAGAGCCAAACTCCAATTCCACAGAGTAAAATACCAGAAAGCAAAAAAATCATATCTGAATAGAATTGGCCTGTTGAAGAAGCTCTTTGTATCACATGGTGTACTTGAAGAATTAGATGATCGATAACACCCTCTACCAGGTTAAATATTCCCCAGCCAATGAGCATTAATCCTGTGAAATAATGCCAGGATTCTTTAGTCGTTTTTTCGTTCATCGCTTTCCAGAGCATAAAAATTCCAATTAAGGTCAGCAACCAGGTAAAGGCATGAAATATTCCATCCCAAAACATATTGATTTCTGCCTTAGCCAAGGTATTGGGAAAATAGATATTGGAAAGCATATTATGAACTTGCAGAATCTGATGAAAAACAATTCCATCAAAAAATCCGCCCAAGCCAAGGCCCAATAATAAACCGGCTGCGAGAAGTGGATTTCTATTTTTCATTTATTTAATCCTTTAAAAAAATATTTAGGGTAGCCATAGTAGATTGAAATTATTAGCACAAAAAAAATCAAAAAGGGCAAAAAGGTATAGAAAAGATATAGCAGGAAATCCTGATTAAAAATTCCTTTATGAACTTGTAGGCCTGTCTCCGTCAGGCAAAAAGGACAGGAGTTTCCAATTAACGTAATAAGTGGCAAGCAAATAGAAAGAAGCGCTTTCAAAACTTTCATAGATTCTCTTTTTTGATTTTTATTGTTTTTTCTTCGCTTTAATCTATTTAATAAAATATGGAGTTAGGGTACTTAGGTTTTGAAAACCTAATTTCTCACAATAACCACGCGCTTTTGCATCAGACATGAGCACAATTGAAATATTTTGTAGGCCAATTTCCTTAGCAATTGTAATTCGGTGGCATGCCATTGCAGTACCTACTCCTTTTTTTCTAAATTCTGGAAGAACACAAGCATTATAAAAACCTCCAGTTTTGAAGGCGGAAAATGTTCTATCTATAGCCAGACTACTAATACCTGCAATTTGACCATCCAATCTAGCAATAAAATTCACGCAATCAGCGTTATCCATCTCAAATTGCTTTATTGCCCATCGTTCACATTCCTCCCTTATATTTAACTGGAACACTTCCGAGTAAATTTTTGCAAATTGTTGGGCTTGAAAAGGGGTTTTAATGGTCTCAATTTCGATATTAATAGGAATGGAACTCAGTTTCGCCTCATTTAATTCCAGAAACATGCCATAAAAAGGACCAGGTGTTTCAAAATTATCCTTTAATAATAGTTCAATCTCGGGTGTTTCTGTCTCAAAAGTTAACCAAAGAGTTAACGTGATTTTCAGATCCCTTTGTAAATTTTTTAGCTCAGAAATAAGCTTTTGCTGATCGATTGGCTTTCTAATACAAATAGTATTGAAAAAAAGTTCATTTAAACCGGTCAACTGAATATTAGCTTTCGGATCATTTTGCAAAGAAATTGTCGGGAATGAATTTTGTTGAAAGGATTTAAAAACTTCGATAAAGGTGGATAGAATAGCTTTGTTTTCTTGGCTCATAAAAGAATTGTAATCGATAATGTGAATTTTCAAAGTCTACTAAACGTAACAATTGATTACTACTATAATCCTTAAAACGCATTATTCCGGGTTGAATATATCAACTTTTTCATCATTTAGTGTATAATAATTGTTCATTAACGACGAGCTTTGAAATGCCTTATACTAAAATTACTTATTTGAAAAATCGCTTTATTAATATTTTAAAATTTATTGATTCTCCTGCCATCCTTCCTGCAGTAGCTTTAATAGAAAATCTCCCCAATGAGGCAATTAATGGTTTTCATGATGCTTATTTAACATCAAAAGTAATTTCAATAGTCTTGACCTATTTGACTACATCAGAAATAAAAGGTTTTGAAAAAGACTGGATCAACTCTAATTTAATTGCTGCTTTATTCGGTATCTCAGATAGTGAAGATGAGGCCGATGAAAGCCTTGATAATGTAATTGCCAAATGTAAAGCAAATCCGGAAATAAATTTATTACATTCATTAAACGATTTTTTTGAAGATGCTGAGGTTGGTTGTATTGATTTTCGAGTTCAAAGCTTGGAACAATTAAAAATGTATAGTGATTTATACATTGATTTTTATGAAACCAATAAAAATTATTTTGGCGATAATCCAGATAATATAATTATTAAAAATGCACATAAAGAACCAGAAGGCATCAAAAAATCAACTAAAAATTTAGCAAATCCCGATGAGAAATTCATTATTGAAAAAAGTGGCTCACTAATGATTTCAAACTTGAAACCCTGTTTTGGCATATTGATGCTAGCTGAAAATGACAACAAAGACCTCGCATGTTCTGCCTATCATCATATGCCTGAATATACTTCAAATGAAATTGAGAAATATACCAGTTATCTCTACTCAGAAATTCTCAAATTAACAGAGGAATTACAGCTTAAAGGATACAAAAACCAAATGTCCTGTGTTATCACAGGCAGTGATATGACCAGTTTTCCTTTAGCCTTAAATTTGCTAATGAAAATTTGGAATGAGAACCAAATTAAGTCGATATTAGATCTGGATGTTTATTTAATGCCCTCATCAATAGGTAGTTTTACCTATTGCTATGCAAATTTAGAAAACAATTGCTGTGAAATCTGGGCTGGTTCTGAATTATTTGATAATGATAAAGTACTTTGTAAGGAAAGAGGGATTTCATTTGAGGGTCTAGATGGGAATGATTCGGATTTTAGTTCGGATTCAGAACAGTCGGATGACTCAAAATCGTCAAGTGAAAACGCTTTGGAAGAAAAATCCCCGCAGAAAGTTCTGAACCGCAAACGGCAGGGATTCTTCGAAACCAGAGTTGATGAACAGGGTGGGGCCATTGAAATATCAAAGAAAATACGCTTTGGATAAGCGAGAATGCATTGCCAGATAAATTAAAAAAAATAATTAGTTTTTTATGCTAGAGCTTAAATTTTGAAAGCTCAGGAAGGTGAATTTTAAACACACCTTCCTGAGCAATTAATTAAATTACTTGCGATTTGACACTAATTTCTTCTTCCTTCACTTCAGATTGACTGGAAGGTAAAGGCTTAAAGAAACCAACTCGATTTAAGCTTTGATCAATTGCATCATCAGAAAATTCAGGCTCCACTTGGGTTGGTGTACCACTTTCCTGAATTGTTATGCAATTCATTAAATTTTCTGCTTTAGACACGATGTTAAATTCATATACAAATTCAACGGTATTAACCACCACTTTCTGATAGCAATCTTTCAATTGTTGAACCGATATTAAGAGTTGTTTTTCTACCACATTAAGTTTGGCTTCATTACCTAACTCTTTGCATTTATCGTGTATGTTTATTAATGAATTGACAAAATCAGTGTGTACATCGAGTGAAAGATAAAGATGCTCTCGTTTAAGGCTTCTATAAATACGAGAAAACCCGGAAGTTCCTTTCACTTCATTTAAATCCAAATTATTTAATTTGTTTTCAACTAGAGCTAAATCAATACTCCTTTCCTTAAGATCAACATAATCATGTATCATTGATAATTGATTTTTAATGGTAAGTAGTTTTTGTATAATGCTCATATTTTGCTCAAATAACGAAAATCGAACAATGAGTTTACCTGCTTAACCTTAAGGGAGTATTAATATCGACCATAATTGTAAATAAATAGTTAAACATACTTCAAATTTGTCAAAAAGATAAAAAAGTGACTCTATTGCCTTAATTAAACCCGGTTAAGGAGTTTTTGAGAATTTCAATACAAAAGCCAATGTAATTGCTTAAGTCTTGCTCATTTCCAATATAGATGTTTGGGTCAAGAGCGGCTGAACTGATTATCGATAAGATAAAGGTTACAATCCACTCGGGTTTGTAGCCTTTTACAATTTCCCCCTCGGATTGATAATGAGCAATTGAATTAATCCAGCGTTGCATTTCAGCAGAATTGGTTACCCCAATTGCATGGCTTGAGTCGCGCTCCAAACGCTGCCAATTGATCATACGAATAATGTCAGGGTTCTCGCGATAAAATTGAATTTTTCTAAAAAATAATTCTTTTAAAAAGGCATCAAAACTTAATTCGACCCCAGGCAAAATTGATCTTTTATTGCTTGCTTCAGCTACGATATCTTGTTTTACCGAAATCCATAATAGTTCTTTATTTTTGAAATGATGAAAAATGAGGCTGTGGTTGACTTGAGCTAATTTGGCGATGTTTCCTACTGAGGTTCCTGCGAAACCCTGAGCAACAAATAAAGTTCGAGCGGCTTTCAATATTTTATCTTTAGTAGTTTCTTTAGTCATTTTGCACCTCTTTAGATTGACTAGTCAGTCAATATCATGCATAATATTGGTTGATTGGTCAGTCAATTATAGGCTTTAGAAAATTATATTGTAAGTGGAGTGTGCACCAGATGAGTAAACAGCTTTTTTTATTTGTAAATATTCTTTTGATAGCTTGTTTATCCTCCATTGCTACCGAAATTTATGCGCCTTCGCTCGCAGCAATCGCTGGTTTTATGCATGCTCCAATTGAAAAAGCCCAGTTTAGCTTGACCATTTTTATGGTAGGGCTTGCTTTTTCTCAGTTAATTTACGGTCCAGTTTCAGAGGGTTTTGGTCGACGCAAACCTCTTATTGCTGGATTATTGATCTTTTTAGTTGGAAGCTTGCTTTGCGCTTTTTCTACTAGCATCACTTATTTATTAGCAGGACGGCTAATTCAAGGTTTGGGAGCAGGGGCTTGTTCTTCTTTGTGGCGCACTATTTTTCGAGATGTGTATCAGGGTGATGATTTAGCCAAATACGGTGCCTGGTTATCGGTTGTAATCATCTTTTTTGTACCAGCTGTTCCGGTATTAGGCGGATATTTTCAACACTATCTTGGCTGGCAGGCAAGTTTTGGATTTTTAATTCTCTATTGCTTGTTAACGCTCTCGCTTATTCTTTTTGTCTTTAAAGAAACCTCAATTCACCATCATTCTGAACGTTTAAAACTTTCTTTTATAAAGCAGACCTTTAAGGAGTTATTAACGAGCCGAATTTTCATGGGTTATTCCCTCTTAGTATTCTTTTGTTATGGCGCCTTTTTCTCCTGGTTTGCAGTAGGTCCTGTTTTGTTAATTAAGCATATTGGTTTGAGTCCAGTTGAATTTGGATGGGTGACATTTATCATAAGTGCTGGGGGAATGGCCTTAGCTAGCACAATTAATGGAAAATTTATCAAGCGTTTTGGTTCAAAATTTTTGCTTCGTGCTGGATGGATCATCATGTTCATTTCAGGATGTTTGCTTTTGTTAGGCCAACTATTTTTCGGCCTCAATCTCTTTGCAATCCTTGTTCCTGTCTTTCTTTTTTACTTTGGAGTCACCTTTATTTGGCCAAATGCATTCGCCGGGGCATTTACCCCCTTTGGACACATTGCAGGTTATGCGGGCACACTGTACAGTTTTATGCAACTGGGCGGTGGTGCGCTTATTGGCAGCATATCAGCTCATCTTCCTGCAAATTCGCAGTTTCCAATGGCCATAATTTTCATAACTTCACCGATTTTAGCCTGGGTTTCCTATGAAATATTGGTGAATAGGAAAGAATCCAAAATCCTCTAAAAATTTAGCTAGACAGAAGCTTGGAGAATTGTATTTAATGTCTAATTCGTTTAAGGATTGGTTGAAAGATGACATTATCAAAGTTTTTCATTTTAGTTGTTCTTTGCTTCGTGGGTATAGGAAATATACAGGCTGAAGAAACGGACCAATTTACTCTCCCTCCTTATGAACTCTTTGATTTGGGAGAAACTGCGAGTCAAAAACTCGCAGAAATTCTGGATTCTGTAATTAACCGCACCAACTCAGAAATTCAAGCCTTAGTTCCAAAAGCTGCCCATAGCCAGCATGCGGCTTCCCAATTGGCTTTACGCCTGAAAGATAGTTACATCGCCGATTTGCTGTATGACCAAACTGGGCCGGGCTTCCCACGTTGGTTACGTTTAGATTATCTTTCCAAGCAGAGTCTACCCATTCAATTCAAAGAAAGTCGTCCTTGGAAAACGGTTTATTGGCTTGCTTTTTCTCCCTTTCCTCCCGCTTTAATCGGCCTGACTCCAACTATCAATTTGTATAATCATTATTTGGGAACAGATAAACTGGGTCATTTTTTTATGCAAGGACATAGTTACTATAAACTTTATCATTTTTTCCTAAATTCAAAAAAATCAGCAGAACAAGCTCATAAAGCGATGGTTAATTACGGCCAGATTATTGAGCACAGTTACATGGGCACTCTTATTAATGGAATTTATTCCAATGCAGATTTATCCGCAAATTATGCGGGTTGGAAGTTTTATATGAATTTATTTCATAAAGTAAGAGTTGGGAATAAAACACTTGCACCCATTTTGGTATTAAAAGGCAATAAATGGGAATTTTCCAAGCAGGTTGATCGCTCTAAACTTCTGGAACCTTTTGTATCAGATCATCTTAATGAAGCATTGAATCCTTCCTTCTATGCCTATTCTCGCGGCCAAATTCGAAGGCAGGTGCAAAAACGATGTGCCGACTGGATCGAAAAGAAGGGTATAACAAAACCAATAATTACAGCAAAACTGGAAGAAACCAGCCATTGGTTTGGGGAAACCTACGGGCATTGGCTTCCTCAAAGCACTGCAATTACGCTTGAAACCTGTTTTAGCTAGAAGTATCAAAAATACGGTTAACTATAAATTGGCAAGGTTAATTACGTATATAATTAAAATGGCGGTCTTTTCTTTAGGACTAAAAATGATTTATACATCTAAAGGTAAATTGATTTCTTGCATTTATCTTTTAACCATTTTTTTGCTATTAAGCATAAGATTTCAATTATATGTCTTTGGTATCCTCGCATGGATATTTCTTTTAGTTCATATTTTAATTTTTATTTTTGGCTTAATTAAAGATCTCAAAAATAGACAAGGCAGTATATTCGGGAAGGGTCTGTTATTACTTTCTCTGGCTTTCCCATTACTGGTTTTAGTCACGCGAATAAACGAACCGTTGCTTATTTATATTTCTATAAAAAAAATGGAGTTGACCTTAACCGAAATTGGATATGTAAAAATTCCACCTTTGAAACCCCTTGAACTGGATCGTTCAGGAAAGAATGAAATAATCATTGATTCCAGCTCTTTGATCCTCAATTTGTTCAATAGATGCGGTAAAGCCAAATGGAAATTTTTAAAAGATAGTTCGAGAAATAACATCATTATATTGGCGATCATTAAACCTGATGATAATGGCGGTTACTGCGCGGAATCAAACTGGTTCAGGATAGAAAAAATACAAGGTTATCAATTCGAATACCTTGAATATAGTAACGGCTCCGTTACAAAAGAAAATCTCAATTATTAATATTTCATACTTATGCTTGACCCTATAGTTACTATATGCCTTATCTTTCAACATAAGGAGGAAAAATGATGACTCAATGGTTCGTTAAAGATTTATCTAAATTAACCGGTATCTCGGTGCAAACTCTGCATCATTATGATCGTATTAATTTATTAAAACCGTCGTTACGACTAACTAATGGTTATCGCGTTTACTCCGAAAAGGATTTATTACAATTACAACAAATTATTGCTTTGAAGTTTTTTGGTTTCGAGCTTTCGCAGATAAAAACCTTGCTAACAGACAAGGACAAAGCGCTCGAGCATTTAGTTAATCAAGCGCAGGTTTTAGAAAGAAAAGCGCAATCATTAGTAGATGCTAGTAAAACTTTGAAAAACATAATTTCAGATTTCGATTGTGATAAATCCATTCCTTGGAAGAATATTATTCAATTAATAGAGGTATATCGAATGACTGAACAACTGGAACATTCTTGGGTTAAAGAAATCTTTACACCAGAAGAATTAAAAGAATATGCAACCTTTGAAGCAGAGTTCAAAGCTCGTTTTACGCCTGAGCAAAAGACTGCTTTCGAAGAAAGTTGGAATAATCTGGTAGAAGACGTTAAGTGTCATCTTGAAGAGGATCCTAAGTCGGAATTAGGAATTGGTTTGGGTAAAAAATTCATGGATTGGGTTAATAAGATGTATGGAAAAAAATACGCCCATTTGAGGACTAAGAAATTTGAGCAAGGTTTCGGCGAAGGAAAAGGCTTAGATGAAGTAGGAATGACTCCGGAAATTGTAGCGTGGATTGATCAGGCAATGGATGCTTATTGGCGGGATCGCATTTACGGTATTTTATCAAAAGTAAATAAGGTTTCTTCTTCTACAGCCTTGAGCCTTTGGACTGAGATGCTTGATGATATGTACGGCAATGACAGTCCGCGCAAAAATGAAATCCGTGAAGTTGCCTTAAAAGATGAAAAGGTGAGTGAGGAAGCAAAAAATTGGTTAAAATCCATACCAATAATTAAATAGCCGCCGTTAAACATTAATGCCAGAGTCCGCTCTGGCATTAACTTTCTACATTCATAAAGGCCAAGGCGAAATGATCTAGCTGTTTCGTTTCTTAGGATGGCAATATCTTTGAACAATTTACAACCCTTCAACTTCTTGTTTAATAACCCAAAAATTGCTAGCCTCTTGGGCTGCTGAACAAGAGGATTTAAAATGCTAAGTTTTTTCTCTATTCAAGAAACAGTCTCGACAGAAATAATAAATACCATCTCAAAAATTACAGAAGTTAAATCATTTATCTATAAATTTTTAGCAAACAATGCCAAAGACTTTATAGAAAGTGAGTACCAATTAACTTTATTGAAAAAATCATTAACAGCTAGTATCAATAAAACCAGTGAATTTATTCAACAAGATTTATCAGTAAAAAAAAAGCAGAAGTTGTTGCGTGATGAAATTAGAAATTCAAAAACTATTATCAACACTATTGCCAAAGTTTTATTAGATTGCGCCCAATTTGAACCTCCAGATCTTGAAGTCAATTTAGATCTGCTCGATAAAATGTTTTTTAATTCTGATTTTAGTTTAGAGGAAATTGAAGACCATATTGTGCGCTTATTTAAAGAAAAACGTGATGATAATGAAATTAAATTAAAAGAAAGTATTAAAAAAAACCAGCAAGAAATTGTCAATTTAACCCGATTAGTATTAAACGATTATTCATCTAATTTAGAACCTGATTTTATAGTAGAAAAAATGATAGCTCATTTTGAAAATGAGTTTCAAAAACAAGTTATCAATGCGGAATTAAATCTTGATCTTTGGCAACGCTACAAAAATGGACTTAATCCTTCAACCAAGCTTAATAACTTAGTTGGCCTGCAAATCTCCATTATTGAAAACCTCTACGAGACCACTTCATACCGTCTGGAACATTTGGAAAAGAGAAAGCTACTTAATACTGTAAAAAAACCGAATCATCCAGCCGAAGTAGATCTGATCCAATTTTACGCGGAAAATTGGGAAAGGCTTATTCGAATTGATGAGAATGAAGCGCTTGACCTCATAAATTATTTTATTAGTTTTGTCCTTCAGCCGGAAACTTCAGCGAATGTTGATAACCTGATTCATCCAATTCAGGATTTGGACGATTTGGCCCTTTTTTTCATAAAAATTACTAACTTGGCGAAGGAACATCAGCAAAAGTTAATTATCCTCATTATTGAAACGATGGGTAATCAGGTATTTGATTTGATCAATGCTCATTTTCAACATGAAAAAGGGCCGGCAGGACGTGAAAATTCAGTTGCTGCGGGATTAATCACCCATTTAATTTTGAATAATAAGCAACATATAGAATTTATAGTAAAGAGCATAGAACCTCTTGTAACAATTATGAACTCTACTGCTACGAAGCAAAAATTAGCTGAGTCGGACTTTAATCAGTTTCTTGAAACTGCTTTTAAAACAATTTTCAGAAAATTATTCACAATTTCCGATTATTCTCCTGAAGTACAACGCATAATCCATGATTTTTCCAAAAAAAATCCAGAACGAACCATTAATTATTTATCAATTCGAATTATTAATCCTGTAATTAGTAATTATATGGAAACGGTAAAAAATGAACCTGAAATTTACCAAAGTTTAAAAAAAATAATGTTTGCTTTACAGGGACTTGGTGCGATTCAGTCTAAAAAAGCATCTTATAAAAACAATATCGATAACGACCTTATTTTAGAACTTGTCTATAACGCTGAATTTTCGCAAAGCTTGAAGGATTTATGTTCTTTTAGTCTTTCCAAATTTCAATCAAATAATTTATTGCTTGATTCAAATATCAATGATTTCAAAATAATTGAGACTTCAGTCAAAATTATTAAAAATTTCAATAAACAATATGAATTCTCAAAATTTGAAAAAAATTTACTGCCTTTAGCACAGGCAATTAAATTGGATACCGATAAAGGTCATTGGATTGACTATAAAAATCATCTCTCTCCTGTATCCTTCGACTCCAAATTGGAGCGCTTTGAAAACTGCCTAAAAGAATTAAATCGTTTCATTAATTCCAGTACGGAAATAACAGAATCCAAAGGCAAAATTCTCGAAGAGATTGATTTATATAAACGTTGGCTGGTTTTTTTATGTCATTGCTTGGCTAAATGGCTTCCAGATAATAAGTCCAGTCTTTCAGTTTCAGAGCTGTGTTCGACAAAGGTGAAAAGTCATGAGGCATTAGTTCGAGGAGCCTTACTAAAGCTTGATGAAATGAACCAGCAAAAATCTGATGAACTATTTAGCAAAGATGATTATTTACACCTGAGTGAAGAGATGGTTTTACCCAGTTATACCGGTTTGGATCAACCTGAAAAATTAAAAATCATGATAATGAAATCATGTAATATTATTTTAGAGAAATTTGAAGACACGCAAATGGTTAAAGCAATAGAGATTGATGAGCAACTTGTTAAACGGTGGAATGATTTAAATGCTAAATTCAAAGAATTTAAATCGAATCATTATAAAGATGGGTTTTTAGCAGATGTTAAAATTAGGACCAAAATAGGCTTTTTACCTTTGACTTCTTCAAATTTGAATTACCATGAAAAGGAAGAACCAGAAAATGGAAATTTTCATACGATTTAGTTAGCAGGGAAAAGAATTGTTTTTAAGGATAGATATATATTTTTGCAAACCAATAAAAAATCATCCGTCCGTTTTCTTGCCTGATTTAAACGTCTCAGTAATTAAATCAAGTGCTTATCGATTCTCAGCTTTTGCGATTGAGAGAATAGTTGAGTTTTATTTGTTTGATATTTAATTTTCATGGAATTAAGAGGTAGCAACACCACTTGGAATTGCTTAAAGCAATCATTAATCACGTCAACTCACTGGAGCAACCGATCCCTATTTCAGCAAGACCACATTTTCAAAACCTTTCCGCGCATTATTTTTTGGAAAGCCATCTCTTTAAGTTGGGATACGGATCCATAGGAAAATCTTATGTTTTAGAAGTAGCCGATTTTAAAACTATCGATAAAAATATTCACAAGGAAAATATAGGAAACAAGAGCATTTTAGTGATTGATGATTATCAGCCTTCCTTATCAATAATTCACTTTTAAACGGGATTGCGTAAGTCCCTATATCTCAAACGTAAGTATGTATTTAATAACTGCATATTTGTATAAGAGGGGAAATAGCTCTACTCTAAGTGTTCCATGAATGTTATCAAACTTAGACATTACGTTTTTTTATGGAATCCATTCAATCAAAGGAGCTAGATATGTCTCATTCTAAAAATGACCGATTTACTACAGAATTATTCCAGGATAAAGATTCAGCTGAAAAGGCATACCAACGTGCAATCGATCGAGGATATAACGATAAAGACATCAATGTAATCATGTCTGAAGATTCCAGAAAAAAGTATTACGATTCTCCTTTAGTTAAAGAAGGTAATAAATCCGTTGAAGGAATGGGAATTGGTGGGGCTACAGGTGCTGCTATTGGTGGAATAGTAGGTGCCATTGCAGCGGTAGGAACCAGTTTGGCAATTCCTGGCTTAGGATTAGTGATTGCAGGACCACTTGCAGCAGGTTTAGCGGGTGCAGGTGCGGGTAGCATAACAGGCGGTATACTTGGCGCTCTTGTTGGCATGGGCATTCCTGAAGAAAAAGCAAAAGACTACGAAGCAGGTATTAATAAAGGTGGAATAGTGTTAGGCGTCGATGAGTCTAAATCAGACAGTGATCTAAGACGCGATTGGCAAGATTATCGTAAGTAACTGACCTTAGGCCTACTCTTGAAAGTTCTCAAGAGTAGACTAATCATTCAGGTGCCGAATCGAAATATTGCTTACAATTTAAAATCCATTTCCAATCATTATTCCTTGCGAAACCCCTTCAATTTCCTTAATCTGTTTTAAATCACCCTGATTTAAAATATCGCAAATTTATGACATCCCTCAATATACCTATAGTAGAGTTCGCAAAGCCATCCCCTTGTATGGGTAGCATTGACACCTATTCTGGTTACGGGCAGGCCTCAAAGCGGGCGATCAAAATTCATCAAGCAATTCAAAATCAGTTAGCCAAAGAACATAAAAATTATGAGGCAGAAGTATGGATAGCTCATACTTTTAGTCACAAAGGAATGAGACTGAACTTAACAGGTAGAATGGATGGTGTGTATGCAAGCGAACCTTATCTAATTGAAGAGATTAAAACCGCCTTTGAACCTCAACAGTTAATCAATTGCCTTGCGGATAACTATTATACCCATCCTTATTGGTTGCAATTGCAAACCTATGGCTATTTGCATTGGCTTAAAACAGGCCAAATTCCTGCGTTAAATTTGTTGGTTGTCTCACTAAGAAATAAAAAATCCATTTCCCTGCCTTTAACTTTAGATGTAATTGCTTATGAACTATGGTTAAACAGTCGCTTGAATGAATTAATCTTAGAACTTAGTCAGCTAAAACAGCGCATTAAAAAACGTAAAAACCTAAGCTCAATGCTTTGCTTTCCTTTCGAAAAGCCAAGGGCTAACCAGCAAGAATTAATTGAAGCAGTGGGTGATACGATGCAAAAGAAAATCCCATTTTTATTGCAAGCGCCAACGGGATTAGGAAAGACAATTGCTGTTTTATTACCTGTATTGAAAGAATCGCTTGGACGTGGGCAAAAAACAATTTATTTAACCCCTAAAAATAGCCAACATCGAGTAGCAGCTGAGGCTGTTCAGCAACTTCAGCTTAAGAAAGCAAATATCAAATCGTTAACCTTAACGTCGAAAAAAAAACTCTGCATGAAAAATGAGCCGCTTTGCAATGCTACCTTTTGTGAATTTGCTAAAGACCATTACACCAAAACAACTGAGCACCAATTGCTAAAAAAAACGCAACGTCAGCGTCATTTGGAAGCGTCATACTTTAAAAAAATTGCAGGCCTTTATCAAGTTTGTCCCTATGAGCTACAAATGCAAACAATACCTGATAGGGATGTCGTGATTGGTGATTACAACTACGTCTTTGCACCCAGCAGCTCAAGCCTTCGAGTGGCAGGTAGGTACATGGCAGAAACTGAACGACCGAATTTAATTATTGATGAGGCTCATAACTTACCCTCCCGAAGTTTAGACTATTATTCGCATACATTAAGTGCCCTATTTTTTGAAGCATTAAAACCCGCCGTTATGCAATTGGATTTTCCCTTTCAACAAAAAGGATGTGAGGCCCTCGATTCTTGCTTAAAAATTATCACCCAATGTGCAAAGTCAGGATTAACCCGTCCTCATCGAGTTGAAATTCCTGAAAAACTATTTACAGAACAAGATGAACAATTGGCCCAATTATTAAATGAGTATTTGGAAGCCGATGTAGTGATTGGTCATGAAGATCCTATGCTTAAACTCTGTCGATATTGGTCTGACTTTACCGAAACGCTTGAGGTAGTAAAGCAGGGAGGCGATGCATTTTTTATTTCTTTTAATCCTAATGAGGGTGCTCTTAAAATTACCTGCAGTGAAGCCTCCTCTTTCCTTAAAGAACATTATCAGCATTTCAAGCAAATAATTGGCTTTTCAGCCACCTTAAAACCCTTTAACTATTACAGTCAAATGATGGGATTGAAGGAAGTTCATACACAGGAATTTGCAACACCCTTTGCAAAAGAGCGCCGAAAATTGCTGCTAATTCCACAAATTTCCACTAAATACAGTGAGCGTTCCAGGCATTATTTAAGACTGATTGATCTAATCCAACGAATAACCGAAATAAAACCGGGCAACTACCTCGTTTTCTTTCCTAGCTTTCATTTTTTAGATGAGATCTTTAAACATTTTCCACGAGATGAACACTTTAGATTATTACGCCAAACTCGGGCCATGTGTGAGGCGGAAGTCAATGATTTACTCTTGCGTCTTAAGCGTCCTGGAATCAATCATTTATTTTTTGCAGTACAAGGAGGGCTTTATGCAGAGGGGATCAACTACCACGCCGATATGGCAATTGGGGCATTTATTGTCGGCCCTCCGTTGCCGATGTTTGAGTGGGAACGTGAACAGATGAAAGGCTATTACGAGCTTCACTATCAGTCGGGTCTTCAATATGCCTATATCTATCCTGCAATGGCTAAAGCGATACAAGCGGCGGGAAGGGTGATTCGATCCGAAAGCGATAAAGGTATTATCGTATTGCTTGATAATCGATTTTTAGAAAGCAACTATGCTCAGTGTATGCCCAACGATTGGTATGAGACCCATCCGCTTGAAATGGTCTCCAAATCCATATTAGCCGACCTTAAACAATTTTGGGGTAATCATCTAACTGATGAGTCTAACTTTAAATTGGATTTAACTGTTATAACAGATAACAATTAATATGAGCTGCATTCATCAAAAAGTGATCATTCTTGACTGTCAAACAACGGGAATGCATCCAAAAAACGGCCATCTGCTGCAATTAGGATGGTGCATTTATGATTCAAAATCGACAAGCGCGCCATTGATCCAAAGACGTTTGGTTAAATTACCCGATGACGCAACAATACCAGGTAAAATCATTAAATTATTGAATCTGAAACAAGAGGAACTTAGCGAAGCTTATGCGCCGGAATTAGTTCTAACTGAATTGTTATATGACATGGACGCTATAGGCGAAACGGTTTTTGTTCTCATTCATTATGCTCAATTTGAATTGAGTTTTCTTAAACACTATTTTTTACTCTATCTTAATAAGTCGTTTAATTGTGTTCCAATATGCACTCAAAAACTTTCAAAGCAGGTGTTTCCTTCTTTGCCCAGCCACAACTTAAAAGCCTTAGCGGGTCATTTCAAGTTTGAAACACCGGCGCAAGAGGCCAGCGCTCATGTCAAAACAACAATCGCCATATGGAAAGTGCTCAAAGAGGAGCTATCGAAAAAAAATCTAACAGAGTTTCCAGAGCTACTTAATTGGCTTAAAACCAACAAAAACAGCGCGAAAGATCGGTCTATCACCTACAATATTGAGCGGTTAACTCGACTGCAACTACCTGAGCAACCTGGCATCTATCGCATGATTGCCAATGATGGTCGTATTTTATATATAGGTAAAGCGACCTCTTTGAAAGCGCGGGTGAATTCCTACTTTCGAGGCATAAAAAACCGTGATAAACGTAAATTAGAAATGTTAGCCCAAGTGTGGCAAATCGATTTTGTTGTTTGTGACAGTGTTTTAGAAGCTGAATTAATGGAGTCAGATGCCATTAAAGAATCTAACCCGCCTTATAATATGACTTTGAAAACTGAAGCACGGGCGCTTTTATTTTATAACGATGATTTTAATGCCTATACCTCCGGAGAAAGTGAATTATTTTGCGAAGGACCTTATAGACCTTTTAATGCCCTTGAATCGTTGTTTGACCTTCATTTCTGTTTGCTCTCAAAGAAAGAGTTCACGTTTCACCTTATATTATTTTCCGCAGAAGAGGTGAGCTTAAGTTGGCAATTTTTTTGTAAAAAATACAAATTTTCTCTAGAGAAAATAATTCAAGCAACACCGCGTCAACTACTCAGAATGGGAAATTGTTTATTGCGTCAATTTGAGATGAAAGAAAGTAGATATTCTTTTGAAAAATGGTGGGCAAGTAACAAGATTATTGATTCAGCAATAACGCCTTCCCCTGAAATTCTTGCTGATAAAATTTGGAGGACGTTTATCCGAGCAGCAGAGGCAAAAAGGCGAACTAAAGACTTAAGGCTACTTTATCAATCTAAAATCGAAATCCTTTCTACTAATCAGTGGATTAACTTGAACAGTCACCCTTTAAACATTGCGGTATATGACAAACTCTCTATACTTTTATCGGCTAAGAAAAAGAAATTAATACGTTTAGTTAAACGTGATTGAAGTGATTATTATCGCCACCAAGACATCTGTTTAAGGTTACTCAGGGAAAGCACCTAATCTTCTCTAACCTTGTTTGGCTAAACTCACAATGAAAATATGCCTTTTCTATATCTATCATTTCTTTTTTAGAGTAAATATATCTAGTTATTTTGTTTTGAAATAAATACCTATAGGAAGCTAATAAATGAGCAAAAATATTGATGCAAAAAAAAATGCCAAGAAAAAACCTCTGAAAACTGCAAGTGAAAAACGGGCAGCTAAAAAAACCAAAAAAAAGGAATCGTTTTTATAGACTAATGATTTTGGACTTGTTTATTAACTTGTAACTCAATTCCCGTTTGAGAGGCAATCACTTATGAGCTAAGCGGGATTGGGTAAATCTCCAAAAGAGAGAGTCTTATTCTTTTAAAATATCAATTTGAACAGAAAGAACTTATAGAGGGACTATTATGAGTTTCAAAAATAAAGACTTGAATAAAAAACAACCCATCACAATGCATGATGAAACCTTGTTTTTAGGCGTGGGTGGAGAAAGTCATCAGGTTGCTGAAGAAATGGGGGAAGTATTAACTACTCAACAAGGTACACCTATAGCAGATGATCAAAATACCCTAAGAGTTGGTGGAAATGGACCCACTCTAATGGAAGATTTTATTTTCCGAGAGAAAATTTTTCATTTTGACCATGAACGCATTCCCGAAAGAGTTGTTCATGCCCGGGGATTCGGAGCTCATGGATTTTTTGAAACTTATGAGGCCATACCTCATCTTACATCGGCGCATCTTTTTCAAGAAAAAGGTCGAATAACTCCTGCTTTCGTTCGCTTTTCCACTGTTGCTGGTAATAAAGGTTCAGCTGATTTGGCAAGGGATGTGCGTGGCTTTGCAGTTAAGCTCTACACCCAAGAAGGAAATTGGGATCTGGTAGGAAATAATATTCCTGTTTTCTTTATACAAGACCCTATAAAATTTCCCGATCTGGTTCATGCAGCCAAAGATGAGCCCGATAGAGGATTTCCTCAAGCCCAAACAGCGCATGATAATTTCTGGGATTTTATCTCTCTTACGCCCGAAAGCATGCATATGATTATGTGGATCATGTCGGATAGAACTATTCCCCGTTCTTTTCGATTTATGGAAGGTTTTGGCGTTCATAGCTTTCGTATGATTAATAAGGAAGGGGAATCTACCTTTGTTAAATTTCACTGGAAGCCTAAACTGGGTCTTCAATCAGTGCTCTGGGATGAAGCCGTCAAAATTAATGGCGCTGATCCCGATTATCATCGTCGTGATTTGTGGAATTCAATTCAAAGCGGCGCCTTTCCGGAATGGGAATTAGGCATACAGGTATTTGATGAAGCTTTCCGTGAGCGCTTTCCCTTTGATGTATTGGATGCCACCAAGCTTATTCCTGAAGAAGAAATCCCGATAATAAAAATTGGCCGTTTAGTCCTTGACCGATGCGTTGACAATTTTTTTGCAGAAACAGAGCAGGTTGCTTTTTGTACTCAAAATATAATACCCGGCATTGATTTTACAAACGATCCTCTGTTGCAAGGTCGAAATTTTTCTTACCTGGACACTCAACTAAAACGTTTGGGAAGTCCTAATTTTACTCATTTACCTATTAATGCGCCAAAATGTCCCTTTGCAAACTTTCAACAGGATGGTCATATGGCTTTTTATAATCCTGTTGGACGGGTGAACTATAGCCCTAATTCTTGGCAGGAAGGCCCACGAGAAAATCCAAACAAGGGTTTTCAATCGTATCCGGAACCAATTAACGGTATAAAAGAAAGAATTAGACCTGAAAAATTTGCGGATCATTATAGCCAGGCAAGGCAATTTTACATCAGTCAACATCCTATCGAACAAACCCATCTCAGCGACGCTTTAGTTTTTGAATTATCAAAAGTGGAGAAAAAAGAAATTCGGGAGCGAATGGTTGGGCATCTGTTAAATATTGATCAAACATTGGCAGTAACTGTAAGCAAGGGATTAGGAATGACCTCTATGCCAAAACCTTGCGAAGTTGCAAAAGCCCCGATTACTCTTTCGGCCTCGCCTAAACTGAGTATATTAAATAATCCACCCAAAACTTTCAGTGGACGGCGTGTCGGTATTCTCATCGATGAACAAGTGGATGCAGAACTATTCAATAATCTTATTAGCGCGCTTTCGAGTGAAAATGTGACTTATACTTTGATTGCACCCACTATAAGCGGTGTTTTATTAAGTGATGGCACAGCGGTTTTGGCACAGGAAAAAATTGGAGGAGCTCCTGCAGTACTTTTCGATGCTGTCGTGATTTTAATTAAGGATGAAAATTCGAATTTAGCAGCTCACCCTAAAGTACAGGAATTCATAACCGATGCTTTTTTGAATTATAAATACATCGCCTATTTGCCAACGGCTAAATCGATTATTACTCGAAATTCGCTTGTACAGACGGATCAAGGGTTTTTTGAGTTCAACAATTTAAATGCAATACAAGAGTTCATTCATCAGTGTCGTAACTTACGTTTTTGGGCACGAAAAGTAGTTTAGAATGATGATTTTGTAAATCTTAGATAAATTGAGGGGTTTTCTGTTAATAAAACCCTTCATTTTATTTAATCAGATTGAACAGGCGCTTCCTGTATTCAAAAATTTTTAGTGGACTTAAAATCTGCTTATTCGTGTCATCTTCCGATCTCAAGAATAGACATTATGGCTGAATATTTGCCATCATAATTTGCTGTTGAATAATTGCCTAAATAAACGTTTTTAAAAGTCGCCATGAAAAATTTCGCTGATTATTTAAGATACCTGTAATAGGACCAGGCTTTGATTATAAAATGAGTTCAGTGATCGATAATAATATAAGCAGCTGAGGTCTAAAAGATGTCTATACCCAAAATAATTCATTTTATCTGGGCTGGTGGTGAAAAATTATTACCAGAAATAAATAGTAAACGCATTAAAGCTTGGGCTGATAAAAATCCTGATTTTGAAACCGTTTTATGGATTGATAAAAGAACAACACCAAACTGGGCCGATTACTATTCTAAATTTGCATTCAATGCAAATCCAAAAATTCTGTTAAAAGATATAACAGAAGAAGGGGTTGTAGATGAGTATTCACGCTATCACATCGATAGGTTAAGACCAAATTATGGGGCATCAAGTGATTTATTGAGATACAGCATTTTATCAAAAATAGGTGGAGCCTATTTTGATAGTGATGAGACTGTTGATAATGAGACGAATCCCCTAAATTACAAGGGATTATTTGATTCAGACGAAAAGGAAATACTGAAAATAACTCAGTTTACCCAGGGTAATGAAACTCTCGGTAATGATGCTTTTATATGCACTCCGAATCATCCTTTAATGATAAATTTTTACGAAAATGCCAAGTTAAAACATCTTATACCTAATGATATTCAGTCTTACAGTCCCTACAACTATGAAGAAACGATAATTAAAATGAACTGGACAATCGCCACTACAGGACCTGAATCAATAGTAGAACTGTGTCTCAGTCGTGACCTGCTAAAAAAAGCCACACAATCAACTGGCTATTATATTAATACCATTAAAAAAAATGGCGTGTATTATCAAAAAAAACTAAAAGATTCTTCATTAATACTGGATAGGTCTTGTTATAAATCAACTGCAAGCAATGAGATCAACTGGATTCACTCTTTAGATAAAAAATGTACTAACCTTGATGAAGCGATTCAGATTACGCTGAAAAGCATCCATTTTGAAGCGAATATTATAGGTATTTTAAGAATAGATAATCATGTCACTAATATAATAAAGTCCCTTGGTTGTGAATCAACAATCAATAGTTGTAAAAATCAGAATAAAAGACTTCCTACTACAGAGGAGGTAGCTATTGCCGAGAAATTAATTAAGGCACTAATATCCAAGCAACCGAATTTATCGACCTGTAAATTGATCCAACTGGCAACAAGATTCCAATGCGTTGCTAACTACTATCGCGAATTTACACCTTTGCTTCATGATGGAGATATAAATAATCTGGATGCTATTATTGAGAATGCTATATTCATAAGCGGTAAAAATATAAAAACCAGTTTATTTTATAATTATGTTTCACACTTATATAACCTGGTTCGTGAATGTTTCAATAGGGATATAGCAGCCCTGAATACAACACATATTGAACAGTTGGCCAAAATTAATTACATAATTAATCATTGTAAGATAGATAAAAATCTTCAACTAATTAAAATGCAGGTTAAAAATACCATTAGTCTGACAATCTCAGCGCTTGTTGCGAATCATATAAAAAATACCAAAACCGCATCCCTCAGTCGACATGAGACGAAAGAACTATGTCATTCTCTCTTGAAAGAAAAGGTAAAAAGTCAAAACATTGAATCACAAATCTTAGTTTTAGTTGGGTTTTTGGATTATATCTTAAGAACTTTTAATGAAAATAAAGAAGCCATATCTGAATTAAATATCAAATTAATGTCGATGATTAAAAACCATTTGCATAAATTCCCTTATCACCTCATAGCAATCATTGCCGCGCTTGAGCAATTAGCAACTAATGAGCTCATTCTAAATAACAAGAAAATGATTACTAATCATTGTGAAACAGGGATTTTTAATGAATTAATTAAAAATTTATCTGGAACCAAATTAGAATTTCCTGAATTGGTTTATCTGAATGTAAGTCCCGAAAATAAGATAGTAAATGAACAGGAGAAAATAAAATTATCAGATAAAACAAATCAATATAGTCCAATTCTTTTTAATTCCATAACGCAGAATTCGACACCCTATTCCCATACAGAAAGCCAGAAAAGTTTTACTCTGTAAAAAGCGGTAATAAATCCAAATTAATTATTAGATCTATATTTACTTATGCTCTCCTGTTAAGCGCGCTAACCTTTTTAAATAGCCTAATACATTCAGTTTGAGTTAACTTAACTTCACCTTTGTATACATTATTATGATTTTTTCAAAAATTTTCTAATTCGAAACTACCTATGAAAGAACGTCACTCAATCATAGACATCAGTTATTCTCGAGAAGTGAAGATTATTCAGTTCTATCCAATTTAACCCAACTTTTTCCGATGATCCGTTAATTATCCTTGTCTGCAGGGAGATATTAAAAAAACCTGATAATTCATCTGCTATATCTGAACATTCATTTGTCACCTATCAACGCCCATTTTGTCTGGAGAAATAAATGAAATCCAAAAAAGAAATAATTTTGATTGGAAGTGAAGAAGCCTGCGAGGATTTTCTTGAGAATTGTAAAACAAGAGATAACTACGTAGATGAAAACAACCGTTTAGTATTTAGTAATGTTACAAAGTTCGATTTTTGTTGTGCGAGTATCGAATATCAGTCAAATGAATTTATCATTCAGGGCTTGCCGAAGTATGAACATAACGCTACCTGTCTTAAATCCACATTTGATATATATGATTATGACATTAATAATAAATTTGATCTCATCATCTATTTGGACGCCACACCTGATCTGATAGAAAAGTTTGAGAAAAAAAGAGTAAAGCGAAATGCTGATTTAAATAAAGAGGTTTGCATCGCCATAGACTTTTATGCAACAGGAGCCACTCCTCTCGAATGTCTTGAACAAATTGATAGACTTCAAAAAAGCATAGACAAATATGCAATCAAAAAAATCATACAGATATTGGCAGGTGCCGATTTAGATACAAATTGTTCGTTTGCTAACTATCCAAAAGATATAACTAATTTAATATGCGGTACTTTTTTAAAGAAAAATCAAAGTATCTTTTTTTCCTTACCAAAAGAGAAGAAGGCACTGATTCTGTAGAAATGACCCCACAATTTACATTGTAGCGATGTAAAACATTGAGTTTTTTATCATATCACCCCCTATGTAGGCAATTTTAACCGATGATAAAGTTGCCCACTCAAATGGCAAACTTAACCTTTGCAAGTCAGAGGGTTAGCGTTTGCTATAGTGGGCACGGTGCCGTCGCCTGCACTTAATTTAGTATTAATATCTGGTGTAGATTCAGGATATCTAGGTAACAAATAGTAAATGCTGGGAAATGAAGACATGGCTTTTGCTGAGAGCATTGTTTTATTCAAGCCGAATTTGCTTCCATATATTAAATCCAGCAATATTTTTGGTGAGCCTTGAAATGGAACGGCAATTAAAAATACTTGTCGTATCACCTCAACTTCTATTGTTTTCAATATATAGCTTGTGATTAGGCCACCCATACTATGGCTGACTATGTCAACTTGAGCAATCTGCTCAATCAGAGTCTTTAACTCTGCAATGGTTATCATTAAATCCAGTCGCCAGTCATAATGAAAGATTATCAATTCACTATTCGGAGGAGCATTTTTTTTAAACGCTTTTATAAAATTTGCATATATATTGTACTTATATAGTCCAGGTAAAATAGTTACCGACTCAACTATACTCCTTGCTTCGTAGTGGATAGGATTTGCGATATTAAACTGGGGAAAATCGTTACTTAAACTTATTGAACGATTAAACTGAGCTTTAATAAAATTTGGCCAAATAAGAGTTCCATCCTGATTTAGCAGGGTAGATCCCTTAAATCCAGGAATAAATATAATGGTATGGTTATTTTTTTTCATACTTTCTGAATAGAATGTTGTAGTAGATCAATAGTAAATAATAGCAGGTAATTTGTTTACTAGGCTTCGTTCGCAGATTCTTCGTTTATGTAGTTTAACCCTAAGCTGGTTTTCAGTTTAAATTTGATTATTAAATAACTTTATAATTGATATAAATAGGTTTTTATTGTCATTAATATGCACGGTACTCGGAACAAACTTCATTTAATAAGGCAGGACCCTTCCTCTTTAATGTTTTTTTCATCGATGCCATTGTTTTGTGCAGGAACAAAGACAAATACTCTTGCTGGTCCACCACTACCACCTGCTATTTTCATCGGTGCGACAATTATTGTTGCACCAATAGGGGGTAACAAATCTAATTTATCCAGATTTTCAATACCAAATAGATTAGCGCCTAAAAGAGTTCTATGTGCCAAAAAATCCTTAGAGTTACCCGGATCTAAACTAGCAGTGTCAAGACCAACCCCTTTAATTTTTCGGGAAACCAAATATTCAGCTGCATCTTTTGACAGGCCAGGAAAATGAAGATTTTTGGTATCACCAGGCTTATCTGAGCCTAGATATTTCTTTTTATTGTTCCAGTATTTACTCCATCCTGTATAAAAAAGAACAATATCTTGGTTACTAAGAGGACGATATTTTTTTTCAAAGTTTTGTATATCTTTAACTGTAATTGCATAATCTTTTTTTGCCTGGGCTTGTTTATTAATTTTTATAACGAGAGCAGAACCGGTTAGCTGCGCTGGTAAAATTTTATCAACCGTAAGGCCATTTTTAGAATAATGATGAGGCGCATCCAAATGAGTGCCTCCATGTTCAGGGGCATAAAATTTAAATGCTGAATAAAAATAATTATCTGGAGTCATCCCATAAGAAACAGTTTTTAAATCAAATCCCTTCTCTGTTGGCCAATAAATGGTATTTTTATCAAATGAATAAGTTAGATCGACAATTTTGGATGAACAATGTGCGAAGGAAAAGTTAACAAATATCAGACTAAAGACAGAAGCTGCGATTTTACTTTTCATGATTTTGCCTGTGTATTTTCTATTTACTTATCATAGTTTAAAAAAGTGGGTTGAAACAGTGAAATCCTCATCTTGGTATGAAGGCTCACTGAGTGTAATCATTGCTACCTCGGATACTAACGATGGGATTGTCCTATATTTTTATCATGAGGTCTTCGGATAGGGAGTTATAAAGGGCTGTATTTTCAGGCTCACCTTGTACCTTTTGGAAAAAGTTGTGTACAATTAGAATAATTTGTTTCCAACCCATTTTGTGAGATCTTATGTGCGGACGTTTTGCTCTAACTGCAACGCCTGAAAAAATAAAAGCCCAATTTGAGCTTTCTGAATTACCTGAACTTATTCCTCAATACAATATTGCACCAAGCCTTGCCGTTTTGGCCATTGTTGAGGCTGGTTCTAAACCGCATGCAGTTTTATTTCGCTGGGGGTTAATTCCGTTTTGGGCAGCTGATAAAAAAATAGGGAACAGTCTAAACAATGCGCGGGCAGAAACTGTCACTGCAAAACCTGCTTTTCGAAGAGCGTTTAAATCAAGACGTTGTTTGATGGTGATGTCTGGATTTTTTGAATGGCAAGATCAAGGCGGGTTGAAGCAGCCTTTCTATATAAAAAATAAGAATGAGGAGTTATTAGCAGTAGCTGGTCTTTGGGAATCTTGGCAATCGGCTGATGGTCAAGAAGTAATTCATTCATGCTGCCTTATCACCACCCAAGCAAATTCACTCCTTGATTTAGTACATCATCGAATGCCTGTGATTTTAGATAAAGAAGGTCAAAATAAATGGTTAAACCCTAAAACATCAATTGAAGAGGCGTTGAAATTATTAAAACCCTGTTGTGAGAATGAGCTTGATTTATATCCCGTATCAGTCAAGGTTAACAGTTCAAGGTATTTAGGCTTTGATACAATCAACCCTATGTAAAAAGTATATAGAAATTCAGGATTTTTTCATTTAGCTCAAGTTTAATGTTCAACTTACCTTGAACCACAACATCTTCCTTCCTGGAATTCATTTATGGGCCTAAAGCAGGGAGTTGTGATGTAGGAATTGACATTGAATATTCAAAATTTGCCATTAATTTTAAAAATACCGCAAGAATAAAAAGACTAACCCCTAAAACAGCAAATGAATGACCAAATTGTATTGGCTGATGGAAATGCATCTCGCATAAGTCGTCATAAATATCCGCCATGGTTTGATAAATACTTTTGCATTGCTCCAGAATTTCTTCATACTCATTTTCATCTAAAACTATATTATCCACTTCCTTGATCATGTCTTGATAAAGGCCAATTGGTGAATTTTTTCCTATTGAAAAAAATGCATTTTTAAAATCATATTGTTCCATTGGGATCTGATAAGAGGTCAATAGATTAGAAGGCTCAATATACTTCGTTCGAATAATATTGCCACCATGCATAAAACCCGCAATATGCATTAAAAAATGGGCAAGCAGGATCTTGGGTGGAAATTTTTCTATATTTTTGAGGTAATTAGTAGTTGAATTTGCTATTTCATCATCAGAAACATTATTTGGGTCAACATTTAATTGTTGTAAATCATGTTCTATTCCCAAGGAACGCCATAAATCTTCGAGGTAAGATAAAGCAAAAAATGCATTAATTTCTGATTTAGCGGATGTGGATAAATTTCTTAAATGAATTTCTAGAGCCTTGATGATTAAAAAGTGCTGAATCAAACGTGTGGCATATAACTCTTTAGGAATCTTTTTATTTTTGAATAGATGTTCTGTTTTAAAACGATGATTCTCAGCTTTTTCATGCTCATCGGTTAGATGACCTGATCTTCCATTTTTATAAGTTCCATTTAATAACGCTTTACTAAACATTGAAGTGATTCCTTGAAAGAAAACTAGAGAAGCAATTATATACACGGTGCGCATTGTAAAATATTAATGGTTAGGTAGCTATGGATAAATGGCTGACCAAAATCTCATGTATGGAATTTTAATTAACGAATTGTTAAACGCAAGAATAGATGGCGGATCAACGTCTAAGTAACAATTATTTTTATTCCTTAGGGTAAATCTATCAGAAACAAGCCTACTTGGGGTTTAATCAGCAGGAGATGAATTATTTATTTTAGCTTTTTTTAATCATTTAAAGGGTTTTGTGGAGCAGATTAACCATTTATTGAAATAGAAAATGAGAAAATTAAGGAACTCGAATCTAAATCCTTTTGTAGTTTCAATGAGCAATAAATAAAACACACTGAAAAAATTAAACAAAGAAGCAACGCTTAAAGTAAAACCTTAGTGTTGACCTATTTGTTCCCTAACATCTCATCTTGAATGTTCGCGACTTTAAAGGATTCCCATTTAGCCTATTTTTTATGACTTAAAACTGATTTCAGGCGAATCATCAGTAGCGACATCTATAATTGCAGCCCCCATCAACGTGACAAGATGCGTAAGTGCAACAACTATTGCAGTCAGGAAAGCTAAGGCGCATGTTACTAAAGTAGCAGGTAACAAAACCGGACTTAACAAAATCTTAAGTGGTAATTCGGACATAAGCCAGACTAGCCAAGCTGTGTCAGATTGATCATTTTCATCACCAAATAATGACCAATTATAAGGGGCATATGAAAACTTCAATACCTTGTGATAAACATCTGTAAAAAACTGATTTGTATTTTTAACATTACTCATATTCTCTATCCTCAAAACCAACTGAATTAAAATTAAAAAAATTTGAATAACAAATTTTATTAAAGTTGTTAACTATTTAATACCTGACTCAGTTGGGTAAAGAGGGGGGACAAAAAGTTATTTATTTTGTAATAGGGATAATTCAATTCTCATGTGATGGGAATTTCATATGCTCTTCTCTTATAACTACTGCGACAATACCATTCGAGGTGGAATTGGCTTCCGCTTTTTTAGTACAAAATAGTTCGGTGAAAAAGATGAGAAAGATGATTAATAATTTGACTGTCTTCTTTCTTTTCCTATTTGAAAATAGTGAGATAGCTATTTGCTTTGAAGCTTCTGCGCCTATTATAAAAGAACGATAAAACCAAGTCCTCAAAACTTCTAACTTGTTAGTATGAATTGATTTTTAAAATCTTATCTTTTCCCATTTCTTTCAGAATTCTCTAGGGCCTAACGTTCAATATTCATAGGCCAATAAGCCGAACCTGTTTTTACTTACAGCGAAGTAAATCTAAAACTTGTAGCAGAGTAGTATTAATTCTACTATTAAAATGAATCTAAAAAAAAATTATAAAATGGATGAATATCAATTAATCTATATAAGCTCTTTAGATCCTGACGCGTATAGCCATCAGTTCTCTGATATTTTTGAAAAAATAAGCACAGATTCCATAAATCATAATCTTAGTGGCTTTTTATTATATTCAGAACATTCTTTTCTTCAGATTTTTGAGGGGGATAGAAAAGATGTTCTTGATATGTTCAATTCTAACTCAAAATATCTTAATTGGAGTGAGCACTTAATCCTATCTGAAAAGCCAATAGAAAAAAGAAATTTCCAAAGTGCCCTAATTCGTTTTAAAAAAATTGAACAAACAGTTTTTAATGATTTATATAGATTAAGTTTATTAGGCATCGAAAAATTTATTAAGAAATTAGTGGATCTTGCAGGAGAATCAACCTCTAAAAAGCATAATTTTAATCCAACAAATAACGAAAAAATTGAGAATAAGTTACCGTTTAATAATAAATTTTTTCATTATTCAACAGAAGTTTCCTCTGACGAAGTTTTTTTGATGAACAATGAATCTCAAATCGTGTATGTAAATAACTCAGCTTGTGAATCATTAGGTTATTCAAATGATGAATTGATTGGAATGTTTGTATGGGAATGGGATCCCCTTTTTCCGAAAGAAAATTGGCCAGAATTTTGGAGCCAATTCCTTGAAAAAAAGCAATTACATTTCGAAACTCAACATATAAAGAAATCAGGAGAAGTATTTCCAGTTGAAATTCGCGCTCATTTATTTGTCAAAAACAATGAAAATTATATACTTGCATTTGTTAACGATATTACCCATCGAAGGAGAACAGAGGCTGAATTATTAACTCATAAAATTCAGCTCGAGCGAATTATTGAATCAAAAAACGAGGAATTAAAAAAATCCTTTGAAATGTTACGTCTTCATAAAGAATTGGTGGATATTCACAGTAGTCTATGCATTATCAATGCAAACGAAAAGATAACTTATGTTAATAATCTCTATTGTAAATTAAGTGGATTTTCAAGAGATGAACTCATAGGGCAGAACCATAGAATTCTTAAATCAGATGTACATGACCAAACTTTTTTTAAAAATCTATATCAAACGATCAAGGCTGGCCAGGTTTGGCATGGCGAGATTTGTAATAAAAGAAAGGATGGTGAACTTTATTGGATAGATGCCAGCATTGTTCCAAGACTTGATGCCAATGGAAACCCTATCGAATATTATTCAATCAGTACGGATATAACATCGCAAAAATCCACAGAAATTGCATTAATGGAAAAGGCTCAGCAGGTTAGGACCATTTTAGAGTTGGCAGGGGATGGGATACACATATTGAATGAAGATGGAGATGTGATTGAATGCAGTCAATCTTTTGCAGACTCCCTCGGTTATACAAAAGCAGAAGCATTAAAACTTAATGTAAGAGATTGGGATGTTCTTATACCAGGAGATGAACTTCCTCTCCTTTTGAAAGAATTATTGTACTCATCGGCTACCTTCGAAACTAAGCATAAATGCAAGAATAACTCTATTATCGATGTTGAAATTAATGCAAAAGGCATCACCCTCAAGGAAAAAAACTATATTTATGCCTCTTCCAGAGATATTTCAGAAAGACTAAAAAAACAAAGCATAATAAAAAGAATGGCTTCTACTGATCAACTCACTGGGCTTGCTAATCGACATAAATTTGTTGAGCATTTTGAAAATAGCTATAATTTGGCGCAGCGAAAAGAAGAAAATTTGGTTTTAATATTGGCAGATCTTAATAAATTCAAAAGCATTAATGACCAATTTGGCCATCAGGCAGGAGATGAGGTGTTAAAGCACATTGCAGATTTGTTTATTAAAAACTGTAGGCAATACGACTTGGCAGCCAGAATTGGTGGAGACGAGTTTGCTATATTGCTTATTCACACCGATATATCCAGTGCCATAAGATATATTGAAAAAATATTATCAAAGTTGAAAAAAACACTTAAAATCAATGATGACGAAATTTTAATTGGATTAAGTTTCGGGATTGCTTTGTATCCTGATCATGCACAAACCATAAAAGGTTTATTTCAAAAAGCAGATTTAGCTCTATATAATGCCAAGAATCAAGGTAAATCAGGATACTCCTATTAAGAGATGTTGCGGAAATCGGCTATAGGGCTTGAAGTCCAACGAGCACCATCTACTGTTTATGGTACTTCCCGTATTTAAATCTCTGAAAAATAATTCTGTATAAATCAGCATCTGTCAAATTCTCTCATGCACTAAAAAGTGTCTGTTATCGACTCTCAAAGCTAAAGAAATTGTCCGACACAAGATATTTCTTCTATCTTGTCACCTCCAAGAAAAGAATTTTATAAAACAATAGGAATTACAAACTTACGAACTCTTAAAAGTGCAATAGTTCATAATGATCTTGAAGCAGTTAAAGTAAACCTGGAAGAATCCTCAATAGAACAACTGAAAGTTATTGTTAAACCAGAATATGATGATTGTATTAAAGTGCCGGTTACAAACCTTTAGATGGCAGCATGAGTCATTCAATACGACGTTCGCACCTTCACCTTGCAATCTATAAAGGTTATACGGCTCTTGGGGAAACTTAATTGATCAGTTAATAATTTCTTACAAGGTTTTCACTTCAAATGAATCCATAAAAATATTGAATACTGGCATTAAATACATCAATAATATTATTAATTATAAATATAGTACGAGCACTCAAAAAGAATATGAGACAATTAACGAGTATTTGCGGTTCTAAGCGCAAACCTCAGAAATCTCTGATTGTTTGGTTTTTATCCATTCCAATGTTTATATTCTAGCTATTACCATGAGATTAAATGTGCCAGAAGCATCGTGATCAATGAAGTCGATTAGTGGAAATACTTAATGCAATCCTGAAAATATTGTCAAATGGATGCAAATTGAACAATCAGAGATTTCTGAGGTTTGCGCTTAGAACCCCGAAAAAGACCTTGTTGAAAAAGCCATTATTCTAATCCTAATTAAAATTTTATCTGGACATTTTCTATGGAGCCTGTAAATAATTTTGTGTAACTACCCATTTTTTATATTACTTGTTAAAGCTGCTTCTATTTTTTCTTCAGTCGCAGGTTGTGAGTTAATAGCGTTATACCTTTTTTTAAACGCATTAAACTGTTCTTGAGTGCCTTTTTCTTCAATTAATGATTTAATGGGTTTCCCCTTTAAATGATAATTTAAAATTTTCCCCAATGTCCCATCTAATAAAGCTTTTTCATGGGGAACCAAAGATGCTTCAGGTGCATTACCAAGCAAAACTGCAATCAAAGCGTCTGTAGCCTTTATTTTTTCATATCTTGAGTAACCAAATTCAAATTCAACACCCAGGATATTTTAGTGGGTATTATATTCATCCTGGAAAAAACGTACTGAGCGATAATGACTTAAATGGTCAATTAGAGCCTTGTTTTTTTCACAAGTAGCATAGTTTAGTTTACAAAAATCAACTGGATGTGATGGTTGATATCCATTCGAAGTTGCAGTTTGAATGGAATCTTGTAGTGCCTGAGGTAAATTATGAATTTGTTTAATAACCTCCGAAGCCTCCAAATTTTGATTTTTTGGAATCAGCAATACAAAAATCTCTTCATCAATATTCTTGGCAATTTCCAAATATTTCAAATTGGCTACAGAATTTCGGCAACAATAGTCTCTTGAGTTTCCAACCACCATTATAAACCCATTTTCACTAGTAAGGTCTTTCACATTTTGTAGACCAATTTCCCCATTAAGGTCCAAATAGTCTTTTGATACTTTATTAAAATTGTATGTATCGTAAGGAAGGTATTCTAAAATAGTTAATTGGAATTTATTAATCAAATAGTCAGGTATTTTTCCTTTTGTAATATCCATACACAAATCGGGTTTCTGTGTTTGCAAAATATCAATTGTAAAAAAGTCTTCTTTAGAAGGATGAATTTTATGCTCACAGTTGTTGTTATTGTGAGAGCAGCCGATAACAACTGCTTTTGGCATAACCATTGAGGTAATATCTTTGGTGGGAGAAACATCGCGAAGAATATCTTTTTTATCGTCATTATTTGTTAGAGAATCAGTTGTACTATCCTTATTGAATGAATTTAACCTCGCTGAGTCAGGCTGGGGATTGTCAGGAAAGTCATTATTTGTTGTTTTTTGTTTTAATAAACTGCTGGTATTTTTATAAAGTGTGAAAAGAGAAGAAAGAAGACCATTAGTCAAGGTGATTTCATGAGGCTTTAAATCATTTTCAATACCATTCATTTGGTCTAGAAGAGCTTTTGCAGCCATTATCTTCTCATCTTTATGGATTCCCCGGTTTAATATATTAAGATATTCTGGTTGAGTTTTACGCTGAGCTATATAATCTTCCAGTGCATTTTTTAAAAAAACAGTTTGAATATTGGCGCCTAAGTGGTTCACCAATTGTACCAAACTGCAATTAGGTTTTAGGTCATCTCTTTGTAAATTTGTTTTCTCGAGCAAAGAGGGCAATAATTCAAAATTACCTAAACGACAGGCCAAATCAAGAGGCCTTAAGCCATCTTGTTAACGGCAATGTAAAAATGACCCACTAGCTGCAACTGAAAAATGATCCACTGTTGACTAAAGTTGGAAGAAGGCCCCAAAGCTGGAAACCGATATGTTAGGAGAAGAAACAGTGGTAGAAGT
>JACCVV010000018.1 GCA_013697955.1 Tatlockia sp. | reverse complement strand
CCACCGCCCCATTTTTTTGCCAGTTTAATCTGATTTTGTGCCGCTACTAATATCGCATTGGCGGCTGTTATTGTTTCATCTCGAATATAATTTTGATCAACCCAAACCAGACGGTCACGCTTTAATGTAGGCACCTCTTCACAAACAAAAGGTTCCAATCCTGTATTACAAGCTTGTGAAAGTAATACCGCACAGATACTGGTTTCCAAATCAGAAGCCCGTGCCTTTCCTTCATTTAAATGGGTAAAAGCATTAGTAAATCCAGTACGTTTTGCTATTTCAAGTAAAACTTCAGGTAAATCCACACGAGGAAGTCTAGATCTAATTTCTTTGCGGAGTAATTTTAAAGAAGGCGGATCATCAAGTTTATTTAATTGAGTTAAAATAAGCTCTTCATTGCCTTTGATAAGATGGAATCGTACGAAAGGATTTTTATCAAAATCGGTGGCTACTAGCCGGTAGGTCTCATCCAACTCGTTTGCAAGACCTTGCAAATAAATATGTGGTTCAGTTGTTAAATTTAATGTTCGACAAATCATAGGACGTATGGCTTCCCATTCTTTTCCTTCATGAAGATTAGCTCTAGGATCGCCATACTGCCAACTTGGCTGAACAAAAACATCACGCCTTTTTAAAGCGCTTTGTAGTTTATCCAGAATACAAAAAATATAGGCTGTTTGGTCAAACTCTTTTTCTTTACCAAAAACATATCGCTTCCATGATTTTCTAACAACCTGCATCGGTGGCTCATTCTTTGATTTGTTTTTTAACCAATTTAATGCTTCTGTTACAGGTTTTCCCGCCTGATTGCTCTCAAAATTAATAGTCCGAAGGAAGGTTGGAAAGAATTTTTTAACAGTTTTCTCCTTCTGCTCAAGTTCTTGGTAAAAAACATTATCAGGTGGTTGTATTAACGAATCGACTTCTTGAACAGCAAGAATTAGTGGCTTATAGCCAATATGAGTAAAAATTTTAACCCGAACATCCTGATCAGAAAGATTACTATCCAGTAGTAACTTACAGGCATCTACCAGCGTTGCAGCAGCATTATCCAAATCCTTGATAGTGCGTAACCTGTTTTTATTATTTGTGCGTTTGGCTTTTGAAAACAGATCCTTCAATACAATCTCTAGTACATTAAGTGCATCGTCCTGAGCAGTTGCTTCAAAATGATGAGCAAACGCAACTAATGTTGCCATTTTTCGTTCATAAGGTAGTCTAATGGCTGTAATCTTCGCTGTATTAGCAAAACGTGCAAGAATTGCTATTCGACATGATGGAATACGCGATAAAGGAAGTTGAATATTAATTTCTTGAGCAGTTTCAAAGCGTTTTAGGGCATTAACGAGTGAGCTGCTACTGGCTTTAACAGGTCCTTTACGTAGATTGTCAAGTAAAGACTGTCGCTGCTTGTCTTTTACAAGAAGTAGATTATTAAGTTTTTCTATTTGCTCTAAAGTTAGCTTGTTAATCAATAATCGCCATAAACGACTGTCCATTCTAGTGCGAACTTCGGCAATAAAACGCTCCAGCGTAGTAATACCTGGCAGTAATATTTTATTCATGCAAAGCCAAGATACTGCATGTTCAAATAAGAGAACAGGCCTATCGGTACCTGTCCAGCACAGTTCATATAACCGACGGCCGAGACGAAAACGTATGCCTTTTTCTGTAAACTCTTTAAATCCAAACTTCAATCTTATTTCTGAGGTATGGCGCCATCGTTGTTCGCTTTTTTGATAAAGTTCTAGAGAAACCCTGAAATCATCAATATTAATTTGTTCAGATATTCGCTCAACAACCTTAAAAGGGATCTCAAATAAATCGGTATAAAATGTACCAACGAATCTAACTGTTGTAAGTTGTAGAGCATAACCTAGTTTGCTGAAGTCACCCCGTTTGCGCGCTATCCATTCTCGGTCTTGATCATCAAGAAAAAATAGTTTGCAATAAATTCTGGGGTTAAATCTTCAGGGTACTTTCCATAATTTTCGCGTTGAGTAGGAGAAAGAAAATTAACTGGCATAGAACCTCATGAAGAAAATAAAATCGCAAAACTTCTAAGTTTAGCAACAGCATTGGAGTGCTTTTATTTTCTGGTTTGTATTTGTTGCACAAATTAGATGCAAAAGTCTATTGTTTTGCGATATGATTTGCAAATAAAATTTTAGGAATTTAGTATGAAAATTGGATATGCGCGAGTTTCAACCACTGATCAAAATTTAGAGTTACAATTAACAGCTTTAAAAGAAGCGGGTTGCAGTCGTATTTATCAGGAAAAAATTTCTGGTGCAATAAAAGAACGCCATGAATTAGAACGATTAATCGAACAGTTACGGCCTACAGATATTGTCGTTGTTTGGAAATTAGCTCGATCAACGCAGCAACTATTAGAGTTAGTAGAGCGCATAAAAAAAGCAGAAGCTTCATTCTGCTCGCTTTCCGAACCCTGGGCAGATACAACTTCTCATGCAGGTAAGATGATTATGACGGTTTTTGCAGGTATTGCAGAATTTGAACGGGATTTAATTCGTGAACGTACGGGGGCTGGTCGAGTAGCTGCAAAGAAACGTGGAGTTCGTTTTGGACGCCCTGAAAAAATGAATGAAGAACAAAAGTCATTAGCAAGACGCTTATTACAAGAGAATAAATCAGTCAGTGAGGTTGCAAAAACTTTTAATGTTCATAAAGCTACAATTTATCGGCTAGAGTCTAATATGAATACAGGAAGAAAGGCCATATTTTGAATTTAAGGCAATTAAATAAAATCCCTTTCCGGATAGCTGGTGGATACCCAAATATACAAAATTGCCTATGATTGCAGGTCAAGATTTTCTCGCCTATAACAAAGACACTTTTTTGTCGTCATTTACCTAAAGTATTAACTTGATAAATAGGGTAATTTCGGCTGCATATCTGCCAAATCCAAAATAATATTCACCAAATCCCGATTTAACTTTTTAGTGTCATTTCCACATAAAAATGTCAGCCTGCATTTTTGTCTCTGGTAAAGTACCTCAGCTACCTCTTTAAGCTTATCATCGAGTTTTTCTATTGAGATTCCTTTGAGAGCAATTCCTAAGCGCGTGCAAAGATTGAGCACACGATTATATTCGAAAGGATTTGTGAAACAATTATCGATATCATGTGATTTTTGTAAATCCACCTGATAGGAATTATAGGCATTGCGCCATCTATATGCAATTAAGCCTAATCCTGCGAGTACTACAGCATTACCTATACTAAGTAATGAATAGCCTAAACGATAATCAGCTGGCGCGTTTTTAGTGTCGAATATAGTTTGATTCAAACAATTTAACTGCAAATCATAACTGGCAATATCATTACTGACATTTAAAGAAAATTCTTGATTTTTTGAATAATAGGGACGAAGTTGCTCATATAAATCACAGGCTAATCCTGAAGGAAGATTACAATCAGTAATAGGATGAGTATAATTACGTTCTTTCAGAAAGCAGGGATTATTACTATTTGAGTAAGCGATATATCCATTTTTAATACTACTGCAATCATTACTTAGAATTCTTGTTTGAATGTAGTCAGAGGTACTGATTTCCCGATTGCCATGATTAATTAAAGACCAATCACCGTTCCCCTCACCATCATAGTAGCCATCGTATCTATATTGATAAGAAGTAACTTTATATGGAGAGCTACTATTATTAAGGGACCATAGTATGTTGTATTTGGTCTGAAGAAACATCGAATTCTCTGCACAGTTAATGCTATCAGAATGATTAGAGCCATTTACATTTACGCTTTCCCAAGCACTCCAAATTTTGTGCAATGAATCTTTAATAGTTGTTGGGCCATATTCTCGCCAATCACCTTTAATTAGAGATTCTTGAAGAGTATTCCTTAGTTTTGTTATATTTAATACAGTATTTTGTAAAGGCAAAAGATTATTATCTAGTACATTAGCTAAGTAGCGTTGATAAATAAAAAAAGCTCCAGCTAAACTTCCGACTGAACAAAACGCAGAAGCCATCCCTACCGTATTAAAAGCAATAGAGTAATAGTATGTTTGTTTTTTTAATTCCAAATAACTTGGAATGTTCTTTTTTGCATTATCTACCATCTCGATACAAGCTTTGATTTCATCAAGTAAGAATGGTTTTGTAGCAGAGTTATTTTTCCAAGGTCCAATACTTATAGATGCTTCATCTTCATTAACAATTACCTCTTCTAATTCCGATAATAATATTTTTTCATTTTCAGATAACAAGTGTTCAGTGTCTTCTTTTAAATTTTGTTGGCAATATCGGGAAAACATCATAATCCTTTTTAAGCTTTTAAAGCATGCGTGGCATTATAAAAGCATACAGATTAAAATACAATCAATTAAATAAATTATTTGTCAAACTAATTGAGTATTAGCCGTTTATGAAATTCAGTAATCTCTGGAACTTGTGCTCTCAGATAAAACGTATATAAAAGTTTTGACTTTATCGTTGAGATTTTTCCTGAGCAAAAATTCCTGGCTGATGGTTTTGGGGAAAGAACAATGAATATGTTTGTTATATTTTAAGACAAAAGGATTCAGTTAGATAGAAAGGCGGATTCAACTCTGAAGTGCAATTCTATTATAATTCGATGAACTAAAAACGGCTTATAGGGATTTAAGGGGTTGTATGTCATACAAGCCTTTAACTTTTGCACAGCGTTGTAAAATAGCTGCATTTTGGAAGGTAGGTTATAAACCAGAAGGAAATTGCTAATGAAATCAGTGTGTTCATCCTCAACAATTTCCAGAGAATTGAAAAGAAACAGTCGGAACTATGTGTATTGCTCGATCAAGCAGCTGCTTTCTATAAATCAAGAAGAAAAAAATCCAGAAAGTTAAAAAAATTTACCCAACGGTTCAAAATATTATTACAGAGAAACTCTGCCTTGATTGGAGTCCTGAGCAAATTAGTGGCTATGGCATGTATCATGGCTTATTTAATATTAGGCATGAGCGAATATATCAATATGTTTTAGCCGATAAAAGTCCGGTGGCAAACTGTATTTTCATTTACGATGTAACAAGAAAAGATACCGCAAGCGATATGGTAGTCCTAATCGAACCCATGGTATTAAAAATAGAGTATTTATTAATGATGGGCCTGAGATTGCCAATCAAAAATTACGACTTGGAGATTGGGAGATTGATACAGTCATAGGTAAAATCACAAGGATGCGATCGTAACTATTGTTGAGCGCTTATCTATGAAAACTGTAATCGGCAGAGTAACACGTCCGACAATGGTTGTGAGTTTGACTAACATGAATGGATAGCAAAAAGCTTGGAAGCATCAATTTATTTTGTGCATCCATATCACTCATGGGAGTGGGGATTAAATGAAAACACCCATGGTTTAATTTGTCAGTACATCCCGAAAGACAGCTGTTTGCTAATTTAACGCAAGAACGAATCCTAGAAATAACCGATCGCTTAAATTCACGTCCTAGAAAATCCCTGGGTTTTGTCACACCAGCTGAGCAATTTAATGAGCTATTGTTACTAAATCTTTCAATCAAAGCAGAGTGGGTGTAAATTTTTGAAGTTCTAATGCTAATTGAATTCATCAATATGAGGGTCGGCCGGGATTCTAGCGGTAAAGACCGTTTCCTGACTTATTATAGCCTTATTAATTCCAATTTTTTCCTATATGATTAATATAAGATCGATCCTACATCTAAATTTTTGTCCATATGAATAATATGTAAAGTAATAACCATCTGTTTTAATCAATAAATTTAGATGTGGTCTTTACCGCTAGAATCCCGGCCGACCCTCAAATTAAGCTTTTTAAATAATAGTATTAAAGAAATAGGGTTTTTCCTTATAACTCAATCTGGCAAAGGGATGTGAGCACGTTCTGAGAAATTCCGAACCTCCTGCAAAGAACCTCACTTAGAGGTCATGCGTATCTGGTAGGCTAAATATTTAAGATAAAGCCAATCATACTAAAGTCCCTCTTTTGATTAGCGGTGTATTATCTTCACTTTTGTTATTATCTTCTATTTTTGAAGGAGGGAAGAAGCAAGCAAAACATGAGGTATAAAACCGGTCGAGTAGAGACGGTCTGGATTGGATATTAAAATTAAAACTATTTATATCCAAATGTGTATTCTGACATATCACTTGAAGAATTTGGTGCACATCGCCATCTTGATGAATTATTTTATCCTGAAATACTCTTTGCTTAATTCTTTTCAACATGGTGTCCACAGGAGAATATATAGAAACTCTCACTTGTTCATAGGCCTTGCTATTTATATCCAGCATTTGTTTTTTCCCAATGCCTCCCTCACGATCGTATAAACGCACTTGGACTTGTCCTTTATCAAAATCTTTTGTTGAAAAATAGATTGTATGTCTATTCAGAAGATTGCTTGCTTTTAAGTAAGCGTTAGCGACTATTTGCCCATGAGTGGTAAAGTAACATTCGGAATAGTAATGCTTGAACATTTTATCAATAATTTTTTGATTTTTTTCAACCGGATCAGTAATTTTGGAAAATTTTTTTTCTAAGTCATTCCACTTTTTTTGCCAAAATTCTATACCTTTACCGCTCATATTAGGCCCCATATCTTTGAGTTTGAATTATCCCTGGATAGATTATATCAAATGAACATTAAATAAACATTAATAGCTTGAGTCAGAAAAGCACCGCAAGTTTACTCAAAAAAAAAATAATTTTAAAGGGTAAGGCTGAGGGTCGGCCGGGATTCTAGCGGTAAAGACCACATCTAAATTTATTGATTAAAAACAGATGGTTATTACTTTACATATTATTCATATGGACAAAAATTTAAATGTAGGATCGATCTTATATTAATCATATAGGAAAAAATTAGAATTAATAAGGCTATAATAAGTCAGGAACGGTCTTTACCGCTAGAGTCCCGGCCGACCCTCAACCGACAGGGTTAAGGCCTTTATCCTTGGTGTTATTTTAGCTGATTAGAAGAAATAATATTCATGTTGAGACTGAAAAGATAATAATTATAAGGAGATTTCTAGGGAGCTAGGGAACCAACCTATCAACTCACTTATCGTGGATTGACCGTTTTTGAAGCGCTATTGAAAGGTTAGGTTCTTCTTACATATCTTGCGATATATGATAAACAGAGCAGAATGAATTAAAACCCGAGAGTTACACTCTGATTAATTGCTTCAATACTATTTGTAACAGTACTAGCCATCTGACTTAATATTTGGTGCTCTTCCTGATAAAAAATAGTATCAATTAGCTCGCCAAACTCAGCTTTTACTGCAAAAGTACCTAGTTGAAATCCAGCTTGAGCTCCTAAAGCAGCGCCAGCGATGGCACCTAAGATTCC
>JACCVV010000017.1 GCA_013697955.1 Tatlockia sp. | reverse complement strand
AAAAACTGCACGAGCTATTGCCTCCTCTCTCAATCGTTCACCTCGTACCATTGAAAGTCATATTGAGAATATGAAAAATAAAACGAATTCGAGTTCTAAATCTGAGTTAGTTGAAAAATTGATTAATCAATTATTGATTCAGTGAATTCAATAGAAAATGAACCTATGCTCCCTCCGAATATTTATATACTTCAAATTACTATTCCTGCTAAAAAGGCCTTAAAAGAAGAAAATCAAATTGGAATTTAATTCCCCATCTCTTTTAGGCTAATAAGAGAGGTTATCTGTCTGAAAATATGTAGCTAACTATTAGTGAGAAGCATTTATTATCACTCCCAATAGGATGTATCTCAAAGAATGAGCTTTAACTGATGGATTATTATGTAAAAATCAATTGAAGAGTATTGTTTTAAACCCATATAGGATACAGATTATAGCGGGCACTGATAAAGCAGCGCTATATGGAATTAACCCCTGATATAGAACGATGAGTTTTTACTTCCGGGTCGAGCTCATTTAAATCAAAAATCACATTAAGAATTACTTTTATTAAATCATCTGGCAAAAACTCCTGCTTATTTTTCATTATGAATAAAATGAGTGCGTACTTATACACATTTAAAAATTGAACTGACCCAGTTAAATTTTGATTTAAACATCTGATGAAGTCTTGTAGCTCTTCCTTTGTTGTAACTTTTAAATTTGGAAATAAATTTTTAAGAACAAAATAGTTCAACCCATTCAAATCTGCTTCTTCTTCATTTTTTAAGAATAAAGGCAATGCATAAAAGTAGTTTAAATGGTTTATAGAACCTGGTCTTCTTCTCTCAAAAGTTTCCTCTACACTTTCAATAAGACCAAAAGATAAAAAAGAGACGAATTTTTGTTTGGTTGATGCTAAATTGCAGATCATCGGCAAAGTAGGTTATCTGTTTTAATTAAAGGCCAGAACGAACTTCCTGGTGAGTAAAAAAAATCAAATTATTTTTAGCAGCAAATTCTTTAGCCCATTTAAGTATTTCGGACTTTTCATTCCCACATATTCCAACCAAATAGACAGGATTATCCTTCTTGATCTCAGGCTTTGTTGCGTCAAATAGTATATCCATGGCTCGTTCCAGGCTTTCTTAATAACATTAAAATCCATAGGTTTAGGTATAGTAGCCGCGGTTTTATCCCTTAGAAAAATATAGCTTTTTGCTGTTTTTAGAGGTGATGAATAAATTGAAGTAGTGATATTTGTGGGGTGGGATAGGGTTAAAGTATCAACTATGAAAGATGCATAATCGCCTGGACAGGCAATATTTAAACTTAAAGGTTCATTTCTGGATTGCATGATTATAACTTTAGCAATTAAAGAGAGGTTTGTAAAGTTCGTATGTGGCTAGTGAACAAGGGGAATTATTCTTTGGCATTTAAAATTACAAGGGTAGAAAAATGATACTACAGTGCAATTCAGGATACCTGTAAAATAGACCAGTTTGATTTCAAAAAGGTACTCTAGCCCTTGTCACACCTAGCTTTTCAAGTGTAAATGCAATTTGCAGATGCTATATATCCCACATGAATTACTTTCTACACATGAGATAATTTTTTCTTCACTACACTATAAATGTAATTTTAAGCTTTCGTGTGATGAGATAAATCCTGATTTTTGATAAAACTCAATGGTTTCAAAGCGCCTTAGGTTGGTAAAATTTGGTAATGGATTATTTTAAAACTCGATTAATTGGCACATGTACGGCAAGAATGCGCTTGTTTTAAAAAAAACAGTATATTATAAGCAAACAACCACATCCTGAATAAATACTTATGTTCACCGATAAATTACTTTTTAATCCCTTTGCGGATTTATACCGCCGTCATAGAGGTGAATTCCAACCTACCCTGCGTGAGAAAATAATTGATGCCTCTTGGGTCATTTTTGGAATTGTCAGCAAACGCCATGATAAAATACGAATTGGAATATTTGACTACCTGACTTTGGGTATTCCATTTTTAATTTGTTTTTTAATGATAGCGTTAGAAACAAAATTACAAAACCGTGTTACTAGAATTTTAGCAATCATAATTGTGCTTCCCTTTATGGCTTTTAGAGCATTGATTACGGGAATTCTTACTCTAATGGCTATGCCAGTCATCGTATTTATCCATTTTTTGCCCAGGAGCAGGTAAAAGCCTTTGCTGACTCTATAATAATTGAAGAAAAGAAAACCTTGTTAAATGAATGTGTTGAAGAGTTTGCAGCCAAAGATTACCAGGATTATTCCAGTGTCTATACGCAATATAGTGATAATTTATTTTCAGACCAGAAAGTCATTGACCATTATATAGACCTTTTAAATAAACACCCCTTGATAGATAAGCTCAATTTAACCCAAACAGTAATTTCAGGGCACACTCTTAAATACCTGTTATCTGGTCTTAAACACGTTAAAGTGATTACAGAAATAAGAGCTTCTGATGATGAAACACTTAAATTTCTTGCTGAATCCAATATTGTAGTAAACCGTGTAATCTCCGATACCAATACTTTCTATAATTACACCCAACCAATTTCTGAATCTGGATTATTTAATTTCCTGCAAAGGAATATTAGTGTAAATAATCTGGAGATTAGAGACATTCCATTAGATGCTGTCATGGAGAATTACAATCAAATGGTAAATCAAGAAGGCATTCAGTATCCTTGTCGTCTGGTGGGCTTTAGAGATAATCCTAATCCAATCTTAAGCAAAGTAAACACAGTAACAGATGATTTTTTGAAAATAAAACCAATTCTTGCAACCATTTACCAGTTTTATAAAAGTGCGAACGCTGGTGATGAAAATCTACTCACTTATTTAGATCTCGATGTGCGAAGAATGATTGCACTGCTAATGCTTCCTCCTTATTTTAAAGAGCTTTTCGAGCATAACAAGATTGGTTATGCCAAAGCGTTACAAAGAAATGGCTTTTTCATTAAATCGGATGAAAAGGATATCCATCAGGAACAAGGGTTTTACCTAGGGAGCCAAAATTACCCTTGAGCTCTTGTTTGATGTAGCACTCGATGAACTAATTCATTTGAGGCGTTTGCCGGAATAACCTGAGGTTTAGAGTCCAACGCTACAAAAACGTACGTTAAGAAATAATGTTATTACTTATTATAAAGTTAAGTATTCATCACCTATTACTTTTATAGCGCATTTTCTTGCACATTAACCAAAGAAATCACTTTGTGCTTATTATACTCAATCCTCTATTCAGTTATTGCTAATGTACGTTCCCGGTCGATTGGACTCCAATTTCCTTAACGTTCCAGTTTTTATTAGCCACTTTCTTAATAATATTTAGTTACATAAGAAATTGCTTATTGTCGCTGCTCTGATTTAGCATCAGGCATTCGAGACATCTTAAAAGCGAACCATGCAAACTTCTTACCGTTGGGCCATTGTTGATGTAGAAACTACGGGACTTAACATTATTCAGGATTTCATTACTGAAATTGCAGTGATGATTAGTACTGAAAATGGGATCGAAAAGACCGCTCAATTCCGGCTCAAATAGTTGCACTAACGGGGATAACCAATGAAATGGTGGCCTTAGCCCCTTCATTTAATGACATTGCTGAAGAATTATTCGTGCTCCTAAAGGATTGTGTTTTAGTGATTTTGGATTTCTAAAAAACGGGTTTAAAAATGTGGTATTTCATATCAAACACCCCTGTTGTGCACCATTAAATTGTTTAAGCAATTGTATCCTAGCCTTGTCCACAGGAATTTAGCGGCCCTAGCTCATTTTGTGGGTATAAACCAGGTTTATGCGCATCGCGCACAGGCCGAGGTAGAAACACTTTATCAATTACTTAAGACAATTTTTCAGACATTAAGCCCGAAAACTGTATTATCAAAAGCAAAATCAATTTATCAAAAATCGAGTGTCCCTTCAAAATTAAGAACCAATATTGATTCGTTTCCAGATTCACCAGGGATCTATCTATTTTTTGGAAGCCATTCAACCATTCCTCTATACATTGGGAAAAGCATTTCGCTTCGCCAGCGCATTTTATCTCATTTTCAAGGAGACTATACGCATGCCAAAGAATTCACGATGACTCAACAAGTGGAGCGAATTGAAATCATTCCGACAGCAGGGGAGTTGAGTGCTTTGTTACTGGAGTCCCAATTAATCAAAGAAAAAATGCCTTTGTACAATCGTAAACTAGGCCGCAAAACGCTAATAGCTGGGTTTAAAATTAAACAAGAGCGCGGCTATTTGACCGTATCCATTATTCGGGAGCAGGTTCAAAGTGAGGAAGACTTAAAAGCTCAAGGCATCATTGGCGCATTTCGCTCCATTCATGCAGCCAAACAAATCCTTTTAGAGCTCATTAAAGAGTTTAAATTATGTCCTAAACTTTGTCAGATAGAGCAGGGGAAGGGAGCATGTTTTTCATATCAGTTAAAATGTTGTCTTGGTGCCTGCATAGGAGAAGAAGGGGCTGAGCATTACAATCCACGAATATTATTAGGCTTAAATCAATTTAAAGAAGAAGCTTGGCCTTATCAAGGAGCCATTGCCATAAAGGAGCAATGTCCTATTAATAAACTCACTCACTATTTGGTTTTTGATCAATGGCGGCACCTTGGCTCTATAGTTGATGAAGATGCATTATCAACTTGGAAGCAATTACTCCATAAACTATCAGGTTCTCATTTTGACAGTTATAAAATTTTGCGAAGTCATTTAAAAAACAGGCGAACAGAAGAAAACGTAGTTTGCCTTTCGGATTAATACCGCTCTCTGCCTGCCCATGAGTTGACGTCTTTAAAAAATGAATCAGTCGTGTTTGCTTTTATTTAGCAGAATGTCACCCTTATGCAGCAGGTTGAATAAATTTCTGGCATATCAGTTGAAAATTATCTGGGTCATTTGCAGTTAATGTGAGTCGGTTTTTTATAGACACAAATTAATCTGAGTCAAACAATAGTGATGATTGCGAACCGAGGTTTTTAAAAGCATGCGCTTACCCTTAGCTTGGTATATAGAACTAGTAAATGAAAAAATAAATTAAGCATTCTTATCTTATTGTAAAATAAGTAATTTTTAACTATGCTAGCTATTTAAAGGACACTAATCTCAATATTTGACTAGTAAACTAAAGGATTAATTTGATTATCACCAGATTGTTGGTAATTAATCACACGATATGAGCACCATTACAAGCTCATTTACATTAAAGGGAGTTGAAATTAGGAGAGGGAAGGCAACACTTTCCCCCGGGTGAAAAAGGAAAGCTTGCATTTTTTCGTTAACTTGCCCCACTCCTTATCCAAGCGACTCTAAAACGTTATTTCAATGGAAGATAATATGCTTATAGAAGATGACCCTTCAGCAGAGCCTGGCGAAGATTTGCTTATATTGAACTTTATAGACGAATTAAAAAATCTAAACTTTGAAGGCAATCCAATTGTCTCAGTAAATACTGAGATTAGCCCAAGAGTTTTAAACCGATTATTCAATACCGCGATAATCAATGGACTAGGTGAAATAGTAGAAAAACTGTCTAAAATAGCTGACATTTATAAAAATATAGATTTTAAAGAAGCCATCGATGCGGCTGCACAGAACGGTAAGCTTGAGATTATAAAATTCCTCTATGCCGTTCTTCCTAACGATTTTGCGCCAGATGGGAGCAGTGCGCTCTGCCTGGCCGCGCAAAAAGGTTATTTAGATATAGTAAAATTTCTAGTTACAGTCCAAAACGTTGATCCCAGCGCGCAACAAAATGCCGCAATCCGCTCAGCTTACGAACAGAAACAGCAGGAAGTGGTCGAATTTTTATCCACTCAGCCTTGTTATAATCCTTTTGATAAGGGTATCACTCTTAAGAGTAAGAACTATTTGATAAAATTACTAACTTATCTCGGAGTTACTAAACAACTTAATTCTCATCTTGCTCAGTCAAATTTTCGTTTGGGTTTTTTATTTTTTGGCGGTTCTGCGATGGATTGTTTTCCTAAAGAAGTTAGGACTAAAATCACTTTAACTGCACTAAAGCTGGATTATAGCCTAATTAGCCCTACCCTCTAATTACTCTTGGCTACACCGATAAAATACACAGGTCTCACCCTATCAGGTGTGGCCTGTGTATTTAGTAGAACGATAACTACATCAACCTTTAAAGCAGCTTGATAAATTAAATCGACTAATCACTATAAGCTTAATCAAAACAATTAAGCCCCAAGTTTATTCTTGCTTTCTTCGTCAGAATCCGACAAATAGTCTTTAAATAAATTTTTAGAAACATTAGACCTATAAGAAAAAAAGGACGGGCTTATGGTCGAGCTATCCTTAGTTTCAGTATTTTTAGATGCTTCAGTGAAAAGTAATTTTGTCCTGCAGCTATTAGTGTATTTTGCAACAGGGATTTCTTTTTGGGCTAAATTATTGCCTTTGGAATAGGAGTTCGTTCTGGCATCTAAATTTGCATTTATATTCCTAAACTTTTCAATTGGAAACTGAGTAGTTAGGCTGTTTAATTCTTCTTTTATACTGTCTAAGGTGTACGTATGAGCTGTTATCTCTCCTGATACTGCCGAGTGTTCTACTATTAGCGTTTCTGCAAAATTTGCATCACAGGCCAATAGAGCCGATATACCAAACTGTAAAGAATCCCAAGCAGGTTGGAAATCACCACTTTTATTAGAGATGAATACAATTTCACCCTTTTTATTAATTTTAACATTACCAGCCGTTATGCAATTGGCCTCGTTTTGAGACTTATTGGTCATAGCAAAATGAGGAGGAATAATGTGGTTAGGCGTCCCTTCTCGGGCAAATAAAAGTTCGTAGGTTGGAGTCAATAAAAAACGAAGTGTAACTGGTTTATCCTTAAATGAGGATAATCTCTCCTCCTCAACCAATTCATTTAAGGTATTGAGGGTATAGATTTTAAAATTCCCATCAGTTTTATTATTGCGACTTGAATTAAAACCTCGAAAGTTTGGAGTGTGATCCAGCGAATTAAATAGACCTTCTTTCTTGATTTCATACTCCTTAGTTTCTTTTATTTCCGTAAAGTCATGTTTTCTTTTAGCCATTATTGAATTCCTCATCATAAAAAGAGCTTATCAGTTGTTTGTAAGCCTCAATTAGTCGAATGGGTAATCATTCCTAAAAATGGAATTTTGCCTTCATCTAAGGAGATAATGTTACCATGGTGTTTATGTATAAACCAGCTAAGCATTTTTATGCGCATCTTTTATTTCTTTTTTTTGGTGAAATTTTTTGGCGCTAAGTAGCTAATAAATAAGGGAATGTAATTGATTCATAAGTTGTCATCGAATTGTACAACTTTTTTTTAATTTTAAGAGCATTGCACCCAACTCGAATTGCTGAAAACAAATAGTGAAATATTTAAGACAATTAAGGAAACAACTATCGAAATAAGATGCCCAATTATTACCATCTGTTCCAAATTAAAATAAAGCCGAACTAATTTATTAGAAATTTGTTAATAAGGGTCTCATTTTCAAAAGCACATAAGCAAAATCATTTCAGAAAAAAACAGGAAAAACTTACAAAGCGACATCTATTAATAGAACGATGGCTACCATTCGCCATGTTGGGCGATGGTTACATCAACAACGACCATTATTAGCAGGTGATCCCTTAGCGCAAGTTAAAGAGTTACAAACGGATGCACCGGATTGGATTGGATTGACTTCAAAACAATTAATGCGTTCAAAGTCCGCTTGTGAACAACGAATAAAATTGTGCACTCGCAAGAATCAAAACCCCCTGATGGAAACGGCCTATTTTATGTCTTGCTTGGAACAGGTCTTAGAGAATCTGAAATGGTTACCTTAATTGTTTCTCAATATCGCCACAAAGGGTTGCATGATGTCCTACGTCATAAATCGAAACGGGTCAGCCTAAATTCCCTTGCCGCAGTAAACAGAGACTTTCCTGGATAACTATTAAGAGGGTAGGGCGGATGAACTGGATGAGCCTTTATTCATTATTTGCTATGGGACACGCTTACAAACTTTAGATATTTATCGAATTTGCCAGCGCGTCCTAAAACAAGCTTTAGCTCAATTAAAAGACCATGAAAAATTTGAGTTTACGCCACATAAATTAAGGCACGATTTTTTAAAGAAAGTCACAGAAAGCATGGAGATCATTTTGCTTAAGAATTAAGTGGTAATGTTTCGATTAAAGAAATATTTCGTTATGCAAAACCAAGTCAAGAGGAAATGCAGGAGACTTCTGAAGACTTATTTATATAAAAGGATTAATACCCATACTCTCTTTGTTTGATAGAAATTTTTTTAAAAGATAACTTGACAACATACCTACCAACCAGTAGATTGATCCAATGAAAACTTCAGACAAAAAAAATGAAATACTTGATTGCGCGCAATCCCTAATCCAAAAACGTGGATACAATGGCTTTAGTTATGCAGATATTTCAAATACTGTAGGTATTCGCAAAGCGAGCATTCATCACCATTTTCCTACTAAGGTAGATTTGACTGTTGCTATTATTGAGCGTTATGGTGAAATTTTTACTACTTGTTTGTTAAATATCAATTCAAATAAAAATTGGATGGATAAAATAAGGCTATATGCCCAAGTTTATAATCAAGTTTTAGGCGAAGATAAATTATGTCTTTGTGGTATGTTGGCTTCTGATATGGAAACCCTACCTGAAAACATTAAAAAAGCCGTGCGTGGCTTTCTATCTAATAATGCAGATTGGTTGGCTGAAGTTTTAGCTGGTAATGAAAATTCCCAACTTACAAAAAAACGTTCGCTAAATATAGCTTGGCAAATTATAAACCAACTTCAGGGTGGAATTTTGATGGCGCGTATCTTAGAAAATCCTGCTATATTTTATGACAGCTGTGAAGAGCTGATGCTTCAACTAAAACATCTTTCTTAATTTAAGTGAACTGAATAATAATCCCTAAACAAATAATATGCACATTTTTTTAAACAAAAATACTACCAACTGGTTGGTAGTATTGGAGGAAATATGATTAGTATTAAAGAAGATAAAACAACGTTAATAATTGGTGGTAGTAGTGGAATTGGGCTAGAAGTTGCTAAGCTTTCATTAGAGCGAGGTCGTCGCGTTATTATTGTTAGTCGCGAGAAAGAAAAATTGACAGAAGTACTTTTACTATTGAAACCTAAAGGGGATATACAAGGCTATAACACTGATGTTACCAATATTACTGAATTAAATGCATTATTTATGGAGCTAAAAAATCAACCCATTCACGAACTAGTCAATGCAGCGGGCGTTTTTAGTCCAAAGCCATTTCTTGATCATGATCCCAGTGATTATGATAAGTACAGCGATATTACAAAAGCTTTATTTTTTGTTACCCAATATGTAGTTAAAAATAATATGCTTCCAGGTGGTGGAGCGATCGTGAACATTGGATCAATGTGGCTAAACAGGCCATAAAAGCAACACCTTCATCCGCCTATTCAATTGCTAAAGCAGGATTGCATGCATTAACAAAACATTTAGCTATGGAATTGGCTGAATATAATATTCGAGTGAATGCCGTATCCCCCGCTGTTGTTGAAACACCGATTTACAATTCCTTTATTCCAAAAGAAAAAATAAAAGAAACGTTAAACACTTTTGATGCATTTCATCCGATTGGGCGAGTAGGGAAGACGATAGATGTAGCTGAAATAATTTGTTTTCTTCTTTCTGAAAAAGCCTCTTGGGTAACCGGCGCTATATGGGATGTGGATGGCGGTGTAATGGCGGGCCGGAACTAGAAATTATTCATAGAAAGTCGATATATCTATTCAATTACTAAGGATAAACATGAACTCTTTATGCTTACTATCAATAATAATCACACTTTCAATTAGTTATAATTTATTTGCGTACAATTTTTTTCTAACAATAGATTGTCCTCCCATTTCGTAGGTAACTAAACCTGCTATTACCGCTGAACCAAAACTAGGAGAGGAAAAGAAAGGGGATTTAGCAGGTATTTTGTCTATAAAATTAAAGTTAACAAACAAGAGATATTGTTAGCATAGGAATGGAATCCAATCCTAGGAGTTTTGTTAGCTCTAGGAGTACATGAAAATTGTTATTGGGATTTAAAAAGGAAGTTGTAATTGGGGCGTGACAAGCAACGGAGGCAAGGTACTCTACGAAGAAATTTACTTAAACGATCAAAATAAATGGTTATCTAACCCCGACGTTCCAAAATTATCGATAAACCTTCTTTTATAAATTGGGTTTGGGTTTTAAATAATCGAACGCATTTAACAAATTAAGAGCCTTTAGATAAACCTAGAAGATTAAAGATTGATAACATTGAAAGACAAACTTTTATGTTTGGTTAATTATCAGAATAAAAATGATGCGCTAGATCGAGTAGACAGAGCAATTTTTATCTTCTCAAAGACAAGCTTTTAATAAATACCTCTGCTTCTTCCTTGGTTAATCCAGTGATTAGAAACTCACCACCAAGACTGCTTTGAATTACGGGAGATGTTATAACTCTACCATTTAGAATTATATTGACTTGTTTCCCAATGTTTCTATCGGTAAGTTCTTTTAATTTACTGGCAGCAATGGTTTTTAATTTTAAATGCAATATAGCCTCATTTGAATCATTTTCATCTAATGTAGCAGAACTAACTGTTGAACTATCAAACTTCATCTGACTTTGGATCACTTGAAATACCATTAACTGTTGTTGTTTGTTAGTATTTTTTGCAATTGAGGTTGAACTTGAGGCTATTACAATGGGAAAAAAGGCCGCCCCAAAGATTATTGTTATTGTTCTCAATAATTTGTTCATTTTATAGCTCTATAATGAAAATGTGAAGGACAATTATAGGTGACATCAGTAGTTGCGGCTAGTTGATCTAACAAACTGTATTTAAAAGGGTTGAAGTGAAACGAACGGAAACAATAGGCTAAGCCCAATAATAGATAAAATTATTTTATTAAGTATTAACAATTACCAATAAATCCGAAAAATTGCGCCCTCTGAAAATTATAAATATAAGCTTTATCAAGCCCTGTTTCGTCTAACTTATAAGATCGGTTTGCATTAGTCCCCTGTCTGTAATTCAACCTTAATATCGATCAAATTTAATTCTGAGGTGAAAAAAAATTTATTTTTAATGGAACATAAGCGGGATGTAGAGTTAATAAAAACTTGGTTACGAGGGGAAGGCGCTCTGAATCAAGAGCTGCTTTGTGTTCTGATGCACTGATATAAATATTCGTGAAATTTTCAGAAAAGAAAAGAAGCCTTTATATCCTTTAGATAAGACCATCAATAAAGATGATTGGATATCTTTACGGAGCCTGTAAATATTTTTGTGTAACTGCCGATTTTATACTGAGATCCTACCGTCGAATTCAATAGCAAAATAATTCATGGCAGCTCTCCAATCCCGCAAGGACATAGTCCATTTTTGGGAGGCTT
>JACCVV010000074.1 GCA_013697955.1 Tatlockia sp. | reverse complement strand
GGGTTGTGTTGGTTCAGCTGGTTTCAGAGATTCATCGGGTTGTGTTGGTTCAGCTGGTTTTATTGACTCATCGGGTTTGGTTGGTTCCACAGGTTTCAGAGATTCATCGGGTTGTGTTGGTTCAGCTGGTTTTATTGACTCATCGGGTTTGGTTGGTTCAGCAGGTTTCACTGACTCATCGGGTTGTATTGGAGCTGGTTTTCCTGACTCATCAGGTTTTGTTGGGTCGGCTGGTTTTAGAGATTCATCCGCTGGCTTATCGATTTGAGCAGGAATTAAGGATGGATCTAAAAGTGGTGCTTGTTCCATTTGTTCTTTGGAAATGGGTTCTGCTGCTTTTGCTGGATCAACAACGTTAATATTAGAGTCTTCACCTTGTACCGGTTTTTGCTCATTTTCTTGAGCTGGTAAGGGATGACCTGGATTTTCCTGTAATTGTTTTTGCTCCTCAGAAAATGGTGTTGATGCTGGAGGTGGCGGAGTGGTTACCACACTGGGTTGATTAACAAGATCTGTTGGTGGTTGTGATTGTGCTGCTTCATTGCCACCTAATAGGCTTGTTGTATCTGGAACAATAGGTGCGACAGGATTTTTTGGAGCCTGGTTAATAGTTTCAAGAGGCAAGTTGACCAGAGCTCGGTTTACTGGCTGTGAGCGAAGAAAAGTTTCATTAGGAACAGCTGTAATGCCGTTAGGAATCTGCAAATTTTGATATTTGATATTTAGATTTCTATTATTATAAAAATTATTCAAATTTTGATTATTTATGAATGTGTTGGAATTATTAACATTAATAAAATACTGTTGGCTGAAGTTTCTTGGCGGTAAATAAACCTCACCTGGAGCTAAGGGAAACCAGGCAATCCCGGAAGGGCCGTTTGGCAATCTTAGGTTGTAATCGCGTCCACCACCCACAAAGACTACTAAAGCGGGCGCATAAACAGGTTGTTGAGTTCTTGGTCCTGGAACCCAACTCCATTGGCTTTCAAGATAGACCCATCTTCCATAGTGGAAAGGAGCAAACCCCCAAGGTTTGTCATCAACCCAAGTCCATCCCCAATGCCTAATCCAAACCCATTTACCTGAGCGATAGGGTGCCCAATTAGATGTAACCGCAGCGGGTGTCCATATATTTCCGTATTTTTTTGTAGATTTCCATTTGCCATGTTGTTCCAGGTCTTCGTAGCCTATCATTTCAACAGAAATATATTTCTTTGCCCCTGTGCTGAAACGATCTCGTTCAGAACTCCATCGTGCAAAGCGATCGGGAGCTGGCAGTGAAGTGCATCGATAGAGTTTTAAATTGGGGCCAAATGGACAATATTCACCTTGATTAATTTGATAGGCAACTTTTGTTCCATAGACTTTTCCCAAACCATTCATAACTCCAATAAAGGTTATTTGTGCTTTTTCATTAACGACTACTCTGTATGTACCGGGTTTTGTGATAGAAAAAGCCAGGTTAATTGTTGAAATTTCAATTCTTTGTTGGGGTTGTAGGTTCCGTACTTTAACAATGATTGTTCCGGTAGATAATTGGATTTGAGTTAGCCTTTTATCGATATTTAGAATTTTTAAGCTAGTCTGATTACCCATTCGAACGGTCGCATTTGCCAGCTGTAATTCTAAATAAGAAGAATTTCCTGTCCATACTCGATCGCCAATTACTAAAGGTCTGTTAATTGCTGCTCTAACCCATTTTTTTTCACCAGCTGCCAGGAAACTTATAGAACCCCCTGTAGCAAAACTCAATCTTGCTACTCCAGAAGGCTCCATACTCACTTTGGAATAAGCGGGTTGAAGGCTTGCTATTGCAAGTGTTAAAGAAACATAAACTAACTGTTCTATATATTTAGCCAAAATTTCTTCATCCTTTTGAAATTTTCACAATAGACGATTAATAATCAGGATTGTGCTTTCATCTTAGTATAGGACAAAGTTTTGAGCAAAGCGTTTTAAATTGATCCGATGGAATTTGAGATTATGTCGCTCTATTGAATTCATGCTTCACGGTAAATTCAGAAAATCATAACGCTTCGCCTAATCTGGCGATTTAAATACCACGTTAAAACCACTCAAAAATGAGGTTAGCGCTTAAATAGCCAAATTATAAGGGTGATTATTAGACTAATAATGATGCAAGTTGTAATCGGGAAATAAAAAGTAAAGTTGCTTTTTGGAACTAAAATATCGCCGGGTAGACGGCCAAGTCCCAATTTTTTAATGAGAGGCCACGCTAAACCAATAATTAAAATTATGATTCCAAAGATAATAACCAATTTTTGCATAGTGATTCCAAAAATTTTCATCCATCGTTGATTCTCATCTTTTAAACAAGTAATTACAGATAGTTAATCCAACGGTTTGTTAGCTAACTTAATTAATAAATTTTTAATTTCGAAGATACGATCTTCTTGTGAACTACTATCTAAGGTGAATTTTAACTTGGTAGGGCCTTCCATTTGATAGCGTTTGGCTTGAACCTGGATGAGGCTAATTAGTATTTTTGGATCAATTTCTGGCCTATCACTAAATTCAATTTTTCCATTTTGTTGGGCTGCGTTTATTTTATTAATGCCCAATTGTGCGGCTAATAATTTAAGTTCTGTAACTAATACTAAATTTTTAGCTTGTTGGGGTAGCAAGCCAAAGCGATCTATCATTTCAATTTGCAAATCACGGAGCTGTTCTTTGCTTTTCGCATTAGCTATGCGTTTATACATGATTAATCGGGTGTGAATATCGCCAATATAATTTTCGGGAAGGATAGCACTCAAGCGCAGATCAATTTCAGGCCCTTGATGTAAGGGTTTTGCCAACTCAGGTGTCCTACCTGATTTTAAATCGCTTACGGCTTTTTCCAGCATCTCCATAAAGAGATTAAAGCCTATTGCATGCATATTGCCGCTTTGTTCCTCACCTAAAAGCTCCCCAGCACCGCGGATTTCCAAATCGTGGGTTGCAAGAGTAAATCCTGCGCCTAAATCTTCCAGCGAAACGATAGCTTCCAGCCGTTTTACAGCGTCTCGTGTTAATAATTTTTCATTTGGCGTTAATAGATAGGCATAAGCCTGGTGATGGGAGCGTCCAACACGACCGCGTAATTGATGGAGTTGAGCTAAACCAAATTTATCTGCTCTATCGATGATTATGGTATTGGCAGTTGGAATATCAATTCCGGTTTCGATAATCGTTGTGCACACTAAAACATTAAAACGATGATGGTAGAAATCAGACATAATACGCTCTAAGGAACGTTCACGCATTTGGCCGTGAGCTGATTGAATTTTTGCCTCAGGGACTAAAGCTTGTAAATCCTGACAAATTCGTTCGATTGTTTGCACATTATTATGCAGGAAAAATACTTGGCCTCCGCGTAAGATTTCACGAAGAATAGCTTCTCTTAAAACAGAGTCGTTTCGTTCTTGCCAAAAGGTTTTAATTGCTAATCGCTTCGCAGGCGGCGTTGCAATGAGTGAAATATCGCGGATATTGGCCATTGCCATATTGAGCGTGCGCGGAATCGGAGTTGCAGTCATCGATAAAATATCAACCTCGGTTCTTAAGGCTTTTATATGTTCTTTTTGTTTAACTCCAAAGCGATGTTCTTCATCGATAATCAATAAACCCAGGTTTTGATACTGAATATCCTTAGAAAAAAGCTTATGCGTACCAATTATGATGTCGACTCGGCCGTTTTTCAGAGATTCAATGACTTTTTCCGACTCTTTTCCAGAGCGAAAACGAGAAAGCAGCTCGATAGTTATGGGAAACTGAGCAAACCGATCGCGAAAGGTTTCGAAATGTTGTCCAGCTAATAAAGTGGTCGGAACAAGCACACAGACCTGCTTATTGTTTAGCACGGCAAGAAAGGCAGCTCGCATGGCAACTTCAGTTTTACCAAAGCCGACATCGCCACATATGAGGCGATCCATGGGGCGAGATGCTTGCAGATCTTTGATGATTTCCTCGATTGCACGCAGCTGATCAACGGTTTCAGTAAAAGGAAAACCGGCCGCAAAAGTTTTGTATTCAGTGGAATTAAATTGATAAGCATGCCCGGGTTTAGCTTCGCGTTTGGCGTAAATTTCTAACAATTCGATTGCCACATCATGAATTTTTTCGGCAGCTTTTTTCTTTTCTCTCTGCCATAGATCAGTTCCTAGTTTATGTAAGGGAGCATGCTCTGAATCAACCCCGGTGTAGCGGCTGATAAAATGCAAAGAGGTGACTGGAACATAAATTTTATCCTCGCCTGCATAAGAAAGAACCAAAAATTCATTAGCTGTTCCATTGTTTTCAAGGGTTTTAAGCCCTTGATAACGTCCAACTCCAAACTGGAGATGAACAACAGGCGCGCCCAGTTGAAGTTCGGCGAGATCACGAATGATCAAATCCGGATCAATTGTTTTTTGACTGGAACGTCGCTGTGGGATTGCTTGTTCCCCAAATAATTGGGATTCGACAATAATAATTATTTTGGCATCTAGCAGTTCGGCACCGTAGCGAAGAGGCCCTGTAGTTATACTTACTCGGACATCATCCCTAATAAATTCTTCCCAAGAATCGATAGTTTTTGCGGTTAATTCAGCTTGTCTGAGTAAATCCAGCAGCACCTCGCGGCGGCCAGCCGATTCAACAGTAAGTAAAAAACGTTTGTCAGGCTCGGCCAAATAGTTTGCAAGCTTTACAAGCGGATGATGAGATTGTCGCTCTAAAGGCAGGGAAGGTGCTTTTTCTATATTGAAATTATAAAGAGCGCCTTTTTTTTCGATTTTTTGATGAAAACAGCGAATTTGCTGATACTGATTGAATCTCGTCAAAATTTCAGTAGGTGTTAAAAAAATCGCTGGTGGTTTCAAGATGGGACGAGAAATATCGTAACTACGTTGTTCATAGCGAGCGGATAATTCTTGCCAAAATTGTTCTGCCTGCTCATGAACTGCTTCAATCAAACAAAGACTTGCCTCTGCTGGTAAATAATCAAAAAAAGTGGCTGTTTCTTCAAAAAATAGAGGTAAATAATATTCAATTCCTGAAGGAAATTGGCCATCGCTAACCGCTTCATAAACTGGCCATTGACTCGGATTGCCTGTGAATTGCTCACGAAATGAGCGACGAAAGTGAGTAATACTTTGCTCGTTTAAAGGGAATTCCCGAGCCGGTAAGAGATGAATTTCGTTAATTTTAGAGATTGTTCTTTGCGTTTCCGGATCAAATTGACGCAGACTTTCAATATCCTCATCAAACAATTCTATACGAAAGGGCAGTGAAGAGCCCATTGGGTAAACATCAATTATGGAACCGCGAATCGCATATTCACCGTGTTCCAACACTTTATTCACGCAGCGATAGCCTGCTTGTTGCAGTTGATGTCTGAACTGATCCAAATCCAGTGATTGCCCTTCGCTCAACATTAAAGCATATTGATGTAAAAATTGTGGCGGACAAAGACGATGCATAAGTGTGCTGATAGAACTAATCACTACCGCATTTGTGCTTTGTTGTAAGCGGTTTAAGGTCGACAAACGTTCTGATATGATGTCTTGATGGGGTGAAAATTGATCGTAGGGAAGGGTTTCCCAATCGGGAAAAAATAATAATTCCTGCTTATTGTCTTTATCTTTAAGAAAAAAATTTAATTCAGAAAGGAGTTGGCCGGCTAGTAAATTATCAGGCGCGACTATTAATTTAATCCCTTTTGTTTGATGGCAATATTCGGCAAGCGCTAAAGGAAGACCACAGCCATAAAGCTGTCCCCAGTTTTGTTTTAAAGCAATAGCAGGATGCTTGAGTAAATTAGTAGCCATAGCAGCGATTTTGCAAATACGTTGAGGCGCAAGAGTATACTATAAAAAAGGATTTTTTTTTAGTGACTCTTATCAATATAACTTTAAGATGATAAATTGCGTTTTTTTGCGCATATTTGGGTGAAATTTTGGCATGTAAAGCCTTATATGAAATCATTTTGAGCATAAATCAAATCCAAATCTTTAAGGTAAGCGAATGGCAGATATTAAACTTTATTTAGAGCACCTTGGTGTCTCCCTTCAAAATTCAAAACCATGTATTAATTTGTTAAATGAGCTAGTTGCAGCGCATCTTGCGCAGTTTCCTTATCAAAACACCGATCTTTATTTACAAGGTCTGTTGAAAACAGAGGATAGAATTTTACCTGATTGTTCGATAGATGCCATTTTTAATCAATTTGTGATCGATAAGCGCTCCGGTTTTTGCTTCCAAAATAATGAGCTGCTAGCTTGGGCGCTTGAAGAACTTGGGTTTAAGGTAAATCGTTTTCTTGCTAAACCTCTTGTTCAATTCAGAAATGAAATTATTGAAGAACAATTTGAAAATATCGAATTTTCACATGAGGCCTTAATTGTTGAATTAGAGAAAGACAAATGGTTAATTGATACCGGATTTGCCGATTATAGCCTTAGAAAGCCATTAAAAGTGGAAGAGGGAGAGCAAGAGCTGCTAGGTGAATTGTATAATTTAACAACTTATCCATCAAAAATTCGCCTGGAAACCTTTACGAAGCAAGGTTGGCTTTGTTTGGCTGATATTGATTCAACTCCGAAATCAAACAAGGAAATAGCTTTTGCCGCTCAGAATCTATTCACTACTCAACAAAAATTTAGAATTCGCGATGATTTTTACAAACTAGCTACAGTGACCCCAACCAAGCGAAAAGTGATTTGCATGTTTAAAGAAAACAAGGTGGGTTTTTTCAAATCATATTCAGGCGATGGCTATAAAAAAGAAAAAGAAATCAAAACTGAAAAGGAGCTTTTAGACTTGGCGAATAATAAATTTGGGATTCAGGTTGAGGAAGAGGTTAAGTGTTTATTTTATAGCTAACTTTTAGAGAACTAATTAAGTCCCTAAAAGTTGAAATCGATGTACAGAAATTTTGATAAACATTTTATATTGAATAATTCTTTTCATCCCAAGCTTCTATTGAAAAATGATCTTCCTCCAAAAACTCTAAATTACTCACTTCTTCTGAAGAATCTTCTTCATTCAAGGTTTCTGAAATTTTTTCCAGAGTAGCGTGCGCTCGCTGCGCTAATTTTCCTGAAGCAGTATTGAAAAAGGTATAAGGGATATCATTGTATTTTTGATAGGCATAAACAATTGGATAAAATACAATCATACTGACTAATATAGTTAGAAGCATATCGATAACACCAATAATGCCCTGATGTTGTTCAAGAATAGATCGTTGGTCCTGAATTGCTAGGGCACAATTAAAACAAAATTCCTGGAGATCCTTGGTAGCTAGGGTAGTAGCGGTCTTGAATGCATTTTCCATTTCAGATTCGATAGTTTTTAATAAAAGATCATGAGCACGATATTTTTGATTTTTAGATTCACGGTATTCATTTCTTTTTTCATTGAGTTCATCAATTAGAGTGTAGAGCTCATAAAAAAGTGCATTGGATTCTTTTGATTTTGTTTTGGTGAGCATCACTCTTAGCGCTTGCGTATCAATGGACAAAGGCAAAACACTTTTTCTATCTCGGGCAATCTCCAATTCATCTAAGAGAACAACTTGAACCGGGTTGATTTTATTTGCCCAAAAATATTGCTTTAATTCATGTTTATGTGACTTTGTATCTGTTGCAACCAACCGGATGTCTTCACCTAATTTTAAAGGTTTCGTACTACGATATTCACTTTCGGAATGATGCTTGATTTTCTCAGATTCTGATACTAAAACGACTGGAAAGTTTGTACCGCTAATTAGACTCTCATCTTTGAAATTAAAACGTTCTTGTGGTGCTGCAATAATTTTTCGAAAAAGGCGAATTCGATCCTCAAATGTCAGGATGTGTTTTTCAATATCCTTTGATAGACCCTGGAAATACTTAGGTCCAACATATTTTGAAGATATAAATTTATTTAATATCAATTCAATGCCATACTCGGAAACATTTTTAAAAAAATAACTACAGTTTTCGTCTTCATAACAATCAAATTCGGACTCATTTTCAGGTTTGTCCAAACAAAAAAGTTGGGAATAAGAAAGATTATTAACCTTTGTAGCTTGTTCTGACAATTCAAGGAGAGTTAAAGCCTGGTGTAAATTATCTGCGGTTGGATTTGCTAAAATTTCCTTGACATTGATTTTCGACTCGATAATACGTTTAACAATTTCTTCTAACCTAAGGGATTTGGTTAAAATTGGATTTTTATTACCAATTTGCTCAATTTTTTTAAAATCCGGGAAAATATGCGAACCTAATAATTGAACCAAATAATAGAATTGAACTAAGGCATCTAATTGTTGGTTAACCCCCTTAAGTGTTTCAGGGCTTATTATCTCATTTAAATTATTATGGAGGCTTCGACCACGGGTAAGATAAATGATTAACAAATTAATGTTAGAAAATCCTGATTTAAAGGAAAGTTCGAGTTGACTGTTAAAATCAGATAAAACCTCATTTTTGTCTGGAGGGGTAAAGCCGGTATATTCTCTAGTAACAGTAGATAAGCTATATCCTCCAGAATAAGCATTTCCAAAAGAAATTGCTCCAATGTGTTCTTTCCTTGCTATTTTTTTTCCTACAACGCTATACGCGCCTCTTACTAGTTCACCAACCATCGGCGCTTTATAATATTCATCAATCATCCAAAGAATGGGCATAAGCTGAAAGTCGGTTTGCGACATTAAAGACAGTGTTTTTGAAGTTGTTCCATGGATATAGGGATCGTATTTTTGTTTAGACATATACAGCTCAAATACTTAATGTAAGCATATTGTAACAAAATTACCATATATGGTCAATATATGAACTATTAATCAAATAGAAATTAAGATATTTTTTGAACTATTTAAGCTTTCGATTAAATTTTTTGGTGAAGGCTTATTTAAGTTGTTTCTTAATTCAATTGACTAAATTCTTTTCAATCGGTATTATTGCGCAAATTATATACCTATTGCCTAATCAATGGGGTTCACATGAAAGATAAAATTGATTCGTCAATCATCGTCGGCAAACTTTACGATTTTCTTAAAGTTAATCAAACTCAAGGAAATTTATCAGAGGATTTGATAAAGGATATAGAGGCTCTAGAATTAATGCACACTTTGCCTTCCTCAGAGAAAGCAGATGAAATTATGCTTCAATGGCCGAAATTAATGGCTAAATTTTTCGATGCTTGTAGAAACAATTACGGAATCCTATTTGTTTTGACGCTCTATTAGAAGTATTACCCTTATGCGGCAAAATGTATTTTGAAAATATTTTGTTGAACCTTGAAGAGGATCTTTTTGATTCTGATTTTTCATTAACCAAATTAAAAAGCACAATTAACTTTTCTTCTCAATTCAAGATTCAAATATGCGAAGTTTTAAGTGAAATTATTCTTTCGAAACCTAAAGCTTTGGATCAAATTCTTAATAAAATATTTGGGGTAAAAGAATTAAAAAAATTCCTTGAAATTTTACCCGCAACGTCTTCAATAGTGTTTAACTCTATTATGACCAACCCTCAAATATATTCTAATTATCTACTATTATAGATTTCAATTCATTATTCCCAGAGAAAAAAGAGGTCATTTTTGATAAGTTGATTTTTGAAAGCTCCGGAACTATTCAATGATATTTTGACAAATTTAAATGGGTTAAATAGGTTTTTATCTATATATCCTGATTGTAAAAATGAACTTATGACTATATTTGAATCAGAAAGAAAACCTTTGGATATATTAGGCTCTGTTGACGAATTAATACAATTTTTAGAAATTTTCCCTAATCATAAAGATCTAATATTTGACAAACTGTTCACCCTATCTGTGCCGATAGACATGGTTGAAAAACAAACTCAACATCTTATTGAAAACATGCCCAGATATCTTATTGAAAACATGCCCGATTTTAAAGACGAATTTTTAAAGGAATTTTCCGAAGTCGAAATATTTGGCAGGTATCATCTTATTCGCGATGAAGTCAATTTTTTACAATTACAAGATAAATTCCCAGAGTGGAAAGCACAGCTCTTTGAAAAATTTATCGCAGAAAAAGACAGTATCAGCCGACTCTTTTTTGCTGGTAACGAGCGAAAAAATCTCAATAAGAAATATAACTCCATGCCCTGCACCTGGTTTGTAGAAAGGCTGCTAGGCTCGTTTTAACAACCAGAAAAGAGATTGGCGAAAAATTCTTATCTGAAACCCATTTGTTTGGGGATCTAATATTTAGTTTGCAAGATTATAAAAGCTTGCTCGAGATTCTACCTGAATATAAAGAAGCTTTTTTTACAAAATTGATTACAGGTAAGAGTAAATATACTGGAAGTTTTATAGGTTGTTTTGAGATGCACCCCACAATGGAGCAATATGAAGAAACTATTGACGAGCTTTTAATCCTGCACCCTAACCACCGCGCTGAAATAGCGCAAAAAATATTAGGAGACTGGTGGTATATTTGCAAAAGTTCTTATGACATTAGTAGCAAGGTAAGGATGGATTCTATGGTCAAAAAGTTTCCTGAATATAAGAAAATGTTCGAAATGATCTATAAATTTATGTTCGTCATGGGAAAAAAAGACGCGATGGCTGTATTGACATTTCATGAGCAAATGCTAAATGAGTTAACCGATTCCAATGAATTACTTTTCCTCTCTCGCACTTTGAATAAAGAAAATTGCCCTATGATGGCATCTGCATTGAATAATGAATTTAATTTTTACACTTTTGATTATGGGAAATGCGGTAAATTTATAGAAGCTTTGACTAAATTTCATGAATATTTAACTAAAATATTCCCAAGCCTCTTCAGTTTTCCGGTTAGCTGCATAAAGCATCATGGGATTTTTTCTGACAAGTCTAAATGTATTGTTAATTTTATTTCCACAAATAGTGAAAAGATCGATTCTATTTATGAAGAGAATCTCATTGAAATGAAAAAAGGTCAAAAAATTATCATTGTAAAAATAGAAGCAGAGAGTGATTGGGTTATTATGGGTAAAAATTACAAAGGGGAGGTTGTTTGCGGCCGAATTGAAAAATCTGAATTGCTGTCTTTTCTGGTTAATGAATCCAAGGAGCTAATGAATCCTGAAAAATCTAAAATAGTTTTGGAATTAGCAACTAAACACTTAGGAACCAACATTCCTCAAGCTTTGCTTCCCAAAAACCAAATCATTATTGCTCAAATCTATTCCACCTCGGATACCAAATCTTGTTAATAAACAATGAAGCTACATAAAATGACCCCCCTTTAATTGAATGAAGGGGTATATCTTAATGGGTGCCAATTTTTCTTCTCAGAATTTAAACGATCGCAACAACAGGTTTAACATGATAGCCTTAATTTTTAGAATCGGCATACCTAGCTATCAATAAGCCGTTATGGACATTTTTAAATATCAGGAGATTCTATGGCTGAGACAACCCTAATTTCTGACATCCTGCCAATGATTATTAGCGCTATTGTTATCTGCATTATCGCTTTTAGCTTTTTTGTAACTTATAAATATCGAAATCCTGATCAGTTTAAACAAACCCGTATCAATGTTTTTTTCTCAGCCTTAGCCTCAGTCGCTATACTTTTTGTCGGGTTTAATGTGGTTATGACCTCAATCGCTTTTGAAACTAATCAAAAATTTGCGCGAATAACCAAGACAAAAGAAGCGGTAGACAAAATATGGCTTTACCCCAATGAACTGTTAAAAAGCAGCCGAAACATTCGTACTGAGTTTAGAGCTACTTTTTTCATGTTTAATCTTGACCTGTATAATAAAGTTCTTTTAACCAATAAAAAGTCCGTATTGACCGATCAAGGTCTTATTGAAGAGCAATTTATCGCCTCGGTTATGATACAAGCCTGGTCTGATTGTTTATCCGTTCGAAACTATGACCTATCCTCTCTTCGATTTTGGTTAAGAGGTTTTTTAACCTGGGCACAAAGTCCTTACTTAAAGTCTTATTACGATAACTTAAAGTTTGAATTTGCTACATCAACTACGAAATTTGCCGATCTTTTATTTGAATACGCTGAAAAAATACCTGTTCCAACCACTAATCGGAAGCTTTATATCGATGCTGCTGACAAAATGATGCAGGATCCCCGATTTATCACTTTATTAAAATCTTTAACTTGATTTAATCACTTTTTACTTGGCTGCCCCTTTTATTTGATTTAAACGACCTAGGGGTAAAGCCGAGCAGATACATTCCTACTCGGCCTTCCTTTAGTGAAGTTGTGCAATACGGTTATTAATTTGTTCTTCATAAGTAGAAGCAGCTTCTTTATCAATTGCTTTTTTCTGTTCATGAAGATTTGAAAATAATCCAGAATGCTTCAAAAGTATCTTTACAGAACATTTAGAAATGGAATTTGCTAATCGTTCGCGTTGAGTTTCCAGGATTTGATAAAGTCGGGGTTTTGATTCCTTATAAATTTCGATATTTTCAGGCTTAATTAATTCAAATAAATGATTTTTGTGCTGGTGCTTGTGTTTGTCACACTGCTTTTCGATTGGTTTTTCTTTTTGATTTAAATATTTATTCAAAGCGACCAATATTTTATTAAATAGAACTTTTTCCGTACTATCCAAATCCTTAAAGATATGAGAGCCGATTTTTTTAAGCCAGTTAGATGATTGATATACATCCTTATGTGGATCATATTGCTTAAGGACTGCAAGCATTTCAATTCCATCAAATGATTTTAAAGAGAGATCCTTCCATAAGGCTTTCTTTAATGGACCATGACACTGTAAAGCAATAACCGCTTCGTTTTGTTGATTTTTAAGTGAGTTTTTGATTGCCTTTTGGTAATTTTGCAAATCAGATTTAACACTACAAAAATCGAGGCTTGCCTGGTTAGAGTCAAGAGTGGGTATACCATCAAGCTCCAAAACAAGGGGTAATTTGCTTAATTCTTTTGTAAAGTGAGAAGGAGCATTCAGATTGGTTAGAGCTTTAGACAACAAATCAAATTGGGAGAGCAACTCTGGCAAATCTGGACGTCGTTCTTCAATAAACCAGTCTGTAATGGCCTCAACCACCCGATTTTGCAATTTTTCAAAGTCAAAAAATTTCTCAAGGATATCAATATTTTCATTTTGGGGTTTGTAGCGGTAATAGGCCTCCATTGATTTGACTTTTAAAAGGCCTTCCATCTTAATTAACCCACTGGCCAATTGACTGATAAAATGACCCTCTTTAGCTTCTTCTTCCAGCTTTTTTGAATTTTCAATTGTTTTTAAAATTGATAAATAGGGCGAGAATTTTTTGGAGGAAGAATGTTGGTAATTTAATCTATCAAAAATCTTTACCATTATTTCAGCGGGTAAACCTTTAATTTGAAGCCAAGGTAATAATTCCAAAACATTTTGAAAATGCCTGATTTTAGTGGAAATATCATACAAAGCATGAATATTCTTATTTCTGAGCAATAGTTTACCTGATTGTTCGTTTTTATCGAGCTTATGAAAACCATCCGTATTATCAATGGCAAATATTTTAGTATTAAATAGTGGTAATTCTTTAAATTGATATTCCTCACTATTCTCCGAGAACATTGATTTAGACAGCCCATTAATCGATATTTTTTGCAGAAAAGGATTGTTCTCACTGATAGTCTTGAGGCAGTTATCAAAGAACTGTTTAAATTCTGGTTTCTTCTTATCTAATAATTTGCTTTTCACCCAATAATCTTCAGGAATAATAGTTAGTGTGATGATTTGACTATTGGTTTCTGTAAGATAATTTTTTAAGAATTCAAATTCATCTTTATTTCTAGAGAGTTTTACTTTGATGTGAAATTTCAATTCAGGGTTTGTTTTTTTCATTCCGTCAAAAAATTGAATGATAGATTTTCGATTATCCGGAATAAGTTCCAGAGCGATTTCTACATCCTTAATAGAATCAAATTTGATCAGGACTTTAGACAAATCCATTAAGTTAATATTCCAAATATCCATAAAAAATAGGCGGTTAACACGCGAATTCTTTTCCAAACCTTCGCTTACTGCGTCCATAAACGTAGAACAAGGCAAGTTTTTGTAAAGCAAGGAAAAAATAGGCTCAATAGATCCGCTTGGATTTTTGCCCCCAAAAAGACCAAGGCCAGAGAGATGATGAAAATGGGGCATTCCCTTTTCAGGAAAGAGCAGACCATTTCGTAAAAGTTTTTCGCCATAGCTTGCAGGTAAACCACGCAATAATTGATAGATATGATCAAAATGTCTAATCTTCCCATAGGGTTTAAATGAGAAGCTGTCGTCTCTTAAAGAGTCTAAAATATTTTTATAATCCAATAAGACACAGGCGTTTAGCGGGGATTTGGCAATTATCTTTGCTATCTCTTCTGCATTAAAAGAGGCTGGAAAATTGTTATTACCTAAAGAATCTTTAACAGAAAGAGACTTTATAATTTCCACCGTTTTTTCTGGGTTAGTTTGCATCGCCGCGGCAAGTAAATCAGCCCTGTGATTGTAAACATCACCTTTTCGATAAGGAATTAAATTAAACCACTCACCCTTATATTTTAAAAATAAATCAACATAGTGTTTAAAAATTTCCGCGTCTCTTGGGAGATCTCCTATGCTTTTTCCGCTTGAAATCATTTCCTCCAGAATGTTTGAAAAATCTTCAGGAAAATTTTTATATAACTCTACAATAGAGTGTGAATATTCTGGGTATTCCAGCCTAATCTTGCCTTCTTTTCTGAATTTAACAAAGTCATCCTTGGATAAAGACTTCGCCCATTGGGAAAGAAGATAGCCTTCCAGATTATTAAGTTGCTCCTTGCTTGCCTTTTCAAAATAAATTTTAGATAGTTTGGATAGTCCTATAGGAAAATTTTCTGAGAACACATGAAGAGCGTAAAAATCAGCTTTTAGTAGTGCATTTTGAATAGACTCTTTGTCAAGCAGAGCTTTCAGCTGATCCCATTCAATTGATTTAGCTAGAAAAGAGATCAAATTGAAATTATTTTTTAGTTCAAAAATACCGTCTACTAATAATAAATCCACCATTAATTTGGGTTTTTTTTCGACATTTTCAAAAAATGTTGTATGAATAAAATTGATCTTATTGAGTTCAGGTACGTTTTTAAGAATGCTTTGATAATGATTTTCAATTTTAGAAGAAAGTTCATTTATATGAAGGTCAAAGGTTTTTTTGAGTAATTTTTTTTGCTCTTTCTTTTGTTTATAATTTTCAGTACTTTCTATGGTTTTAAATAGGCACTTTTGGATAAAGGGGTTTAAGGTTTCCGGGGTAATTCCATTCAGCCAGGTTTTCATTTGTTTAGATATCACATAATTTTTTTCTGTATTAATGATTTCTCCTTCTGAGTTACCAGGCAGAAATCGATACAAATCCCAGCTTCCTTTTTGGGGATTGAATTGAAACTGATAGATGACCTTGTCCCTTTCAGGATTGAGGTGAGGCTCATAGCTAACATCAAAGGGTAAGCGGGACATGTTTTCCACAGGCTGTGAAAATAAATTATACAAATCCTGATTGCTCTCATATAACGTATACATTAACTGAGCAGCAATTAAATAGTTTAAAAGAGGAGATGTTTCCTGCGAATCTGAAGGATTAATCTTATGATCCATCACATAATCAATAAATTTGACTGCAACAGATCCAGAGAGTTCATCAAGATAATCTGAAAGCTCGGCAACTTGTTTTAAAATGGCATAATTTTCAGGTTCTTTGAGTTCTTGCTTGATTAGTTCTAAATCATTGCTCTGATTGATTACATCAATATGCGACGCAGCCTTATTAATAAATTGAGCTAAATTTTCAGTATCTAAAATTAGATTTTTTAACGTTAACTCTTTTTTTAACTTCATGATTTCTCCTGCATAGCGCTCAATTAGAGTACTAAAGGTTTTTATAGGGGGTTTGGTAAGAAAACGACTTATTTCAATGAGCTATTAAAAGTGGTCGTATGATGAATTTGGGAACTATATCAGAATCAATTTATTTGTCTATCCGTATAAAATACTGCATTGTCTTTAAATTATTAAACAGTATGGCTTTTTGAAGAACAGGAGCAGGCGCGTAAAAAATTGCTATTTCCAAATCATTTAATCAAATGACTCACAAATCGGCAGTGCAATGTGTCAGTGGTTATTTTCTTGATCCTTCTTGACTATCCTAGTGTGGCTTATTGAGCCCAATAAAGTGTAGGTCTATGTTAATCAATAAGAGATGAGCTTATTTTGGGCAGAAGTGAGGTTATTATTATTGAATGATTGATTATTTTAATCTGGGTAAAGATTGTTCACCAATATCTGGCTTATCACTATTAGTGTTCTTGAGTTGTTTAAGTGAATCTTTAAATTCTGCAGTTTTATTTGATTCTAATGGTTTATCTAACAGCTTTTTAAACCATTCTACGAAAGCCTGCCAAATAGTTTTAGATTTTTCCGGCATAGCATTAGAAATTATTTTCTCATTTTTTGTTAATTTTGATTCAAATAATGTCATTTTGTTTTCATGGGGAATAGTTGGATCTTTAATAATCTTTTGTAAATCATCGAATACTTCGAGGGCCAACTCAATTTTCACAGTTTGAAGCCCCAATTTTAAAGATACAGGATCCTGCTTGATGCCTTTTGCTTGTTGAGCTAAATGATCTTCTTTGTTTTGGCCATGATAGATTATAAGATCTTTCTGCAAATCGGTGATCTTTAGGTGGATAGTTTCAATTTTATTCAGGTGGTTAGTTATTAACGTAATATCATTGAGTGCTTCTTTTCTAACAGAATAATCTAATTTTTGGTCATTGACCTGCGAGAGTAATTGTATAAACGACTCTTTTAATTCAATATCCCCGAATTTAGAAATCTGAGTTTGTATCCTATTTTTATTTTGAGCCAAATCGATTTGATTAACGATTAAAGAAGCAGTATTTAGGTGGTCTCTTTTAAGCATGTAATCCAGTTTCTTATCATTGATATTTAAATAGGCTTCCTTAAAGGCGACTGCCATTTCATCATCACCATAGATGATAATATTTTCTAAAATCATCTCCTTGCGGTTATTTATTTGCTCAATTGCGGTTTCTTCCAGGGAATCCAACAAAGCACCCTGAAAAGGACTAGCCGCACCTACATTTTCTTCAGTTATATCTGGAGCCCAATTAAATATTGTTTGATGATACTCACTGTAGTTTTTAAGCACATCTAACGTAGTAAGTATGCCGCGTCCTTTAATAATGTTTTTAACTTCATCGGCAATTTCTAATAGATCACCGCTACCCCCGCTCCTTTTAATATTTTTTTCTGCTTCTAAATAGATATCTATAGCCACCGCCACAACTGACTGGGGTTTCTTTTTCATTTGCGTTATTAAATTAACTTCCAGCTTCTCTTTAGACATAACTTTGAAGAATTAATTAACCTAAAAATAGTATAGACAAAAAAATGGCGGTTATATGCACAAGCTTTAGTAGATATAAACTTGTCCTTCTTATTTAATTAGCTTCTTTTTTATTTGAATGAATATCAATCTCTTTCATATTAATGATTTTTTCCAATTGGTCCCGGAAGTACAGGTTCACTAAAGAGGTAGCCCTGGAATTTAAAACAATTCTGGGATTCAAAATAGTCTAGCTGCACCTGATCTTCAATTCCCTCAGCAATTACTTCTAAATTTAACCCTTTAGCCATGCCCAATATTGCCTGAATTATTACTTGGTCTGATTGATTTGTGTTGATATTTTGGACGATAGATTTGTCAATCTTTAATTGATTGATTGATAGGTAGGTTATGCAAATAGTCGAGTCCGGATTGGCCAGTACCAAAATCATCTAACACAATAGTAATTCCGAAGTCTTTAAGCGCTCGATTGGCTCTTGGCGCCGTAATTTTTTTACATCACTTGGAATAAAAAGGTGCTTAAAATTAACGTTCAGAATTGTAGAGTTGTGCTCTTCCCGTTTTTATTTTACAGTAATTTTAATGGCCTCTTTAAAAGAAACACTCTTACATAATCTAGCAGTTGTACTTATTTATATATCAACTGGATTTCTAGGACTCTTATTGGCTGTGCCTCCGGGCTATGCCACAGCAATTTGGGCTCCCTCAGGGATTGCGCTTGGCGCGACTCTCGTTTGGGGATTGCGTGTCCTACCCGGTATTTTTATTGCCTCATTCATCCTTAATTTTTATGTAACTTTTAATAATGCTGGCAATGTCTTTGATTTTTTAAATTTATTTATTGGATTAATAACAGGAATTGGTGCGCTGCTTCAGGCACTGTTAGGCTGGTGGCTTGTTAAACGTTTTGTCCGATTAAATTCCTTACATCTTCCCAAAGAAATTCTTCTCTTTGCCCTCCTTACTGGTCCAGTTTCCTGTATTGTCGCAGCTACCATAGGTAACGTGGGACTATGCTTACTTCACCTAATGTCCTTTGATAACTTCGCATTGAGCTGGGTTACGTGGTGGATAGGAGACAGCATAGGAGTCCTGATTTTTACCCCGGTTTTTATGATTTCATTAGCTAAACCCCGAAAATTATGGCGCTCTAGAGTGTTTCCTATCCTGCTACCCTTATGCATTACATTTCTAATAGTAGTCATTGCTCATATTTTTTATAGTCACTCTGAATTAAAACGGGTGCAAACAAAATTCGCTGAACTAACCCAATTAAAACTAAATGAACTGACGGATGATCTAAGTGATATAGCTCAGAAAATGTCATTTTTTCTTACTATGACTCCTACCATTGATAATGAAGTGTTTCAAAATCAAGCCAACTTATTACTGCAAGAACATTCAATTATTCAATCTATCTATTGGGTACCTAAAGTAACTAACCGAGATGAATTTGAAAGGAAATATAATCTAAAAATTTCAGAAAACCTTTTGGGAAACTATAATAAATCATTGTATTTTCCAATTCTTTTTAACCTATCAAGAAACCAAACTATCATTCCTAAAGGTTATGATTTATCAACAAAACCAGCTATTTTTGATAGCCTTAATTCTCCAAATGAAACCTCTATAAAGTTAAATAACAATAGTCAATTAGATACGGTGTTTATCACTTCTGCAGTTTATCGACAGGCTGAATTAGCGGGTTATACAGTTGTGCAAGTCAATTTAATTAAGGTATTTAATAAAATTTTCGACAATTTTTTATATTATTCCAGCTTATCACTCAAGTTAAATTCAACAGGATTGGATGTTAAACCTATATTTGAGATTAATAATAAAAAAAATCAACTAGGGCAAATTCGATTATTTCACATTTCTTATGAAAATTATTTTGCTAATTCAATATGGGATATCCAAGCAACTTTATCGCCGCATTATATCAATCATGAATATACCTGGCAGGTATGGTCAGCCTTAACTGCAACACTATTTTTCTGTGTGCTGATGAATCTCATTTTATTTATTCTCTATGGACAGAACTATTTAGTTCAATTTCTTGTGGAGGCGAAAACAGTACAATTAAATACTGAAAAAGCAAAAAACCTACTACTCTTAAATGCAGCCGGTGAGGGTATAATTTGGATAGATCTTAATTATAAAATCACTTTTATAAATCCTGCTGCTGAAAAATTACTAGGTTATTCGAGTGATGAGTTAAAAGATGAGTCCATCATTAAAATTCTGGGGGATAAGGATAAAGTAATAGTATCCCCTATTGGGCAAATTGAAAATTTACCCATTCATGATGCTATTCAGAAAAAATCTATAATCAAAATAAAAGAAGTGATTTTTTTGCAAAAAAACCAAAAACCTCTTTGGGTAGAATATACCTGTATCCCTATCATAATAGATAATAAGGTTAAGGGAGCAGCCGTAATTTTTAGTAATATTACTGAAAGACTCGAAAATGAGATGAAACTGATAAAAATGGCTCATTTTGATCCGTTAACCAAGTTACCCAATCGGCTCAGTTTTTTTGACTATTTAGAACATTCCCTCGCACGAGCCCAGAGAAATAATACCCAATTAGGCGTCTGTTTTATTGATATTGATAATTTTAAAACCATTAATGATACTTTTGGTCATGTTTGTGGTGATAAATTATTAATCATCCTACCGGAGATGATAATCCCACACCTGCGAAAAATTGACTATTTAGCGAGGATAGGAGGAGATGAATTTGGACTAATCTTTGAAGAAACCCATGAAAACAATGATTTAATCAAAATTTTCGATCGTATCTTATTAGCTTTTGAATACCCAATTCAAATAGAGGATCAGTTCATTAAAACGTCTATCACCATTGGAGTAGCAATGTATCCTAAAAATGGATCCGATATTCAAACACTTTTCAAAAAAGCTGATATGGCTATGTATCATGGCAAAGCAAAAGGCAAATCTACGTTCTCTTTTTTTGATGAAAACTCAACTTAATAAATTTTATAAAGCCTAAAAAAATAGTGTCTCCCGTTGCCAATCATTTATAGAACATTAATGGAGAAAAGAGACTAAAAATTAACGCTCACCATTGCAGTAGTTGTTGCAAATATATCCAGTTTTTTATTAGATAACTGGTTGCAAAGCCTGCAACTAATCCAAAAAGATGCCCCTCCCAGGACACTCCTTTTTTTCCTGGAAAAACACCATAGAAAATACCGGCAAAATAATAAAGGCTTATAACGCCAAGAATAATCGCTGTCATTGTTCCTTGCTGCATGATGTTGGTAACCAATAAGCCCCAATAACCGGTGATTAGGGCGGAGGCTCCAATATGAATACCTGATTTTGCAAAACACCAGATTAGCACTCCGCTAATAACAGTGATGGATAAAGTGACCCATAAAAAATAAAACAGACCATTAATTAATATAAAATTGGCCAAAACAACTAAAGGAATAGAGTTAAAGAATAAATGATTAAAATTAGCGTGGAGAAAGGGTGCAAAAAAAATTCCAGGTATGCCAAACAGGTGTCTGGGTATGATGCCAAGATAAAGTAAACGCTTACCTAAAAGTTGATTAAGAATAAAAATTCCCCATAGAATCGATAGAATTAGAGCAAGGGTTTGGAAATTAGCCTGGGTTTGACTAATGATCAGATTAAGACTCGCTAACAATTCGTCTATCATTTTTAATTCCTGTGTTATACATCAACTTTATCGAGAACCTGGCAAACTAGCTCTCCTCGAGCCAAGCGTAGATTGATTTTGTCTCCAACCCTAACCTGGGCAGAGTTAAATAGAACATTTTCCTGGAATTTTGCAAGAGCATAGCCTCTATCTAAGGTTGCCAAAGGGCTGACGGCATGTAAGGTGGCCATTTGGGAGCCAAGATTTTGTTTTAAGTCATTGATTTTATTCAACATTATTTGCATTAATTGTTGTTCAATCAATTTTAATTTTCCTTTTGACTGCTCAAGCAAGGCCATAGGGTTTCTAGTGTTGAGGTTTGTCGATAGTAAATGAAGTTTTCTTTGTTTTTGAAAAAGACAATTTTGCATATTGTGATTGAGCTGTCTTTCTAAATAATCCAGATTTTGCCAGTATTTAGAAATTAATTGGGTTGGTGATAAAAATTTAGCAATTTGATAAGACAATAAAAGCTGCTGATGTTTGAAAAAACCTTTTAGGCATCTAATCATCCGAGCTTCAAGAACCCTGATTATGCTTAAAAGTTCCGTCTGGTCAGGTGTAACCGCTTCAGCAGCAGCTGTCGGTGTTGCAGCACGTAAATCAGCAACAAAATCTGCAATGGTAAAATCAGTCTCATGGCCAATACCAGACACTATTGGTATCGCACTTGAACTAATAACCAAGGCTAGGCGCTCGTCATTGAAAGCCCATAAATCTTCGATAGAGCCGCCGCCACGGGCCAGAATTAAAACATCAGCTTTACTCTCTTCATTTGCAGCATTAATTGCTTTAATTAATTGAAGTGGCGCCTCTTTTCCTTGAACTTCAGAAGGATAGATTTTAACTATTGCTAAAGGATATCGACGTTTAAGTGTAGTCAAAATATCGCGAAGAGCGGCCCCGCTGCCTGATGTTACAATGGCAATTAAGGAAGGGAAGCGAGGGATGCTTCGTTTTCTTTCAGCATCGAATAATCCCTGCGCCTGGAGTTTAATTTTTAGCTGCTCAAATTGATAAAAAAGTTCACCTAATCCAGCATCAGCCAGAGATTGAACAATCAATTGGTAATCGCCACGGGCCTCATATAAAGATAAGCGGCCTTTGGCGATGACTTTTTGCCCATCTTTATAGTTTTTAGAATTAAAATCATGATTTGAGCGAAAATAAACACAACGAATCTGGGCGCCAGTGTCTTTTAAGCTAAAGTAAAAATGCCCAGAACTGGGCTTGGCCAGGTTGGATAACTCGCCAATAACGCTTACCTCACCCAGCTCCAACTCCAGCCAGCAGCGAACATGACGGTTAAGTTCGGTAACTGTAAGCGCTGGTTTTTCTATGTTCATTAATAGGTACTCTATTTTTTTCAATAGGAAGAGATTTTATAGAGTTTTTATGATTATGGAAGTATGACAAATTAAGGACTTGCAAAATGCCAATCCATTTTTTTGGATAATTCCTCAAGCATGATTTCACCTCGAATACTGTTCCCTTTTGCATTTACCCGAGGGCTTAGCACGACAATACCGGCCTTTTGAGGAGCGACTGCTATTGTATAGCCAGAAACTCCGCTTTTAGCTGGCATTCCGGTTTTGACCATATGCGTACCCGTTTCATCATAAAGCCCACAGGTTGCCATAACTGCTAGCGTTATTTTACAAGTTTCGGCTGAAATAATTTGTTCACCAGTTAAGGGATCTTTGCCTAAATTGGCAAGAATAGTAGGTAAATAAAGCATTTGCTCAATTAAGGCTTCATAAGAACAAAGCGCAAAGTAGAGATCGAGCGTCTCATTGACTGAGGCACCAAGGTTGCCGCGGCTTTTAAGTAAATAGGCGAGTGACCGATTGCGATCGCCAGTTCTTTTTTCTGAGGCAAAAACCAAGGGATTTATACTCAAGCGTTGGTTAAAGAGCTTTTGTACCCAACGTTCCAACCAGGCAAACTGTTCTTCTCCAACTCCAGGAATATGCGAACAAAGGGTTATTGCTCCTGCATTCAACATAGGATTAGAAGGCTTTGGGCCATATCTTTCCAAGCGAACAATAGAGGCAAAGTCATCACCAGAAGGTTCAACTTTAACCCATTCGAAAAGTTGCTCAGGGCCAAGCTCTTCTAATAAACCAATAAGTGGAATCATTTTACCCGTACTTTGCAGGGTAACTGGAGCGGTGGGTATATTTGAAAAAGACAGGGTTTCACCACCAAGTACAGAAACGGCTATCGCGGTTAGCTCGTTATTTACATTAGCTAATTCAGGAATATAATTCGCTGTTTCGCCTCTTTGATCGCTCTCAGCAGTTTTTACGATAGTTTTAAGAAGATCAAGATTAAGTTGCTTTTTAGTCATATGCGCTCGGCAGTCAAAAGGGGTTGCATTATGCTAAATTTAGCACAACAAAACAAATAAATGGCGTGTATATTCCATAAAATGGCTAAATGATTAAAATAGAAGCATTTAAAAAATATTCTATGAACGTGTTTATATACCTAACAACTCTTTAAGCTTGGAACCAATATCCTCCGCACGCATTAAACTTTCACCAATTAAAAAGGTATTAATGTTATTTTTTTGCATGAGTTCAATATCCTGACGACTATTAATACCACTTTCACTTATTAAAATTTTATCTGCAGGTAAATCTTTTGCGAGGGTTAGACTCGTTTCTATATTCGTAATAAATGTATGCAAACTTCGATTATTCACGCCCATTAATGGAGTTGGCAGTCGCAAAGCCCGTTGAAATTCATTCCGGGTATGGCTTTCAACCAAAACTGCCATGTTTAACTCTTGGGCTAATTGGCAGTAATCATCTAATTGCTGGTCATCAAGCATTGCGACAATTAGCAAAATACAATCAGCGCCCAAGGCGCGGCTTTCATAAATTTGATAGCTGTCAATAATGAAGTCTTTTCTTAAGACCGGCAGGGTGGAATTGGCTTTTGCCAAGGCTAAATAAGCGGGTGAGCCTTGAAAAAAATAGCTATCAGTAAGTACAGAAAGGCATGATGCTCCATGTTGCTCATAGATTTTGGCAATGTTTGCTACATCAAAATCGGCGCGGATTAGGCCTTTAGAAGGAGAGGCTTTTTTGATTTCAGTAATGATAGCCGGAGTTTTAATTCTAAGTCCTTTAACAAAATCTCGAACGGGCAGCGCACCTGTCAAATTTAAACTAGCTAAAGGTAATTCACGTTTGGCGCGTTCAACTTCTTCGCGTTTAAATTCGCTAATTTGGCTTAAAATACTAGTCATTTTCAGTCTTCTTCTGTGTTAATGCGTTTAATAGATCAAACCGCTTTATAGCCTCGCCGCTATCGATGGCTATTTTGGCTTTTTCAAGCGCTTCCTCAAAGCTTGCAGCAATATCCGCACAATAAAGCGCCAACGCTGTATTGAGTAAAACGATATCACGAGCGGCTCCTGGTTCACCATTAAGCACTTCATTCGCAAGTCTAAGGCTCTGTTCAGGAGAGTTGATTACTATTGAATTCATTTCGGAATGAAAGCAGCCATAGTTTTTTGGATCAATTGACCAATGTTTAAATTGCCCTTTATGGTATTCAACAATGTCTGTCGGTGCACAAATACTCGCCTCATCCATTCCATCTCGTGAATTAATAACCAACGCTCTTGTTGAGCCTAAATTGGCAAGCACTTTGGCAAAAGGCTCCAGCCAGACCTCAGAAAATACACCAAATACTTGTTTTTTTACGCGTGCCGGATTTATTAATGGCCCTAAAAAATTAAAAAGAGTCCGAATTCCGAGTTGCTGCCGAACATTTTTACAATTAAGCATGGCTTGATGGAAATGGGGTGCGAATAAAAAGCTGATTCCTGTTTGCTGCATACAATGTTTTAACAGCTCATCAGTCAAATTTAACTCAAAACCAGCATGCATAAGTAAATCGGCACTGCCTGAACTGCTAGATGATGAACGTCCTCCATGTTTAGCCACTTTTGCACCTGCAGCTGCAGCAACAAAGGAACTGACAGTGGAAATATTAAAGGTATTTTTTCCATCCCCACCGGTTCCGACGATGTCAATTAAATCATCGCCTAAATCAATACAATGAGCAAAATCCATCATCACTTGGGCAGCGGTTGTTAACTCATCAACCGTTTCACCTTTCACACGCATTAAAGCGAGGAAAGCGCCAATTTGCGCCTCTGTTAATTGGCCAGACATGCAAGCTTTCATAAAGTCTTGCATTTGCTGTTTCGATAAATTGTTTCCAACTAATAATTGTTCTAATAATTGATTAATTTTCATAGGGTTTATTATTTAAAAACCGGGTTAAAAGTTCGGGTCCATATTCGCTCAAAATTGCTTCGGGATGAAATTGTAGTCCATAAAGCGGATATTGACGATGAGAAATAGCCATAATCGTTTGGTCAGCCCAGGCATCTATAGCAAAACAATTCGGCAAGGTTTCTATATCGATAGCGAGAGAATGATAACGCGTTGCTTTAAATGGGCTTGGCAGGTTTTGAAAAAGACCTTGTTTATGGTGTCTGATTAAAGATGTTTTGCCATGAATTATTTCAGGCGCTTGAGTGATTGAAGCGCCAAAAGCATAAGCTAGACATTGATGGCCCAAACAAATTCCGAGAATAGGAATGCGTCTATAAAAATGCTTGATTAATGCCAGTGAGATACCGGCATCTTCAGGACCCTTAGGCCCGGGTGAGATTACAAGGTATGCAGGCGAAAGCGCTTCTAATTCTTCAATTGAAATTTGATCATTTTCAAAGGTTTGCACTTTTTGGCCAAGACAAAGAAAATATTGGACTAAATTATAGGTAAAGGAATCATAATTATCGATAAGGGCTAACATTTATAAAGTAAATCCTTCACCTAAATAAACCTCGCGTACTTTCTGATTTGCAAGGATAACAGAGGGCGTCCCTTCACAGAGGATTTTACCCTGATTCACAATATAAGCTCGTTCGCAAATATCAAGCGTTTCGCGAACATTATGATCGGTAATTAAAACACCAATATTTTTATCGCAGAGATGCGAAATAATTTTCTTGATATCAAGAACAGAAATGGGATCCACACCAGCAAAAGGCTCATCCAGGAGAATAAAAGCAGGTTCAATGGCTAAGGCACGTGCTATTTCCACTCTGCGCCGTTCTCCACCCGACAAACTCATGCCCAGATTATTTTCTAAGTGGGAAATATGGAATTCTTGCATCAAAAGTTTTAATTTCTGATTGCGTTTCTGCTCATCGAGGTCAGTACGTAATTGCAAAATAGATAAAATATTATCGGCAACCGTCATTTTCCTAAAGATTGAAGCTTCTTGCGGTAAATAACCAATTCCCATACGCGCTCGTTGGTGCATTGGCGCTTTGGTCACCTCTTTTCCGTCAAGAATAATCTGGCCCTTATCGCAGGATTGCAAACCAACAATCATATAAAAGCAGGTGGTTTTACCTGCACCGTTTGGACCTAATAATCCAACGCATTCACCGCGATGGATATTAATGGAAATATCATTAACAACAGTACGTGATTTAAACGATTTCTCAATATTTTGCGCTAAAAGCTCGCTCATATCTTCTTTCCTGGGTGAATTATTATGGTAGTACGTTCCTTTCCATTCGATCTGGAAACAACATGTTGCTTCACTGTATCGTATATAATTTTAGGTGCAGAAAACGAATTTTCTCCCTGTGTGACCCGAGCATTACCAATGAGTTCCACAATATTACGTTCCGGAAAATATTGAATTAAATCAGCTAAAGCATGTAAGGGTGGTTTATTTAGCTCGGTTATCACCCAAAAATGAGCTTGTTTTTTGCTATCGCCCTTGGCAATTGCCAAAATTAATTTATTTTGCTTATCACCCTCAGTCCTCGCACTTGCAGCCCTTAAATGGGTTGTTCCCTGATCAAGTTGAACATTGCCGATGTATTCGCCCTGATGAGTTTGTTGATTCAGATCGGCAGTATCCGCTGACAATTGCATAATTTTTTCTCTATCATCGGGCAGCGCAAGGCACGTTTGGGACATTAAAAGAATTAGGATAAGGGAGAAGCCTTGTTTTTTTAGAATCCACATTTTGCTCTCAACTCTTGGTTAATTTTGCATGTTTAGGATCAAAAGTAGCCTGAGCTTTGCTTAAAAACACTCGTTTTTCATCTAAATAAGCTTTCATTCCTTTTGAATGAACTATAGATCCAGGTTGTTCAATACTAACTGGCGCCTCTGTACTGGCAATTTTGCTCTTTGTAAAATAATCAAGAACTTCGGTTTTTATTGTACTTTCTTCAACTTTTTTGCCTTTACCTTGATGCACAATCACATCCTGAATAAAAGTAATCCGCTCACCATTATTGATTCCTTTTGCCATTTTAGCGCTAATTTGCCAAGAGGGTTTATCGGCTTCAGCAAGTGTTAATTTGGGGGAGGTCAATAAATGGATGTTGTTCTCGGGAATATGCTGCATCATTGGCGTTTCTATATAATTGATGAGATTTCCCGCAAGATCAAAGCGGCGAATATTTAAATTGGAGACTACAATATCAGCTGTTTTTGAAAGAGTAGTATCATCTAATCTTTTAACCGGTTTTGAACTTGCGAAATACATACCGGAGCAGGCTAGGGCAAACAATGAACAGAATAACCAGCCAGCTTGTCGGGTAGCATTCATGATTTCAAATACCGGCTAATCGCTTCTTCATGCCGATTTTGAGCAGAAAGTATAAGATCACAAACCTCCCGAACAGCACCAAATCCGCCAGTTTTTTCAGTCTGCCAATCAGCAAATTCTTTAACCTGAGTTACCGCATTGGCAACAGCCACACCAAAACCAACCTGACGGATTATGGGCAGATCAGGTAAATCATCACCAATGTAGCCGATTTCTTCGTTCTTAAGATTCAACCGCTCTTTTAATTGATTGAAAGCAGCTGACTTATCAACCTGTCCCTTGAAATAATGTTGAATGCCTAATTGATCCATACGATGATCAATCACTGCATTTCGTGAAGTAGTAATTACCGCAACTTCAATGCCCACAGACATTAGCAACTTAAGGCCCATGCCATCCTGGACATTAAAGGCTTTCAACTCATTACCGTTATTATCAATATAAAGAGAACCATCAGTTAAAACGCCATCAACATCGCAGATTAAACATTTCAGTTTTTTTGCTTTTTCTAATAATTCATTCATCGTTTCACTCTAATTTAAATTTAAATAACACCGGCGCGCAGTAAATCGTGTAAGTGGATAACGGCTGTCGGCCTATTATTTTCATCAACAACCACTAAAGAGGTTATGCTGTATTTTTGCATTATTGCCAAGGCTTCTGCTGCAAGAAGACCTCTTGTTACCGTTTTACAATTACGGCTCATTACTGAGGAAATAGGAGTGGTATTAATATCAAAATTTTGCGTCAAAGTTCGTCTCACATCACCATCAGTATAAACACCAGCAAGATAGCCATGCGAATCAACCACACAGGTCATGCCTAGTTTTTTGGCTGTCACTTCAATCAACGCCTCACTAACAGTTGCCTGCTCGGATATTATCGGTAATTCATCCCCTTGGTGACACAACTCATCAATACGAAGCAAAAGACATCTTCCAATTGAGCCGCCTGGATGTGAGCGAGCAAAATCCTCAGCACTAAAGCCGCGAGCCTGTAACAGGGCAATTGCAAGCGCGTCTCCCATTACCAGTGTGACCGTCGTGCTTGTGGTTGGGGCTAAACCTAAGGGGCAAGCTTCCTGACGAATGCTGATATCCAGATTAACATTAGCTGCCTTGGCCAGTGTTGATTCAGCGTTTCCAGTGAGCGTAATTAAAGGAATTTCAAGACGTTTTAAGGAAGGAAGCAGGGTAACAAGTTCATTGGTAAAGCCGGAATAGGAAATAGCTACAACGGTATCCTGCCTGGTAATCATTCCCAAATCACCATGGCTTGCTTCCCCAGGATGCATAAAAAAAGCAGGGGTACCCGTACTTGAAAAGGTAGCCGCAATTTTATTACCGATATGTCCCGATTTGCCCATTCCTGTTACCACTACACGTCCTTTACAATGTAATAAAAGTTCACAGGCGGCTTCGAAACGATGGTCAATGCGTTGAGTCAAATCAAAAATGGCTTGCGCTTCAGTTTCAACGACGGCCAGGCCTAATTTGCAAAAATCCATACTCACTATACCTTTTAATAAGGCCCTTCATTGTTCACTTCGCACAGAAATGAAAGAGGGTATTTTCTGTTCTCTAAAGATAAGAGGATTCAGAAATTAAGAAGCCTCGAATTTTAACACAGTATTTTTTTTCTTTATAGGGAACTAATTTAATGTAGGCGAAAATGGATATTCGGGTATAATCGAAAATTGATCCCTAAATTATCCGGATATCGGTCATGCATGACAATTTGGTGAGAATAACTAACCTTAGTTTTATGCGAGGCAATCGTCATATTTTTGATGATGTGAATATGGAAGTTCAACGTGGAAAAATTACAGCCATTATGGGGCCAAGCGGTAGTGGAAAGACAACTCTTCTACGCTTGATTGGCGCTCAACTAGAACCTGGTAAGGGCGAAATTCAAGTGAATGGTGTCAATATTCACCATCTTTCCCGTAAAAAATTATATTTAGCCCGGCGAAAAATGGGTCTGCTCTTTCAAAGCTCTGCTCTATTCACCCATTTAACTGTTTTTGATAATGTCGCTTTTCCACTCCGCGAACACACTAATTTAAAAGAAGAGATGCTCCGGGATATCGTATTGATGAAATTGGAAGCAGTTGGCTTAAGAGGAGCAGCGCAATTAATGCCAGATGAATTATCAGGCGGGATGGCAAGACGGGTCGCCTTGGCAAGAACTATTGCACTTGATCCAGAATTAATGATGTATGATGAGCCATTCACAGGTCAGGATCCCATCTCCATGGGAGTATTGGTACGTTTAATTAAACGATTAAATCAGTTGTTACATACAACCACCATTATTGTTTCTCATGACGTAGAAGAAACCTGTTCAATTGCGGATTATGTTTACCTAATTGCTAGCGGCTGTTTGATTGGTCAAGGAACACCTGCTGAGTTGAAAAATTCTACAGAACCGAGAGTAAAACAATTTATGCATGGTGAAGCCGATGGCGCAGTGCCTTTCCACTATCCGGCACGCCCTTATACTGAGGAGTTGCTAAATGCTTAACAGAATAGCGCGGCTCGGGCAGCGCAGCATAGATTCTTTGCAGGTCATGGGGAATACCGGTTTTTTTTTACTATCTATCTTAACTAGAAGACCTAATTTATTAAGACTATGGCCTTCCCTCCGTTCTCAGCTTTATTTTGTCGGCGTTTTGTCCTTTCTCATTATTGTTGTTTCGGCTCTATTTATTGGCATGGTTATTGGATTACAAGGTTATAACACGCTACAGAAATTTGGTGCCAGCAGCCAGCTTGGTCAGCTTTTAGCATTAAGTATTACACGGGAGCTAGGGCCAGTAATTAGCGCATTATTATTTGCAGGCCGTGCTGGCTCTGCATTAACTGCTGAAATTGGGTTGATGAAAGCAACAGAGCAACTGGCAAGTATGGACATGATGGGCGTTGATCCACTGGAACGAGTTATTTATCCACGATTTTTGGCAGGACTTATCGCATTGCCGATTTTAGCCCTGATTTTTTCGGCAGTGGCAATTTATGGCGGTTTTTTTGTCGGAGTACAATGGTTGGGGGTTGATAATGGCACTTTTTGGTCCAATATGCAGGCCTCTGTGAATTTCCGTGCCGATGTCTTAAGCGGAATTATCAAAAGTATCGTTTTTGCCTTTGTTGTTGTGTGGATAGCGGTGTATCAGGGGTTTAATTGTGTCGCTACCGCTGAAGGTATCAGTCAAGCAACAACGCGAACTGTTGTCTATTCCTCGCTTGCTGTGCTTGGGCTTGATTTTCTTTTGACAGCAGTGATGATTGGAGGTTGGTAAATGAATAATAGTCATAGACAACGAAATGTTGATCTAAGCGTAGGAATTTTTATGCTGCTAGGTTTGCTCGCCTTATTAGTTCTGGTGATGAAAGTTAGCGGTGTAACTAATTTGGTTTCAGCTAAAGGATACCGTGTCATCGCAGAATTTACTGACATTGGTGCTCTTCGTGTAAGAGCACCCGTTACCGTTGCTGGTGTTCGAATAGGTGAAGTAACTCGAATTGAATTACAACCTGGTGAATTGAATGCCAAAGTAACTATGATGTTACGTAAAGATAAACCAATTCCTTATGAAGATTCTTCCGCACGCATTTTAACTGAAGGATTGATTGGATCGAACTATATAAGTATTGTGCCCGGTTTTGAAGATGAAGAAAGCAAGGAGCATCCTTACCTGCGAGATGGCGATGTAATTGCTAAAACTCAAGAAGCGGTAATTTTGGAAAATTTAATTGGTCAACTTTTGTTTAATATCAAAAAATAGGTGAATTATGAAGGGATTAAAAATAGTTATTTTTGTTGGTGTATGGTTGTTTTCTCAATTGTTATGGGCTCAACCCTCACCCCTACCTATGCTTGAAGGGTCTTCACAGCAGATTCTTTCAGCGCTAAAGCAAAATAAAGCATCTCTAAAGAACAACTCTCAACTCATTTATCAGGCGGTAGAACAATATTTACTACCCAATGTTGACGTAAACGGAATGTCTCGATCTGTACTTGGCCGTAAAGCATGGGGAGAAGCAACTCCTGACCAACGTCAACAATTCTCTAAGGCATTTACCCAATTGGTTATTCGTACCTATGCCTCGCCTTTGGCTGAATACACCGATGAAACCATCAAATTTATGCCGATTAGAGGTTCTCTAGAGAGTCGTTTTATACGAGTAAACTCTATTATTATTCGCTCAAAGGGTAAAAATATTCCATTAAGTTACAGCCTGGTATCGAACTCAGGCCAATGGAAAATTTATGATTTAAGTGTTGAAGGCGTTAGTCTCTTGCAAAGTTTTCGCTCGCAATTTGCCGAAGCTTTACAAAATTCCACAATGCAAGAATTGATTAAACAAATGCGCCATCACAATATAAAAAGAGCGGCCTAAAGTGAAAGGACAATTATTTAAACCCTCTGAAACTATGACTTTTCAAACAGTACAAGCGGATTGTGACCGCTTGCATAAATTTTGTCATGAATCTAAAGAGCCAGTTTTAATTCTTGATCTTAGCGATTTAAGTCATTGCGATAGCGCTGGCCTTGCTTTATTGATTGAAGCAAAGCGAATCTGCAGCTTAAAAAATAAAATTTGTAAAATTACCGGCATGCCCAAAGTTATCCTGGCGTTAGCTGAGTTTTGCGGTGTAGATGAAATCTTGGGTGTAGATGAGAAAGTTTTATGATTAGCAATGAAGAAATAGAGAATCGGCTTCGTGAATCAGCCGAGGTAGAGTTCGTTGAAGTAAGTGGAGATGGTTATCATTACCAATTGACGATTGTGTCGAATGCCTTCCAGGGAAAATCCAGAGTTGCCAGGCAGCAATGGGTTTACGCGATACTGAAAGAATACATCACTAGTGGAAGCCTTCATGCCTTGAGTATGAAAACGTTTACCAAAGAAGAATGGGAGAAGAATCATGGATAAGTTGATTATCAATGGCGGACAAGCGTTGAATGGCGAAGTAGTGATATCTGGGGCAAAAAATTCGGCATTACCAATCATGGCAGCGACTTTATTGGCTACCGATAATGTGACAGTTGCAAACGTCCCCCATTTAAAAGATGTGACTACAATGATGGAGCTTCTGGGGCAGCTTGGCGCTCAATTAACTGTTGATGAAAAAATGAATGTGCAGGTAGACGCCTCGCATGTAAATGAATTTTTAGCTCCCTATGAACTTGTCAAAACCATGCGTGCTTCAATATTAGTACTCGGCCCTTTACTCTCTCGTTTTGGGAAGGCGGATGTATCCCTTCCAGGCGGTTGTGCAATCGGTACTCGCCCAGTGGATCTACATCTTAAGGCACTTAAATTGATGGGCGCTGAAATCTCTGTAAAAAATGGCTTCATCAAAGCCCGTTGTAAACGAGGCCGTTTACAAGGCAAATCATTAGTCTTTGATACGGTTACTGTAACTGGTACAGAAAATATTTTGATGGCCGCAGTACTTGCAGAAGGCAAGACGGTTATTAAAAATGCTGCCCGCGAACCTGAAGTCGTTGATCTGGCAAATTTCCTAAATACCATGGGTGCGAAAATCACAGGTGCAGGCACTTCGACTATTGAGGTTAATGGGGTTGAATCCCTATCAGGCGGTGCCTACAGCGTTATGCCTGATCGTATTGAGGCAGGAACTTATCTTACTGCTGGTGCAATTACTCGCGGTAAAGTCACCGTTCGACGTGTTAAACCTGATAATTTATTATCGATGTTATGCAAATTTGAAGAGGCTGGCGCTGAATTAGCAATCGGAGAAGATTGGGTTACTTTGGATATGCATGGCTTACGTCCTCAAGCTGTAAATATTTCAACAGCTCCCTATCCCGCATTTCCAACCGATATGCAGGCTCAATTTATGGCCTTAAATACAATTGCTGAGGGTTCATCTACAGTTATTGAAAATATTTTTGAAAATCGTTTTATGCACGTACAGGAATTACAGCGCATGGGTGCCCAAATTAGTCTTAATGGAAATACAGCTGTCATTAATGGTGTTCAGAAGCTAACTGGCGCACCCGTTATGGCAACGGATTTAAGAGCTTCAGCAAGCCTTATTCTGGCCGGATTAACCGCGGATGGCGAAACAACAGTTGAGCGTGTTTATCATGTTGATAGAGGCTATGAGCGAATAGAGGAAAAACTCTCCATCCTTGGTGCTGATATTAAGCGAGTATCTCGTGATAAAGCGCGATGAGTTAGCAACCTATCTGGACGAGCTGCTAGATTGTGCAAATTTTGAGGATTATGCACCAAACGGCATTCAAGTCGAAGGTAAAGCTGAAATTCGAAAAATTTGTACAGCAGTTACCGCCTCTCTAGAAGCTGTCACGGAAGCTCTGGATCATCAAGCCGACGCTTTATTAGTTCATCACGGCTATTTTTGGCGAGGTGAAAATCCAGTATTAACAGGTATGAAAAAAGAGCGGATAGCAAAATTAATTAAGAACAACCTTTCACTATATGCCTACCATTTGCCCTTAGACTGCCATGTTGAATTCGGTAATAATGCCTGCCTTGCCCGTTTATTTGGTTTATCGCAAATTGAAAAGCATAAAGTCGGAAAAACTAAAGATTTACTTTGGACAGGCACTTTTGAAAATTCAATGACTGCCAAGATTCTTTCAACCTTTTTACATCAAAAATTAGGCCGAGAACCTTTGTACATTGAAGGCTCTGACAAACCTATAAGGCAAATCGCACTTTGTACAGGAGCGGCTCAGGATTTTATTGAAGAAGCCTACAAACTTGGTGTCGACGCCTATTTAAGCGGTGAAATTTCAGAACGTACCTATTACCAAGCGAAAGAATTAGGCATTCATTATTTTGCTTGCGGTCATCATGCAACTGAACGTTATGGAATACAGGCTTTAGGTGATCATCTAGCGAGTGAATACAAGCTTGAACATTCTTTTCTAGATAGTTCTAATCCAGTGTAAACATCATGATTAATCCTTGAAAAGGGTTCGACAAAGCTGTTGATCTTTTCAAATAAAGAGTTCGAAAAATGTATGATTTAGCAAACTTATCCTTTGCCTATGGCAAACCACAATCCACAGGCCTAATCAAAACTTCAGCAGATGATTTCAAAGTAGATGAGGTACTTGGATTTGAATTGACTGGCGAAGGCGAGCACCTTTTTCTACTAATAGAAAAAATAGGGATCAACACAGAAGAGCTGGTCAAAGCTTTAGCACGAACTCTGGGGAAATCGGAAAAAGCGATTTCATACGCAGGATTAAAAGATAGACAGGCTCAAACAACCCAATGGCTTTGCGTTCATAGCCCAGGTGAAGAGCTAGAAGGGTTAGATAATTTAGAGGGAAATGGATGGCGAGTCATCAAATATAGCCGCCATTTAAAAAAACTGAAAACAGGTGCACTTGCTGCCAATGAGTTTGAATTGGTTTTGCGTGAATTAACTGAGAAATCAGAAATTGAAAATCGTTTATTAAAAATTCAATCCAAAGGCGTCCCCAATTATTTTGGAACCCAACGCTTCGGCCATGAAGGACAAAATATACCTAAAGCCGAGGCCATGCTTTTAGGTGGAATTAAAATAAAAAATCGATTTTTACGCGGGCTTTATTATTCCACGGCACGTTCTCTTTTATTTAATAAAATTCTTTCTGAACGGGTTCAATCTGGCAATTGGGATCAAGCTTTAGCTGGTGACATAATGCAACTTGCTGGCAAAAACTCTATTTTCCCTATTGAAATACCTGACCCGTTGATCAACGAAAGAATGAATAACTTCGACCTCTCGCCAGCAGCCCCACTGTGGGGAAAAGGTGAGGAGAGAGCAAGTCTTGAAGCTTTGGTAATCCAGGATAAAGCCTTGAATCCCTATGAAAAATGGTGTCAGGCACTCGAGCAACATGGACTAGAGCGAGCTTATCGACCACTCAGATTACAAGTGGAAGGATTAAATTGGAATTGGCCGGATGAACAAACCTTAATTTTAAAATTCCGCCTCGAAGCTGGAAGTTATGCAACTTCTGTTCTTCGTGAATTGATAAGAGAGGGTAACAACTAACAAGAACTAAAATTTCATCAATCTCTCTTTGAAAATAGAGTTGGACAATGAGGCAGAGGGTAGCTAAAACTTAATCCGCTCCAGTGACTTATTTGTTTTAGGAAAAATTCAAAATCATTTTATCTTCTTCGTTAGCCGGCGCATTACATAGCAGGTTAGGAACGCTAGCTGCACTTCGGGTTGTAAAATGAAGTAATTGTAAAGGTGTAGTTATTAAAGCAGCCACTGCAATTAAAATACCTGCAATACAGGCTAAACTAATAGCACCTGCACCTAATCCAATCATAAGGGACATTCCAGCCATTTCAGTATCAAATGTTAAGGCTTTAACTGCAAAAAGAAGACCGCCTACAAAGGTTACCGCAGCAACAGCGGCTCCAATAGCTAATACAGCTGAAAGGGTGCCGAGTAAAAGTGGGGCACAAATTAGGGATGCCGCTGTAATACCAAGGTTTACACCAAAATCTTTTCCCGATTGAAAAGGAGTGAAAAAACCAGGGGCCACATTATCAAAGATCTTTTTTCCGACTATGATGGCATTATCTGTATTTATATAACCCTTACTGTCAAAAACATTACCTACCCGAATTTTTCTTTCAATATATTCTTGTACTTCTTCTAAATTTGCCATTAATTTATCCAATTGACTTAATTTGAAGTATTGTATATTTATAACACACAAATGTCATCTTATAACAAAAAGCAGTTATACAACCTTGAAATAGCTCGGTAAATCTTGAGCAGCCAGCTAAGAAACTTTAAACAAATGGCATAGGTGAATTATATGACCTTATTGAGCTGTGTTTTCTATCAAAGGATCAATAATTAAGACGATTTCAAGGAAAAGATGAAGCCTTTTCTTATTTTGACATTTAACGATTTATTCTATAAATAATATTTATAGAATATTTTAGATAAATATAGAGATCTTATTAATAAAAGAGAGTGAATCACCAAATTTTGCTATTCAAATCTAACAGTGCTTGCTGAAAAGCAGGATTTACCCTAATCCTCTAAATTTAATCTGGAAAGAATAAAGTTAATCTATTGAAAAACAAATGGTATAGTTCATTTTTGGCTGCGTTGCATAAGCGAATTTTATGGTCTCATTAAAGCTGTTTATTTCACTTCTTAGGCTTTCTCACTGGTCTAAAGCAGCCTTTGTTTTTCTCGGTGTTTTTTATTCGGGTTTGATTGAATTTTTACCCAGCGCTGTTTTAGCCGCTTTAGCCTTTTGTTTAATTTCAAGCGCTGTTTACATCTACAATGATATCCAAGATAGAGAAGACGACCGCTTACATCCACATAAACGCCACAGACCACTTGCTTCAGAAACAGTTTCCTTAAATTTTGCATTAGGCATGCTTGCGGTGTTGCTCCTTGGCGGACTCATTTTAGGTTGGATGATTTCCGCAACAATGGCCGCCTTATTGGCCCTCTATTTGTTAATAAATCTCGCTTACAATCATTTTTTAAAAAACGTTCCTGTAGGTGATGTATTATGCATTGCAAGCGGTTTTATGCTGCGTGTTCTAGCAGGTACTATCGGAATTGGCTTACCAATTTCCTGGTGGTTGACTTTAATGGCAACTTTGCTAAGCCTCTTTATCGCCTTATGCAAAAGACGGCTGGAAAAACAACTGGGATTAAAATATGCAACGCGGGCGGTGCTTAAACGATATTCCTTTAATTCACTCGACATTATGATAGTTTCGGCGGCTTTATTTTGCTTTATCACCTATTTGATTTACACCATTTATTCGAGAAACCAATCATTTTATTTTTTATTGACACTACCTTTTTGCGCCTTTGGTTTGTGGCGATTTGCCCGTTTAACGACCAATAACAAAACCAACAATGATGATCCGGTTTCCTTATTTGTAAATGATAATCTTTCGCGTTTTAATTTTTTCTGTTTTTTCTTGTTAACTTTATTTGCCTTGTTTAAATGAATAATAAAAAGTGGTTTTTAATAGTCATATCGGTGCTTTTTTTCTATTTGTTTGTCCTTCAACTCATAGCAATTTGGCCATTTACAATTGATGACATGTACATCCCTCTGCGTTATGCAAAAAACTGGGCGGCAGGTGATGGTTTGGTTTGGAATATTGGTGAAGAACCTGTTGAAGGCTATTCCAATTTCAGCTTTGTTGTTTTTGCATCACTAGCAATTCGTATGGGCTGGGATCCGGTTATCGTTCTTAAATTGATCAATGCCTTTAGCCTGATGTTAAGCACTGCAGCTGTTTATTGTTTATCAAGGTTGTGGTTTTCATGGAGACTTGCCTTTATTCCGTGCCTGTGGATGCTCACTTATCGTGGTGAACTTTTATGGGCAGTCTCTGGAATGGAAACTATTTTCTATCAGGCTTTAATTTCCTTTGCCCTGTTTTTTTTACTGCGTGGGATGGGTTATAACTTTTACTCAAAAGAAAGAACAAACACAAATATACTTTTCTTTTTAATAGCTGGTTTTCTGTTAGTTCTAGCGGGGTTAACCAGACCTGAAGCACCGGCATTAATGATTATCTTCTTTGGGTTAGCTTTAATTAATAGTCCAAAACGATTGGAATCTGATTATTACGTCAAGCTCATTTTAAGTGCACTGCCTTGTATTCTGCTTTTCTCTGCTTATTTTTTATGGCGTTGGTCTTATTATGGAAGATTATTTCCGAATCCCGTTTATTGCAAAGCCTTTACTGGCTTTTTTGGAGAGCTGGATAAGTACTATCTGTTTTTAATTCTTCCTTTAATTCCTTTGATTTTAGTTGCGATCTATAAAGCACGTGATAGACGGCATTATTTTTTCTGGTTACCTTCATTAGTTTATCTAGTTTTATTGATAAATGCCGATCCAATTTCTTCCTTTGAAAATCGCTTATTTTTACCTGCTTTTGCCTTATTATTACCTTTAGCTTTTTTAGGACTATCCAAAATAATTGGTTATTTTATACCTCAAAAAGATGAGTTTCACTATTTTTGCCTACTAATGTCTGCTTTTTGGTTTGCGTTTTTATTTTTAAAACCTCTAAATCTGGGTGCCTATCGCTATTTTAGTCTCAACCCCCAAAGAGGGGTTTTACTGCGAGATGAGATGTTAGTCTGGCTTGAAAATAATATCTCTGCCAATAGCAAGGTAGTCCTTGCTGATAGTGGTCAAATTCCTTATTTAAGCCAGCTTCATTATATTGATTCTTACTGTTTGAATAATAAGGCTATGACTACGACTTTAAAAAAAGATATGTACCAAGGGCTGTGTAAGAAAATTTTTGTCAAAAAACCGGAAGTGCTTATTTTGACCTCACTTCAAGACAAAAAAGGAAAGCTAATCTATTCGCCAGTCGATGGCTGCTTGATTGAACATTTGAAGCAAGATAAAAACTATGCCTTCCGTCATGTCTTTTTGTCTTATAGTCCGGAATATTCTTACCGCTATGAAATTTTTACCCTAAGAAATTAAAGCTGTAGTACTATATATCTCACCAACCGGTGAAGTTTTCTATGCCAATTGTCAAATTCGTTGTCAAAATGGTTTAAAGGATTCCTATTATTATGTTAAATATTAGCGCTTTCTTGTTAAAACTATACAAAAAAATGCCAGTACTGATATTTGATATCATGGCAATTCCCGCAGCCTGGTATTGTGCCTACTGGCTCCGGTTTAACATGCAAGCCTTCCCGACTCCTCTGACTTCGTCCTTTACTTTATATTCATTTTTAATTCTGATGGCCGTACAATTGCTTTCCTATTTTTATTTTCAGGTATATCGCGGTCTTTGGCGTTTTTCTTCTTTAAATGATGTGGGTAGAATTATTAAAGCTACACTTTCTTCCACCATAATTTCTATTCCCATACTTTATCTAACAACCTTTTTACAACATATTCCGCGTTCTGTTTTTCCTCTTTATGCCCTGATATTAATAACCTTTCTTTGTTCGGCAAGATTGCTAATGCGTACTTTGTGGGAACAAATTAACAGGAGGAAGGAATCAAGTGTCGCTAAACGTGTTTTTATTATTGGTGCAGGTAGAGCTGGTGAAAGTCTGGTCCGTGACCTTAAGCGTTCACAAGGCTATCTCCCTCTGGGTTTGATCGATGATAATCTGGGTAAAAAAGGAATGGAGGTTCATGGTGTCCGAGTGTTGGGTACTATTCAGGATTTAACCACGCTTGCAATGCTTAATCGTATTGATCTTATTTTTATCGCAATTCCTTCAGCAGGTTCAGCTTTAATGCGGCGAATTGTCGATCATTGTGAAGCTTGTAACATTCCCTTTAGAACCTTACCCGGTCTTTCAGCCTTGGCAGCGGGAAGGGTCGAAGTCAATGCACTGCGTGATGTTAGTATCGAAGACTTATTGGGACGCGATCAAGTCATGCTTCATTGGGATAAAATTGCAGCAACAATAAAGAATAAGCGGGTTGTAGTAACTGGCGGTGGTGGGTCGATAGGTTCAGAACTATGCCGTCAGATTATGGCACTTAAGCCTTCTAAATTGCTAATTATTGAAAATTGTGAATTCAACTTATATAAAATTGAAGCAGAATTAAGAGAAAAATATCCCAAAATTCAACTCGAATTGGGTTTGGTTTCTGTGACCGATAAAGTAGCTATCGATTTTCATTTTCGCCAATTCAGACCCCAAATTGTTTTCCATGCCGCTGCTTATAAACATGTTCCTATGCTTGAAAATCAGGTTCGCGGAGCAGTACAAAACAATGTTTTAGGAACTCAATCGGTTGCTGAAGCTAGCGTGGCAGTTGCTGCAGAAAAATTTATTTTGATTTCAAGCGATAAGGCAGTCAATCCAACAAATGTGATGGGAACTACAAAAAGGATTGCTGAAATTTATTGCCAAAATCTGGATAGATTGGTTGAGACTAAATTTATTACTGTACGTTTTGGTAATGTTCTCAACTCGGCAGGCTCAGTAGTTCCCTTATTTCAAAAGCAATTACAGGCGGGCGGGCCGATTACTGTTACCCATCCTGAAATTCAACGCTATTTTATGACCATACCAGAAGCTTGCCAATTGATATTACAGGCTATGTCGAGTGGAAAGGGCGGAGAGATTTTTGTTTTGGATATGGGTGAACCAGTTAAAATTAGCTATCTTGCTGAGCAAATGATTCGCCTTTCTGGTAAAGAGCCTGGTAAGGACGTATTAATAGAATATATAGGTCTTCGCCCGGGTGAAAAATTATATGAAGAACTTTTCCATAACTCAGAACAATTAGCCCCAACAGATCATGAAAAATTATTCAAAGCTAAATTCCGTCAGATTGAATGGAATGAGCTGACGCAGGCAATGCGAATGTTGGATTCAGCTTGTGCCCTGCACAATGATGAGGAACTTTATCTTTTACTTAAAAATTTAGTACCGGAATTCAGCACTAAATTAGAGTTGGTAGGTTAGAAAATGGCTATAACTTATGATGATTTTGATAAAGTGGATTTACGCTCAGGGACAATTACAAAGGTGGAGCCTTTTTTAAAAGCAAGAAAACCAGCCTATAAAATTTGGGTCGATTTTGGTCAGGAGATAGGTATTTTACAAACCTCAGCTCAGGTTACGGTTCACTACAGCCCTGAATCGTTAGTAGGCCGACGTGTCGTTGGCTGCGTTAATTTAGGTGAGAAAAATATTGGCGGCTTTAAATCTCAATTTTTACTTGTAGGCTTTTCTGATGAAACAGGCGCGATATGTTTAGTTTCAACTGACTTTAAAGTGCCAAATGGACAGAAATTACACTGAGTTTAGGTTAAATAGAATAAGGAACTGGGATGAAAGTTATTGTAATCGGTGCAACTGGAACCATAGGTCAGGCGGTAGTAAAAGAATTGGAGTCTCGCCACGAGATTATCACTGCAGGCTTTCAATCTGGAGATGTCCGCGTTGATATTAAGGATAATAATTCCATCGAGGCGATGTTTAAAAAAGTTGCTCAGGTTGATGCAGTTGTTTTAACTACTGGCAAAGTGCATTTTGACGACTTCATGCTAATGAAGGAGCAGGAATTCCAGATTGGTCTTCAAGATAAATTAATGGGACAAGTCAATGTCGTTTTGATTGGACGTTCCTATTTAAACGACGGCGGCTCGTTTACCTTAACTTCGGGTGTTTTGAGTGAAGATCCTATTCGTTATGGCAGTTCAGCTTCAATGGTTAATGGCGCTCTGAATTCCTTTGTAATTGCCGCTGCTATTGAAATGCCAAAGCGACAACGTATCAATTGTGTCAGCCCAACGGTTGTGACTGAGGCAATGGATTGCTATGGACAGTATTTTAGGGGCTTTAAATCGGTTGAAGTAAAGGATGTGGCGCTGGCCTATAGCAAAAGTGTTGAGGGCATGCAAACAGGCAAAGTTTATAAAGTGCTCTAATATCTTTTTATTTGTTTGGTGGTTTCAATCTCATCCATTCCACGCCTAAGCCTACATCCATCAAAACCAAGTCATAGTCATTAGCTTGAACCATCTTAAGTGCTTCTTCGCCTTTTCCAGCATGGTCAGAGGCACAATTTAAAGGAGCTAAAATGTATTGCAGGCTGATCGCTGCAAGCGATGGTCAACACAACTGCTGCTAAATTGGCCTTTGCAGGTTCTTCTAATTTAGCCTCTGAATTGAACTTAGAATCAAATATCGTATTGATGAAACTGACCTAGCCCCATAGAGAATGCCAGGTCAACGCGTAATCATTTTCCAAAGCCTGGTTTATTTTGATGTTCTTGTTCTTGATTGTTATGGTCTTGTTTACTCTGGTCAGATTTATCATGACCTTGGTCTGATTTATTTTGACCTTGTTGACCTTGTTGACCTTGTGACCTTGTGACCTTGTTGACCTTTGCCTGGGTTATTCTGACCTTGACCTGGCTTGTTTTGTCCTTGTTGGTTTTGACCTTGATTAGGTTTGATTTTTGAATCGTCCATAATGTATCTCCAAAGTTAAGAAAAAATAAACTCCTTTTTAGGAATAAAGTAAGAAATTAACTTAGATTGAGCATATCTATTGTTGGTTGAGGATTTTGCAAGATTAAAAGGACAATATTTATTTGTTTTTACCGCTCTGTTTAATAGGTAATACCCTTTACCTATCAGAGGTTAGCGCTTTGAATCTTAGAAGCAGATAACGTATAAAATTTGGATTTTAATTATGTGGGTGAGATTTCTACTCGACTCGGTTAAAGAATTTATCATTTAAAAATTTGGGTGTTATTACAGGAACGGGACAAATAGATTAGGTTTTAGCAAAAGTTTTTCACGTTCAGTCAAAAAATTAATGGGCGCATCTTTTTCTATAAGGCCATTTTTTCCTTGAAATAATTAATTGCTTGAACTAAATGGTTGTCCGAATGCACTTCATCTAGCTCCAATATTTTTAATACATCAAGTACACCCTCTTTTCTTGCTTGCTCAAATTGTCCTTCCAGTGAATCACCAAAAAAAGCATATTCAATATTATTATACTATTTTGTTTTTGTAGTCATTGAGTACCTCTCGTATAAAAAAAACAGGTTGCCAAATGGTGATATTTTAAATCTCAATTATTTCATGGCTTGAAGTATAGCGTTCCGCGCTTAAGTAAAACCACGCCTAACTCTCTGGAAAACTTAATTTAGCTTTGGTATCTTATTGTAAAATAGTTAAATTTTAACGATGCTAGCTATTTAAAGGACACTAATCTCAATAATTGACTAGTGTTCAAAAGGGTTAACCTGATTAATCACCAGATAGTGGGTTAATTAATCCTACGGTATGAGCTTCAATACAAGCTCATTTACTTTAAAGGGAGTTTTAATTAGGAGAGGAAGAAAACAATTTTTTCTGGGTGAAAAAGAAAAACCTGCGTTTATTCGTAAACTTGCCCCACTTCTTATCAAAGCGACTAATACTTTATTTCAATGGACGATAATATGCTTATAGAAATTGACCCCTTAGCAGAGCCTGGCGAAGATTTGCTCATCTTAAATTTTATTGAAGAATTAAAAAATTTTAACATTGAAGGCAATCAAAATATCTCAGTAAACACTGAGATAAGCGCAAGAGTTTTAAACCGTGTATTCAATACCGCGATAATCAATGGGCTAGAGGAAATAGTAAAAAAACTTCCTAAAATAGCTGGGCTTTATCGAAATTTAGATTTTAAAGAAGCCATCGAAGCGGCTGCACAGAATGGTAAGCTTCAGATTTTAGAATTTCTCTATACCGTTCTCCCCAAGGATCCTGTGCCAGATGGGAGCAGTGCGCTTTGCCTGGCCGCGCAAAGAGGTCATTTAGATATAGTAAAATATCTAGTTACAGTTCAAAACGTTGATCCCAGCGCGGAAAAAAATGCTGCAATCCTTTCAGCATACGGACTTAAACAGCAGGAAGTGGTCGAATTTTTATCTACTCAGCCTTGTTATAACCCCTTTGATAAGAGCATCACCTCTGAGAGAAAGAACTATTTGATTAAATTACTTACTTATATCGGTGCTACTAAACAACTTAATTCTTATTGTGCTCAGTCCAATTTTCGACTTCGTTTTTTATTTTTTGAGGGTTCTGCGATGGATTGTTTGCCTGAAGATGTTAGGACTAAAATTGCTGTAACTGCACTAAAGCTGGATTATAACTCAATTAGCCTTAGCCCCTAATTCCACTTGGCTGCACCGATAAAAAACACAGGTTTCACCCTATCAGGTGTGGCCTGTGTATAATAGAGGATAACCATATTTTCCATTTAAAGCGGCTTGATACATTAAATCGACTAATCACTATCAAGCTTAATTAAAACAACTAAGCTCCAAGTTTATTCTTGCTTTCTTCGTCAGAATATAAATCGTCAGAATCCGAAATATAATCATAAAATAAATTTTTAGAAACATTAGACCTATCAGAAAAAAAAGACAGGCTTGTGGTCGAGTTTTTTGCAACAGGGATTTCTTCTTGGTCCAAGTTATTGGGTTTTGTATAAATGTTCGTCCTAGCATCTAAATTTGCATTTATTCTCTTAAACTCTTCAATTGGAAACTGAGTAGTTAGGCTATTTAATTCTTCTTTTACACTTTCTAAAGAGTACGTATAAACGTTTATCTCTCCTGATACTGTCGACTGCTTTATTTTAAGCGTCTCTGCAAAATTTGCATTACAGGCCAATAGAGCCGATATACCAAATTGCAAAGAATCCCAAGCAGGGGTGAAATCACCACTTTTATTAGAGATATATACAATTTTATCCTCTTTATTAATTTTAACATTCCCAGCTGTTATGCATTTGGCCTCGTTTTGGGACTTATCAGTCATAGCAAAATGAGGAGGAATATTGTTGGAGGGTTCCCCTTCTGGGGCAAATAAAAGTTCGTAGGTCGGAGTCAATAAAAAGCGAAGCGTGATGGGTTTATCGTTAGATGAGGATATTCTCTCCTTCTCAACCAATTCATTTAAGGTATTGAGGGTATCGATTCTAAAAACCCCTTTCACTTTATTATTGCGACTTGTTCGGTTACCTATAAAATTTGGAGTTTGGTCCAGCGAATTAAATAGACGTCCTTCTTTCTTGACTTCCTGTTCCGTAGTTTCTTTTATTTCCGTAAAGTCATGTTTTCTTTTAGCCATAATTGAATTCCTCATTTGCCTTCATATAAGAAGATAATGCTACCATGGTGCTTATGTATAAACCAGCTAAGCATTTTTATGCGCATCTTTTATTTCTTTTTATTAGTGAAATTTTCAGACGCTAAGTAACTAATAAATAATGGAATAAAAATTGATTTGTAAATGTTATTACAAGAAAGCGGGGGTAAGTTTTAATTACACGGCATGCGACTGACTAGGGTGAAAGAGAAGTTGATGTCGCCAATAAAAAATTATTTTAAAGCTAGAGCAGGGGGATGCAGTTAGTGTTTGCTCATCGAGAAGGGCAGTCACAATTATCAGTTTGGAAAAAAAAATGAAATTTTTTTTAGAAGAAGCCGCTGTTGTACAGTTAATCGATTAGAGATCATAAGACTGTCATAAGATTTTTCCTGCAAACAAATGACCAAATATCCCCTGCAATGGTCGGCCAAACTCATCTAACTTATGAAGTAATCCTGGAGATTCTTTATATTCAATTATTGACCAACCACTATCCTGGTACCAATGATAAAGCTCTTCCTTTTCCGGTAAAAAAGTAAATGCAGCAGGTAAGGAATAAAGCTCAGATTTAATTGGGAATACCAGAAAATGATACCCTTGCTTCATAGTTGCATTCTGTAACTCATTAATCAAAGGGAGGATACTCTCGGCTTTTAAGAATTGTAAACTCACTGTTGAAAACACAAAATTATAATGATCTTTCTTTAAGTTTAAAGGCTGGTTTAAATCTTTAATAACCGTTTTTATCTGAGTTAATCTCTCTTTTTGAGCAATCTCAGAAATATGTTCAATTGCGGATTCATTGATATCAATACCAGTAATTGCATGGTCAGCAGCAGCAAAATACAACAGATTTCTTCCTGAACCACATCCAATATCCAAAATGTTTAATTGGCCTAAACTGTCCAGATAAGTATGATAAATATGCAGTAAATCACTATGTACTGCCCCCAAACCATATTTTTTATTGAAGTAACGATTGGGTTTACAATAAAATTTCAGCGATGCCTTAAAGCTCTTACTTATGGGAAGAATTTTATGCCATGCGGCAGGTGGAATACACAATTGAGGATTAGCTTTATTGAGCCGAATACGAGAAAGCTCCTCTCCGGATCCATTTAAAAAAATGAAATCAATTTCTCCATCCTCTATGCACAAATTCCCCCAAGTTCCTTCTTTAGTGCTGTGTTTTTCAAGAAAAAATTTAAGTTTTCCATGTGTTTCTATTAGGGTTTGTTTATAACAAACCAAATCACCGTGTTCTATTACCATTTACCATCCCTTTACTCTTTCTGAAATGTAACATTCCATCATATGGTTTATTTGTCAACTAGCTGACTCTCTTCCGAATCTACATCATGTTTAGTCAATATTTTGTAGCCAATAGCTAGTTTATCGTCTGGCGCATTGGAGTTAAATAATTGACTTATCGAGACTGATTTTTAGAGCAATTAATTCCTAAAAACCCACGCCAATTGGATATTTTTCACCAGCCAAGGGATAAGGGCTTAGCTAAAAAAGGCCAATTTAAGACCGGCTTTGATAAAATTAATGAAAAATACGGCAGGCAAACGATTTGTCTTGCAGCGGAAGGATTTGTGAAACCTTAGGCGATGAAGGTGAAGCTAAAATCACCTGCTTATACAACCCATTGGGCAGAGCTGCCCCTTGTCAAAACTTAGAATCAAAATATTGTATTGATGAAACTGACCTGGCTCCATAGAGAATGCCAGGTCAACACGTAATTATTTTCCAAAGCCTGGTTTATTTTGATGTTCTTGTTCTTGATTGTTATGGTCTTGTTTACTCTGGTCAGATTTATCATGACCTTGGTCTGATTTATGTTGACCTTGTTGACCTTGTTGACCTTGTTGACCTTGTTGACCTTGTTGACCTTGTTGACCTTTGCCTGGGTTATTCTGACCTTGACCTTGACCTTGACCTTGACCTTGACCTTGACCTTGACCTTGACCTTGACCTTGACCTTGACCTGGCTTGTTTTGTCCTTGTTGGTTTTGACCTTGATTAGGTTTGTTTTTTGAATCGTCCATAATGTATCTCCAAAGTTAAGAAAAAATAAAACTCCTTTTTATGAATAAAGTATTTTTAAATTCATTACAATAGGAGAGTCATTTTATTTTGATAAACTGGCTTTCAAAAACTTGTTGAAAATTAGGCTTTATCTGCCTGAACAATTGTAAATAGTTCAGTATTTTAGCTGTTTTTTCTTGTGTAAAAGGCTTATTGAAGTAGGAAAATTATTCACTGGTTTATATACTAAATCCACTCCATTTTCAGCCATTATCCCAATAATTTGATTAGCCCATTAAATTGTTCGTCAATAACGAGACGTGCAGCAACAGACTCTTCTATCACTAAAAATTGAAAGGAATGCATTTATATATTTTATCCAATAAGTAGTTAAGGGGCGGCGTTGAAGCTGAGCATTCCCTTAACTAAATAGTTAAAACCTTATCAAAAATAATTCGCTCTATAGTTACAGGTCTTCCTCTACCGCTTTTTTATTTTTGATCCACTTATAGTCATTGTTAAAAATATACTGAGCTGACTCTTCAATGAAAAAAGAAATATCAGTGATGCCTGCCTATTTACAATAGCTGATTATTTCTTTTTCAATTTTTGTAGAAATCTCGATGTTTAAAGTGGATTTTGATCTTTTATTTCGTTCGGTAATGAGAGACATTTTCTATACTTCCTAATGACGAGGGGCAACATATATAATATTTTTTTTATTAAATGGGTAAATTAAATTTCTGCGTCGTTTTTGTTATGCTTCCAACCCTAATCGTTTGTCCATTTTTTAGGAAGATTGCCACTGTTACGAGGTTGTTTTAAGTAAGTTTAGCCATTAAGTAAATATTAGGTTTCCTTGCTTAAGTGATATAACATTCATAAAATAAAAAAGATTAATTTTCGACCATTTTTAAGTAGAGATTTTATGCAACAAAAATCAGAACTAACTGATTTGACAAATGAGATTTTAGAATTTGTTGGCAGACCAGTCAGGAAGAAGAATAACTTGGAACCTAATATTTGTATTAATCCGTTCAATAGGCTTATAGAAAGTTACAACTGGTATGAAAAAGCCATGTTGGAGATGATTAGAGCGAAAGGAATTGACTCTAATTTATATGAGCTATGGTGTGTTTTTTATGTTCTTAGAACGTATCAGTCAGACAATAAGGATTTGGGCGAAATAATTTATATTATGGATCAGTTTGCAAGAAGACTTGAAACGTTAGAGACGTCTAAAAATACCATCGATGAAATAGCACTGATTAGCGCTCTTGTTGGAATGAAAGCCGCCAGTGATTTTGCGGTGTGGAATATTGATTTTCTAGATCTATATAACAGTTGTCTAAATTTCTCTACCTGCGAAACAATCAGCTTAAATAAAATAAATGAGTTGGAGAAGCAACATCTTGTTGCTTTGGATTATATCTTCAGTTTCAGTGAAAATTCAAAAATGAACGAGCGACTCCTCATAATTATGAACCACCTTGATTTAAAAGGCATACAAACTATAGAAAAGGAATTGCAAAAATTAAAATTTAATGGAGAGGGATCAAAGCTCGGCAGTTCTATTCAAAAAGCAATCTTTCAAAAAGCTAGCGAGACTAACCTAAGTTTTTTCAGAAAAGGAAGTCAGAAATCTAAAACGGACAACGATAGTGTATCTTTAGAGGAAACTGTGACTGTGTTAGAAGAGGTAACGGCTGCACACTTATAAAGTAAAAACAGTATTTTTTTAAAAGATATCCATTGAATCAGTATTGAAGTGGGTTGAGTGAAGAATTGTTTTTTTAAGTATTAAAATAGCGAATCCTAATGAAAAATAAAACGTTAGATAAGCTAATAAAAAAAGCGCGTGAGTCGTTTTCGCTTCCGCTAGAGATTACCTCAACAAAGACACAGCTGAGCAATAAGCATTGTGCTTATGTATTTAAACCTATAGCTTTCGGTGAACCAGGGCGGGTGCTGATTATTCCTCATTCAAATGGGGAGTCTCAATTTAGTGTTGAGGTATCTGAAGATCCCGATGATCCTATGACAATAAAGCGAAAAGAAATCCTTAATTTATCAATTGAGGAAAATACCAGCCTAACTGACCTTTATCTCTCTATTAATCCAAACAATTATGGTGAAAATTTTTGGGCTACCCGTCCTTGCTACGAAAATAAAACACCAAAAAAAGTGTTATTGGCCCTTGAACAAATTTTAGAAAGAAATATAAATCGTAAAATTAGCTCCCT
>JACCVV010000037.1 GCA_013697955.1 Tatlockia sp. | reverse complement strand
TATCGGTAACATAGGGAATTTCCAGAATGTAGTCATTAGAGTCCTTGCCTTTTTTCTTCATGTCATAATAGGAAAAACAGGATAATTCTATTTCTTCTCTTGATTTATTTTTGCCGCGCACAAATTTGGAATTGTTCTCTACGATGAGATTAACCTCAACAACGGCTATTTTTGTTTGGTTCTCAGGAATAACAACCGGATTATCAATTTTATATTGTTTTAAGATACGAAATACGCTAGCTATTCCGATATTGAGTTGGTCTGCAACTGCCTGACGAGTAAACCCTTGATTGGTTAAATTGATTACGGTTGGGGCTTTGGCTTTTGCTGTTGGTTTTCGTCCCCTGTATTTGCCTTCTTTTTTTGCGCGAGCGACACCCTCAAGCTGGCGTTCTTGACGAAGATTGGTTTCAAACTCAGCAAAGACACCTAGCATATCTAAAAACGCTTTTCCGCTCGCACTATTAGTGTCTATGGGCTGTTCCGTTGCTTTCAGGTGCGCTTTCTTTTTCTTTAATTTTACTAGCAGCATTTGAAGGTCAAGAATACTGCGCGTTAATCTGTCAATACGGGTAACTACCAAAGTATCACCCGCACGAAGATAGGCGATGCATTCTTCTAAAGTGGAGCGTTCACTAAGGGTGGTTCCGCTTTTTTTCTCCATGAAGACTTTGACGCAACCCGCGGCATTGAGGGCATTAATTTGAGTATCCCAGTTTTGATCAATGCTGGATACTCTGGCATAACCTACTAATTCCATTGTTTTTCTATCATTGAATTCTAGTGTCTGTGATATTAATCTATCAAAATCAAAAAAACAATCCTAGTGATATAACTTTTCTTCTTATTCCTCATCTATCACAAGGGTATACCCTAATGATGGTGTGGTGCTTGGTTGAAAAAAACAATTAAATGACAGCCTCCCAGATACCTGTTGTCATTAGTCGGATGTTTACTTTATATCATTTAAATAACAAAATATATGTTGTGCATGTGGAATGAATACGCTATAGTAAACACAATATATAAATTGTGGTTGAGTCCCTTAGTGAACGGCAAAGAAGTCATATTAATATTAAAAAAACAGGGATGGCAACATACCTCGACAAGAGGAAGCCATTATAAGATGGAAAAGGAAGGATACCGCGCTGTTCCAGTTCCTGTTCATGGTTCCAAAGATTTAGGAATTGGTCTTTTAAAGGCCATTGAAAAACAAACAGGCGTGAAATTGACTGGTAGAGGTGAGTAATGAAAGATGTTATTGATTTAACTTATGGCGCCAAAATAGAACCTGATGGAAACGGCTATCTTGTCACTTTTCGTGATATTAAAAATGCATTTACAGGCGGTGAAACGCTAGAAGAAGCTTTATTTAACGCGCAAGAAGTACTTGATTTGATGCTTCTTGATTGCTTGGAAAAAGATGAAGAAATTCCTATGCCTTCATCGTTTAAAAATGGAGAGATAGCGATTGCAGCGAGTCCTGAAGTAGCAGCCCCTGTTCTGCTTCATATCATGAGAACGTTAAATCATCGCACCATGGCGGAGGTTGCAAGGACAATGGGCGTTTCTTACCAAAGTTATCAACGCATGGAGTCAGGAAAAAATCTGACCATGAAAAGCTTTAAAAAAGCAGCATCGGCTTTAGGCTCTACTGTAGAAATCAGATTGCGTAAACTTCATGCGCTATAGATAGTTAATTGGGGCAACATGAAAATATAACTATAGTTTACTTATTGATATAAAGAGGAATGAAATGAAAGAGATGAATGAGTTTAATTTGAAAAATGGACTCTGGTCCACCCAAGAAGAAGTTGAGGATATGATTGAAGAAGAACTAAATCAGGAGTGGTATGAAATCGATGTAATGGGTTACCAAATGGAAGTGGGAACAATATTGAGAAGAGCCAATGATGCTGTATTTCAAAAAGAGCTGAAAAAAAATTACGGTATGAAGGTTACCAAAAATTAGAAAAAGATGGCGAGATCATCTGGTGGTTGGCATAGGGATTAGACCCAAGGGATTTTTATGATTAAATTATGAAAAGCTCATGTAGTGTTGCTATAAGCCTAATAAAAATTTTATTTATTTGGCTCTATTCTACATACACACCAGGCCTTCTAGGAGTACAACCGCCAATGCTGTTTTTAGCCACAATGAGCGTCAATTAGTTTATCAAGTAATGGATTAAATTCTGTTGAAAGTAATTCTTGTACGTTACCGCGCTCTGGCCATAATTTCATGGATAAGGCTAATCCAGCATACTCCCCGTTTATTTTAACTTCTTTTTCCCGGCCAATAACCCAGGTAGGAACATTTTTTTCTTTAATTGTTGCATGCATTATACGCGCGTAATCTTCTAATCCTGCGACCGTATCAGCCTCTGACAACACTAAGAGTGCAACTAACTTGCCACAAGATTTACATTCTATTTCTTCACATCCAATTTTATAGGTCTGCTGTGGTGCTTGGTATGGCTCAGGCGTGCCTTTACCACTACCACAGATCATGGCCATTGTTTTTAACATTTCAGAGGTAATGGGGCCTAAAATTTCTTGTCGTTTTATTGTCATGGGATCATCGGGATCACCCGATACCTCAACAACAAATTGAGATTCCCCATTTGAATGAGGAATAATCAGCAACCGCCCTAGCTCACCCAGAGTTGTATGTCTAAAGACATAAGCAAAATGCCCATTGCTCAGTTGTGTCTTTGTAGAGGTAACCTCTGGCGGAAGCGAAAAAGACCCACGGGCTTTTTTAATTTTCTTATCTAACGTTTTATTTTTCATCAGAATCCACTATTTTAATGCTTAAAAAAATCCTTCCTCACCCAACTCATTATGGTTTTGATGGAGTCATGAGAGAAACCTCGCTTGCTTTAAAAACCAACCTAAACTTGGTTTTATTTCCTCAAAGCGCCTGTCGGTAGCGTTTACTAAATTGTCTGAATTTAGCTTAATTAGCTATTCACTACAGACGGCTTATTATAGACCTTCCCTGGATTTTCGCCCCTGCTCGCCAACGACAGTCTCTGTTAATTGTGCGACATTATTAGTTGGAGGGGATTTTTCTACTTTAGTATTTTTTATCCTTTGCCGCTCCTGATAAATCGCTAAGAGTTCGTTGGCTCGCACTTCATCTTGCTCCCGCACCAGCCCAGAGTGATTTCCCTTCAGGTCAATCCGTGGGTTGCCCGTTTTCATTTGCCTTAAATAGCGGGTGGAATTGACATAATAACGCAGCGCCTTTTTAATCCAAATTTCCTTTGGCGAATCAGCTATATTCAATGCGCAGATTTCCTCAAAAATGCCAATCTTTAAGGGCATCGCTTTCGATGGAAAAGTGGCTGGAAATTGGGATTGTAACCAAAGAAAGGCTTCCTTTCTTTGCTCCAGAGCAGTGTTTATTGTCTTTGTTTTCAATCCATGTCTCCGCGTTACTTTATAAGGTCAACCTTGGTATGAGATTGCTCTATCCGCTTACGCAGCTCAACACCTGGCTTAAAATGCACTTTGGGTTTAGCCAACGTGTACAAGCGCTCGCCGGTTTTAGGGTTTTTAGCCAACCGTGGTTTTGCTTCACGAATAGAAAAAGCAGCAAACCCTCGAATTTCAATACGGCCGCCGTCAATTAAAGTTTGAGCCATTCGATGGGTTATCACATTGACTGCAGCAGCCACCGTTTTTTCGGCTAAATGAGGCATTCTCTGGGCAAGAAGGCACGCCAGTTCCGATTTTAACATACCAACTCCTCTTTGTTGTCCTTGCTCAGCAGTTCTTCCTCTTTAAGGGAATAAATCGCTTGCTTTAATGCATCAGCAGAAAATCCACGACTGCTTAAAAAGCGTACTAATTTAATTTCAGGGACTTCTGGCGGCTCCTTGCCAGCGCTTCTTTGATAATTTCAGCAGAAATACCTTTGAGCCGCAAGGTTTGGGTGATAAACCGATTACCTTTGTGGGCATAGCGATAAGCAAGGCTTTCCGCAACACGTGCATCGTGTAGCAAATGCAATTCGCGCAGTCGTGCTAAGGTTGTTGCAACCTGGTTATCGACATCAACAAGACTTGCAAATTCTTTCTCAAGGAAACGGCTAAGTTCGAGCGCACTGTAATTGTGAGCTGAGAGTTCTTTTAGTGCCGTATCAAATACACTCTTCACAGGCTAGTCCTCTTTCGCAATAATAACCATCAAAAACAACAGGTTAATGTTGGTAAAAAGCAAAGCTTATCTCGTCTTTTTTTAAAAGTCCAGATTGATAGGGAGTGTACTTTATAGGAACTGTGTCCCTTATTGTTTAGGCGTTGGAATGGAGGTGTTGTCCATTAGTTGTTAGGAAATCGTCACCGGCCACAATTACTAGCCCACTCTCTGGCCACTCAAAGTAGCCCACTTAAGAGTAATACTGTATTTAATTTTCATGTGTTTCATGAACCACGCCGAGGGTTTCCCTGCATAGCCATGGGGGAAGAATTGAAAATCCGGTGAACATGAAAGGCAGTGCTATTGATTTTTGTCGTTTATAAAATTGAAGGTGATTATCAACCTGAGTTACTTTAATCTGTTTTAAGTAATCTTCAATCTCTATAAAAGCGCGTTTTGCGCTTTCTGTATATTCACAAGGGTATTCGCCATTATCTTCTATAAACCCCTGGTATAAGCGCCTAACTAAGTTATAAAAAGTTAAATCCATAGAGAGATTGTCTATATCAGCATAAGAAACAAGGGGTGAAATGGGAACTCTAATGAGGTGGCTATCCCACCTCGGTTTTGATAGGTAATGGTGATCCGTACAATGGTCTGCCAGGAAAAAATAATCCTCGTCTTCTAAATTAAATTCAATAAAAGCGGCTTGAGGCTCTTGGCAATCATCATAAACTCGATAAATGGGGTAGTCTGTTCCGTTAACGTCAGCAATATCATAGGTGAAAAAAGGGTAGGGCATTACAGGATCGCAAATCATTAGATCTCCAACTATTAAGTACGTAATTTCTAAATTGAAAAAACGGAATTTGAAAAAAGCAGCTATTTTAAAAGCGTACCAGGTATACATTTTCATTCATTGATTTATAAATTTATTTTACAATTTTTAATTTAGGTTTTATTTGGGGTGACCTCCTAAAAAGCAAGGTATATAACTCTTCAAAAGTAATTGATTCCTTACCAATTTCTCGACCGTTTGCTGTGGCGATGAATTCAGTCATCGTTTGATCAAAATTCTTTAAGCAAGAATATCGTGATTTATAACCAAGATGATTGGCGAGCTGGGTCACAGGATCAGAGTATGGGTTGGAGAAAAATGCCACAATTCTTGTTACAAAATACGATAAAATGAAGCCCATAGTAAGAGCGCAATAATAAGCGCTACTCGATAAGGTTTTCATTAGTGGGAAAGAAATTGCTACTGTTAGTAAGCCAAAAAATAGGAAGGTATTACTGAAAAGGTACTGCAATCTGGCTTTAACAGGATTTATTGGCGTTAGGTAAAATGCTTTCTCATTGAGCACTACTAATTCAAGTGCTCTGGGATAATAGGCATCAGGGATATTTAATCCATTAATTTTCATCATTGTATTATTCATATTTATTATCCTTTTTTTAATTGTTAAATGTTCTTTGCTGGAATAAAACCAGGGGATGGCTTATTTTGTTTTTAAGTTTGATGACGATTCAATGACCTCATGCTCCGGCATGAGAAACTTAAAAGAAAAGGGTGAAGTCAAAGTTATGAATTCTGTTTAAAAAAGAAAAGCCCCTTAAAGGGGCTTATTGAGATAAGGCATTGAAATTAATTTTCTCAACACATTGCTGCAAAAATTGCCTTTCCAGGAACTGTAAATCGCGCTCGGCAATTAGCAATTGATTTTTCGTCATGGACAACGCGTGTATTTGTTTGTCCAATAACGCCAATCGCTGAGCTAGCTCGGCTTTACATTCTTCAATGGTTGGTAATTTTCGCACAGGGAACTGAGTCAGCAGTTGCCTTAAGAGCGACCAGGTATCCTCTCGTTTACTTTGACGACAGGTTAATTCTGGCCGACCGTAAGCTTCTATCATGGCTAACTCACCGATAATGTGAGACGGATTCATTGAAAAATAGCGATTGATGTAAGAGACCTCGTTATCAATTTTTATTTTGTCAAAGTGCAACCAATCCCTCTCGCCCGCTTCTTTGATTAAAAAAACCAAATCAACGGTTACTTTTGCATCCGCAAAGAGATTATCCGGCAAGCGATAAGCCGCTAAAAGCGAGCCGCCCTCCTGATGAATAATCTCTCTGGCATGGTCTTTGCGGTTATCTAAAAAATAACGAGGCAAAACCATGGCCAGAATGCCGCGAGGTGCCAAGAGCCGCATGCACTTGGCTACAAAGAAATGATGGATTCGCAACTGCGAGATATCTGCATGCGTTTCATCCGCCACCACCTCGCGTCCATAAGGTGGATTTCCAACGATTAAATCAAAGGGAATTTGTGGCTGATAGGTTTCAAAGCCCCCATGATACAATTGTACATTTGGGTATAAACAGCGAAGCATGCGAGCGCTTACCAGATCCATTTCTACCGCAAAGTGTTCAGCTTTATTCAGGGTGTCAGGCATCAACTCAAAAAAGAGTCCATGACCAGCACTCGGTTCCAATACCCTACTGAACGGTTTTTTAAACAAAGCCAAGGCATCATAAATAAACCGAATCAATTCCTGTGGTGTGTAATAGGCATTGGTAATTGTTTTTTTAATGCTTGAAATTGCCTCATCAGAGACATGCCTTTTTAATACCCGATACACATCGGGTGTAAAAATGGCATTTCGTAAACCTCCCCAGCCGCTATATTGCTTAAGTATTTCCGGATTGGGGTTTTTAGATTTGAGTTCTGCAAGTGCCTGTAAATTATGCTCAACGCGCTGAACATTAAACTCATTAGTTTTCATTGTTTGCTCCTAAAAAAGAGCGAGCAACAGTCCCATGCGGGACTGCTATCCCGCATAGGTAGGGTTTATTACTGTGTTGACAGCGGTTAGCTGTTAACTTGATTTTTTCAAACGTTTGCTTGAAAGGTTGTGACTAAACGATGATGTAAAGTCTCAATGCATTCCGCAATGAATTCACCGGGGTAATATTCAAAGGGTTGCCAGATTGCAATAAAATCCTCCTCCTCTTCTCCTAATTCCTCGCTCGCTAGGCGGCTGATAAGGGTTGAATATTCAATCTCATCAGGCCAATAACTTAGAAAAGTAGAAACGGCGGTTTCTTCAAATGCATTCATGGTGTTGTTCTCCTTGGTAGTAAAGGAGTTAATCCCAAAGGGAGCTAACTCCCTTTGGGATTAATGAAACAATTAGAAAGGAACGTCTTCACCTTCCAGCATGGAGTGCATTTCTGCTAAATACTCCTCCGCTGTGGGCTTGTCAGTTTCCTCCGGTAGTTCTTTGGTTTTGGCGTTCTCAAGCAACTGCAGGGTTTGCACCACGATGTTGATTGATTTGCGCTTAACCCCCTCTGCATCAATCCAGTTATTTGAGCGAAGTCTTCGCTCAATATAAATAAGATTACCTTTTTGCAGACGCTCAACAGCAAAGGTTGCCAATTTCCCAAAAAAGACCAGATGATGCCATTCGGTAGTGGTTTCCCATTCCCCATGACGTCTAAAGGACTCATTCGTAGCCAAGGATAAAGAAGCCACGGGATGATTTTCCTTTGTTACGGTAGATTTAGGTGATTGGCCAACATGACCAATGAGTTGAATTTTATTTAATACTGCCATTTTATGTCTCCGTTAGTTGAAAGTAAGAAAATCGCATAACAGATAAATCACCGCAAAAGCAGGAATTTATCTGTTATGCGATGATGAAAATAAACAAGTTTAGATAAAAATTGATAACTAATATCAATCGGTTTAACTCATGACGCCAGGGCGTAGACCTTGCCCTTGCATTTGGCAATCAAGCCATTCAACACCTTTGCACCGATTTGCAATTGTTCAATGTCCAAGTCAGACAAGCTGTTTGCACAGTGCGTTAACTCTGAAATGGATTTTAACAATTCAAAAAACGCAATATCGGATTTTTGGCATTGTTGCTGTTGGTAGTCTGAAAAAGAGGCTTGCATGGTGGTTTTTCCTTAAAAAAAGGGAAATACCTTGCCCCAATGGGAAAAGGTTTCCCATTGGATGATGGTTACTTTGAAAGTGCTAGTGACTTAAGCGAAAGAGCGCTGAGAGATAAGTGGCGATGGACAACCCTACTGTTATAATAGTAGCAATAGTCCAGCGCCGATTGGCGGCAATCTCATTCATAAGATTTTGTACGATGAGATCACTTCGATTACGCCCTTCTTTTAACTCCAGTTTAAACGCGTTAAATGAAACATCGCTACGCGCATGCCCTTCCTTTAACTCCATTTTAAGTGCATTAAACGATACATCAAATTCGCGGCGTTGCTCAGCAAGTTTTTTGTCCTGCTCGACAAACACTTCTTTGATGGATTCACTTAACATGCCATTCACCTCATCGCTGCTACAAATATTATAAATTTCAATCTCAGAAAGCACAGTCATAAAGGCTTCTGCTGATTTTGATGAAATTCCTTTTGCTTGTAGAAGCTTAGCATATTTCAAGGTATTTGTACGAATACGCATCACTATTTCTCCTTTTAAACGCTGAAGAAACAGCCGTTAACGCTGACTAATTCTTCAGCGTTAATACGCGCATCTTACTTTTCCTAAACAAGTTGAATAACCCCAATTTTTAAAAAACAAATTATTAAACCAGGTTTCTCTGACTAAAGTCAGACAAGGAATTCAAACAAGTTTAAAACAAGTATGGTTGTTTTAATGAACGAAGAAAAAAGTCGAAAAACTTCATTCTCCAGGATTTCAATCCATAAGGGTTGAATTAGGTAATACGGATTCCCGACTAAAACGCTCAGCTGCGATGATTGGGGAATTAGGGCAGCAATTCACAAGACCAGATTGCATGGTTTCATCTGAATTTCACAGATTCCTCAGTTGTGTTTTGTAGTCTTCAATTAAAAGTTAACCAAGGTGAAATTCCACCTTGGTTATTAAAGAAAGGACTTAAAAATACCTGTTTTGGAAGGGTTGTAGTAACCCCTCCCAAAAATAAGGGTTTTAATAAGACCTAATAGTACTTGGGCAAACAATTAGAACAACATTCTTTACCTAAAAAGCTTACGCTTTCTGCATAGTCTGAGGCACTGATATCTCTGCCACAGTCTTGGCATGTATCCATAAAACGAATAAACCCCTCAACATAGTCGCATTGTTTTTTTATATGCGATATTTCATCGTCAACTAATAAGACTTGTGCAAATACGTTTTCAAGCGTTTCCTGCTTTCTCTCCTCAAATAATTCATACACTTGGCCAGCCCCGTAGGAATCATGGTTAATTTTATGAATTATTAATTCGATAAGGGTAGTCCGCACTACTCCATAAGCTTCATCACGGTAGTAGGGACAATTGTTGCCAGTTTTTTCTTGTAATTCCTGGGCGTTGACTGCAATCCAATCCCCAATCCCATAGCCATTACTCGCTTTTGGATTGCAAAATAGTATCGCAAGACATTCCTCATAGAACGACAAGTCATGATTACAAAAAGAATGATTTTGAGTGTGCATGTTAATTCTCCTTTTAAAAAAAAAGAGGAAATAACATGACCCTGTGGGAAATTGTTATTTCCCGCAGGTTTCATTACCTTTTTTAAAACATGGTTGAATAACCCAAATTTTTAAAGAACAAAGTCTTAAAAGGGGTTTCTCTGACCGAAGTCAGACAATGAATTCAAGCAAGTTTAAAACAAGATTAATTGTTTTAATGAAATAAGAAAAAAGCCATAAGACTTCATTCTCAATAAGGTTTCAACTCAAAGGTTGAATTAGGGTGTTACAGATTCCCGACTAAAGCGCTCGCTACAAAATTAGGGAATTAGGGCAGCATTTTTCACAAGACCAGTTTTAGGTTTCATCCGAGTTTCACGGAATCGTCAGTTGTGTCTTTTATTGCTTCATTATATCAATTTCCAAAACGGGATGCTATAAATAAACCCAAAAAGTCATGCCAAAATGAAAATAAATATCATTAATAAAATAAAAATTATGTTCCACAATAAATTCGTACAATACTGGCACGAGAATGACCCAATTCGCGGGAGAGGATCTGCCTCGCCCTTTGATCCCACTCTTTCTCGATTTGAGAAAGTGCCTTATACGTTTTTCCTCCTGCAATCGGTGCCAGAAGCCCTTGTTTTGCCTCATCGAAATGCGCTGTTAATTCCTGATAGCGCCGTTGGGCATAAGCGTGGCGTAAGCCGTGTAAATTAACCAGACCCAGTTTATCTGCTGTTGTCTTGTAGTGTC
>JACCVV010000031.1 GCA_013697955.1 Tatlockia sp. | reverse complement strand
TCCTGATAGCGCCGTTGGGCATAAGCGTGGCGTAAGCCGTGTAAATTAACCAGACCCAGTTTATCTGCTGTTGTCTTGTAGTGTCCTATCTGCTGTTTATAGGATTTATCAGCAGGAATCAATGAGTGCCCTGGTTTAACCAACTGCTCCACCCTCTCAAGCCACTGCCGTTGTTCATTAGTTCGTATTTTGATTATTCGGCCAATACCTCCTTTAGTCCAACTTGGTTGGATGTTTAAATAATCACCATCACGGGCTTTGCTTAAAATAAACTTAAGCGATTCTTCCCGCCGAAATCCAAAAAGCGCCTGCCCTTCAAAGGATAATCGTAGGTATGGATCATCACACCGTGTAAAATCAATGTGATGTATGGCTTTATTCACTACTGGTGCATACGATCGCTCTTTTATTTGATAGCTCTTGTTGTCAGGCTTAATCATCGAGGGATCACCTACATAACGTGCAACTTTTCTAAGTTTTGCCATGTAATTTTTAATTGTTGCAGGATTTTTGTTTTGCGTTTTCCAATGTTCAACAAGCGCATTGACATGCCGCTCTTTAATGCCTTTGATGTGTCCTACTTTAAAGCCTAATTGATGTAAATCTTTAATACACCGAACCAACATTATCTGCATGTCGGCTCTTGTTGCATACGATGGAATATGCATTCTATGAATCATTTGATTAATGGAATAGCGGGCATTTCTTAATTTTGTGTTACTCATGGCAATAACTCCAAATTGTGCTGAGGGCATTAATACTCATTTCTTTTTTAATCGCTTCGATTTTTAATGGTTTAGGAAGTTCTTGCAGCTCGATAAGTCGGCCTTTGGCGTACAGATAACGGTATTGAATTTGGGTGGCTAATCCTATGTCTTTTAACGAATAGCGATAAGCTAAACGAACATGAGATTCCCCATATTGGCTAATTAAGCTTTTGCCTGACGCAAGGAGTTGTTTAAAGACTGTTATCAGTTCTTGTTGTTTTGCATTTTTTATCAGAAGAATACGATCTTTAGAGTTGGTTGAGATCTCGCGGGTGATCCAAAGCTCTATGCCATCGAGATGGATAGTAGGCACTAAATGCATTGCTTCACTGAGTGTTAGTCCAAAATAGCTTTGTAAGGCAAACAAAGACCAAGCTATCGGATCGTTAAGACGAGACAGTATTTCATCACGATCAATCGCCGGTTTAAGACCATGACGTGATTTAGTTAAATGAAAATCGGCATTAGTGATGCCTTCAAGTTTGTGATTTATTTTTTTTAAAAAGAATCGAAAATGGGTTAAATAATTCATGATGGTTGCATTTTGCAATCCATTTTTTTGCCAAAACAAAACCAGTTGTTCAATATGGTTGGGCTTTAGGGCAAACCAGCTTGCCGGAACCAGGTGAAGCACATAAAAATCGTCAATGATTTTGTGTAATACAAAGCGGCGGCGTTGACGCTGAGGGTATGCACCTTGATTATCATAATCCAAATACTGTGAGACAGTGCTCATTAAACTATTTTTTCTAGTCATCGTTTTTATAGCCTTTAGTTATCTTCACTACGTTTACCTTGGCATTCGTTTAGTGTTGGTGAGCAGCCCATCGAAATGGTGCTTGGCTTTTAGACCACATGGCCCGGTGTGGGGGTAAACCCGTAGTTGCTTCTTCAATCGACAATCATTAACTCATTGTTTGTTAGTTCTATTTTCTCCTTTTGTTTTTTCATTTTTCAACGTTTAAAGTTCAAGACATTTGTTTAATCAAGCGTTTAGTTAATTCAGTCAAAGCCTCATCAGTCATTAAGCTGTTAATCATTTTTTTAAAGGTCGGTCGCATTTCAGTCGCTTGTTCAATGGTTCGTTGTACGGCAAGTAATCGCTCAAAATTCTCCTGGCTCAATAAATAGTCTTTCTTTTCCTGCAATTCATTACTCATAGTCATCAATTCAAATCCTCATAGGTTAAAAGTCATCTCTAATCATTCAAACGCATTCATTCGCTCAAAAAATCATCATTCAATAGTCAAAAATAATAAATAAAAGTCAAACGCTTCAATTTGAAATATCAATACTCAAAGATTGCGGTTCATAGGGTTCAAGGCATGGCAAAGCCTGCACTTGATGAGCAAAGTTCAACACGTAAAACGTGTTGTGAGTCACTAATCAAAAAAAACAATTAGTGTTTTTAAGGTCCTGATAACGACGTTAACAGGTTAGTGGTACGGATTCCCGACTAGACGCTCAGCTGCGGTGATTGGGGAATTAGGGCAGCAATTCACAAGACCAGTTAATTCTGGTTTCATCCGAATTTCACGGATTCATCAGTTGTGTTGCACCTAGAGTAGCAAATTAGATTTAAGAACAGCAAGTGTATTTATTGTTTTATTTTAAGCTTAATGTAGAATTTTTGAGGTAAATATTATCGGGCATATGACCGGTGACCGAATTATCAATGTAACTCATTGATAATTCGGTTGTTTAATGCAGCAGTTTGCTGCGTCACTGGCAGGAAATTGCCAGTGAC
>JACCVV010000079.1 GCA_013697955.1 Tatlockia sp. | reverse complement strand
TGACAGTTATCGATTAAAAGATAAAACCAAAGCGGGTATTATCAAAACTAAACAACAAGGGGTGGATCAGTTTTAGACTGCAGTTTCATACTAAAAGTGGATCACTTTTCAATTGCCGTTGACAATGATTATGAATGGCTGTTAAAAGTAAATCCCAGTGTTGTAGTGGAAGATCCAGTTACAAAGATTTTGTCAATTTATTGGCTATCCGAATCACACATTCAGTGCTTAAAAGGTTTATTAGAAAATCATTTAACTATTGATGAGCTAGATAAAGAAATAATAACTCTTTTCTCAACTATTTATATTTTAGAACAAAGAGATCACTTAAAACAAAGATCGCTTAATTGGCAAAAAACAATAGAAAAGGCAAAAGAAGAATTATTAGAGCATAAAATTCTAACCCTTCACGACGTAATTCAACCTGTTGTACTGGCCATAGCTAGGAAGTACCTTCGTCATTTAGACCAACAGAAGTATTTGATAGCTGATAAAGCCAATGGAAAAACTAAAGAAAGATATTGGCAGCACCGTGATGATTTTACTTTTTTTATTCAGTCGCAAATGTGCACGCTTTTAAATCAAATATTACCTGAGCCAGTTAAAATTGGCCATAATGCAATCACTGTCTATAAGCCGGGAGCGACTTTACCCAAACATATTGATGATGTACTAGCTTTTTCCTGGGTTATGTCTGTTCCTCTGGATACACAACCTGAAAGAGATAGAGGTCAAGCTTGGCCAATTTTTGTGGAAACTGATGATAATAAGGTATTGAGTTCATCCTTAAGCATGGGAGATGCGGTTTTAATAAATCCGCAAATGCCACATTGGCGGGATATGTTAGAAGATCATTCCTTGGGAATTGTATTTTTGTGGTTTATTCCAGCAAATTACCAAGGGTTTGTTAACGGACATTGGATTGATTAGCGTGTTATATGATTATTAAAAAACTCAGCGAAATATCATCCCAACCCGTCTTTTTTGAAATGGAGGAATTTGTTCAAAATTCCAAAGTTTATTTAAAACTGGAAGGGTTAAATATTGCGGGTTCTATTAAGCTCAAACCAGCTATCTGGTTAATTAATCAACTTGAAAAAAAGGGCAAACTCATCCCCGGATATTCAACGGTAGTCTGTTCCTCCTCAGGTAACCTGGGGATCGCGCTCAGCATTGTTTGCAAGGAAAAAAATTACCCTTTGATTTGTGTGAGTGATTTAAATATTTCTCCAATTAGTAAAAAATATATCCAATTATTTGGCGGTGAATTAATCATTATTGATAGGCCAGATAAAAATGGTGGCTATTTAAAAAATCGTTTGGATTATATAAAAGAGCTGCTTTTAGCGAATGAGAATTATTGTTTTGTTGATCAATACGACAATGAAGATAATGTCAAAGTCCATTATGCAACCACTGCTCCGGAAATCGCTCAAGCCATTCCTGAAATTGATTTTTTATTTGTTGGCGCTGGAACGACTGGCACCTTAATGGGTTGTGCAAAATATTTTAAAGAACATTCCCCGAAAACCAAAATTATAGCAGTAGACGCAGTCGGTTCGGTGACTTTTGGTATGCCCCCTGCAAAACGTATTATTCCAGGCTTGGGAACAAGTTTTCCACCTAAAATAGCGGATAGAAGCTTAATCGATGAATTGTTAATGGTTCCTGAGATTGAAACAATTAACATGTGCAAAGAATTAGTACAAAAACGAGGTTTATTTTTAGGTGGCTCTTCTGGTTCGGTTCTTCAAGGGGTGAAGACTTATCAGAGTAAAATTCCGGAAGGTTCTGTCGTAGTCGCAATTTCACCTGACTTCGGTGACCGCTACATGAATACTATTTATGACAATAATTGGTTAGAAAGTTTTGGATGGATGGACAATAGTAAGCAATTGAAAAAAGCCTTTGTTGAGCAACAATAATAAGGGTTTAAATAATAAATTTTAGGCCGAAAAAAATAATAAAAATTAATAAGGTTTAATATGGATTTTTCATTTTCAGTTATTTCTGGCGAAAGGGTATATCAGTGCATTCAATCGCATCGTGCAGAACTTTTTCAAATCATTAAAAAGACCTATAGAAACCATAGTTTGGGTAAGACTATAAATCCCAATAGCTATTTTTTAAAATTTCCCTCAAAACCCAATGCCAGGATCATAGCTCTACCAGCAGCAATTGATGCTCAAGAAAAAATTTCAGGAATAAAATGGATTTCAAGCTACCCGGATAACATCAAAGAGGGGTTTCCAAGAGCTTCTGCTCTAATCTTATTGAATGATTTTCAAACTGGATATCCAATTGCCTGTCTTGAAGGTTCTATTATAAGTGCAACGCGAACCGCTTATTCAGCAGTCTTAGCAGCAGAGCTACTGCATACTTCCCCTAAATCAATCGATTCACTGGGACTAATAGGTAATGGTCTTATCGCAAAATATATCTATGAGTGTCTTATTAACAATCAATGGGAAATAAAAAAAATTTATTTACATGATTTGGATAAACAATCCAGTGAAGGGTTAAAAAAATCAATTCAAGCAAGCTTTGGCGGTGTTATCGAGATAGTTGATTCTCATGAATTGGTTATTGAAAAATCAGAACTTGTCACTTTAACCACTACTGCCCCAGAACCTTATATTGTTAACCCCGCTTTATTTAATAAGAGCCAAACAATTCTCAATATCTCTTTGCGGGACTTATCTCCAGAAATAATGATGAATGCCAACAACGTAGTTGACGACATTGACCATGTTCTTTGTGCAAATACCTCACCCCATTTAACTTTCAATGCCTATAAAACTAAGGACTTTATTCAGGGAACCTTAGGTGATTACCTATTAAACCCCTTTCAGCTGGATAGGGAGAAGCCGGTCATCTTTTCTCCCATGGGCTTGGGCATTTTAGATTTGGCAATTAGCTATTTCATTTATGAGAAAGAAAAAAACCATCATTTAATTGATGATTTTTTTTATGAGTTATCAAGGCATCAAAAGGAATAAACCTGATTAAGTGTTGAATGGAAAATAAGCAGGCTGGTTCATTGTTAATAGTTAGGTTGGATAGATTTAATCTAACATCCTGAGTAACCTTTGTGTGGTGCATAATGAAAGAGATCATTTACCCTCTGAGTACGGAAGACTCAGATCTCAGGCAGGAGCCCTCATCTTATATTCTTTGCGAAATGAGCTCTAAAACTGGAGTGTCACAGGGACTATTAGCTTTTATCTCAATTGATTCAGTGATTCAAAATCGTATTTTAAAAAATGAAAAAACTTATCCTAAGAAACAACATAAAATTTTAGGATCCTTTCTTTCTGAAAAAATTCAAAAAAAACCCATATTGCTTACCTATGATAGACAGTTTGAAGATTTAAATTTTTTTAAAAAATCAGAACCAGATGTAGTGTTTTGTTCGGAGGAAATAACCTATCGATTATGGCAAATAACAGATCATGACAAAGTCAGGCGGTTAAGCGCGCATTTGAATGCTATTGATCAATTTGTTGTGGCAGATGGTCATCATCGTTTAGCAGCTATAACCCAATATTACCTAAACAAATCTGGAATAAATAAACCTAAATTTTTAGCTTTTATCATGGAAAAAAACGAAATTTCACTCCAGGGTTTTAATAAGTTGCTTACCGGTTTAAACCTTTCAAATCAACAGTTGATTGAAAAAATGTCCAACTATTTTAATATCAATAAATTGGAAAAATTTGAAGGATTCACTCTTGAAAAACCTGCAATTTATTTAGAAAAAAACTGGTTTGTTTTTTCTCTCAAAAATGAGTTAAAAACCTCAGCCCATTTAACTATTTCAGCTAATTATGTTCATTGCTTTTTAATTGAAAAAATACTTGGTATTACCTCAAATGAGATTGAAGAAAAGGTGATATCAATTAATCATGATTTATCTTATAAATTTCTTGAGCAATCGGTAAATAATGGCAGATATCAATCGGCCTTATTTATTCCCTCTATAAAGGGTGATGAGTTCATAAATCATATCCAATCCGGCTACCTTTTTCCCCAAAACACAACCTATTTTTCCCCTAAAATTAATCATGATCTTTTTTCATTTTTTCTACAAAAACAAATAATGGGTTTGGATTTGCAAAAGATAGAGAGTGTGGCATGAACGATTCGATACATCGCTTAACAGCATCTCAGTTAGTAAAAGGTATTCAGGATAAATTATTTACAGTAACTGAGGTTATAGAGGCTCATCTACAACAGATTGAATCTGTGAATAGAACTATCAATGCAGTGGTGCAAATTAATGCTGAGGACGCACTGCAAAAATCAAAAGCAGCCTCTGAAGCAATTGCCACTAAACAGCCAACAAGCCCCTTACATGGTTTACCCTTTACTGTGAAAAATGCTTGTCATGTTCAGGGCTTTTCTCCAGATAAAGGTTGTTCTGGATTGGTGGGTCGCCGTTCTGAATCCGATGCAACAGTGGTTCGACGGTTAAAAGAAGCTGGAGCGATTGTTTTAGGTTTGACTAATACTCCGGAATTAACCTTAGGTTATGAAACAGACAACCTCGTTTACGGAAGAACTTTAAATCCACATGATTTAACAAGAACGCCGGGAGGCAGCAGTGGGGGAGAAGCGGCAATTATCGCGGCATTTGGATCGCCTTTAGGAATTGCTAGCGATGGTGGTGGTAGCATCCGATTACCCGCACATTACACGGGAATTGTGGGCATGAGAGCTACACAAGGTTTAATCCCTTTTACCGGCAATATTCCTATCGATGGCGCTGGGCTATTTAGTCAGTTCGTATCCTTTGGCCCAATGGCAAGAACAGTTGAAGATATCAAGCTTGTCTTACCCATTATTGCCGGCCCAGATGGACGTGATCCTCATGCTGTACCAGTACCTCTTGGAAATCCTGATTCTGTTGATATCTCCAGCTTGAAAGTTCTCTTTTATACTAATGATGGCATTTCAAAACCAACGGCCTCAATCCGCGAGGCTATCGAAAATCTGGCGTATCAACTTTCACCCTTTGTTAAAGAAGTGCGAGAAGAGAGGCCAGTTGCCCTTGAATCTATTTACGATTTATTGACCGAAAGTATCTTTTTAGGAGGCGATGAAGGATTTTGGCTCACCGATATCCTGGATTATTTAGCAGTCAAACAACCCTCCCCCTTATTGTTAGAGTTTCTAGCTTTAGCCAAACAATGCCGTTTTTCAGTCACTGAACTACGCAAACGCTGGGTAGCCTTTGATCATTATCGAATGGAGATGTTGGCCTTCATGGCAAAGGCTGATGTCTTGTTATGTCCAGTAGCCGCAACGCCCGCCAAATTGCATGGCAGCTCTTACAATGAAATAAAAGATGTTAGTTACGTAATGGCTCATACCTTAACTGGGTGGCCTGCTTTGGTGGTCCCGATAGGAACTTCGGAAGAAGGCTTACCGATTGGAGTGCAAATATTGGCTAATCCCTGGCGTGATGATGTAGTACTGGCCGTTGGTGAGTTCATCGAAAAGATGTTAAGGGTAGATTAAATATGAAAGAAAAACGTTCTTTATCATTGTCGCAAAAACGGTTTTGGTTTGAATGGAAATGGGCAAGAAGCCGGGCTGCTTATAATACGCCTTTGATGTTTGAATTAGAGGGCGAATTAAATGTTAGCGCGCTTGAGGAAGCCTTAAATTGTTTTGTCAATGACTATGATGAAGGGTGTAGAACTACTTTCGAAGAATATGGAGAAGAGGTTTATCGAATTATTCATGACCATGTTCCTATGGTACTAGAGAAAATCCAGGGGCCGATTGATTACTTGCCAACGCTTCGTCATGAATTTGATCTATCGCAATTACCCTTATTTAAATTTGAATTAGTACGCTTAACTGCAGACAAATACCTATTGATATTAAACTTTCATCACATCATTTCGGATGCTTTATCTGCTAAATATTTTATTGATTTTTTGTCACAACAATATAACCAGTTAGTTGATGTCGAGAATCTACTAGCGGTTTCTCATCTATTTGAAGAACATGTTGAATTGGAACAAAATCTAAAGGCTGAAGATAGCGTCCTTTATTGGGAAAACTTACTAGCTAAACAAAAATTATGGATTGATTTGCCTAAAAAGACAGTGGTGAATGTAAATGATGAAGCAGAATCAATCTATAGAACCTTAGACCAGAATCAGACCGCTTCACTGAAACAATTTGCAAGACAGATGGGGACAACGCCCTCGATAGTTTTATCTGCAATATTCGGTGTCTTATTAGCTCGCTACAGTGGTGAGTCTCAGGTCGTTTTGAATTATCCGATTGATATGAGACGTCCCATTTCGAAAAAGGCGATTGGGTGTTTTGTAAACCATGTACCCTGTTTGGTTGATATAGAAGCAGAGGACAATTTTTCTACCTTAATTAAAAAACTGACAGTGCAAAGAAAAATAACCAGGCAGCACCAATATTGCTCGCTAATGGATATTGTTGCCCATTTGAGAAACAAAAAAGTTTTGGATTCTGACGATTTTTTAAATGTTTCAATAACAGAAGCTCAATTAGCGCCTGTGCCCCTCGATTTTAAAGGGCTGCAGGTCAAAACAATGCCTTGCACTAGCCAATTGATGATTAATGACCTCAATCTTTCCTATCAATTAGATGAGCACTTGGCTATTAGACTTGACTATCGCAGTTGTTTTTTTGAAAGATTTTTTATTGATCAGTTTCTCAATCATTTTTTGCAGTTGCTAAAATCAGGAATAAAAGAGCCTGAAAAATTAATTCTTGAACATAATTTTTTTGATGCTCAAGAGAAGAATCTATTAATGGCTTGGGAAAATCCAGCCCAAATCAAATCTACGCCGGCCACTGTTTTATCATTATTTGAAACTCAAGTGCTCAAAACACCCAATAAAATTGCCTTAGTCTTTGGCGAAGAACAGTTAACATACCAACAATTAGCGAATCTGTCCTCAGAGTTTGCTAAACATCTTTTGATTCATTACAAAAAATGTTATGGACAAGCAATGCCAAAAGGTTTGCTGATTGGGATTAGTTTAGCGAGAGGTAGTGAGTTGGTTATTGCCATTTTGGCAGTTCTTAAAACGGGAGCAGCTTATGTTCCACTTGACCCTGCTTACCCAATTGCTCGATTAGAATCCATGGTTGAAGATAGCAATATCGCTATGTTAATCGCTAATTCACTCTCTGAATTTTTCCCTTATGATGAGCGTCGCCTGGCGATAACCAGAACCCCTATTTGTGGGGATAAAGGTTTTCAATTTCCAGAGCTTCCAGCCTTATCCGATTTGGCCTATGTTCTTTATACCTCCGGATCTACTGGCAAACCAAAGGGGGTGATGATAGAGCACAAAAGCTTGAGCAATGTATTGCTAGCCTTTCAACAGCAACTCCAAATAGGTAAAGAAGATTCCTGGGCTTCTGTGACCTCACCTAGTTTTGACATTTTCGGCTTGGAATTATTTCTACCTTTGATAAGCGGCGCCAAACTTGTGTTGATTTCTCCGAAACTCATAGAGGAGCCACCAACGCTTGCCAATTATCTTAGCCTTTTATCACCTACCATTATTCAGGCCACACCCAGTTTTTGGTCAATGTTGTTTTTATTAGACTGGAAAGGGGATAGCAAAAACCTCACAGTATTATCCGGGGGAGAGCCCTTATCGGAACAATTGCGCTCTTATTTATTATCCATTTCCAAATGCGCATTGAATGTTTATGGCCCTACAGAAACTACCATATGGTCAACCAGTCATGAAATGGCTGAAAATGAATCCGTTAGCATTATAGGTAAACCATTAAGAAATACGATGGTTCGCGTCTTGAATAAAGCCTTACAACAAGTTCCTTTTGGCACCATCGGTGAGCTATACATTGCCGGTGAAGGCGTTGCACGTGGTTATTGGGGGAAGAGTGAAAAGGAGTTGCAACAATCATTTCCTTTTTTAGAGTTGGAAAATGAAACAAAACGATTTTATCGCACAGGAGATTTAGTCTCCTGGTTGCCTAACGGTATTCTAGAATATAAAGGCCGTGCTGATAACCAGGTTAAAATTCGTGGCTATCGGATAGAGTTAGCAGAAATTGAGGCTTTAGTATTAGAAAATCCTAAAGTATGGCAGTGCGTTGTAGTTGCAAAGGGAGAAATAAATGATAAATCCCTTATAGCCTTTGTTGTAACAAAAAAGAATGAAGTTTTGGATGATGAACAATTAACTCATTATTTAGAGCAAAAACTACCTTCACATGCCTTACCCAAAATTCTCTTTATCAAAGAATTTCCACTATTACCCAATGGGAAAATTGATAAAAAAGAATTACTCGCATTGGCAAATCAATCTCAAAACAAATTGGCCTCCTTAGCAAAAACAACTGAAGAAAATCTGATATTAGGGCTCTGGCAAGAATTATTCCCTAACATAGCATTCACTGTAGACGATCATTTTTTTAAATTAGGGGGACATTCCCTACAGGCAGTTCAACTGGCAGTGCGTCTACAAACTTTATTCGGCATTGAAGTCCCGGTTCGTACAATAAGAGAATTTCCAACTATAAAGCGTTTAACTTGTTGGGTTAGAGAGCAAAAAAATATCGCAATAATGAACTCGAAATCGGCTGAAAGGACTAAAGGCCCTCTATCCTTATCGCAGCGCTATTTATGGATTTTTGAAAAGATTGAAAATAGTGCTCACTACAATTTAATCTTTGCACAAAAGCTTAGAGGAGCGTTGCATCTTGAAGCCTTAAACGCCAGCGTGAATGAATTAATTGCAAGGCATGACGTTCTAAGAACAATTTTTACAGAAGCAAATGGCGAAACCTCACAAGTTGTTATGCCTTATAGACCCATTGAGGTAATTATCGAGAATATTGAAGAATCCTCACTCGCAACTATTATAGAAGAAGAAGTACAAACCCAATTTCAGCTTACCGAATCTCCTATGATACGAGTTCGTTTATTTGCTTTGTCGGATATTGAACAGGTATTGGTATTTTGCTTACCTCATATTGTCATTGATGGTTGGTCTTTAAATGTTTTAAGTGAAGAGTTGAGTGAATTATACCAAGAATTCGCTGAAGGATTTGAACCTAAGCTAAAGCGACCCGCTTTTCAATATCTCGATTTCGTAGAATGGCAAAGAAATAGTTTGCAAGGTGATTATCTAAAAGGTTTAGAACAGTTTTGGCAAAAGGCCTTAGCGGAATATCAACCCCTTTCGCTGCCTACTGATAAGCCAAAACCGCCAGTGTTTACTTACCGAGGAGAGATTTATCGATTTCAAATCGAAAATACAATAACTAAAAAATTACATACCTTGGCCTCAGTAGAGGGAGTCACTTTATTTTCTATTTGCTTGTCGGCATTTGCAATTTTGTTGAATCGATATAGCAATCAGGATGACTTAATTATTGGTACAGCGACAGCAAATCGAACCTCTTTACCGTTTGAAAGAACAATCGGATTATTTGTTAACACCCTCGCTTTAAGACTACAGCTTAGTGGTGACATGAAGCTTGGAGAACTTTTCCAACAGGCTATGGATGTAACTTTGGCAGCTCATGATCACCAAGCGCTTCCCTTTGAATCGCTTGTTGATCTTTTAAAAGCAGACCGCGACCCCTCAAGGCCTCCACTAGTTCAAGTAATGATTGTTTTGCAGACGGCCAATGAAGATTATCATCTAAAGCTTAAAGGGTTGACAACGGAAGTAGTTCCGGTTGACACCGGGTCTGCCAAATTTGAGCTCATGTTAACCCTTCATGAAACTAGCTCAGGACTTGATGCTGAATTAGAATTCGCTAAAGATCTATTTACTCAACCAACTATAGAAAAGTTGGCAAAGCATTTTCAACAATTATTATCAAGTTTTATTGAATCCTCTGAGGAACCTATCCATCGTTTAACGATGCTAACGCCAGAAGAAAAACAACTTTTATCAAATCAATGGAACAGACCCGATTTTAATTATCAATCAACAAAAACCTTGGCTCAATTATTTTCAGAACAAGTTAATAAACATCCAAACCGAGTTGCTCTTAGGTTTGAAGGCGAATCAATGAGTTATTTAGAGCTGGATATTCGTGCCAACCAACTAGCTCATGCCCTTTTACAAAAAGTCGAGGGTCAACTTCCTGTAGATTCCTTAATTGGCATCTGTCTTGATAGAGAACCGGCTCTCATAGTTGCAATTCTGGCAATCTTAAAAGCGGGTGCGGCATACGTACCGCTCGATCCCAATTATCCCAGTGACCGACTCAAATTTATTATTGATGACAGTTCAATATCGTTATTAATCACACGCCAAACCTTTATTGATGAACATCAATTTCAGGAGTCCTTGGATTTAAAACAACTCATTAATTTAGATGAAATTTCAAACGAAGAGCAGCTTCTTACGCCAATCATTAAAAACCTTACAGACCTTGCTTATGTTATTTACACCTCTGGCTCAACGGGTGAACCGAAAGGTGCACTTATGACCGAGGCTAATGTAACTCGCTTGTTTGCTGTAACAGAACCTTTATTCAATTTTAAAGAAACTGATGTTTGGTGTTTGTTTCATTCCTTTGCCTTTGATTTCTCGGTTTGGGAAATCTGGGGCGCCTTAGTGCATGGAGCAAGTCTTGTCATTGTCCCCTATGAGACAAGCAGAAATACCCGCTTATTTAGAGAGTTGCTTAAAGATGAAAGGGTAAATATTTTAAATCAAACGCCCTCTGCTTTTTCAAAGCTTATTCAGGAAGATTGCAAAAGAGGGGACCAATTAGCCTTAGACTATGTAATTTTTGGTGGAGAAGCTTTAAATTACCGCTCTTTATTACAGTGGCTTGAAAAATATGGGAGCAAAAATCCAGATTTAGTCAATATGTATGGAATCACTGAAACAACAGTGCATGTAACCTGGCATCTTATTAACCAAAAAGAAATCAGAGAAGGGTACGGTTCTAAAATTGGTAAACTTTTGCCAGATTTGAATGCTTATGTTCTAGATTCTTATGGAGGTCTTGTTCCGGTTGGCGTTCCTGGCGAATTATATGTTTCCGGGCCTGGATTAGCTCGAGGTTACCTAAATCGAGAAGATTTAAGTAAAAGGGTTTTTCTCATTGGCGAAGATAATATTAGACGTTATAAAACAGGGGATTTAGTGCGCTGGTTGCCAGATGGCTCCCTAGAATATTTAGGAAGAAAAGATAAACAAGTCAAAGTGAATGGCTTTCGAATTGAAACAGGTGAAATAGAATCTAAAATACTGGAGCTTAAAGGAATTAAAGACGCTTTAGTGACCCTTTCTGTAGATAAACGTTTAATAGCCTATTACATTCCTCTGAATGAAAAATTTAATGAAGAACTGCTGGATCATTATTTACGCCAACAATTACCTGAATACATGGTGCCGGTTTGTTATCAGCAAATTGACAGTTTTCCAATGACAGTTAATGGTAAAGTGGATTTAAACCGCTTGCCTATACCCCTTTTTAAACAATCAAAATCTCTGATAGCTCCTGGAAATTCTCTAGAACAATTGTTAGCCGATATTTGGCAGGAAGTACTTCATGTAAAAAACATTGGGATTAATGATAATTTTTTTGCTCTTGGGGGTGATTCTATGCTCACAATTTCGGTAGTTACACGAGCACGAGAAAGAGGTTTAACCTTAAGCGCCAAGTCTTTATTTCGCTACCCAACTATAGCCAGTCTGGCTCTTAATTTAACCAATAAAGATAAGATTGAATTCGCTGATTTATCTCCCTTCGAATTGCTAAATGCTGAAGATAAAACTCAAGTCCGGAATTTAGGCGAGGATGCCTATCCTTTAACTGAGTTGCAAAAAGGAATGGTTTTTTATTCAGAAATGAATCAAGAATCCACAACGTATATCGATGTCATTAGTTGTTACCTTGAAGGTCATTTCAATTTAAATACCTTTGAGGAAGTATTGAGCAATTGTGTGGCCGAGCACCCTGTACTCAGAACAAGCTTTGCAATCAACGGGTTTTCTGTTCCCATGCAAATTGTTCATGAGAAGAGTAGTTATCAATGCAAGGTAATCGAGTTAGAACATTTGGAAGTCAACCAACAACAAGAAGTTCTGGATGAATGGCTTTCAAAGGAAATAAGAACCCATTTCGATTTAAAAAAACCACCCCTTTGGCGTATTACTTTCCATCATTTAAAAAAGGATTATTATTATTTTTCCCTGACCTGTCATCATGCCATTTTAGACGGCTGGAGTGTTGCCTTATTCATTACCCAATTATTTAAAAAATATGAAGAACGGATTTCAGGAATATTAAAAAACCAGCAACACGGACCTTTAAAAACCCAGTTTAACCATTATGTTAGAGAGGAAATAAATCGCATTCAATCCTCTGAACAAACAGCCTTCTGGCAGCAACAATTAGATGAAGTACCGCCTTTATTATTATCAGAGTCCTCTTCAATAGCGAAAGCCCAATTGAAAAGAGTATTCCTGGAGATTCCGTCTAGCTTATCGCAGCAACTGTTTGCAATGGCAGCTACCAATCAATCTAATATTGATAATCTGCTATTGGCAGTGCATCTTTGGACGCTAAGCCAGTTAACGGGTTTGGATAGAGTGATTACCGGTATTGCCACTCATGGCCGCTCAGATCATGAAGATGGAGATAAGGTTTTAGGGCTTTTCTTAAATTCCACGCCCTTTCCCATCAATCTTCAAACTGAAAACTGGTCTGACTTGATCGCTAAAATTATTAAAGAAAAGCGTAAAATTAGCGATTTTCAGCAATTTCCACTTTCTAAAATTCAGCAACTAAAGGCTAATCAGCAACTTTTTGATACCCTTTTTAATTTCGTAAATTTTCATGTTTTTGATGCGCTTAAAGATTTCAAAACTTTAAAAATCACAGCTGGCAAAACCTATGAAGAAACGAACTACACCTTGGTCGCACAAACTGGGATCCACCCAGAAACTAAACAATTGGAATACCAACTGATCTATTTGGCGAATAAGCTAAATTCGGATCAAATCAAGGTAATTCAGGATCTATATCAGGTTGGACTGTATTCAATTGCCCAGAATGGCAGTCTGCCAGATGTAGAGAGTCTAGCTCCTTATCTTTCCTGGATGAGATTTAATAATTGGGAAAATACAAATCCACACAATCAGACTGTTCATGAACTTTTTGACCAGCAAGTTCAACTTTATCCTCATCATATTGCTTTATCAGATGATGAAGGAAGCATGACTTATTTACAGCTTCAGGAAAAAGCCGATCGGATGGCGAATCGATTACAGCAACAGTGTCTGGCTATTCATCATGAGCCATTAAAACCAGATAGCCTCATAGGAGTTAGTATTGAACCAGGCTCTGCACTCATCATCACTATTCTTGCAATTTTAAAAGCGGGGGCGGCCTATCTACCTTTGGACAAGGCTTATGGAACAAATCGATTAAAATCGATGGTATCTCATGCCTCACCACGCTTAATTATTGTTGATGACGATGACCTATTCCCAGTTGAAGAATTAAAGCTGCTTTGCATTAACTTTAATGGGTTATCTACACAGCCAATTGAGAAAACATTTAAAAATCCGGTTAGCGGAAACAATCTTGCCTACTTGATGTTTACCTCTGGCTCAACGGGTGCTCCTAAAGCACTAATGATCGAACACCGTTCCATTGTGCGATTAGTAAAGAAAACAAATTATATTGAGATTCAGCCAAAGGATATTATTGCTCAAGCCTCAAATCCCAACTTCGATGCCTTTACTTTTGAAGTTTGGGGTGCATTGCTAAATGGCGCCACCTTAAAATGCGCTACAAGAAAGACGATTTTAAATGCTCAGCTATTTGCCAAATTTTTGTTAAAGGAAAAAATATCAATCCTTTGGTTAACAGCCCGGTTACTTGACCAATTTGTAACAGCTGGTTATGCAAACATGTTTAAAAACCTACGCTACTTGTTAGCAGGAGGTGACATATTAAACAAATCAACCTTAGCCACTATTTTAAATTCCGTGGAAGGTCGGCCTCAACATTTATTAAACGGTTATGGGCCTACAGAAAATACAACTTTCTCAACCACCCACGAAATAACCTTAGACTCTTTAGCCTATACAAGCATTCCTATAGGACAACCGATTTCTCAGACAGAAATTTATGTCCTTTCCAAGCAAATGAAACCCATACCTGCCGGTTTTGAGGGCGAGTTATATCTAGGCGGAGCCGGTCTTGCAAGAGGGTACTTTCAAAACGAGTCGCTTACCAGGGAGCGCTTCATAGCTAACCCATTTTGTACTGGCGAATCAATTTACAAAACTGGAGATAAGGTAGTCGCTCTTCCTAATGGCGAGTTATTGTTTTTAGGAAGAAACGACAGGCAATTGAAAATCCGGGGATTTCGGGTTGAATTGGATGAGATGGAAAGACTTATTCTAACTCATCCCCAGATTAGCCAAGCTGTGATAGTCGCTAAAGAAGGAGCTGGGGATAAGCAATTAATCGCCTATTGTGTTTTATCAAGTGAAACCAGTTTGGAAAGATTATGGCAAGAGTTGCGACAGAAGATGCCTGCTAACCTGTTGCCAACAAAAATTTCAATCATTGACGCAATCCCGTTAACTGCAAATGGAAAATTAGATCTTACTCGTTTACCCAAGGAAGAAAATGCTGCAAAGAATTACGTTGAAGCGAAAACAGAGGTGGAAGAGCAATTAGTATCGATATGGAGCCAAGTTTTGGAACTGGAGCAAATATCTATAAAAGATAATTTTTTTGATTTGGGCGGAAATTCTTTATTAATAATCCAACTCCGTTCTCTTATTCAAGATGCCTTTGATCAAGTAGTCAGCGTAACGGATATCTTTCAATACCCAACAATACAAAGCTTTTCCAAATTTTTATCAGGCCATCAAAAACAAAGTAGTACTAAGGGAAGAGACATTCAGGCGAAAAGAAAAGCATTTCGTCAACAACAACGCTTAAAGAATAATAAGAGGCAAGAACATGTCGAATGATAGTCATATACCCCCAGCAAACCATGAAACATCAATAGCAATCATTGGCATGTCTTTACGATTTCCAGACGCGAATTCGCCCGAACAATTTTGGGAAAATTTGGCCAATCAACTGGAATCCATCAAAAATTATAGTGAGAATTTCCTAAAAGCAAAGGGCGTGAAGCAATCTGACCTTGATAAATCTAATTATGTGAAAGCAGGTGCACATCTTGAAGATATAGAAATGTTTGATGCTGAATTTTTTGGATTTTCAGCGCGTGAAGCTGAATTGATGGATCCGCAGCAGCGTCTTTTGTTGGAATGCGCTCATGAGGTTTTTGAGAAGGCAGGATATCGTGCAGAAACCTATCCGGGTCAAGCCGGCGTTTTTGTTGGTCAAGATGTTAGTCTTTATTTTCTAGAGCATCTATTGCCCTTTTTTAAAGAAGGAAATCCCCAGGAAATTTTGCAACTTCTTTATAGCAACTCGAATGCTTCCACTCTCATCTCCTATAAATTAAATCTAACTGGCCCGAGTCTTAATCTAAACACGGCTTGCTCGACTTCATTAGCAGCAATTCATATCGCTTGTCAGAGCTTATTAAATTATGAATCCGATATTGCATTAGCTGGCGGAGCTGCAATTGCGACCCATCCTCGAGGATACCTTTATCAAGAGGGAAGTATTTTATCCAAAGATGGTCATTGTCGTGCATTTGATGCGGATGCGAATGGTACTGTGCCTGGGAGTGGTGTTGGTCTTGTTCTTTTAAAACGCCTTGAAGACGCGCTTTTAGATGGCGATACGATTCATGCTGTAATTCGGGGAACAGCTATGAATAACGATGGCTCATCAAAGGTTGGGTATACGGCTCCAAGTGTTGAGGGACAAGCAGCCGTGATCCAACAGGCGCTTTTAGCAGGCAATGTGGAATCCGATGCCATAAGCTATATTGAATGCCATGGAACCGGCACTTCCTTGGGTGATCCCATTGAAATAAGAGCCTTGAAACAAGCCTACAATCCCGCTCAACCTTGTTATCTAGGTTCGGTTAAAACTAACCTTGGACATCTAAGCGCTGCCGCAGGGGTTGCCGGGTTGATTAAAACCATTCTCGCCTTGAAATATAAAAAAATTCCGGCCAGTTTGCATTATCAAAAGCTAAATCCAAATATTGATTGGGATAATTCTTCCTTTTCAGTAAATACGCAATTAAGGAAGTGGGAGGTGCAAGGTCATCCACGGATAGCCGGCGTCAGTTCCTTTGGTATTGGCGGCAGTAATGTGCACATGATTGTTGAAGAATTTTTTCAAAACGAATCCAAAATGAGTGCACAACCTTATCATTTGCTGCTTTTATCGGCAAAAACAGCGACGGCCTTAACTCAGGCGAGAAAGCAGTTAAAACTCTACCTTCAAGATAATCCAGAGATATGTTTAGCGGATGTTGCCTATGTTCTGCAAGTGGGAAGAGCTTCTCAGCCTTATCGATGGGCAATAGTTTGCGAAACGGTCACTGAGGCAATTGAAGGGCTTGAATCTGAAGCGTTTAAGGAAATTAATGACCTGGATGGAAAGCATTTAACCCAATTCGCTAAAAAATGGGTTGAGGATGCGTCGTTAGAAGCCATCAATTGTTATGAGGGTGAAAAAAGACAAAGAATTCCTCTTCCTACTTATCCTTTTGAGCGAAAACGCTATTGGATTGATGCTCAATTCGAAAGGGAAGGCACTCCTGCAATAGAGCAAGTAACTACAATTAATCAGCAACATTTTTACCCCAGACCTGCTGGATTAAAACAAAGCTTTATTGCTCCAACCTCAGAACTTGCAATAAACCTGGCCAATGAGTGGTCTCAGGTACTAGGTATCAGCCCCATTGGAATGCAGGATAATTTTTTCGAGTTAAATGGTGATTCTTTGAATTTAATGCAATTGGCCTCAAGAATTTTTGACCGATATCAAATTACTTTGCCAATAGGATTTTTATTTGAAAATCCCACTGTTGCAGGCATGGAGAGGGAAATTAACCTGCGTTTACAAGCGTTTTCTGCTAATCCAGGCAACGCTTCTAACCGTGCTCAAACTCAATCTAATCAACTTAAAGTGCCTTTATCCTTAGCTCAACAAAGGCTATGGTTTTTAGATCAATTGGAAGGCCCATCTTGCACCTACAACATGCCATGCGCTATTGAACTTCGCGGCAAAATTAACAGCCAGGTTTTGCATCTGGCATTGCAAGCTGTCATTAAGCGTCATGAGGTGCTAAGAACAGTATTTAAGAAAACCTCTGAAGGTGTTTTTCAAATCATTAATGAATCATGTGATTTTCATTTAGAGAAAATTGAAACTAATTTTGCAGAAATTGATAGTTTGATCCGAGCTGAGGTCAAGAGGCCCTTCGATTTAGTTGTTGGTCCTTTACTCAGAGTCTATATGTATTCTTTAACTGATATGCACAGCATATTATTAATCAATATGCATCATATTATTACCGATGGTTGGTCTCAAAGGGTATTTATGAAAGAATTTGCTGCTTTTTATGAAGCGCAGCTTTTAAATCTGTCTTGCCCCCTACCTCCACTTAAAATTCAATATGCCGATTATTCCATAGACCAGAAAAGTTTATCTCAACATGAGCTCTTGGACAGACAATTAAGCTATTGGCGGAAACAATTAGCAGATCTTCCTTTGCCTCTGGAATTTCCCACTGATAGAGCGCGGCCCTTAGTGCAAACTTATCGCGGCAGCTCAATTGATTTTGTTTTACCTGCTTCACTGGTTCAACAATTATCCAAAATAGCACGAACTGAAAATGCCACTTTATTCATGCTGATGTTCGCAGCTTTCAATGTACTCATTTATCGTTACACAGGAAGGGAAGATATTTTAATAGGAACACCAGTTGCCGGTAGACAGCATTTGGATCTGGAACCCTTGATAGGGTTTTTCGTGAATACCTTGGTACTTCGAACTCAATTAGAAGCTCAGACTAAGTTTAATGATTTCTTAGGCTCGGTTAAAAAAATCATTCTGGATGCCTTTGATCATCAAGATTTGGCCTTTGATAAATTGGTTGAAGCATTACAGCCAGAAAGAAATTTAAGCCATTCGCCTTTATTTCAAATTGAATTTGCCTGGCAAAATTCCTTTAATATGGAAATGGATTTACCCCAGTTGCAAGCCAAGCTGTATCCATTGGAGAGTTCAGTGGCTAAGTTTGATTTGACTTTTTACATGCAGGAAACTGAAAATTCAGTGTCGGGATTAGTCGAATACAATGTTGACTTGTATGATAAATCGACTATTGAACGCCTCATTGCCAATTTTATTGAATTGTTGGAATCTATCTCAAGCTTTTCTAACGAAAAAATATCAGACCTGTCTGTTGTATCTAAAAAAGAACGAGAGTTGTTGCTACAGCAATGGAATATCCCCAAATATAGTTATGAATGCGATCAATTCGCACACAAACTGTTCGAACAACAAGTATCTAAATCTCCTCAGGCCTTAGCAGTATTGCATCGCGGGAATACATTAACTTACTTGGAACTTGAGAATTCGGCAAATAAGCTGAGCTACTTACTGAGAGATTTAGGCATAGACAGGAACGATAGAGTCCTATTGTACATGCCAAGAGGCATAGAGATGTTGGTGACGATACTGGCTGTTCTGAAAGCTGGGGGCGCCTTTATTCCCCTAAATCCAGAATCAAGTCTGATTAGAAATACAGAGATTTTGAATCATTCTGAACCAAAGGTAGTTATATGCTCGGCGGATTTTGAAGTGGTTATTCGAAATGCGGTTCCTGAGGCTTGTGTTTGGGTTTATTCTGAAGATAAATTCGAATTATTTTCTGACTCACGACCTGAGATCAATCAGGATTTAGGCGATTTATCCTGCTTTTTTTACACCTCAGGTTCCACTGGGAAGCCAAAAGGCGTAATGGTTGAGCATTTAGGAATGGTCAATCATTTATTAGCCAAGAATATTGATCTGGGAATTAGCGAAAAAGACCGTTTAGCGCAAATGGCTGTACAAACCTTTGACGTCTGCGTTTGGCAGTTCTTAAGCGCGTTAATCGTAGGTGGAACGACTGTCATATTGACTGAAGAGGAAGCCTGGGAGCCTAAATACTTGCTGAAAGCCTTAATTAGAGATGGCGTGACTATTTTAGAATCAGTTCCTTCACATACCCAAATCATTCTGGATGAATTGGAAAGAAACCCAGGAGTTTACCCTCTAAACCAGGTTCGCTCTTATGTCAGTAACGGTGAGGCAATGCCTGCTAACCAAGGCCCACGCTGGTACTCGCTACTTCCTCATGTCGTGTTAGTGAATACCTATGGGTCAACTGAATGCTCAGACGATATCAGTCATTATCATGTAGATCCTGCTCGAATTTACGATACCTCCTATGTGCCGACACAAGGCGTGTTGCCTAATATGCAACTTTATATTCTGGACAATTCCTTAAAACCGGTGCCCATCGGTGTTGTTGGTGAGGTTTATGTTGGCGGTATTGGTGTGGGTAGAGGATATTATCGTGATGTGGAAAGAACAGAAGCTTGCTTTTTAAAAGATCCTTATTCGAAAAAAGCCTCTGCTCGTTTATACAAAACAGGTGATTTGGCACGTTACTATCCTAATGGTGAAATGGAATTCATTGGAAGAGTGGATTTTCAGGTAAAAATCAGAGGCTTTCGGGTGGAGGTTGGTGAAGTAGAGGCGGCTCTATCCAAGCATGAGCAAATTAAACAAGCATTGATTTTACCCTGGAAGGATAATTTAGACGTTACTCATTTGATTGCCTATGTAGTCCCAGCAAATCATCCGGCACCTGGTGCTGATGAACTGGGTCAATTTTGCTCACTCAAACTACCTTATTATATGGTTCCCAGCCTATTTATTTTTCTAGAAGCTTTTCCTTTGTCTGCAAATGGTAAGGTTGACAGGAAAAAGCTTCCCCCTCCACATGCCTATGATCTAAGTCAACAAGATGATTATGTGGCGCCAAAAACGCCAACAGAAGAGGCTATTGCAAATTTGTGGGCAAAAACCTTGATGATAGAAAAAGTAGGGCTGCGTGATAATTTTTTTCTAATAGGTGGACATTCATTAGCGGCAGTCGATCTGGTTGAGTCAATGAAGCCAATTTTGCAAAAAGATATTGCCATTAAACAGTTATTTGATTCGCCTACAATTGAATCTCTGCTGGAAACCTTAGCATGACTAATGAACATTTCGAACTATCGCCCAGTCAGATACCTGAATGGTATGCGTATCAAGTTGACTCGCAAAGCGCGGTATATAATATCAGTTTCAATCATTATTTTTTTGATGACATTGATCCAGCACTATTTATCCAGACTTGGCAGCGGATTTTAGATAGACACGCTATTTTCAGAATTTGTTTTGGCTACGAGGAAGGTAAACCCTTTCAAAAACTGATTCCTCCTATTATGCTAAATGCAAAAGACCTCATCATTGATAAGACTGCTCTTGATAACGATGAGATTTTAGGCTGGCAAAATAATTTAGCTAAGGAATTTGGAGAAAAGCCCTTTGACTTTGAAAAAGGCCCCTTATTTCGGCTGCATTTAGTGCTTTATCCTGAAAACCAATCACAACTGATTTTCACACTGCATCATATAATCTGGGATGAAACCAGCACTATAAATTTGATCAAAGAGTTTGCTCACATTTATGGTGCTTTATCTGCAGGCGGCAAGCCTTCTTTACCCGAATTGACCAAAGATTACTTCACTTATGTCAATGAAATGCATTTAGGCATGCGTTCTGGAAAATTGGATAAACATAAGGCTTACTGGCTTACGCATTATGAAACAGTGCCTCCGCCTTTAGCATTACCGCTGGATTTTTCAAGACCATCAATTCAAACTTACCAAGGCGACACAGTTGAACAATGGTTGCCAAGGGATTTGATCTATGAAGTCAGTCCCTTTCTAATTCAGCATAATGCAACCTTATATATCTTTTATATGACTGTCCTGGCTGCTTATTTTTATAGAATTTCCGGACAAAATGATTTTGTATTAGGGAGCCCAATAGCTGGACGTGATGACCCTCAATATAAAGATTTATTAGGTTGTTTTGCTATACCACTCCCCATTCGCTGTCATGTAGAAGCCGATGACAGCTTTTTAGATTTGTTGTTGCGAATGCGAAATGAGATTTTGGCTGCTTTTGAACATCGTCAATATCCCTGTTCATCATTAATAGAAAATTTGCATCATCAAAAAGATCATTCCAGACCGAAGCTTTTTTCGGTGATGGCCGGTGTACAAAACGACAAGTCAGCTTTCCTTCAAATTAATTTAGGAAAAACGAAGTTATATAATAAAGATGTACATCGAGTTGAAGCTCATGGCGCGCGCTTTGATTTGGCAATTGGCCTGGATCCCTTAGGCTCTGACATTAGGTTTTTTTGTACCTATAACATCAACCTGTTTAAACCGAAAACTATTCTAACCATGATGGATGGAATAATTCATTTAATTAGACAAGTAATTAAAGATAGCCATAAGAAGCTGGGGTCTTATCTATTAGGAACTGAAGAGAGCTATCTTCAATGTATAAAAGCTATAAATCAAACAACAAAGAAATTCCCTGACGAGATGTGCATCCAGGCACTATTTGAAAAGCAAGCTTTAAATAAACCAAACGCTGTAGCAATTATTTATGAAAATAAGACCTTAAGTTATCGAGATCTGAATACTCGAGCTAATCAATTGGCTCGCTATTTACAAAAGGCTGGGGTTTCACAAAATCAGGGAGTCGGCCTGATTTTAGAGCCAACACCCGATATGGTGGCTATCATGTTGGCGATACTCAAATTAGGCGCCTATTACGTTCCTCTATCTCCATCTTGGCCAGAAGCCAGAATTAAAAAAGCAATGCATTCTTTAGGGCTTGAAATTTTGTTAACTGATAAAGATCTTAATCAATTAGCTGATTTGAGTGCTTATTCAGATTTGAATCTTGACTTGCTTATATCCAAAGACAATTTAGCTTATGTAGTTCAAACATCAGGAACGACCGGCCAGCCTAAAAATATACCTATCTCCCATAAAGGTGTATTGAATTTATTATATGCAACTCAAGCCAATTATCTTATGAGTGCAGAAGACAAAATTCTTTTTTTAACGTCCTATACTTTTGATGCTTCAATACTTGAATTATTTTGGCCGCTTTCTTTTGGGGCAGCAATTGTCATGATGGATAGGGATCAGCATAAAGATCCTCTCTCGATAGCGTCTTTATTGAGTACCCATGAAATAACTGTGGTGCAAATGGTTCCTTCCCTGCTTAAGGCTTTAGCAGAAGTCGTTTCGTTAGATAATCAATCTAAAGAAAAATATCGGCTTAGACTAATCATTTCAGGTGGTGCGCCTTTATCGCGAGCCATTAGTGATTTATGTCAAAAGACCTTTCCGGGTAAACTGGTCAATCACTATGGCCCCAGTGAGGTTACTGTTGATGCGACTTGCTTTGATTGCGAACTCGATTTTGAAGGGGAAATTGTTCCTATAGGCAAACCAATCGCCAACGTTAACATTTTAATTGTAGATAATAATAGGCAACCCACGCCAATCGGTTTTCCAGGCGAAATTCTAGTCGCTTCGCCAGGGTTGATGTCAGGATATCTTTCAAAAAAGGATGATAATTCAACTGATTCGCAAAATGGACAATCGCCCTTTGTAGAGCTTAGCCTCCCTGGAACCCATGAAATTAATCGATTTTATAGAACTGGCGATTTGGGATGGTTAGATGAAAAGGGAGTGATTTATTATCAAGGCCGCAAAGACAAGCAGGTTAAAGTTAATGGTTATCGCATTGAATTGGAAGAAATTGAACAAGTTTTGATGGCTTTTCCAGGAATCAACCAAGCTGTGGTGAAGCTCATAAAAACACCCCATTTAAAGTCCGGAGAATGTCTAACCGCTTTTGTAGAAGCCCGACAACTAATGTCTCCATTAAGCGGCAAAGCCGGTTTGTACTACCAATCAACCCTTGGGCATAGCCCGGATTTAATTCACCAGATGAAGGCGGTTCATCTGGATACTTGGCCCACCTATTTTGCAGGTAGTCCATTTATTAACAAATATTGGTCACGCCTATGGTCAGAGTTTCCCGATTATCAATTTTGCTTGTTAGATGAGTCAGGTGAAATGGCCGCAGTTTGCAATGGTATTCCCTTGTATTGGGATGGCTCCAGTGAACAATTTCCTACGGGCTGGGATGCTGGCATTGAATTGGCTTTTGAGCAGGCAGCTAAAAAGATCAATCCCAATACAATACTTGGATTAACTGGTGTAGTGACAGAGAAATTCCGTTCAAAAGGGATTAGTAGCTTAATCGTCAAAGCCTTCAGACGCTTGTGTGGGTTACATGGTTTATCCTACTTTCTTGGTCCAGTTAGGCCTATTGGAATGTTTGAAGCTGGACATCTGGATTTTGATTCCTGGGTTGATATGAAAGATGAGCAGGGAGAGCCTAAAGATCATTGGTTAAGAACCCATCAAAGACTTGGCGCTATTATTGTTGGATCTGCACCCAAGTCTCAGTTGGTTGAAGGCTCTCTCGCTGATTGGGCTACATGGACCGGACAAGTTTGGCAACAATCGGGCTTATACCAGTTGTCTGAGACTTTACAGCCAGTGGAAGTCAATATCGAAGAGAACTGGGCGCGCTATTATGATCCCAGTATTTGGGTGATGCATAAGGATCTGGATCTTGAGGTGAAAGGGGCTAAACCTTATTTCAATATAAGCGACTTGAAAGCCCATTTAGGATTGCATCTGCCGAGTTATATGATTCCCTATCATTTCTGCCTTGTAGAAAAACTTCCGGCTAATGATAGCGGAAAGATCAATGAATCTTTATTACTCGATAAAGTGAGGGGGATGGAATCTAGTCAATTAAAGCCGGAAACGGATAGCCAAAAAATAGTTTACGAGATTTGGAGAGAGGTGTTAGATATAGATGAATTTGGGATTGAAGATGATTTTTTCATGTTGGGTGGCCAATCCTTACAAATGTTGCACGTGCTGGAAAAAATATATCGCCAATTTTTGGTGCGAATTCCAATGAAATTGTTTTATCAATTTCCAAACATTAAAAAACTCTGTTCAGAGGTGTTGGCATGTTAGTGAACTGCCAACGGTATTTAAGAAATACCTATTATAAGAAAACACATCGCAGTGCTAATGCTTATGCTGATTTGTTTGCTCACCTTTACCTTATCAATCCGACTGTATTTCCATGGATACATGCAGTAGATAGTCATCGGTCAATTTTTATAGCAACCGACTTTTTAAGTGGTGAATTACAACCTTATAGAGGCTTGGAAATTACTGCTTTTTCGCCTTATCTGGTTGCCTGTTATTGGTTGCCAGGTGCTAAAACTCAGGCTCAAGGATTTGTCAAACCTGGTGACTATTCAATCTCTTTAAAAATTCTGAACGAGTCCAGATTAACTTATATTAACCTGCAAAAAATTAATGAGTTTAATCTGGAAATCTCCGAATATTACGGGGTTTACTGTCCAAATAAAGAGAAGTTTAAACATTTACCCTGTAATTTACTTCATTATCGTCTTTTTCAAGATGAATTAGAGGCGTTGATTACTCGTGGTTTACAAGCGCTCAGTCAGCAAAATAATTACCAGGAATATCTGCAAGAAATTGGAAAAAGATTCTCCGGATTGCCTATTTTAGAAAATTTATATGTGAAGAGGTTATGAATTATGGAAGCAGCTCAAAAATGTCCAATGAATGAATCAGAAAATATAATAAAGAAAATTGATAATTCTCGAGAACTACTTTCGAAAATTTTTAAGTCGTCGCCGGTTAAACGTCTAAAAAACTCTTACCATTTCAGACATGAAATCAATTGTTATAACTACATAGGATCTTTAATTCAGGAAAAAGGGCTGATTGGCAAATACAAACCCATTTATCGTGCACCTACTCTTGCAGGTGAAATGTATTTTGTAACTGAACCGGGAATAATAAAGGCCTTGCTAAAAATCCCTCGCTTGGCTAAGGGCGAACTATTAAGCGAAGGCAGGCAATTGCGGGTCATTGCTGAAGCACTCGGTAAATACCGATTAAATAATGAAAAAGAAGACATGAAGCCAAAACGTAGCGTTTTAGGTGACTTACTAATGGACCCGGAAAAATACCTTAAGGTTATGAAGACGGAGTTAGAACAATTAATTAACGGATGGCAACAACAAAAATCACCTTTCATTATCACTAAAGATGTATCGGAAATGACAGTTGCTATTTTTTTAAAGTCGGTAATGAATTATGAAGGAGAAGTGGCTCCAATTGTGCCTATTTTAGAAGAGCAAATTGATTTATTAGGGAAACGATTTTCTTACCGAAAATGTCCTCAATTTAACGAGCGCTTCATTGAATTAAGAAATGAACTTATGAGTTATTTGTTTCCTGCTCATCAAGTGCAAGCAAAAACTGAAAGTGACTATACCAAACGATTATCCGGTTATATTAATAAACATCATAAAGTCTATGAAGAAGATGCTTTCGCGACAGGTGTAAACAGCGGAACCTTAGCAGGTTATCTAGCGCCAAATCCGGCGTTTATTTCCTGTGTTTATGAGTTAGGAAAACACCCTGATTGGATTTCTCAACTAAGAGAAGAATGTAACACAAAGCAAAAATCGAACATGGTCTGGGAAACTTATGTACAAGCAGAAGATACCTTATTGAATGCCTGCATACACGAGGTCCTTCGTTTATACCCTTCACAACCCTTTTTATTTAGAAACGTAGAGCACAATTTTACAGTTTTGGACCAATACAAGTTAACAAAAGGATCTCAGATAGTTATTGATCTCTACCATTCTTTAAGAGATACCTCACGCTGGGGAGAGGATGCTGAAGATTTTAATCCACATCGTTTTATCCAAAAACCAGAGCTCTATAAAAGACCATTTTTAGCTTACTCTACTGGCCCAAATATCTGCACAGGACAAGCATTCTCTAAGTTATCACTAAGAGTATTTTTAAATAGTCTGGTAACAAACCTGAATTGGGAAACCTTGAATACGGAGGTCAAGCCAAGATTTCATTTTGCTATGACTTTAAATCAGGATATAAAAATTTCTGTTTTTTAGAATTTTTTGAGCCTGTAAATAATTTTGTGAAGAGCGCAACGAAGCGCTGATTTACTAGTTGCTGCGAATGCTAGAGATTAAGCGTAGACAGGGATAGGCAGGCCGTAAACGAAAGTTGAAGTGATTGAGCATCGTTAAATTAAATTGAGTGATGGCAGATGAAGTTACACATTCAGAATGCAACATAATGAGAAGCGTAGATGGGAGTAGCTCATTACGTCCTCGGGGTATGTACCACCCTTTAATAAAGTCTCATTTTCAGACCCTGTAAATAATTTTGTGTAACTACCCATTTTTACATTGAGAATCTTCCTTCAAATTCGATAGCAAAATGATTCATAGCAGCTCTCCGATCTCGCAGTGACATAGTCCATTTTTGGGAGGCTTTTTGTGTTGCTAAGTAGACTATTTTTAAAGCCGAACGGTCTGAAGGAAAAATTTTCCGATTATTAATCGCTTTTCGAATGACTGAATTAAGTGATTCAATCGCATTGGTCGTGTAAATGATTTTACGAATTTCTTCTGGGAAGGCAAATAAAGTTAAACTATTTTGCCAATGGTTATTCCAGGAGCGAGAGATAGCTGGGTACTTTTTATCCCATTTTTCCCCAAATTCAAGCAAGGCGGCTTCTGCAGATTCAAGAGTAGCTGCACGATAAATAGCTTTTAAATCGGAAGCAACTGCCTTCATGTCTTTGTGAGGCACGTAGCGCAATGAATTTCGAACCAAATGAACAATACAAAGCTGCACACTTATGTTGGGGAAAACTGCATTAATGGCCTCAGGAAAGACCTTGAGTCCATCAACGCAGGCAACAAAAATATCGTTTACGCCTCGCTGCTTAAGTTCAGTTAATAGCCTTTCAAAGTTTTTGGGGAGTAGCCATTTCGGCTATTAGTTGAATTTTTTATAGACTTATCATGCTTTTCATAACCAAGATGCTCTTCTAATTCAGCATGCATCGCAGGTTCAACAGTCAGTTTAAGAAGGTTTTAAGATAACGCTGCTAAATCTTTTTCCGTTTTAATTGATTTTGCTAATTCATCAATTAATTCAGGTCTAATATCAAATTGTTGCTACACTGCTTTTTCCTTATTTTTATTCTCATTGCTTCGCGATAAGTTAATTTAGAATTTGCAGTTACACAATTTTTTTTCAGGCTCTATTTGTATGAGGTAGATAATTTACTTAATCTTAATTTATTACTTAAAAATGAAGGTTACTATTAACATTTAAATGGACAGGCCGAGCCTAAGCCGTTTGAATTTACCTGTTGTTATAATCCAATTTAGTAGAATTTTGAGCCATTTAATTTGGTAGTTCTAGAGTTTGCAACAAGGCGCAAGTTCGGGATTGCCAGGACTAACAAAATACTCACTATATAAAAAGATATATCATTCATGATTAATGCCTGAAGTTATAAAAAGCAAAAGATGTTTTATCAAATAATATGATTAAATTTTGTTCTTTAGCGCACGTTTCTGGTGTTTGGACTTCAGGCTCCTGGATAGAGTATAAAATTAAAATTTGGTAAACCCAAACCAGAGAATGTACATCTAATTCTATTGGCTTCCCCACCTGTATTTCCACAAAATTTATCAAGAAAGGTACCCGACCAACCAGAACCTTTATCCGTCCAATAACCCAGACTTCTAAGGACACATCCATTGGTGTAATTGCAAGCTAACTCTCTTCGATTTCGGATAATACTGACGGAAGAAAAAGTTGCAACCCGACCTGAGCTATCATTATTACAAAATAAAATCATTCCGCCTAAAGATGGATCAATAAAATCTGTTGGCGTGGTTCCTATATTGCGTGAGGCTTCGACTACTGCTTCCGGGTTAGGGCATATTTTTATCATATCCGCAAAACTCGAATTAGATAGTAATAGAATAGACAGGTATATTATTGCTTTTTCATGTTTCACCATTGTCTCCAGTTAGTAACCTCATTTCATCGTACTCAAATCGCTTTTTCATAATAAAGAAATATTCAAACAATAGTTGTAATAGGCATCGATTAATCCAGATCCCTGATCGTCAAGTTTAAAAAATTTGTCGAGTTGATCTGGAGACAGTTGATCAGGATAACGAGCATAGGTTTGATATTTATTCCCAGTTTAATATATTCATAAGTTTGAACTTTTTTTTCTTCGCGGTAGTGCTCATTGCGTAACGTGCTATATTCAAACCTTGATAAAAATCCATGCGCAGCATTTCAAGAAGAAATCGACAAAATTGAGTTCTAAGAAAGAGCCCAATCTAACATTGATTTTAATTCATGAGCTGAATTAATGATATTTATTTTAAAATCATTAACCAGACTAAGGTATTGATTTTAATCGTAGATTAAACTGGATCATGATACAAGAGAATTGTTGACGCTTTTTATAAAATAGCGATTGAAGAAGGTGCAGTAGGCAATGGAAAGCTAAATTAGAGAAGATTATTATTCTGATTATTATGGTGCTTATTGACTATGATGGACATAGCATAGGTGCCGTTGTTCATAATTCAGACCTTAATTCTTTAGTTCCTAATGTAAATATTACACGAACAAATAGTGCAGCACGTTTCATATAAAATTTTAATTTTTTTTGGCTTTGCATGCCGAAAAGCAACATGCATAAAGTATTTTGGGCTCCGTTGCAAATAATATGGAAGAGGAGAGATCATGAACTTTAGGCGCAAGTCAGCCATAAATGCTAAATTGTTCATTGATGATGAAACTTCGTTCCGAGTACCGTACATCTAAATTTTAAATTGTCCCTTCTTAAACATTCGCATAATTTCAAAGCCTTTAATAGTTGCATAAGCGGTTTTCATGGATTGGAATCCTCGCACTGAATTAATAAGTTGCTTAAGCTTGCCATGGTCTGCATCCAGCCGATTGTTACGGTACTTAATTTGATGATGCTGTACCTGTTTAGAAAGATGGCCTTCCTGTTTTAATTTCGAATAGCCTGAGTGTGGGCTGGATTTTTATCAGTATTAATGATGCTAAGTCACAGGTTGGATTATTTTTAATAAGTTTTTTCAGAAATCGCTTCTAGGCTTTTGCATTGCGCCGGTGGGAAAGTTAAAAATCAATGGTATTGCCGCATTCATCAATAGCTCTGTATAAACATTTCCATTCCCTTTAATTTTGATATAAGTCTCATCCAGTTGCCAACGGCTGGAATAGCGTTTTTTATACCTGTCAAGTCTTTTCTTTAGCTCAGGCGCATAGTGCTGAACCCAGCGATAAACCATGGTGTGATCTACTGATATGCCACGCTCAGTCATCATTTCTTCTCAATCTCTATAGCTAATCCCATATTTGCAATACCATCGTACGCATTGCAGTATCATTTCTCCATGAAATCGGCGCCATTTAAAGTCTCTTGTATTTTTAGAGCTCATAAAAGTTCTTATCAAAATTAGGGATTGTATAACAGAGATGATTTTTGCAACGTGCCGTTATTTCTTAAGACAGAATTGTAGGATAACGGCTTGATAAGTTCTTCATTTGACTTTGCCTGCCTTCAAACTCAACAGTGGCTTTTAAACTTAATAAATTGTATTATTATTTGTGTTTAAATAATATTTAAGGCTAAAAAATTTCAGACCTTAATTGTATCAGAATATTTGTTTCTAGAAATACTTATAATTTCAATCTTAAATACATTAAAATGGAAGTGCATAAACAATGGAATTTAAACTAAAAATTTTGGTGCTCTTATTAAATTTCACATTACCAATTATCGGTTTCTCTAAACAATTAACTTGTCCCAATCAAGCCTGTGTTACATCTTCACAAGTATGCCCGAAAATTGAAAAAACTACCGGCACTTTGTTGGATGATATAACCTCAGATATTTTATATATTTTTCTAACCTCAGACAGGGTAGCAGCACAATTTATAAGTGCAGAAATAGAAAATGGCAATGTAACATGTACCTACGGTCTTACACCTTTGGTTATTAGATCTATATCGTTTGTGCAGTTTGAACCTGATTCACCACCTGGTATAAATACTTTATGGTTTATGGGAAAGTGTACTGCATCCATAAGTGAATGTACTTTTAAGAGGCGAGGTTTTTAGATTTATAACTAATCATCTTCTAACTCAAAATGGCAAGTAACAAGAATTCAGTTCATGTTTGGCCTAGCTGTAACGGATCACTTTTATAAATAGTCGAGTAAGCACTTTCATTACTGAAGAGCAGCCCTCTAAGAACGGTGCGGGCTAGTTTTCCAGCACACCGCCCAAGCCCACGTCTTGTCTCGAGCATGTAGGGTCGATTGAAAGAAGTGACAAAAACTGGGATTTCGGTTTTATCGGAAAATATCTGATTAATTAGTTTTTTAATTTTTACAATTAACTGGTTAATATTGAAACCCCAGTTTTGGAAGTTTTTCAGTAAAACACTGGACTAGCCAAGATTAAAATCCGAGGAAATTGAAAAGAGGAAAGGAAGTCAGATGGGTCATAGTATCGATGAAATCCACTAATAAGGATTGAGAGAAGGATCCTGGGTGTCGGGTGAATAGGATACAGCAAAGCCTTCAGGTTTACGCGAAAATAAGTCCATGACCACTGCCATATAAGCCCAACGATTACCCACCCAAATATAGGTTACATCTCCCCACCACACCTGATTAGGCGCTTTAACATCAAATTGCCTATTCAAGTGGTTTTAAATGTGAAGATGTTCATTACTATTCTTTTTATAACGATGCTGCTTACGCTGCTGACAGCTTGCCCGCTTAAGTAATTTCATGATTTTCCCTGCGCGATAAGGAGTTAAATCACTCCTCTCATGGTTGCAATACTTGCAATGGTTCTCGCACCCGCTGACCCTTTACTTTGAGAGAATACTTGTTTAATCAACGCTCTGTTGCCAATTGTTTAAAACAAACCATATTTTTGTTGGCTTGCCAATATTTATAACTACTGCGGTGTAAACTAAATACCTCACATATCGTTTTTACTGCATAGCTTTTTTTAAGGTCATCGACCAACACAAACTGTTGATTGAGTCCGACATTAAAAGAGCTGCAGCCTTTTTTAGTATTTCTTTCTCCAACTCAATTCGTCGGATCCTCTTTTCTAATTCCCTAATTTTTTGCTGCTCTAATGTTATTGGGGTAGCTTTAGTAGCTATTCCACAGCGCTCAGATCTTACTTGGCTTACCCATTTTGCCATTGTGGATTTACTAACATTCATCGCTTTGGCTGCTTCCGAAACTGTATTAGGATTGATCAAGAACAAGCTGTGTTGACTCATGCTTGAATTCTGTACTAAACCTCTTATTTTATTATTACTCATAGGACAACTATTATTTTGAGATTCATTATTCTCTAATTAGGTGGCCAAATTAACTATGCCACTTCATAAGGCCATCCTTTCAGATCAAAAGAGGGTGCATCTGCAACGTCTGAACTCTTCATCAGATATCTCCAATTCGTCTTGGTTTAAGTCCATTGGCTCCTGTTCATTGAGGTGTACGAATTCATCATTACTCACTGTCAGTGTATCTGCATCATGAATCTTTTTGACTTGTGAAATAATGTTATATCGCTTGGGTTTGAAAAAACGTATACAGTTTGAGATAACCGAATTGCCAGGCTCTGTACTTTCCGACGATTCTGATTCAATGGATTGCTCCAGTTCCTCTGTTGAACTTTGAATATACCAGCGTCCCCAGTCGAGCGCATGACTAAGGGCTAGCCCTGACATCATTGATGACAAGGTGGCTACAGCCCCATAGTTATTGACCATTACAAAGACCAGAGGAAAAGCAAATCCCCAAGTGCTAATAATGCCGATTAGCATTGGCGCAGCAGTATCGGTTAATCCTCTTAATGCACCTACACTTATCGTGTCAATTGCTTCCAGCATTTGCGCGCCCATTAGTACCATGAAAAAAGGAGGCAATAAGTCAACCGTGGCTGAATTTTTTGGATCATTTACATCTATAAAAGGTTTAGCCAGAAGTTTAGGTAAGGATGCACTTATTGCGAATAATAGACCTGTATGGCAAAGCCCTAGCAATACTCCTGTGTTTCCATAGCGGGAAATGTATACAAGATTTCCTTGGCCCAAGTTAATACCAACCTGTATCGAGGTAGCTAAAGCAAGCGCTTGAACTGGCAGGTTAGCAAAGGATAAATATCTTGATACTACTTGTATCGCCACTAATGTTGAAACCCCATATCTGCTGCCCAACAACATATTTGAGGTAAACAAAAAACTGCTTTTAGAAAGAATTTGAAAAGAAACAGGTAGAGATATTTTGAGAAAGTTGCTCAATTCGAAAACTGTGTTTTTTACCGAAAGGTTAAATAATTTATAGTTTTTGAAATCCTGATTCGCTATAAAATATAACTTGTAAACAGCAAATGAAAGCCAGGAACGCGCAGCTGAAGCATATCCAAGGCTTGCCATGCCCAGCTCAGGAAATCCAAGCTTGCCATACATTAAAATATATCCTAAGCCTAAGGTAACCGTGAGGTCAGCCAGGCTCATGATCACATAAAGTAATTTTTTATCCGAAGCCAATAATAATTGCTCATCCGCTGAAACAAGAATAGTTGCAGGAAAACCCCACATGGATGCAAGGAAATAAGCTTCAGCATGGCCAACAAGCGAAGAAGGTTGTTTCAAAGCTAATAAAATCGATTTTGAAAAATACCTGATTAAAAGTGAGGGAACTGATGCAACCATGCTGACTAAATAACCCTGTTGCATAATTTTACCCACAGTTTCAGGGGATGTGTCTTTATAATGTCCAATTAAAGGTGAGATTGGATATAAAGTAAATTGACAGATCTGCGAGAGAGGTGATTCCAGCGCTTCAATGATGGCCATTGAAGCTAATAATTGAGTATTGTAATTGCCTAGAAAAATACTGGTTACATAATTGGTTGCTACAGTAATGGCAACCACACCGGTAATTGGTAAAGCTATTTTTAAAATATTTATAGTGATGTCTTTTTGAGTCTGAGGTAAATCGGGTTCGGGCGGTTGCAGAAGCGAGGTTCCCTCGTTATAAGAAGGACCATCCAATAAAATTTTCCATTCCCCAGCGAACGCGCCTTTTTCAATCGATGATTGTATCTCGGTGATATCCTCATCAGTTTCTATAATATAGAGATTTCCATTAGTTGCTTCAAAAGATAGTGATTCTTCCGGCGCTAATAGGGGTAGCTTTTTAATAAGGATTTCCATTTCTATTTCATTAGAAATTTTTCGTAATTGCTGATCTGAGATCTCAATGACACGCATTAACCTATTTCCTTAACTGGATTGTAAGCAACTACTTTGATTAGATTTTAAATGAACAGAGTGACGCCAAATTCATCATTCTAATTTTGGGCTGAATGGTAATTCATTGTATTAATTTTGGCAAAGATAATTTTCTAAATTAAAAACTAATAACACCCTTCAGTACTATATTTTGAAAAAGCTAAAAAATATTACAAAGGTGACAGGTGGAATTATTGATTTAAACATAGTGGACTTATTACTTCTTCGATAAACCTTTTATGCACATTAGTTGATAATTTATCTTTTGCTCCAATTGATTGGATTACTATTCAAAAGCTCAAGAGCAGTTAATAGTAGAGCTGTGAAACAGTAAAAGGGCCACCAATTGTATTAATAAAAAGCATATTTTGGAAAAATACTCATTCTAAGAAGTCCAAAAGTACAATTTATGATACTCTTTCGACTTTTTTAATTAATAGGAACTGTATGTTTCATTTCAAACCTGACCCACTTATCTTTCTTGATACTCATTTAAAACCAGCCTTAGCCGCAACAGCTTTCATATTTCTTGCAAAACAATCCTTGCAAAAAGAAATTTTTGATGAAGCAGTTGAAAAGATGATCCAAGCTTATACAGAAAAAGAAGCGTTAAGGTTGGGTATTAATCCTGAGGAATTAAAGAAATTTATGGATCATTACTGTCAATTATCAAGAGACATTCAAACTCAATTAAAAAATAAGGGTACTCTTACTTATTCTTTATCAGCTGACGAAAAAAATGCACTGGAGAATCTCAAACAAAAATTTCCCAACGAATTTGCAGGGGCTAATACGCTTGAAGAAATCCAGACTCTACTTCACAACAACTCGGATTACTCTACAAAAATGCTAAGTTGGGGGCGAGGGTTAATTGCTGAAACTAATGGTGAAATTTTCAAAGCAATCAAGGCTACAAAAACAGACATTGAAAATACTGAGTGCATATTTAGCGCTGATACCGTTTTGAAAGCTTTAAACAGAATTTATGAACGTGTTTTTATTAATCTGGAACTAAATACTAGTTTGACTTTAGAGATGGCAAAAGCTATTGCTGCTTGTACTGGAGTTGAGCAGAGTTCTGAAAAGATTTATAGCTTGTAGATAGAACCTATGCCAGCCCCTCGGCCACTTGATGTAAAGACAAGGCCTAATTTTGCTAATTAGCTTGCCCTAAAAATCGCTTTGCAAAATGTTGAGGTGATTCCTGTTTTAAACCCAGTTCATCAAGGAAAACCAGTTTGAAATACGGTTTGCTTGCCAGTGAGCTAGCGTCTGGATTTTCCGGGTAATTTTTAAGAAGTGGAAAAAATAAGGATTGCCCGATGACATAGCGTTTGTCACGGCTAGAGGGGGAAAGACCCCAGATATTCTGATAGGTGATGGCTGCTTCTTTAATGTTATTGGTTTCTTTATTGCCAATATAGAGCATTATATGGCCGCCAATATAAATAAGCGTCATCAGTGGATGCCCATTCTCCTTTAATAGTTTGAGGCGTTCTTCCAGGGTATTTTTTGATAAATCAAGAGTTGAGCCCAGTTGGGCCTGGTGTGCCGAATTTCTGGGAAGCCAAAAACCAAAAGGAGTAAACAGACTCTTCATTTCCTGAGAACAATCATTGAAAAAAAAGGCGCCGCCCCACCCATAAGGCCGGTTCTTTAATTGGTTGATTATTTTAACGAGGTTTTTTGGGGATGCAGTTAAAGGCATTAAAGCGGATGCCTTCCTATTAAGGATACCCATTTTAATCATCGCTTGATTATTTCTATCTTTAACAGGAATTAAGATCGAACGTTGCTGGTTATTAGATTCAACTTGAGGAAATACAGCTCCGATATAGCCCGTAAACTGAAATTGTTGCCGCTCATCTAAAATCGATGTTTCGGTTTGAGTGACCGCTATAAGACCATTTTCTGCGGCTGTCTGCCATTGATGAATAAATTCAGTTGAAACATAAGCAATGTCGTTGGATTTAACCCAAGCAAAATATCCGTCGGGAGTTAAAATCAAAGACCAAGCTTTATCCTTTGAAACCGAAAAAACATAGAGTGGGGTTCCTGCCCAAATTGCTGACTCTTGTAAATTATCAAAGGGAAAGCCTTGTCCAGGAAGGCTTGAATGGAAAAAGTCAGGTGATAAATCAGGTAAAGCTCGAGCAAAGGTATTATTGATAGCAATTGCTCTATTGTCCTCTTTGAATTTAGTGGATTCCAAAGCGTATAAATTCAGGTTTTCTTTTATTTTGTTCCACCACCTTTGGTTGTGCTCTTTAAAATTTTCTGCAAAGTGTTTTTCATCGTTTGATTTGTTTTGATTATTAAATTCTTCCAGAATTTCAGGGACAATTTTTTTCATTAAGGGTAAAGCCGAAACCACCATTTGCTCACTCCAGGGCGAAAGTCCATGAGCATCGCTTGCATAATAATGATTGTAAAATTGTTTCAACTGCAATTTTTGATAATCCGGGTTTAGTAAAGCCCGGTTATAGTTTTCCTGATTAGAGGAGAGATAGTCATTCGAGTTTTGGGAATAAGCGGTAATGGGAAAATCATAAATGGGCACTTCGATTGCAAAGCCTGCGTTCAAGAAAAGAGTTAAAAAGGCTGCGGAAAGAAATTTGATTCGTAAATGTCGCTTAATTAGATTTTTATAATTCATAGGATTCAGTTTAAAAAAAGAGGAAATATAACAATATATGTTAAATATGTCAATTAATTGTACACATCTATACCCAATTTTAAAGAGCTGGTTAGAGATGTAGATCATCTACTATTTATCTTCCCCCCATTAATCGGTAGGTAAATTTTGAGTTAATTTACCTCTTTTATTTTTAAACGGCCAAGCTATTGCTGCTAACGATCCAATAAGCGGCCACCAAACTTTTAAATTTAGGGTTGACTCATTTACAAGCTTTAGTTTTGAAATTGCATTCCTGCTCGCGCACCTTTGCAGTAAACCAAAGAGCCCGTTCTTGATCAGTCTTCAGATTGTACTTTGAGTCGATATCTAATTCTTTCATCATGGTGCAAATTAAATTGCGATTGATTAAAGACACCTTTTTCACTGTAGTTTTGGTGAATTCATCAATTAAATTGAAGTCATGAGATTTTTGGTACTCGGCTTCCATCGTATGCCTGTCTTGCTCAACCTCTTTTGCCAAGGCTGCATATTCTTTTTTGATAATCTTTGTTCTTTCAATTGGGGTAAAGGGAATTTTTTTATTAGGATCGTTTAAAAATACTAGTGTTTGTAAGCGTCTAAATTGCCAAAACAATTTTTGATTTGCCGGATCTGCTTTATTTGTAGCACCAGTCAACGCATCTGGTATTTCGGTAATTCCGAAATAAATGGGTAAGAAAAAACTGACAGTGGGCATGCCAAGGGCGATATATTGTAAATTAGCTATGTTTGGATCAATCTTTTCTAAAGAATTATTGATCATGGTTACATGGGCATTGGAGGTATTTAAATTGGCAATGGGTTTATAACCTGTTTTTTCCGTATAGGATTGAAATGGGTCAATTTCTTTAAAATCTTCATAATGACTTACAAACATACTTTGTATATCACGGATTGAGATTCTTTTTTCGGGCTTTAAAAAAGTTGGAAAACTGCCGTTGTTAATGATGTCCAAATTAAACGATTGGCTACCTGGATTGAAATAATTCTGAATGTAAGCGACACGAACAAAATTGCTTTTAGGATTTCTGGCATTAGCCACATCAGCAAAGGTTTTTCTAAAGTCAAAACTTTTTGCTGTGGTTTTAGCAATATTGTGTTGATCAGCAAATTCCATGGGGGTCTTGCCATTAAAGTGTGAATACTTGTACTTATAAAGATCTGGGGAATAAGCCTGGATTTGGCCTGGTCCATTTGCTGCGACAAAATACACGTCATCCGGAATTTGGATTGCAACCCATTGATGCCCGCTTAGAGTTTCCAGATACCAAGCTTCACGTTTATCAGCAAAAAGGACTCCAAAACCTTTAGAGCCGCCAACTCCTTTCTCTTCAATGGCTTTGCCTAAAATATCGATTGCATTGCGAGCAGTTACGGCATCTGGCATAACCAGATTTGGAATATTTCGCTCAGTTACCCCTTCCTGGGCTGGTACTCTAGGGTCAAGGCGCAAAACTTCAGGATTTGATTGAATGGTTTCAGTAGCACTTATCGACACACCGTTGGAATTGGTTGAAACCTGTGACATATCGTTTTCTTCATCAAATTGCAAATCCCAATAAGGAAGGCCAATATAAGATTTCTCGTCTTTTTCATAATAAATTTTCAGGTTTTTTGCTCGTCTTGAATCAATGGTGTCCGATGTACGCGCAATAATCGTCTTTCCATTCTCGCTCGCATTTTTACCAACAATCAAAGTGGTGCAGGCGTAGAGGGGTTTTATAATTAATAATAATGCGGGAATAATCCAGATTAATGCAGGCATTTTTTATCCTTGAGTTTATCTATTAGAATGATTAAAACCCGAAGTGTAAATTTTGTCAAATAATTTGTGACATAATTATTAAATAATTAAGATAATATTTGCACTTGAAAAGTGACAAAACCAAAATATATGTAAAACGTAGTAATCAATTTGGGATACGGAATTTAGATGTTGCAGTTGATGAAAGAAGGCCACTGAGCAATCAGTCTCTTTGACTTTAAACAGCTTCGCATAATGTCAGGTTGTGGATTTTAATTATCTTAAAATTCAATGAAATTTTAGATGAGTAGTAATAAGCCGAATTTATAACAAGTTTGTAACGTCTTCACTCAACTCGACATCTGAGTTTGCCGGAGGAAGGTTCCAGAAAAATCTAGTGTTAATTAATCAACTACATTTTGCTTTTAAAACAAATGAGACAATCCTTTTAAGAGCTTTTTTGCTCCACATTGCTAGCACTTTTAAAATTAATATTGGTTCCCACCGAATTAGCAGGTGGGAACCAAAATTTACTAAATACTTTTTGTTACTTTCACTTCCGGTTGAGCAAGCTGGGTTAAAGTCATGCAGTATTCCTTATAATCATTATTCACTAGTGCTTTCATGCTATCTGAATTCCTGTTTTTAGAGTTTGCAAGGAGTACTGACAATTCTTTCTGGAGTCGCGGCTTTGGCAATGAGGTTATACATTAAAGCACTAGACTTTGATTTTCTTTCACTAAAGCTTTGTTTTAAGTCATCATGAGAAGCACTTTTAGTTTCCTCTGATTTGAAAAATCCAAAGGTTCCTGTCCCGAGAGCAAACATATCGCAAGAAATACAATCATAGTAAATTCCCGTTAAGCCAGAAACATTAAGGCCTGCTCCTGAAACAACATTAAAGCTCTTATTAATTATGTTGAATTTACCTACGAAATTATTGAGTGAGCGCCCAGGAATTCCTCCACGAATTATCTTCAACAGAATATTAATTTGAGTTGGGCAAAGTTTTGATAATGCATCGCCTAATATAATTGTTAATTCCTGTTGAATGTTTTTTTCCAAGGTGGGTGAAATTAAAACCCAGTTCTGATCTTTATAGATGAATGACTGGCTTAACTTTTGTGATACTAAATTGGAAATTTTCTTCGTGAGAGAGGCCTGACTTTTTTGATCAAATCCTAAAGATTTATTCTCTTTCAAGTCCGAAGGGTTAGCAAAAAAATCATATTTCAATAAATTGAATTCAGGATTTTTGGTGGTAACCATTTTTTTACCTAAATCCACAATGCTGGATATTTTTACAGCTTCCTGCTGTAAAATTTTGGTGGCAAGGTCAAATATAGAGATCACAAGATCACTGGGGAATTGATGCTCAGCAAACACTTTCAGCCATTGGGTGAAAGTATAAAAATTATTGTAAAAATTAAATTCTGGGGATACACCTTTAAAGTTAATCATTGAAGGAATTTTTCCGCTTACAATAGCCTCTAAAAGAATGTTTTCGTTAAAGTTATTACCAGTGATGTTAATAGTGATACCTGAAAGATTTTCGAAATTCTGTGAGTTTTCAAAAGAGGTAATAAGTGACTTAAGACAACCATTGCCGGCAAGTCCTGTACCCTCATTTCCCCTTAAATCCCAAGTATTGTTATTGCCCTCTACAACTGCCCCAGCGGTTATTTGTTTTAACCCTAGATTAAATTTCTCCGAGAATAGGCAATTCCACTTTTTGAATTCATCCTGAAGGTGCTTGTTTTTCCAGGTTCTAGGCGACTTTACCCCAATCTTAGTAATTCCAAAAATTGCTTCGTCAAAAGGACAAACTTTTGAACCGATCAGTTCTATGTTTCTATTTAGGAACGCTTTTATTTCACTTGAATTCACTTCGCCAATAAATATGACACCAAATTCATCTTTACTCAGTTTGGAAAAATAATCTGAAAGGGTCTCCGAATCCTGATTTCTTTGTGGTAACTGATAGCAAGAATAAATATCAGATCCACCCATATTACCAAAAAAACCGGGTTCTTCAGCGTGACTGTAAAATTCGCTATACTCAAACCCTGTATCGGTACAGGTTTCCAGAATAATTGAAAAGGAGTAATCATGTTTATACCAGATGCTAATGAAGCTAGAGCCGATATTATGTAAAGCGCCGGGCATTAATCTGGATTTCAGGTTGTTAGCCTCTGCATTTATTTCTCTAGCTTCTTTCATTGAGTCACCTTGATGTTTAAATAATGGTACATATTATCAGATTTTAACCAAATGTGACAAGATTAATGTGAGCACAACGATTTATTTTTGACACATAAGTTTAAATAATATACACTCCGCTCTTTTATTTAAAGAGAATTTTATGGAAACAAAAACTGAACTTGTCAAAATATCTAATCACATTAAGACGCCCAACAGTTTTAAAAATCAGTTATCTCAAAAAAGGGTAAAAATATCTGATTTAATCCAAGACTATTTAGAGAATGTATCCCTTGGCAATGCATCATTACCTCCGATTATCGAAGAACTAAAACAATGGTTGAATGAAGACAATTCAGAAATAAATTTAGCAAAACTATTAATTAGAAATTATTTGGCTCCAACACAAGATTCCGCCTCTTTACTAATGAAGATTGCTCTACCCGATATTTTCAACAAACAGGAACTGGAAAAAGTTTTCAAAGAAAATTATTTCTCTCAAGAAGAGAAAGAAAATTTTGAAAACGTTTATTTAAAAAACCTTATTGAATCGAAAAATTCAATCTCCTCAATATCAACCTTTTTCTCCAATGAATCGCAAGTTGAGATTCAAAAAATGATTTTCAGCAAACGATCCTCTTACGATTTAATTCAATCAATGACCACTAACAAGCTGACGAATGCAATCTCAGTGGAAATTTTATTTGAAAGAGATGATGAACAGGCGATTAGTTATCAAACAAAGACATTAGAAAACTGGTTTGCTCAAATAGAAAATGGTGAATATCCATTAAGTCAGATTCTTAGTTGTGAAGAGGATTTAAATTCATGGATTCATAGAATTAAAAAAGGGTTAACCAATTCAGAAAGACCGTTAACCTATAAAATACATTGCATCAAATTGCTTCAATATTTATGCGGTATCCAATGTGAAGACATGAAATCTTCACTTAATTCTACAATTTCCAAAATTCATTCATTAGATGTGCCTCAAATAGAAGATGATGAGTTTTTTAATAAAGCACTTAAAAAAATTCATGAATTTCAGAAAACAAGCGTATTAAAAGCAGTGACTTCTGGCACAAAATTGTCAGAATCCTTTGATTTACTTTTGGATAAAATTGAAAAAAATAAGGATAAAAATGCTACTAAACTAGAAGATATCTATCAAAGCCTGAGTGTAAAGTCTGATGACCTATCTGAACTGCAATTAATTCGAGCTATACCTTTACTTTATTCAAAAGCCAGTGAAGCTTATATTTATAGCCCAAATCATGCAGAAAAAACCTTATTCGACATCATAAAAAAAACCCCAACCTTACCGCTGAGCATTCAGAAAATGTTCCTCCAGGTTTTAAAAGAAAATACTCATGTCGGTTGTCAGGGAAAGGATTTTAAAGATTATTTATCATTTCATATTCTTTTACAGTTTGCTGATTCAAAACATCCCGAAATTTTACCCGAATTAACTGAAGTGCTAATTGCCCGTTTAAGTGATGAAATTGGCTTTGTACAATCCAGCGTTCATTCCTGGATTCCTTTAATAGCACCTAGATTAACAAAGATTCCCGATAATTTAATTTCAGGATTAATAAAAATTCTTAAAAATGGTGATTGGCAGAGAAAAGAAGATACTTCTTTGCAAGCGCTTAGCGGTCAGTTGTCTAACTCTCAATTAGCACAATATATTTATCAACACCTACCGTGTTTAACAGAGAATAAAAAGAGTTTAATCATTAATTGTAGAATTATTTCTGCCTTAGCTTCATCAATTTCCCCTTGTCCTGCTGATATTGTTCTTTTATTAATTTCCCTTGTTGAGCTGGATGATAAAGCTGTTTCTTGGGAAGCACTTAACACTCTTCAAAATCTGCAGCCCAATTTTCTTCTTTTTCCCTCGAATACGATAAATAAATTATTACAAAATGAGGCTCATAATAAATCCGCATTTAAATCGATTATTAAATATTCAAAATCTCTCACGAGTTTTGAAGTTAATGATGGATTGATACATAGCCTCATACATTCCAACGGATATGATTATTGTGATAGAGAGAAGTTTGAATTAAAAACTAAGGCATTAAATTTACTATCTCAGCATTTTAGTGATTCTCAATTAACAGCCTATGTTGAATCTTGCATGCATGAGAATGATTATGATTTTACTGGTGCATCTAAGCTCTGCGCTATCCCTATTGATTTATTAAACGGTCGTTTAAAGCCCATTTTCACGAAGCTTTCAAATTCTTTCAAAGATGAAAGCTGGTTTGTGCGAGATAGAGCTTGCCAAGCTCTTAAAAATTTTGAAAAGCTGCTACATTTATCTCCTGAAAATTTTATTTTTGATTTCATTTGTATGCTTGATGATAAAGATTATCGAGTTCAATCGAAGGTGTGTAAGGCTTTGCCTAAAATCTTACCTTTTATCAAAGCGGCAGAGGTTGAAAAAACCTTTGAATTCTTGTTATCAAATATAACAAGTAAAAAAGATATCATATCTGAGAAACGTAGAACGGTTTGTAAAAGCTTAAGTTTACTTGCAAGCAGCCTTGATCAGGCTAAAGTAAGAGTTGCTAAAGATGCCCTTATCATAGCTTTGGATGATAAGGACTGGAAAACTGAATTAGCAGCATTTAAAAGTTTAACAAAAATAGCCTATCGCTTTTCCGGAAAGGAATTAGAATCACTTCTTATCATTCTTGCGAATAAATCTGATCAACACACCTTAAAATACCTTCGAGAAATCCTCCATTTAATTAAAGGAGATGCTCAGTTGACGCTTGTAAATGTTCTTTTTACAACTCTAAGTACCAATCCAGTACAGGCTTGTTTAACCTTATCCCTTATGGCACCTAACTTAAATCCTGAGCTGGTTTCTAAGATCATTTCTAAATTCATTGCTATTTTAGAATTTCAAGGGAGCAATCATGAAGATCGCAGAGCTGCTTTAAATGGATTGATTAAATTAGCCGATCTGATGTCAAAAGAGGATATCAACCAGTTATCAAGCTTACCTGAAACAAGTTTTGAGCTAATTTCAGGTAAATATATTATTAAATCTCTAGTTGAAATCAGAGAAATTGCTCTGTCAAAAGAGATATTAACCTGCACTAGTCCTTTTTAATGGAAGTTTAAAAACAAACCAGGCCCCTTTTCCCCTATGATCAATTAATTGAAGTTCGCCTCCATGAGCTTCAATTAGCGAGCGACAAATCGTTAACCCTAATCCGGTTCCACAGGGTTTAGTGGTGAAATAGGTTGTCAAAATTCTTTTCTTAAATTTCTCAGCAATTCCGGGACCATTATCGCGAAAATGAACTTTAATATAGCCATTATCCATCTCGGTTTTAACGATCAAACAAGGTTGCATGACTTCCGATGATTGTAAAGCCTCAATGCTATTGCGGGCGAGGTTTAAAATAACCTGCATTATCTGAATTTTATCGATGTAAATTAAGGGTAGATTGTCCATAAAATCGCATTCAATTTTTAAATCAAAAGATTCTTCGTAATGTAAAAATGATAACGTTTTTTTGATAAGTGTATTGAGATTTAGCTCTTCAAGCGTAAATTCCCTGGATTTTTCATTTTTGATTCGATGGATAATTTGTCCTGCAAGTTTTGCTTGTAACAAAATTTTTTCTAAGGAAAATGAGATTTGATTTTCCATTTCAACAGATAAATTTTCTTTTTTGATTTTATTAAGACTTCCTTGGCAATAAGCGATAACGGCGGTTAGAGGTTGCGAAATCTCATGAGCCAAGGCTGCAGCTAGCTCTACTTTTACCTGAGTAACGCCAGCTTTTTCGATTTCTGCTTGCTGTTTTTGTTGTTTGGATTCTTCTATTTTGAAATCGGTAATATTTCTTATTTGAAAGACTAATTCCTGTTTTTGTTGATCAGAACTTAGCACTGTGTAGAAATAAAATTGATAACAAAAATAATTTTTATGGCGAACGGTTTGATTTTCCACCAAAACTATTTTTTTGCCTCCCAATAAAGCTTTTCGGCAGGCTGTTCTGATTTTTCCTCTTAAATGCGGAAAATCAGCCAATATCGTTTTTAAACTCATGCCAACATGAATTTTGGTCGCGAAAATTTTGGAGAACAGATTAATGAAGGATTCATTAATTACCAGAAAAATTAAATCATCGCTTAGGGCAGCAATTGCTTCGTTGGCACGTTGGAATAGATTATTAACTAAAAATAGCTTCGTTTTCATCTCATAACAGTGAAGATCAGCCTGATATTTTTCAGTCATATCTGTAAAGCAAATATTAATTAGGTGATTATTCAAAATTATAAATTCTGCCTGAATAAATTTCCTATCGCCTTTTACCTGTATGATTTCGAATTCAAAAACCTGTTTTACCTTTGTGGTGAGCAAGGTGTGCATCACTTTTTGGCAAGTAGTTTTGTATTCAAAGCTTAACAAATCGACAAAGTATTTCCCGATAAAATGCTTTTTTTCCATACCTAAGAAATAAGCTGCTTGAAAATTGATGGCCTTAATCTGCATTTCTTCATTTAATGTAATGTACATTGAAGAACTAAAATCAAAAAGCGCATGGTAAAGCGCATTCATCTCTGAAAGTTTATTGTTTAAAACGGTCAATTCGTTTGCTTGATGTTTTAATAAGTGCTCATTTTGAGTGTATTGGGCGTTTAGGTGTTTAATTTCTTCGTCAGGCTTTGAATTGTCAGAGGGCTGAGTCTTGCTGTCATCGATGATTTCCATATTCTTCCTGTTCTAATTTAAAGTTTAAGGGGAAGGTCGACTTAGCCTTAAATTTAAATTCTTGATTGGGCGAAATTGATCTTAAAATAAGATTAAGTTTACTTTTTGTTCAAAATTTATTTTAGTCATGAATCAATCAAGTTTGAATTTAATAAGAGAGCAGCATGATTCCAGCAAAGCTAATCATCTGTATTAAAGATCTAAATAAATTATCTGTTATGATAAATTACATTCTCTTTTTAACTCATCCTTTATAAACATTTTGATTAATTGCGCTAAGTTTTTTGTCTCCATTTTTTTCATTATATTGGCTCTATGTACTTCCACTGTTGATTGAGAAATTGAAAGTTCAAAGGCAATTTCCTTGTTTAATTTTCCTTCCATAATTAATTGAATAATTTGAGTCTCACGATGGGTTAAACGTTTGAATTTTTCTGAAAAATTGCAATTGGATTTTTTATTAGCATTTCTATGTAAACATTGTTGCACAAGTTCCAATAAATTTTGTTCATTGCAAGGCTTTAAAATGAAGTCCGTTGCACCTGCTTTCATAGCCCTGATGGCCATGGGAATATCACCATAAGCAGTCATGACAATGATTGATAAAGGATTTTCCTGATAGGGTAGTTTTTCAATTAACTCAATACCACTTAAGCCAGGCATGCGAACATCGGTTATTAAGCAACCCATTTTTCCTGGATGAAAGTGAGTTAGAAATTCTTCAGCATTAGAATACTTTTCCACAACTAAATTAACGGATTCAAATAACCAGCATAATGCTTCACATAATTCCAGATTATCTTCAATGATAAAAATGCGTTGGTTCATTCTATTTTCTGGGTAGAAATTAAAAATAAGATAATAACGTATTAATCTTATTCTGTAATTTAAAAATTCAATTAAGCATTTTTGGATATATTATTACAGTAAAAAATCCACCCAAAATAAGAAAAAAAAATCAGCAATCTCTGGTCTTGAATTTACAATTAATTTGAAATTTTTTTACTGCTTTTTCTGCTTCATCGCGGGTATAACCATAGTATCTTTGAAGTTTCCGATAGATTTCCTGATGCGAGCCCTGAATTTCATCGTAATCTTCATTAGATAATTTGTACCATTGCTTTTTCATCCTGGCTTGTATTTCTTCCCATTTGCCTTGAAAAATATCCTTATTCATCTTTTCTCCTTTTTTAAAAGGTGACGTGATAAACAACATGAAAGAAATATCAGGAATATATTTTTTTATCAATTTTTTATAATAACTTTTATGAGCCAGGATAAACAATAGTGGTTATCCTTAGGGTGACCTAGCTAAAATTTTCGCTTAATGATTCTATTAAAGGGGGAATGTTTGGCTCTAACTTCAATATCAAAAAAAAAGTTTAGGGGTTTTCCTTAGAAAGTCGAGGAAAACCCTTATTGTTTAAATAATTTCGGCTGAGCACAATTGTCGATACCTCAAAAAAGATAAGGATATCTTATATGGAACAGAAGGTCGCAGTAGTTACAGGTGGTACTGGCGGGATTGGTTCAGCAATTTGCAGGCGCTTGGCTCAATCAAATTATCAGGTTGTCGCTTGTTATTTCAAAGATGGAAGTCATGAGAAGGCAAAAAAATGGCAATCAATACAAAGAGCTGCCGGATTCGACATCGAAATACAATATGCAGATATTACCAAATTTAATGATTGCGAGAATTCCATCCAGCAAATATTAGAAAGATATGGACAAATTGATTTTCTTATCAACAACGCCGGCATTACTGCTGATTCCTCTTTAAAAAAAATGACTCCTTTGCAATGGGAGCAAACTCTTCAAGCAAATTTAACTTCTGTATTTAACATGACACGCTCAGTGATATTACCGATGATAAACAAAGGCTTTGGACGAATTATCAACATTTCTTCAGTAAATGGCCGAAAAGGGCAGATTGGACAATGTAATTATTCTTCCACAAAATCAGCCTTATTCGGTTTTAGCAAAAGCCTTGCGCTTGAAGTAGCAAAAAACGGAATTACCGTCAACACTATCTCTCCAGGATATATCGAGACGTCTATGCTCGCTGAAATGAATCCTGAAATTTTGAAAACCATCGTTCAGTCAATACCTCTTGGCCGTTTAGGTCAGCCCGAAGAAATCGCTGCTGCAGTGGCTTTTTTAATATCTGATGAAGCAGCTTTTATTACCGGCGCCAATTTGGATGTCAACGGCGGCCAGTATATGTAATTTTCCAGGATTTCATTGGGAAATAATTAAGAGGCATGGATTTTGCTAAATAAATCGAATGATTACTTTGTATTTATTTACAGGTGAGAGGTATTTGATATGCAAGTCCGTGCCTTTAACAAAATTTTGATTGATAAACAAAAAGGAATTCTTGTAAAAACATCAATCAATAAAAAAAAATTAGAGGATGAAATTAACTATTATTTGAATATACCAGAAGCAATCTCTGATTTTTTTCCCAAACTTTTGAATTATTCCAATGATTATTCCTCCTATTCTTTAGAATATTTACCTTACAATTCTCTTTCCGAATTAATTTTAAATAATCAAATTTCTAAAGAAGAAAGTTTGGCCATAATTGATCAACTATTCTCAATTTTAGCCGATATCCATCAAGTGCTGCCGAATATTACAATAACAAAAGAAGAAATTTGCAATTTTTATATCCAAAAAACCTTCATGCGTCTAAAAGAATTAGCTAAAGATGATTTTTTTAAAGCATTATTCGCCTTGCCTACAATAAAAATAAATGGAAAAACCTATAAAAATTTTCAATTGATTGAAGAAAATTTTATAAGTTTATTTAATAAGTTTGTAAAAAAAGATTCTCAATCAACAGTCATTCATGGAGACTTTTGTTTCTCTAATATTCTCTATTCCAAAGCAGAGAAAAAAATAAAATTGATCGATCCTAGAGGATCCTTTTCAAGGAAAGGAATCTATGGACATACTCTCTATGATTTTGCCAAGTTGATGCACTGTCTCAATTCTAAATATGACTTTATTGTGAATGATCAATTCACGCTAAAAGAATTTCCCAATAATCATTTTTACTATTACTTACCTGATTCACAAATATTAAAGGAATTGGAAGAACTTTATGTGAATAAATTGCTCGAAAAAAACTATTTTTTAGAATTTATTTATTTAATCGAAGCTTCACTTTTTTTATCTATGGCTTGCTTGCATTATGAAAATAAAAATCGCCAAAAAATCTTCTTTTTTAGAGGAATCGTACTATTAAATACGTTAATTGAGGGAAAATATGCGCATATGTATTGATATTGATGGAACAATTTGTTCCCTTCGACAGCCTGATGAAACCTATAGCCAGCTAAAACCTATAGAAGGGGCTGCAAAAACCATAAAGAAATTAAAAGCAGAGGGGCATTATATTATTTTATCCACAGCACGCCATATGAAAACCTGTGAGTCCAATGTAGGAATGGTGCTGGCGCGCGAGGGATTAACCTTATTAGATTGGCTTAAAAATAATGATTTTGTTTATGATGAAATCTGGTTTGGTAAACCTTATGCACATATTTATATCGATGACAATGCGATGAAATTTGAAGGATGCTGGGATTCGATAGACGAAGAACTCAATAAAAATTATATCTAATGAGAGGGATTATGAACATTGTCATACCAATGGCTGGATTTGGATCTCGTTTTGCACAAAGTGGTTTTACCCTGCCAAAGCCCCTCATTAAAGTGGGTGAAAAGCCAATGTATCGTCAGGCTATTGATTGTTTACCGCTCAATTTGGCCACAAATCTTATCTTTATTTTAAGATCTGATGAAAATTTCCAGAGTCTTGCCACTGATATCAGGGAAAATTATTCACATCTTTCCAATTTAACCATTTTAGAACTTGATAAACCTACAGAAGGGCAGGCTGAAACAGTCTTGAAATCTGCCAGGTATTTAAAATTAAACGAACCTACCTTAGTGCATAATTGCGATACATTAATTGAAGAGGATTTCAATTGGAAGGAAATTTCAAAAGACAGGACTATCGATGGGGCAATTGTTCTTTTTAATTCCACTGAACCTCGATGGAGCTTTGCAAAACTAGACTCTTTAAATACAGCAATTATCGATTTTCAAGAGAAAGTTGTGATCTCAAATCATGCTTCCACAGGTACTTATTTTTTTTCAGATACAAATCAGTTATTAAAAGATATTGAGCAAACTATTAAGCAAAATTTAAGACAAAATAACGAGTTTTATCTTTCAACAATCTATCAATTAATGTTAAAAAATAATAAAAAAATTAAACCCTTATGGACCAAAAAAATGCGCTGTTTTGGGACGCCAAAAGATTTAGTGGATTCGTTGAATTTAATGCTTTTAGGTACAAGAGATTTTGAATGATCAAAGATAAAGATATTTCGATTGTGGTACAAGGACCTATTCTTTATAAATCTCAATATAATATTACTGATGAAACGACTAAAATTGTTTGCCAGAGATTAAGAAAAATTTTTAAAGAAAGTGAGATTATTCTATCGACTTGGGAAGGTGAAAATGTATCCGGGATTCCTTTCGATAAAGTGATTTTCAATAAGGATCCCGGCGCCACCTGGTTTAATATTAATGACAAAAAACAACTTAACAATTGCAATCGTTTAATTGTATCCACCTTTGCGGGAATAAAAGCGGCTTCAAATAAGTATGTTTTAAAGGTCCGTTCGGATCTCTTTCTGATATCCAAAAAATTTTTAACTTATTTTGATAAATTTTCTTTATATGAAGAAGAGTTCAAATTTGTTCAAAGCCGAATAATAGCCTTTAGTTTGAATTCCTTATATGGTCATAAAACCTCTCAATTTACCATGAATAGACCTTTCCACATCTCTGATTGGGCTTATTTTGGTTATAAAAGTGATCTATTGAATTTATATGATATTCCGCTTACTGAGGAGCCTGATTTTTCACAATGGTTTTTAAAACATTGTAAAAACTTTATGGATTTTGAGCCTGAAAAAATTTGGCGAATGCCCCCTGAACAATATATTACCTATTCTTTTTTAAAGAAATTTGTTCCTATTCATTTGAAGCATACTGCTGATACTTCAAATAATAATATGGAAATGTCCTCTAAACTTTTAACCAATAATTTTTTAGTTTTGGACCAGACTCAATTTTCGCTAATTTCACTAAAATATCTTTATTTTCCATTTTCATCCTGGCAAGGTTTTGAATTGTATATAGCCTATTCCAGTTGGCTAGCCGAATATTACCGCCACAATCAAATTGAACCTTTAAAACAGCGTATAAAGTTTAAAACGATCATCATATTTAGAGGGTTTTTTTATAAAATTTCTCATCGATTGTTAAGAAAAATAGATGGAACAAACAATCGAATTTGTCAATTAATTGCTCGTTTAATTAAAGTAAAAATTGCAACTAAGGGATTGAAAAATGATAAATGAAAAGGATATTTCTATAGTGGTGCAAGGCCCAATTTTAAAGGAATCCAAATTTGGAATTACCAATAACATCACGAAAACAGCCTGCCAGCGTTTGAGAATTCTTTTTCCGGAAAGCGAGTTAATATTATCCACTTGGAAGGGTGAAAATATCGACGATATTGTTTATGACAAAGTCATTCTCAATGATGATCCCGGCGCTACCTGGTTTAATTATGATGACAGGAAACATGTCAATAATTGCAATCGCTTGATCGTTTCAACTTTGGCTGGAATTCAATCGGCCTCCAGAAAATATGTGCTGAAAGTGCGTTCTGATTTGTTTTTAATATCAAAAAAATTCCTAAAACATTTTGATACCTTTCCTTTATATAACGAAGAAATTAAGTTCGTAAAAAGTCGAATACTGGCCTTTTCTATGTGGTCTATCAGGGGCCATAAAAATTGTGCTTTCGTCATGAATAAACCTTTTCACATCAGTGATTGGGCTTATTTTGGCTATAAAGAGGATTTACTCAATTTATACGAAGTCCCTCTGATCGTTGAACCTGAATTTTCACAGTGGTTTTTAAATAGATGCAAAAATTTTCATGATGTTGCCCCTGGTGTATTGTGGCGTATGCCTCCTGAGCAACACATTACCAGTTCTTTTTTAAAAAAATTTCTTCCGATTAATCTAGAACACACCGCTGATGATAAAGATGACAATGTGGGCAAATCTTCGGAATTATTAATGAACAATTTTATGGTTCTGGACCAGAGTCAATTTTTTTTCGTCTCATTAAAGCATTTTTGTTTTCAATTTTCTCGCGAAAACCATGAATGGTTTATTTATCACAGTACCTGGTTAAAAAATTACTGTAAAAATATTAGAAATTTAACCAAAGTAAATAAGTTAAAATTAAACATCAAAATAGCCTCAAGAATTTCAGTATTTTTTTTAGTAAACAATACCTTGCGGATTATTAATAAAAATAAAAATATTATAAGTCGAAGCCTCGCTTTTTTTATTAAAAACTTTATGAAATATGAGCGATAATTTTTTCCATAATCAGTTTGATTTAATTGGGGAAAATTCGATATTTTTATGATTTACTGTTAAGAATTTAGATTAACTATAGATCTTAAATTTCTGGAAAATGAGAACTAAATTTGAGAAAAAGGTTTAAAATTTGAAGTCCAATTTACCAAGACCTAGGCTGATTTAACTCCTAAGTGCCACTGCCTTTTCCCCAGATGTTTTCGACCCCTATATAAATAGTGATTTCTTTAATTAGCTTGGGCCTTGGAAGAACTAATTTTTTTAAAATTAGGTGAATGAAAGAAAGGTTATCTCATTCTCATTCTCATTTTCACTTTCATCTTCATTTTTTTCATCCTGAAAATCTGCTCTCGGCAAGCAAAACATTTCCCAGTCATTCATAGAAAAATGAAGATCTCTGAGTAACCTATGAGTAACGTCAGGCTGACCACCATTCTTTAATCTATTTATTTTATCAGTAAGTTTTTGTACTTCTTTCTTAATAACTTGGGCATAACCAGATGCCTTTTCTAAATATTGAATCAAAATTTTAAGTCCAGGTTCAAATAAATCTAATAATTCGGGTAAGTTGTTGTAGAGATATTTACCATCCCTATCTAGATTTAAGTAACCAGCGGGCTTTGCTTCAATACCTAAAATACTAAGACCGTACGATTTAGCCAGCATAGCTTTAATTAAATCCATTTGTTCATAAGCTTGGGTTAAAATTATGCCTTCATCCTCGGATAAATGAATTAGACAATTTAAACCTTCAGCTGAATATTGGTATTTAGATCGATGCATTTCAAGAATGCGTATAATTTCATGTGATAAATAATCAATAGTAGATGCTATGGACGACCCTAATTCCATACAATAGTTCGCAAGTCGAATTCTTTTAAAGTAGTCTTTTTTAAACTGATTAATTATTTTTTCAATTGTTGAAACCTCTTGTTGGATAAAGGCATATTGATTTTGTAACACTGGTAGGATCTAGTCTTTAGTCATATCCTTGTGTAAATTACAATTTAAATTTATTCTTTCTATAGCTCGAAGAGACAATTTGTCTAGAGGATCTTGATCTAAAGGACATTCCGAGATTTCTTTAAAGATTTTAACATAAGGAAAAATATTTTTTGTATACCAAGTCTCCTTAGCATCTGGATGGTCCAAATATTCAAAATAAACCTTAGTATTATCAATGAACTGAATTAGATCTCGGTGAAATTCTTGTGCATTTTTTATCATGCATTCATATTCAAATTTTCGGCTATCTTCAATTTGATTTTTAGTTAGATTGTATATACCAGTAATTTCTTTATTAAAAAATTTTACTCTCATATTTTATTCCATTGAAAAAACTAATAACCATTATCAAAAATCATAAAACTTTGTCGGGAGTTTGATATTGATGTGTTCCTCTAGATCTAGTATTTCATTTATCTATAACCGTGTTTAGATACACATCAGTCACTAAGCTTTAATGACAGCTTTAGTTTTATCCTCTTTTCTAATCTGTTGTATTATGCACAACCATTAATGACTACCTCAAAATTGTAAGATAGTCCTATTTGACTGTGGAAAGGTTGCTAAGAATTCAACAGGATCAATTTTAAAATAAAGGAACCAGAGTAATGGTGAGCAATTAGAGTTGCTTACTTTCTGTTATCTGGGTACGTCCTACAATTTTCTACTGAGAATTTCATCGAAGGTCACTTTTAGGAAAAAGCTGAAATTATTATGAATTAATATTCTATGAGCGAAAAAAAGGTCGAGCCAATGCCCCGACCTTTTATAACTGTCTAATTAGACGGTCTAAATACCTCAACCTACTGCAGCTGTAACAAGAAATGAGGTTGTTACACTACCGCAAGCATTAGTGGCTACTACATTAACGGTAAATTGGTATCCTCCATCAGGAACTGTACCCGGATCGATCGTAATTGTACCCGATGAGTCAATACTAACAGTGGGGCTCCCTTCGGGTTCAGTGATATTTGAGACAAAAACCGAGTAACTAAAGGGCGTTGTTCCACTAAATATACCGGTTGTTTCTACCGTAATAGTATCAAATATAAACTGATCCTCTATTGTGCCAATCACTGTAGGAGGAACTCCACAGCTAATTGGTGTTATAGTCTGAGTTGGAATAGGTTGTATGACTACTTTCGAATCAGAAATTGCCAGAACTTGAGGTAGATAAATTGCCGGTCTGTCAATCCAGGAAGTCAAAGGCATGTCAGTTCGGCGCAGTGGGGCGTCTTTATCTAGATAGTCAGCGTTTAGCGCAACTTCTTTTAGAGCAAAACGCACACCAATGCCTACATTGTAGGTATTAGGTAAGCGATGCTTTCCATCTACATAATTTGCATCAACACCTATTGTCCAATTCGGTCTACTTGGCAGCGTGTAACCGATTCGTGCATGGTACATATTAAATGGCTTACGAAATCCAGCATTTAGATCTAAGTCTGTATAGGCACCTAATTGCTGATTATAGTTAAACGAACCACCGAATCCTTCAGCATGGTGACGTCCTTGATAGATTGCATCATACCGGACATCATCGTAATTAAGCTCTGCGCCAATTCGTCCCGTTTGCCAAGGCATAATACTCACTCCCGGACTGACGTAACCTGCATCGGAGCCAGCTATTCTTCTATATTCAATATAATTTTGTTGTGTAGCAAAGCTGTTTGTATAAAATCCACGATGCAAAGAAAGTTGTTTATTTGGGGCATGAGAATAGCCAGCCTTCAAATTAAATTGAGGACTATAGTTAAACTGATTTAAATCATATTGATAATGTGCACCGAAAGCACCTTGCCTAACCCATTCGCGGCTATTTCCGCTAAAAAATGCATAGAGAATATCTTGTTCTAAAAATTCACCTGAAATTTTAATCCGTTGGTTATCCAAAAATTGCCAGCCCAGTGTGGCACCAAAACGATAATTTCTTGACCCAGCCTCTCCTAAAATAGAAAAAGCGCTGCGCTCAGAAATTGATTGTGAATATTTTGCATTCGCCGTTGTGCCTACGTAGGAAGTAGGATCATCTCTTTGAATGGAGGCTTGGGTTAAAGTACAACTAAAGGAGAGAGTAATTAATGCTAAGGTTTTTTGTAAATTTTTTAACATTCCATAATCCTATTGGAGCGTAAGAATATGAAATGATAAAAGAATTTTTAATTGCTGGCTAGAAAAAAATTTTTCAGAAATTTTCAGAAAAGGGAGAACGATGCTAACTTTCAAAAGTAGCTAAACTTCGCATTGGTCATTCCTCAGCTGATTAGCCAAATTATTTACTTTGCTTTTTATTTGAGTGATAAAAATCATCCAACATGTCATGTTTTCTAATTGACTATGGGTAAAATGAAGTTTTACATTGTTTCAATGATTGGCAATAGTTGTTTCTTTCACAAAGAATTATTTTATATCTGCAAAATAAGGAAGTTTTCAAATCGATTTTTGATATAAGAATTTAGAATTTTATAAAGGATTTTTTATATTATTTTCCAAATTAAAAGAGGAAAATTCCTTAAATCCAGGAACTTTCCTTTTTTATTTTAAAACTGTTAATTACTATAGCTTTGCAATATCAATGTCTATGACCCATTAATTTAGCTAATACAAAACCAATCCCTGCGGCCCATAACACTGAGGCAAGTGGTTTTTGATGTATTTTTTGTGTTAATTTTTCTGAATAGTCCGCTAAATCATGTTGAACTGTCTGGAATTGCTCTCTTCCTTGCTCATATAATTCATCGCCAAGCTTTTTAGTAGCTTCTACTACACGATTTGCTTGATGTGAAACATTAGAGCTTGAACGTGAACTACCCATACCTGAACTAGAACCACCCATACTTGAACTTGAACCGCCCATACTTGAACTGGAACTACCCATATCGGAGCTGGATCCACTCATTCCTGAAGTTGAACCACTTGCACCAGTAGTTGGTTTATTTGGGTTTTGGCCTTTTTCATAATTCATTTGATTCTCCTTTGCTCATTAGAATTAAAAGTGTCAGTACAATTGTAGGCCAATTAATCAGGATAATAAAACCAAATAGTACAAAATAAATAAAAACGTTCTTTCAATTAGACTATTCCGTTCTAAACCATCAAATAATTACTATTAAAATCATGATATTAAGTAAAATAACTAATAATTTAAAAGTGTCCATTTAAAAAATTAGAAGGTAAAGTTTCTGGGTTGTTAATTGACTCAGGAAAATCCCAAGTTATTCCGCCATCCTTAGATAACGCCAATAAAGGGTAATAAGCTTCATTAATCGTATAATCTCCTGCAGCAATGCAGGTTTTTTCCAGGCAACTTACTTTTCCAAAATAGCCATTCCCGAGTTCTGCAGCTGGAACAGAGGTTCTTGCTGAAGGGGGGGACTGCCAGCTTAGGCCTTTATCATGACTAAAAGTGATAAGCGGGTAGGTATTAAAATAGTTTGAAAATGAACCCCCAGCAACACAGCCCATTTTGCTGCAGGAAGCACTCATATAGGAACCGTACTCCAGGTGGGTACCCAGGTCTGAATCAGGAGCGGTTTCCTGATATTTCCACTGTGCACCACCATCAGCGCTAAAAACCAATAAGGGCTTTATGATTTCACCATTGTTATAATTACCCACAGCAATACAAAAACCTGCCTTACAATCTACAGCATTAAACCACCCAGAAATAAAATCGTTAGGGAAAGAGAAAACAGGTCTATTCCAGCTTTGACCCTTTGAACTACTTTGTAGCAATAAAGGGGTCACTGATTTTAGTGGATCTGTAAATTCACCAACCGCAACACAATGCTCTGATTCACAAGTTGAACCAAAAAGATGAGCGTCAGGATTTTCTATACCAGCAATCACTTCTGAAGAATGAGCGGGTTCCCAGGTTAAGCCATTATTCAAGCTAACCAAAATCAACGGCTGTCTGTGTTCTTTTTTATCTAGATAAGTACCTGCAGCAATGCAAGTTTTTCCCTTGCAACTGACAGAATTAAACCAGCCTTCATGTAAATTAGCTGGAAGCTGCTTATCAATTGAAGAATAGCTCCAGTTTCCCTGGATATCCGATATGGCCAATAATGGAAGCTGCCCTGTGGAGTTTTCATAAAGTCCAACAGCTATACAGCCCTTTTCCTTGCAAATTGAATCATTAAACCATCCCTTTTTAAAATCAGCAGGCAACTTTTGGTTTAAATTCTCTTCAAACCTCCAATTTAGCCCTTGATCTCGACTTTGCAGGACTAAGGGAAGAAAAGTTTGCTCTGAATTGTAGTAATTTCCAGTAGCAATACATAAAGAATTATTACAAGTTGCCTTGCTGACTCCACCGTCCAAAAAATCCTTAGGCACTGGACCTTCATGAATAGAGACAGGGTATTGCCAGCTGTTTCCGAGATTAAGGCTCTGAATTAATAATGGGCGTCGGATAAGGCCATCAAAAAAATAGCCTGAAGCCAGTAACGGTGTGCTTTGTTCAGCCTGAAGTGAAGAAAAGTAAAAAAGAAGGGGTATTGCATAAACCAGAAAAAACCCAATTGGGTTTAATTTAAATCTTTCCATTTTGAAAATCCTTTGTTATTCAATTGATTGGACCGCGCGCAAGTATAATCGGTTTTAAAAAAAATTAAAGCTCTTTTTTGACTCCGCTATAAAATGTTGCAGCAAGACAGCTTTTGTTAAGCAACACTAAACCATCCATCTAGCCTAAGTGAAATCCGAACTGGAAAGTTCCTGGTTGAGATTGAGGTAGAGTAAGATAGGATTAGCCAAATAGCTTTAAAGCTATTTGGCTAGAAATCAGAGGTTGTTTCCGTATGCAAGCTCTTTCTCATCCACAATGTTAGCATTTGAATTTTTAGGGTTTTGCCAAAATCCGGGGTTAAAGTTCGAGGTATTCAGAGGTTCGTTTATTATTGAATTATCTACTAATTCTAACGTTTTAATAACAGCATTCTCAGGATTGTTGTGGTTTATATTTGATTGAATAACAATTTTTTCCTCGAATTCTTTGACGAGTTCTTCCAGCTGTCCCCTAAACCTTTGCTTTAGCGCTACAATCGAATTTAATAAGTGGGTTAGGTGAGTATTTAAATTATCATAATTATCTGTAATTAAGATAAGTTTTCCAGCCATTTCGACTAAGTTATTAAATTGTTTGAAATTAATATCAAAGAGATGGGCTTGCAACTCCATGTTAATTTGATTGATTAATTGATTAGCACAAACTGTAAATAACGCACGTTTCCTATTATTGAATTCAACTACGAATTCTTCTTTTTGTTCGATATTGTTTATAAGAAATTTCCTTGCCGAATTAAAAGACAAAAGGCAATTGGAAAAATCCAAAGCCTCCTGTTGAGCGGCAGGCGTATTTAGGTAAGCAAAAAATGAGCTATTATTCAGAGCGGCACCTAAAAGTTCATCTCGTCGATTTATTAGCTTGGTAATGAATTTTTCTTGAATGGAGCTACCTTCAGTTAAAAAATCCACAAAATCGATAATGAATCCATCAGGAATTAAACAAATTCTAAGCATAGTTTGGTTAACATCATTTCTAAACTCTGGAGAAGACGATAAACTTTGACTTACAATGAAACTACCTGCGTGTTTCTTACCGTTCTTGATTATGTCTAACCAATGGGTAGGCTGACAATCAACTGGAAAGGGCAAGCCTTTAATCGCTGTATCTGAAAGATTAAACGGGTGTTTATCTCCAGAAAAACATAAACCCCCATCGATTTTAATAACGCGATTTTGATTATCTAGTCCAATATTATTAAATTTGAGATCATCTTCTTCCAGGAAAAGAGCAAGAAGCAGAGTTTTGCCTAAACCTGTTTTTACTTGTTTACGAAAATTAGATTCGGAGTAATTAAATTCGGCGATCTCTTCGGACAAAATATAATATAGTCCCGTCGATTTATCATAGGCTATACGTGTTTCAGGTTGATAAGGCACAATAACACGAAAAAATTCCTGAACCACAACCTCTTTTAGCGCGATGTCAAGATTTTCTACCGCTTTACAGAACCAAACTCTATTCGATCCTTTAATTGTACCTTTCCATAAATTGTGCGCATTTTTAGAACTGCGGGGGATGTGGGTGGAGGCAGTGAAATCTTTGAAATCAAAAATAGGCATAGGGTTAACAAATTAAATTAAAAGGCAGATAGTATATATTAAATACATTAAGAGAGTCTTATGCTTATTCTTAAATGAAAAATAAATTTAGTAATAAGCTTGATTTCGGTCAGTGGGAAAACATGCGGGCGGAAAGTTTAAACTCTTAAGTAAAAATTAGTTTAAAACTTTCCATACAATTGTTTTGACGTCAATTTCCCTCTTTCTTCGGCGCACAAAGTAAAAAAACAATAAAACTTATGAACTTAAGGCTTAATCTGTTCATATGCGTATGCTCAAATGCGTATTGAATAAAAAATTCATCCGCAATAATAAAAAACCATGAAATACAGAAACTTAGGAAGAATGCGCTATAACATTTTTGCAAATAACGCTCAAGGTTTTGTTTGGGAGAAAAAGCGGCTCTTATGAAAAAGATAGCGATAGTCCATGCAAACAAAATAATAATCATAAAAAGCAGGAGTGTTAAAATATGATTTTCTATTTGATATCTCGCCAAACTTTGGGCAACCAAACCATAATTTTGTGAGGTAAAAGCCAGATTAGAAGGTAAAATTTGAGCTTTTTGTAACCAGTCAACGGTATCACTTAGGGCCACAAAGGTGCACCATAGTGCCCAAAAAACGATAATTCCATAACTAATCCAGTGTAATTGTCCATTGTGGTTTGGAAAAAAACGATTTAAACGCATCAATATCCTTATTAAACAAATTAATTGGAGTCATAACTCAGTTTAAAGATAAGATTTAAATTGAGCAAACAATCTAGCCCATTTTGTACTTATAAAAAAACAAGAAGCCATTTAGAATATAAATTAACCTTATAACAGGTGCTTCATGTGAATTTAAAAGGATTTTTAAGAACATTCGTTAGCATTTCCCTACTGACTGCTCAAATTGCTACAGCCAAAGATGTAAAAGTCATAGGCCTTTACCCGCAAGTATTATTAATAACTCATTTTCCATCTTTAAACGTTTTTAAAAAACAAATTCAATTGCTACGTATCGAAATGTCGGGTGAAGAAAAAGGATACCTCAAACAGCAAGTAACCCTTTTTTTAAAAAAACCAAATCTAACTGAAGAGCATCCGACTTTACCAGCCCGAGCCGAACTCGGCATGAACAAAGTTCCTGTTCTTGATCAAGGCATTCACGGAACTTGCGTAACCTTTGCGGTAACAGGAGCGCTCGATGCCATAATTGCTAAAGGTGATTATGTAAGTCAGCTTTGTAATTTACAGTTGGGTAAATACCTGGAATCGCGCGGATCAGGGTATAGCGGCTGGGAAGGCTCTAACGCCATCGACGTGATCAATCAAATTTCACAATATGGAATTATGAACAAAGCGAATCAAAAAAGCCTTGGCTGTGGTGGTTTGACTCGCTATCCGCTTTTTAGCCGTAATACTGGAAATGAGATGGAGCCAGAGCAATTTGGTAAAAAATCTGAGCTAATCTTTGGAAAATGGGTCAATTGGTCTGAAGCTTATCGAAGAAGGGAATCGCTCAATAATTTAGCTGCCGTAAAAGAGGCAATTCTTGCAGGTTGTTAGAATCTATTTCGCAGGTAGAGACAATATCGGCACTAGGACTGGTAATAAAAGCTAAGGTTCCGGCAAAGTTAAGTGCGATTCCGACAGCAACATCTAATGTAAGTGCGGTAGGATTACAGTTTATAATGTTTCCATTAGGGTCTACTTCACAACTGTAAACGTCGGAACCGGTGGTAAAAAAAGCGACATTTGCTGACTTAAAGACTACAAATTCCGGATTTTCTAATGTTAAAGATTGATAAGCAACCTCGCAAGGCGATAAGTCACCGTTCACCGCCGATATCTCGCATCTGTAAATCGTGTGTCCGATTGGATCTGTGATGTAAGCCAAAGTCCCCGTTGGATTGATAGTAATTTCTCTAGGATCTGTAGAACCCGGTGTTGGTGGCTGTTGTGTACAGGAAAGAAAATCACCATTTGCTGTAATAGTGCATTTTGAAATATAAGGGTTATTTGGGTTTCCCATATTAACGATATAGGCAATATTTCCTGTTGGATTTAGAGCAATACCAGCGGGACTATCAAAACCACTGCCTGTTGGAATGCAATTTACCAGGTCACCATTGGCAGCTATTTTACATTTTAAAACACTACTGGGTTCATTACTTACATAGGCAAAGGTGTTGCTTTGATTAACCGTCACATCCGCGGGTGAATTTAAACCTGTCACTGTAGGAGTACAGTTGCTAAGGCTACCATTTGCAGCTACGTTGCATTTTAAAATTTGACCAGACAAATTATTAACCACATAAGCATAAGGAATAATAACGGGGGGTTTTGGCTCCGGTGGGTGTGTCGAGCCTACTGGCACAGAATAATTCTGACATGACAGAGGACGTTCAGCAGAAAATGGCTTGGCCAATAGACAAAGCGTTACCGGTACTATTCCTGGAATACCCAATAAACTGATCTTCGCAGGAGTAAATTTCCCGACCGGGAAAGAACAAAAGCCTGTAGCATAGTTGAAAATACAATTGTTCGTAGGCGCTAAGAAATAATAAGGCGTCTGTAATTTTATTCCTGCGCTAGAATAGAAATTGTTGGTATTGGTATTAATAGTTAAATCAAAACCATTTGAGGTGACATTAAAAAGATTAGCGGCAAAAGCACTATTAAAAAATACTAAAGTAATTAGAGCCAAAGTTATTTGAATCCGTTTCTGAAATTTATTCATTTTTTATCAATCCCTTGATGAATTTTCTATTCTAAACAATCCATTCTAATTTCATATAAGATTAATGCCAAGAAACTTTGAAATTCGATATAAGACGACAATAATAGGCCTTATACAAGCTAATTTTTAAGTCCCCCACGTTGTTTCAACTTTTAAAAAATTATTGTTGTTTCCAAGGTTAAAAGTGGAGCGTAAAAAAAACATCCAAATTCTGTTTCAAACTGATATCAGCTGAAAAAAAGGATTTTTAGAAATATTGATTATTGCGATTTTAATTGTTTAATTATTAGAAAAATTTTCTCCTTTACTTAATGATTAATCTAAAGCATTAAAGTAAAGGAGTTTATTAGTTATTTAAACTGCAAGTAATGCTAACCACTGTAAATTAAGCCCCGCCGGTTAAGGCAATTCCCACAGGGTATGAAAGTCCATTTCCTGAACTCATACAGTTAATTAAAAAGTTGTTAGGATCTATCTCGCAGGTAGAGACGGAATTGTCATTCGGATCAGAAATGTAAACTAAGGTTTCGGCTGAGTTGACCGCGATACCTGAAGTTGAGGTGAATGGTCCTCCTGTGGTAAAACAGTTTACTAAATTTCCGATATTGCTAACTTCACAACTCAAAACACCCGTGCCGGTCGTAACAAAAGCAACATCCCCAGCCTGCTTGAAGGCCAAAAATTCCCCTCCAAATGGCGCCGCAACAGAGCAAGGCGTCAAATCACCGTTTACCGCAATATCGCACCTGTAAATTTGGCCACCATTGGGATCAGTGATATAAGCCATGGTTCCAGTTGGATTGATTGTAATATCTTGAGGAAGGTTAAAAACCCCTGTTGCAGTTGGTGTGCAGGAAATTAAATCACCATTTGCTGCAATAGTACATTTAGAAACATAAGAGAAGGGGTTTACTGCATTAACAATATAGGCAATATTTCCTGCTGAATTCAAAGCAATACCTTCGGGATTAACAAAACCACTGCCGGTAGAAACGCAATTTGAAAAGGCCCCATCGCTGGCTACTGTACATTTTAATACAATATTTGGTTGCGTACTTACGTAGGCAAAAGTGTTGGCTTGATTTACAGCCACATCAAAGGGGGTATTTAAAAGTGCCACTGTGGGAGTACAGTTCGTAAGGCTTCCATCGGCAGCTAAATTACATCTTGAAACTTCTCCAGATAGCTGACTAGCTACATAAGCATAAGGAATAGTTATGACAGGAGTGGGTATTGGCTCCGGGGGCTGAGTAGAGCCTACTGGCACGGAATAATTCTGACAGGACACAGGACGTTCAGCAGAAAATGGGTTAGCTAATAGACAAAGCGTTAGCGGTACTATTCCTGGATTACCCAATAAACTGATTTTCGCAGGAGCAAATTTCCCAACCGGGAAAGAACAAAAGCCTGTAGCATAGTTAAAAATACAATTGCTCGTAGGCGATAAGAAATAATAAGGCGTTTGTAATTTTACTCCGGCGCTATGATAGAAATTGTTGGTATTGGTATTAATAGTTAAATCAAAACCATTCGAAGTGACATTAAAAAGATTAGTGGCAAAAGCACTATTAAAAAATACTAAAGTAATTAAAGCCAAAGTTATTTGAATCCGTTTCTGGAATTTATTCATTTTTTTACAATCCCTTGATGAATTTTCTATTCTAAACAATTCATTTTAATTTCATACAAGATTAATGCAAGAAACTTTGAAAATTAAACTAGAGGCAACAATAAATCATTTTTTAATAAAATTTAAAATCTATAAATTTAATTGAGTGAATATCAACCATACTGTTTAACACAACAAATGATTTTAAGTAGATAAAAGATTAATGCCAGAATTAAATAAGAAAATTAAAATTCTACTTTTTATACTTCAAGCATTATTCATATTCTTGAGAACCTAAAGTCCAAATAAATGATTGTAAATCAATGTAATCCTTCGGTTTAAGGTCAATTAAATCACTTTTAATTTGGCCTGCGAAATTGACTAAATTTTTATAAGTTTTCCAATTGGGCTGAGATTGATACTCAAAATTATACCCATAATTTGCAGCTGCAATTTTTGTTACATTCGGCTTTAAAAATATAAAGTGCTTAGGTTCAGCAATAAAACCAAATACTGTTACAAGAGGCCATGTTAATACACGAGTTTGTTTTCGAGGTAAGGCGGCAATAATTTGGGTATATTGGATAAAACGTTCACTCTTTTTTTCTTTTCCATGTAAAAAATTAAAAACTCCTTCTGCAAATTGTTTGCATGCTTCTGGAGTTTTCAATGCATCCCTAATAGCCATTTTTTCAAAAGAGAATAATAAATTTGTTTTACCTTCAATTGATAAAGCGAGCTTCGCAATTTCTTCGTATTTTTTATGCATTAATAAATAAGAAAATTGATCTTTATTTAACAGGGATTTCCACAATAGATGAGCCTGCCATTTATAACCTCTTTCCCAGGAGATATATTTTTCATCGTTAAAACCATTTGGAAAGAATCTTAAAAATTTTTCACGGGCTTTACTTTTAGCCTCATTATTCAAACTTAAATTTGCCATCTTTCAACTCTCCTTTTGGCAAGGTAATTTAAGTATAGATGGGCAATATTTTAATAATTAAAATCAATGGGTTAAGATTTATTAATCCATGCTATTGGCATATTGAAAGGCTCGCAAACCAAAACGGGGCATGATTGCGTAAACATGTTCGATAATGTCTGATTGAATTGCTTCGTATTTTAATGAATCGGTTTCATTGGTGAAGAAATACAATTCAAGTGGCAAACCGGTAGAACAACCTTGTAATTGCCGAATTAAAGTTTTCAGTTTTTTATGTACCGATTTATGCTCAGTTAGATAGGATTGCAAATAATGGCGAAATAACCCCAGATTGGTTTGGGTTTTATTAAATTTGGAATCAGAAAATAAATCATTCAATTGGCTTATAAATTCACCATCGATTAATTTAATTGAGTTAATATCAACCATAATACTACGTTTAACACGCCGACCACCGGCTTCATGCATGCCTCGCCAATTTTTTAATCCCGAAGTTAATAATGAATAACTGGGAATTGTGACAATCGTTTTGTCAAAATTTTGGACTTTTACTGTATTTAACGAAATTTCAATGACTTCCCCGTCTGCACCAAAATTTGTCATCTCAATCCAGTCGCCAATTCTCACCATGTCATAAGCAGTTAATTGGATAGAGGCGACAAAGCCCATAATCAGATCTTTAAAGATCAAGACTAGAAAGGCGGTAGCAGCACCAAATCCACTAATGAAATAAACAGGCGGTTTATCAATCATTTTTGATGCGAACAAGATAATTGTGAACACGATAATGACTATTTTTATCAACTGTAAATAAGATTGGATAGGCTTTATTTTCGCAACAGGAAATTGATTATAGCGATCGTTAATACAATTTAGGGCAGCTAATAAAATGAATCCAACATCAAAAATAATATAAATTTCAGATACTTGCTCAACAACTAGCGAAAGAAACAATTTAAAGGTCGCATAATCGAAATTGAAAACAGTACTAAAATGATGAATCAGAATCGCAGGAATTAGGTAGGTTATGCGATGAAGCAAGCGATTTTTTATAAGAATGTTGCCAAGTCCTGAATGATTTTTTGAAAACAATCTATCAATTAGCACAATAAAAACATGTTTCGCAAAATAATGATTAAAGGCAAAAATAGCGCAGGTACTTAATAAAATAATTGAAAATATAATGGCGGATTCAGCAAATCCATTGAAATTATCAACTGCGTATTGCATAGGTTCTGCCCGGCTTTGACGATATAAAATGGATTTTTATTGTACATAAATGAAATTATTTAGTCAAATATCAATAAACGTAAAAAAATTTATGAATTCATGCGCAGGTTTTAACTTGAATCTATAAAATAGCTCATAGCTGACAGATAAATTGGTATTAAAAGAGGCAATTCGTCATTAATCAGTTAAGTTAATCTTCTCTTAAGCTTCATGCTCTAAAATTCTGGCTAATTTATAGCAAAAGAGAGAAAGCAATGCACATTATTCAGTATCTTGTATCAATCCACCAAAGCTTAAATGAAGCTGAAGGTGCGATAAAATCTGGCCATTATCAATTCGCAAAAGACCTAAATGCAAAAGCTTATAGTTTGATTGAGCAGCGAAACAGCTATGCAGATTATCTCTACGATCATTGGGATTACGCAAGGCTAATGAGTTCTGCCATGATTAAATATTCAGATCAGATAGTTTACTTGCATTTTTCCGATGCACAGGAATTAATCGCGTATTACGAGTCTTATCTTAGTAATGGTGATATATCCAATGCTTACAACGCTTTTAATGCGATGAATACTAAAATTAATCAAATTAAAGAAATTTTTCTAAATGCAACCAGAAATGGTATCGAAAAAACCTCACCTTACATTAACATCCCTCACAATCTTAATCAGTTAGCTTTGAATTGCGGAACCTTGGTTGTGTACTATTACAATCAAGAACAGAAAAGACTTATTACCCACACCAGCAAAACCCAATTTTTTGGTAAAGACAAGACTTCTACTCTCTTACACCAAAATATAGCTAATGCCTTAAATTTTTCTGAAGGACTGCAAACTTTGGGTTTACACAGACAGCAAAAGCAAAACAGACAGGAAACCGAGAACAAGCCATATAAACTTTTCAATTTAAGCATTTTCAAGTCCGAGCCTCTGCAACAAACTCAATTTGAATCAGATAGTTTATCTAAGAAAGGGTTCAGGTTATAAACACATAGAACATTTAGGAGTTAAATTATGCAACATCGTTTAGAATTAGAAGAATTTAAAGAACGTTTTCAAGCTCGAAAAGAAAGGATTGAAAAAAACCTTAATAAACCCAAAGGGATTAATCTAGCCTTTTTAAGCCAGAAACCTCAAAAAATTGAATTAACAGCAGTCGCAAAGTTTTTAAAACATTTAAATGACTTTGAAGATGAAACGCAAAAATTGATTAATGAAAATACTGAAAATGCCGATTTTTATAATTCTCATTTGGAAAACGTTCGCAGTCTCTTGGCAAACATCGAAAGAAAATTCCCCGATCCATCAAGTTTGGAACCGGAAGATTTTATATTGACCGTTCCAACGGACGTAGAGTATAAAAAAACATATACCGATTCAATAATGACTTTTTTGGATTTTGGTTTATTTGGTGCTTTGATAGGTGGAATCATTGTTGGTCTTATTGCTGCCCTGGCAGGATTGGTCGGTGCAATGTATTTTATTTTTCCCACAGGAGTTGCCCTTCCTTCTCCAGAAGGTTTAGGGATACTTATGGCGATAGCTGCATGCCTTTCGGGAGCAGTTGGTTTTATTGTTGGCGGAATAGTAGGTGGTTTATTGGGCTTTCTGGTCGGTTTTGTGGTTACGCCCTTTTTAGATAAACCCTTAAATAATGAGTATATAAATAATACGGCCTTTGATTGCTCCCTCTTAAAAGCTGCCTATGCTGAGATAATTCAATCAGGCATTGGCTGTGCAAATGAAGAAGGGTTTGAAACTGAAGGCTTAACTCCACTTAAAACCTCCTTCTCTTGAGCGTACATTAGGGGGGCATTGCTAAGATGTCCCCTTTCAACATTTACTGTGAATGACCTTCATGCTATTACTATCGGAATGATTTAAAAAGGGATCTTTTATGAAATTCAGATGGCTGCCATTGTTGTTTTCCGCCTTAGCTTCTCTTTTTCTACCTGCAAATTCACAAGCGCAATTACGAATTGGAGTTATGTTTTACGATCCTCCTTTGGTCATGTCAGCTATCCAGGGTTTTCATGTGGATTTTGCTAACCGCCTTTGTAAGGGTTTGCAGGAAACTTGCACTATCGTTCCAATGGAATGGAATCGACTCTTTGTGGCACTTGATAAAGGCGAAATTGATTTGATAATGGGGGTTTTCTACACTATCCAACGCGCACAGAAATATTTATTTTCAATGCCATACAAGACTTCACGAGGTCGATTTCTTGTTCGCGCCGCTGATAAAATATCTAATTTTGAGGATTTGAAAGGACGAAAGTTAGGCATTCTACAGGAAGAAGGGCAAACTGGAGTTTTTTCGGCTTATCTAAGAGCTCATTATTTAAATTTTTTCAAGGTGGTTGAGTACAAAGACATTAATATGTTGGTAACAGCCCTGGATAATAAATCTATAAAGGCTGCGCTTTTCCATGCGCGATCAGTCAATTATTGGGCAGATAATTCAAGCGGAATTTTGTTAACTCTTGGTCCGGCATTCAAAATAGGTGAGGGTTATACCCTAATGGCCTTACCTGAAAGACAGGACCTTATAAACAGGGTTAATCAACAAATCACACAAATAAAGACAAGCGGTGATTTTGCCCGCCTTTACAGTACTTTTTGGGGTGATGAACCGGAAAGCTAACACTCACTAAATTTGAAGGTCATAGGTTCTGAAATTGACAGTATTGTCTTCAGCAATCCAGGCTTTGGTAATTGAATATTCTGGAAGTTCAATCCAGGTTGTGCGGTCAAAAGTTAAGGGCTCGGAAGCAAACAAGATATTATTTCGCGTCGACCCAGTCATTTTATAAGAGCCATCAACCATCCCATAGGATTCACCAAAGGTAACCCAGAGACTGTGGTATTCAAGATGAGCCTTATGAACGAGATTAGTATTGCACCCGAAGTCATAAACGTAGCGTGTAACAATCAGATATTTGCCGTTGGTAACAAAGAGATTTAATGGAGAAGCTTCGTGTATATCCAGCTCTTGACGCACCTCTTTTATGATTTTTATTGTTTTAATCAGTGCTTTACAGGCATCATCCATTGGAATTTCGGCTGTGAAATCAGTAAATTGTGATAAAAATAGAGCATAAACCCATTCTGAATCTGTGGTTCCTTTAATTTGACTAAAAATTTCCGGTTTCACTAAATCAGTTAGTGCCAGTTTCATTTTGGACATTTGCGTAAGGCCGCCATTGTGAGCCAGTGCTATTTCTGTATTATCCAGCTTAAAAGGATGGACATTCTGTTCAGAAACCGTTTCATTAGTTGAATAGGAAACGCCACGGACATGGGCTAAAAGGCAGTTGGTGCGTATTTTTTGCGATAAATTATGAAGATTTTTATCAAAAAAGGGTAATTGCGTTGTTTTATAGTAAAAAGGAAGCTTCGGCTGATAAGATTCAGGAGACCAGGCGCAAAAGCCGAAACCAGCCAGATTTTGTATATGATCCATTAATTGAGGCGCATAACTTTGATGAGCCAATGAATTATCAGGCCCATAAATTAAATCAAATATTGAAACTTCCTGTTTACCCAAATAAAGCAGTACTCTGCACATGATTTATTCTCATAGGATTAGATTATTGTATTCACAATTGATTCTCAAAAATTGCCTGTTCACTATGTAAACAGCATTGGCAATATTCCGGTTTATTTTCTCACTAATTAAATAAAACAAATGTGGATCAGTCTCTTTAAGTTCTGTGTAAGTATTCAAATCCAATTCAAGAAGTATCGACTTTTCACAGGTTACAAAGTCCGCAACTTCCTGAAAATTAGGACTTAAAAAATTTTGAAGAAATAAGTCCCCAACCGCTAAAACTGCGATCGATTTTTTTAGAGTCTTATTTTTTTTTATAAAAAACATAACCGCTCCAGAATAGATAAAAGCGATTTTTCGGGATTCAGCTTCTTTAGCGGAAAATCGATATCCTTTGTCATAAGCTTTAACAGTCATCATTGATAGTAAACCCGACTTTTGCTTTTCAGCAAGCTTGGGAAAAAAACTGGAGAACTCGTCATCGTTCAAATTCAGCTCGGAAAGCTCTATAAGCTTGGTATGAGCTTTTGGATCTTCAACATAAATCGAATGATCAAAGGGATAAAAAGAATCTTCAGGAATCTTTTTCAATAATTCAAGAATTGCATTGATATTGTAAATCACTTTAGCCGCTGCCTGGTAAGTGATTTCTTGCTCGATTTTATAAGCTATTTCGGGCTTGACCAAACGTAACATTTCCAGTGTTTTATGAGACAAGGTCAGACATTTACAGGCCTCCTTGGCTGTAACACTTGCTGTGGCCTGAGTTTTGGTAAGAAAAGTCACTTCTCCAAAGACCTGTCCTTTTCCTAGTTTAGCCAGATTTTTTTTAAAATCGTCGCCAGGAAGAACAATATCGACAAAAACCTGCCCACTAATAATAAGATAAAGTTCCTTTCCCTGGATTCCTTGGGGCAAAATAACCTCACCCTTTTGAAATTTTTTTTCTTCGATATAGTTCGCCAGAAATCGAATTTCGTTAGGTTCTAACTTCTCAAAAAACTGAATTTGCTCTAAGTTACTAGGCGCTGTCATTTTATTACCTTAAATTTTCCATTCAGAAACAGGGAGCTCCAAGTATTGATTTTCTAAATAGGCTGCCATCATGTTGTTAAAATCTTTGCCATATTTATTAATGAAACGGCACTGCCATTCACTACCATTTAATTTAAGTGAAGCACGTCTTTCTATTAAATCAAGGTAAAAGTTGATATCAGCTGTATGAATTCCAAAAATTTGCAAGCCTTTACGGGCGCAGGGAATCAATTTTTTAATCAAGTCCGCAGCCTTTATCTTTTCACCTAAAAACCATTCCAAGTCCGCATCGAATCCGAACTGGGCGGCCTTAAAAAAATTATTTCTGGCCATATGAAAAGGTAGAAGGTATTCAATAGGTGTTTCCTGAACCGCATAGTAATTTAAAAGGCCATAAAAAAAGGCTGCATTAGCAACCATATCAATGACAGTTGGCCCCGATGAAGGACCTCGGTGTTCAATGCGTAAATGGGGTTGGTTACAGGTGTTAAAATCGATAACCGGCCTATTCCAACGATACACCACTCCATTTTGGCGCTTGACATGAGACATCGATTCAATAGGCTTTTCAGGTTCAAATTCTGGAAGAAGACGAGGGTAGAATTGATAATTTTGTTCAAACAATTCAAAAAAGGAATCTTTAAGGTAATGAAGACCAAAAGAACAACTTTTAAAGCCTCTGGCTCTGTTGAGATGAGACAAGGTCATAACCTGATCAAAGGTAGCAATCCGCGTATCAGACCATACATTTGACCCAAAAATAAAAGGACTATTGCAGGACGCTGCCAAAACAGGTGCAGCTATCGCTTGAGAAACATTGTAATACCGCACCGATTGGCTTAAGCCTATTTGCATATGCATCTGAAAGGCGGAAACTAACCCGTTCATTGCCAAGGATTCCGGTTGCAAACATAAAGGCTCAACGCCCTTTATATCAATATTTATAGGTCCCCCACCGCGCTCTTCAGACATGCAATAGTTAAGTACATGATAACGTTCGTTATTTGTTATAAATTTACTTTGATGATATTGCTCAGTCGCTGTCGGTAAAGAACCAATTAAAGCCAGATGATATTTATTTTTTTGAGCCACCTCACAACAACGCCGCCAATAATTAAGGATATTCTCATGCAAACGGGCTAGACAATCTGCTGTAAAATTAAAGTGTCCAGAGTTAATTTCAAGTTGTGCGGCCCCGACTTCACAGACGAGATAAGGTTCATTAACCAAATCAATGAAGTTGAGATTGTTGGGTGAGGGATTATATTTATCATCTAAAAGAAATAATTCTATTTCTGATCCTATTGCTAATTCTCTTTCAATAAAAATTCGTTCATTGAACCAATTTTCCAATAATGCCGTCTCAGTGGTTAATCTTTTATCAAAGTCATAATAATTTACCTTGGTAGTTTGCCAATCTTTTGTCATTCTATTGGACATGATTAACGACCGGAAATTTAATGAGATGGTGAAAAGAGTGTGGTTCACAAATCAAAAGCAGTCAAGTTAATAAACATGTTGTAAATTTGCCAACCAATTGGAATTTATCTATAATGCTCTATTTTTTCTCAAGGCAATAAAAAATATGCGTTTTAAAAGGGAAATTGAACAACTTGAAATTAATAAATTTTGTTTAAATCATAAAGGTATCATTCAGAAATTAAATGCGTTTTTAATTGATCAGGAGTCTAAATTTCGTTTGGATCCTGGCGGTCATTGCAATGGATTTGCAGCTCTCTTTTGCCGCTATGCTGCTCATGGGAAGTCCAGCGAGTGGTTGGAAGAAATTCTTGCAGTGCAAAATATAACCAATAATGATATTAATCATTATGAAACTCATCAATTAATGATGAAAATGATTTTAATGCTTAGTCAATTTCAAACAGGATCCCGGATTGGAAATAGCATGGAATATCAACAACTTCATATGGAAAATATCGATATGATAGTAGAAACTGATTTTTTCAAATTATCGAGCATTTATGAAAAGGGAGCCTTTAGTACCTCAAATTTTTATGACTACATCTCTGAACAAAATCTACTAACAAATCGATTGAGAGTCCAGTCATTATCCAATTTGGATAATGAAATCTTCATTGAAATAAAAATGGATAGAAATCACAACTATATAGCTAAAAGCCTGCCAGAAAATGAGGAACTAATTTTTATATCTTTAGAGCATTTATTTGCATGGACTCAAAAGAAAGCAGCAGATTTATTCAAAATCCAATACCAGTATTATTTGGTATTTTCGCTTGTCGATGCAAATCAATTAAAAGTTGATCTTATAGACAAGGCCTATGCCCTTTTAGGTAATAAAGCCTTTGATACTGAAGAAATATTGGATAATATTTTAACTAATTCCGTAACTTTATTAGGAACTGAAGCCCATACAATTGCTCTATTTAAACAAAGCGCAGACAGTTTTATAGTTTATGATATCAAGGAAGACTTGCCTGTAATTTGTAATAAACAATTAATGCTAGGTTTTTTATCAAAATTAGAAGGACACAGCAGTTTTTATGTTTTTCAAAAAAGTAGCCCAATTCCTGATTCTAAACATTTACTTTCAATGCGAATGTTTGAAAACTTGAAAAAGTTAGATCTAGTTAAACTTTATGAAAATGGAGCTCAACTCACTGAAGACTCAAACTCTGAAGAGGGAAATGATGCAGAAAGTAGCACTGAGACTCAAAATATTTCCGAACTTCAGGATCTATCCATTTTTTGCCTAAAAAGTAATCTTGTAGAGGTTTTGCTCTATCATTTGCGAGAAATTTCGCCAACATTTCTAAAAAATTGTTTATTTCTGTTTTTAGAGTTTGCTAAGTCAGGACATTATAATTTAGTGAATTTATGTATAGAAAAAGGACTATTCCTGGAAACCACTGATGAAGATCAGATGACTCCCTTACATTTAGCATGCAAATATCAACATCCAGAGCTGGTTGAGCTTCTGCTTTCAAGTGGAGCCGATGCAACTAGTCAAAATTTTGATCATAAAACTGTTTTCGATACCGCGGTTCACAGCCAGAATAGGGAAATTTTATCTTTACTTAAGACTCATGCCGAAAAATCTAACCTTTTAGATTACTTATCACCTAAATTCATCGAACTTACCGAGCCAAAATTAAACCTGCTGGATGACTTATTTAGTGCAGCTTTTGAGATTGAAAATGAGAATTCCCCCTTTCTTACTGATCCTGCGCATCTTGATTCAAATGAAGTTCAAAAAGGTTTGACACCCAGTGAAACAAAAACTAAATCACCCAACTTTTTTGCCAAAAAATCACATCGCGAAGATAGTGAAAATTTAGATGAAGTTTCTCATAAAAAGCAATGTCAGGGTTTAGGGTTTAGTATTTAAACTTTAAAATCTTAGGCTGTTTTTTCGCAGCCTATTTCCTCCACATTAGCCATTTGCAACAATTTTTTTGAATCTGGCCAAATATGACGGGAATAAGCGAAATAATTCAATAGGGACAGAAAGCCGATACCAAAGGCAAGAATAATATTTTCTTTTAAGGCCCCGCCACCAAAATAACTGACTCCAAACTTTAGCCAAAAGCTTTGCAAATAAATCGTAAATAGAGAATAGGCAAAAAACCCCGCAAAACGTTTCAAATTATTGGGTTTTTTAACCATTAAATGACTATTAAAAGTGAAGCGCGAATTTAAGATAAAATTATTGGCAATCGCGGCCGTTACCGCTATTTGCATCGCAGCAAAAGGCGAAAGGTGCTGTCGTAAAACATTATAAACCAAAAATTGCACACCCATGCCTATTAAACCAACCAGACACATTTTAAAGTAACGCTGGAGCTCATAGATACGTAATGTAAAAACCACGCGCAGTGAATCAATAATGGAGTTAGTAGGTAGTTTGGATTCACCCTTTTCCCGATCGATAAATTCAATCGGAAACTCCAGGATTTTAGCACCGCCCTTGTGCAGCAACCAAAGCAGCTCTAATTTGTAAGCAAAATGACTAGACAGGAAAGCTTTCGGAAGAATTTTCTTAAGTATTTGGCTGCGGGTCGCACGAAAACCTGAGGTAAAATCCTTATATTTAGGCGTTAAGACTGAGCGAGCTATATAATTTCCAAGAATGGAAAACATTTTTCGGTGAAAACCCCAATCTTGGGGGATACTTCCGCCAGCCACATACCGGCTTCCGACTACCACATCTGCGGTTCTCATTTTCTCAAGCATTGGCGCAATATATTTGGGTTGATGAGATAGATCAGCATCAAATTCAAAAACAATATCTGCTTCCAATGCCTTTAAAGCATAATTCATTGCTTGTAAATAGGCTGACCCGAGACCTGATTTACTGCGTTCATTTAGCAGGTGCAATGAGGGATAAATTTTTTGTAATTCAATTATGTTCGCTTGAGTATTGTCGGTTGAGGCAGAATCAAAGATAAGAATATGCACCTCAAAATCTGCAAGTGCATCCGCAGCTTCAAAGACTTGTGTTATTGTAGATTTGATTACCAGCCCTTCATTATATGTAGGGATAATGACAACAACTTTTTCTCTTTTAACAGAAGTAGTTTCAGTGAAAGAGGCTGACATGCACTCATTTGAATCAATAACCAACGTAATCCCTTAAAATAGAAAAATTTTTCGCCAATAATATCTTATTTAATGCTCGAATTATAGCCGGTTCTAAAGCCCACCCTATAAAGCAAACCTTATTTAAGAAGAATAAACCTACCAAAATTTTTAAGCTTTGTTATTCTGTTTCGAATTGCACCTTAAAAAGGACTTAGCATGCATAAGGAAACACTGTCCTGGCTCAGAAACACGCTTGGCCCCTTATTTTTAATTTTGGTTACTCCTACTGCAGCTCTAGTCATTTGGTACACCAATGCCTATTTAAGCGGTTCCTTTATTAAATTTTGGCAATTGGTTGAGAGTAAAGGTTTTTTACCAAGTCTTTATTCAATCTGGAAACCCGTTTTTTTTGGAAGTCAGACTGCATGGAGCATCATTGCAATTTTTATGGTTTTTCAGCTTTTATTAATGCGTTTACTTCCTGGCAAAACTTTTTATGGTCCAATAACTCCAAAAGGTAATAGACCAGTTTATAAAGCGAATGGCATTTTGGCGTTTTGTACCACTTTGCTTTGTTTTTGTTTAAGCTCTTTTTATTTTCATTGGTTTAGCGCTTCAATTATTTACGATAATTTTGGATCATTATTAGGTGCCTTGAATCTATTCTCTTTACTTTTTTGTTTGATTTTATACTTTAAAGGCCGTTTTTGGCCTTCTTCGACTGACTCTGGTGCTTCAGGGAATTTTCTCTTTGATTATTATTGGGGAACTGAACTTTATCCACGGTTCTTGGGTTGGCAATTAAAGCAATTCATCACCTGCCGGGTAGGAATGATGTCCTGGGGTCTAATTTTACTTTCCTATGCTGCAAAACAGCATGAATTAGTTGGTTTGAGCAATTCCATGCTAGTGTCTATTGCCCTACAGCTACTATACATAACTAAATTTTACATCTGGGAAACGGGTTATCTAAGTTCTTTAGATATAATGCACGATCGTGCAGGCTATTATATTTGTTGGGGATGTTTGGTTTGGGTTCCCTGTGTCTATACCTCGCCATCAATGTATCTGGTTTTACATCCAATCGATTTAAATCCTTGGTTTGCGACTTTCATTTTTGTTTCTGGCGCATTTTGTATAGCCATTAATTATTTAGCTGATCGTCAAAGACAAAAAGTGAGAGCAACAGAGGGCCACTGTAAAATTTGGGGTAAAAAACCGGTTACAACACTCGCAGAATATCAAACTGAGGATGGTGAAATTAAGCATAATCTTTTATTGGCTTCCGGTTGGTGGGGTATTACAAGACATTTTCACTATCTTCCAGAGATACTGGCCGCCTTTTTTTGGTCTCTTCCCGCGCTATTTTCACATTTTATGCCTTATTTTTATGTTTCTTTTCTAACAATTTTATTATTGGACCGCGCTTATCGTGATGAAAAACGCTGCGCCCTAAAGTACGGATTATATTGGCAAAAATATTGCCAACGGGTTCCTTATAAAATCCTCCCCTACTTATTTTGACCTTTTTTTTCAAATAAATAGAAAAAATATAGCGCTTAAAGACATTCCTTAAAAATTCGTTAAGGTTCGCTTGTTATAATTAAGACGTAGCAAAACGAATCATTATGGTGTTTTTATGAGTGCTAAAGAGAATAAACAGGCTGAAGAGAATACAAAATTACTCCTTCCTGCCTTAAAAGTAAGGAAAGAGCAAAATAAAACCTGGCTTGACAAAGTTCACGAGGCCTCAGTATGGATTTCACATTTGGTGGGTGGAGCCGATTCTGGTTATAGAGTCAGTACCTCAGCTGCAGGGTTAGATCAAACTGCACTCACACCAGCAGCTCAAAACGGTATTTCTATTGCAGGATTGGGCCTGCAACTTGTGATGGTAATCCCGCAGATCATAGCAATCGCAACTTCCAAACGAAAATTTATGGATAAGGTTTACGATATCGTTCCCCTACTTTTACTAACAGCAATTGGCTTAACTGCAGGTGTTTTGGGTGTTTTAGCCTTGTGGCACATTGGTGGTGCTTTTTTAATAACAGCCGGAACCATCTTGGGTGTGGCAACTGCAGGTATAGCACTCGGTTTGACAACCTATAATATTTTTAAAACTTATGTAGCCCGATCAGCAATAGGCACTCTTTTTGAACAAAAAGTGGATACCTTTGATGAAATTTATGATTATTTTAAGGCCTTGTTAACTGGGGGAAAAATAACTGCCAGCGATGCAGATATTGAAGCACTAAAAACTGAAAGAGAAGAATTATCAAAAATATTAAAAACAAAGTTGAAAGAACTTGCTCCAGTACTTTTTAAATTAGAACAGATACATAATAAACCAGAACTCACGGATAAAGAATTAGAGCAACTCGACGATATACAAGGCGATTTGAATAAATTGTTTGAATTAGATAATGCGATCAGGGCGCCTGAAAAATCTTCAATAGAAATAAAAACAGCAATTGCTAACGCTAATATTACTGCTGCCTGGGTTAATTTTCTGTTAGCTACTACTGGCTCAATTCTTTTGGCCGTTTCCATGGCATTTCCTGCCGTGGGCGCTTTAATTTTAGGGGGAATAGGTGTGGGACTTAGCGCTTTCGGACTGTTTAAGTTTGGCGTTGAATTGAAATTTTCCTGGGATGATAAAACGCTTGGTGAGAGACAATTTGATAACCAATTAACAGCCACTTTGGAAGAAGGGTTTGGAAAAAAACCAGCAGCTGATAATGTTATCGATAATTCGGCAGCAAATAATCCTATTGGTTCAGCTGGTAAAAATGTCAACTCTGGAACCAAGAAAGGTAGTACTGCATCAATATCCCTTTTAATGGATAGCTCTAAACCTAAGGATAAAAAAGTTCAAAGCGATATTCAAAGTTTACCTATTCAGGATGATTCTAAAGCAGAGAAAAAGCTTAACCTTTTCAAAGCTAATTTTAGGGTTCAACAGTCGGAACCCATTCCAATTCCAAACCAAAAAAAGAGATCCAAAGAAGCGGTTCAAACTCCAGATAACTCTAACAAATTCAGCATCTAATAATAATCAACCCGGATTCGGAGCTGTCGAATCCGGGAATCTATTTAAAAACGGATAATTAAAACTTCTTCCAAACCTTAGTCCTGTGAAACCAACAACATAAACACATTCTTTATAAAAGACGTTTATGAGGTTAAACTTTAAACCTTTGATTCTGAGCCCTGATGACCTTGCAATTAACCTTTGAAAATCCCGATCCCGATGACATACAACTTTTAAGTGATGGCATCATGAATAATGCCAGGCAAAAAAAAGGCTTAAAACCAATCGATTTTTTTTCCTGCTTTATACGTGATAAAGATTCAACAATCTTAGGCGGATGCAACGGCTGTTTACTTTATGGCTCTTTGCATATCGACCAACTATGGGTATCTGAAAACTATCGCTGCCAAGGCTTGGGAAGCCAGCTAATAAAAGCTGCACTTCGTTTTGGCAAAAACAAAGGCTGCATTTTTGCGACAGTCAATACAATGGATTGGGAAGCGCTGGGCTTTTACCAAAAAGCAGGGTTTATCATTGAATTTGAAAGGCAAGGGTTCTTAAAAGATTCAAAATTTTATTTTTTAAGATTAAATTTTTCAAGTTAAAAACACCCCTTGCCATTTCCACTCTTTCCCGCTTTCTACTTTGACACTAAGTGACCGTTCGAGTGGGTGAAAATCGTTTTACATCAAAAACTAACATTTTGAAATACTCATAGGACATGTAAAACTCACCATAATCTCCGACTTGAGCACCCCAGGAATTTCTTAATTTCAATAATCCTTTATGCCATTTACGATGGTTATCAAGAGCTTCAGCATTATCATCGTAGCCGGTAATAATCATTTCATGTGCAACCTGTATAGTGTTTATACCTTCTAAAATTTCCGGACTAAGAAGCCAAGTATCTTTATAAAACCACGTTTTGTATCTTCCTACCGCACCTACAACCCCTAAATCAGCGCGTGGAAGCCTAACAGCAAAGACTAATCGATCGCTGTTAATTAATTGTTTAAGTTCCGGAAATGGATTTTCAAACCCTTTGGGAATTGACTTAACTAGTGGATTTTAATCCTGTTTGATTAAGTATTTGATATCTTGTAAATGAATGATTATCTTAATTTAGTGGCTTTAAACTAAGCCACTAAAATTTAGGAGAGGGAGAGGGAGAGAATTCTAGATCCGGCGATTTTTCAGGCTGAATAAATAAATCTCTAATCGCTTCAAACAGTTTTTCGAAAAACCCTTTTTCATCAGCGGAAACCATTTTAAAGATTTCCTTGGCTTCTTTGGAATCAGAAGTCTGATAATAAGACATCTTGTTTAAATAAACAGAATCTAACGTTACTTTTACCTCGGCATCAAGCCTCCCAACATCGGATATATCTATACCTAGAATTTGCAGAGGTAAGGATATTTTTAAAAGCAATTCGTCAGAATTGATTACTTTAGCTGATAAATAATCAGTTTCTTTGTTATTAGGACATAAAATTGGTCCACCTCTAGCGTATACCAAGTCCACAAAGGGAGCATGGATCCTGAATGGAAGTTTACCTCTACTTTGTAGAATAAGATTAATTGTCTTCGAGGTAAGTTTCTCACTGACCCCATTAATACGAAATGAGTCTTTAAGATCGTAAATATCGATGCTACCATTTTTTTTCAATTTTTCTTTCAAATCATCGAAAATAGCATAGGTAGGACCCCTGGAAATTTCAACAAGTGAGGCTTTCTCAACAAAATTGGAAGGAATAGGTCCAGTTATTCGGCCTTCTTCTGTATTTAAAACCAGGGGCTCATCAGGTTCTACAGTTAAACCATCAACCACACCTTTAATATGCTGCATAGAATCATTTATTTCTTTTTTGATATCAGACAAAGCATCTTTGAAGGCTTGGCTGGTTGTATGAATCTTTGTCATTTCTTTACCTCTTTTCCACTTATTAAGTTATTATAGTGCTTTAGTGTTAAGGCAATATTAAATAAATCCATTTTTTAAAAACTAATATTATATTAGCTTTTTTTCTTTTTCCGTGGCTGTAACCCTTTATTTTTACCCATTGATTTCTTCAATAAGGCTACAAAGTCCACAACGTCTTCTGATTTTCTTCGTTTTGTAACTTGTTTTCCCCTTGTTTTTTCCATTTCTGCTGTTTTTTTCTCAAGCCATTGACCTAAGGCTTCCTGATATTCATCGTGGTATTTTTCAGGTTCCCATTTTCCGCCTAATTCTTTAATCAGATCGACCGCCATTTTCATTTCACGATCGGAGATTTTATAAGCTTTAAGGGATTCAGTAGGTAATTTAAGTTCTGACTCTTGCCGGATTTCCTGTTGAAAGCGAATCAGGTTCAAAACCAATGCATTTTCATGCGCCATAATTAAACTCAAATATTCTTTTGTCCGAATTATAACCTTGGCGACACCAACTTTTTTTGTTTTTTTCAAGGCTTCTCTTAAAAGAACATAGGCTTTTTGATTTTTTGAATCAGGAACTAAGTAATAGGGCTTATCGAAATATAAATTATCAATTTCGGAATAATCTATAAATTCCTCAATATCAATGGACTTAAAAATATCCGGGCTTGCTTTCTCAAAGGCAGTCTCGTCCACAATTATATAACTATCTTTATCGTACTCGTAGCCCTTAACTATATGCTCCCAGGGAACCTCTTTTTCTGTATCGCTATTGACTCGTTTATAGCGTATGCGGGCTTTATCCCTTTCATCCAACAGGTGGAAATTGATGCTTTTTCGCTCATCGACTGGTATTAGCTGAATAGGAATTGTAACCAGCCCAAAGGAAATATCTCCTTTCCAGATTGCACGCATCAAAAACTCCTTTTTTGAAATAGATTATTTTTTAAGTATAGCTGAGGAGATTGCTATACTTTATTTAGAAAAATAGGAATTAAATCGAAAAAAGGATACTCATGGGCTTAAAGCGCTATCAGCAAAAACGTGATTTCGATAAAACTCCGGAGCCAAAAGGGCGGGTAAGCCGTCGTAACCAGCATCGTTTTTATGTGCAAAAACATGCTGCCAGCCGCCTCCACTATGATTTTCGCCTGGAATTAGGCGGTGTATTAAAAAGCTGGGCAGTTCCTAAAGGTCCTAGCCTTAACCCTGAAACCAAGCGTTTGGCCGTTCATGTGGAAGATCACCCTCTAGAATATGGAACTTTTGAAGGAATTATCCCTAAAGGCGAATACGGGGGTGGAACGGTCATGCTTTGGGATCAGGGAACTTGGCAGCCGTTGGATAAAGATCCGCAAAAAGAATATGAAAAAGGCCATTTGCGTTTTCTGTTAGATGCTGAAAAATTGAAAGGGCGCTGGGATTTAATTCGCTTTAAAAAAGAAGAAAATTCCTGGTTTCTCGTTAAATACAAGGATGAATATGCCAGAGAGGATGGCTATGACATTGAAGAAGAATTGCCAAATTCCGTAGCAACACACCAATCGATCGATGAAATTGCTGAAAATTACCAAGCGGAATGGACTAGAAAAGGTTTAAAAAAAAAGCGCCGAAAAGCGCTGAATCTTCCAAAAAGCCCAATGCCTGATTGGGTTGCACCACAATTAGCAACTTTAGTCGATAAACCCCCTCTTCTCGATAGTTGGATTCATGAAGTTAAATTTGATGGTTATCGAATTTTAGCCTTTAAAAAAGGTAAAAATATTCAATTAATGTCTCGAAATCATAAGGATTGGACATCAAAATTCCAAAGCATTGCCGATGTTCTTAGCACTTTACCTATTAAAAATGCGATTTTTGATGGAGAAATTGTGCTGCTTAATGAGGACAAACGCTCCGATTTTCAATTACTCCAAAATTCTTTTAAATCCGGGAAGGATGCTCCTTATTACTATTATATTTTTGATTTGCTTTATTATGAAAATTGGGATATTCGCAAGATTCCGCTCATTGAACGAAAAGAGCTGTTACAAGAATTGCTCAACGGGAAATCCGACATTCTTCTTTTCAGTGATCATATCGAAGGAGATGCACAGGCCATTTTTATCAATTCATGTGAACTTGGGTTGGAGGGCGTCATTTCCAAGCGTTCAGAGGCATTTTATCAATCCGGACGCACAACCTCCTGGTTGAAAATTAAATGTCATAAACGTCAGGAAATGGTGATTGGCGGCTTTACTCCGCCTAAGCATTCAAGATCTCATTTTGGCTCCCTCTTACTAGGTTATTATGATCAAAACTCCAAACTGATTTACAGTGGCAAAGTAGGAACTGGATTTAATGAGGAATCACTAACCGAAATTTATAAAGCACTAGAGAAAAAAATTAGTGCAAAAACTCCTTTTTCGACTCAAATTCCAGGCTATAAAACCGCAATCTGGGTGAAGCCAGAGCTGGTTGCAGAAGTTGAATTTTCTGAATGGACTGAGGATGGGCGGCTAAGGCATCCCAGCTTTAAGGGGCTTCGATTCGATAAAAAAGCGAAGTCGATCGTAAAGGAAACGGAGCAAACAATGTCTAAATCAACTGTTAAACTTAGTCATCCCGACAAAATTCTTTACCCAGGCGAAGGGATAACCAAAGAAGATATTCTTCATTATTATGAACAGGTTTCGTCTTTTATTCTGCCCCATATAGCTAACCGGCCGCTAACACTTGTACGATGCCCGGAAAATTATAAAAAATGTTTTTTTCAAAAAAAACTCAAGGAAAGTCATTCATCAAGCCTCCATCCCATTGAGATAGAAATATCCAATGGCCCTGAAGAATACCTCTATATTGATAATGAAGAGGGCTTGTTTACCTTAGTCCAATTAGGTGTTCTTGAATTTCATCCCTGGGGTAGCAGAATTGATTCTCTTGATTATCCCGATAGACTTATTTTTGATTTAGACCCAGCCCCTGATGTCAGCTGGAAAGAAATAGTTTCGGCAGCCTTCGATATAAAAGAAAATTTAGAGCAATACAATTTGAAATCTTTTGTGAAAACCACTGGGGGTAAGGGGATTCATGTGGTCGTTCCGATTAAGCCGGAATATGATTGGGATACTATTAAGGAATTCACCCATGTTTTTGTAAATTACATGGAACAATTAAATCCTGAAAAATATGTATCAACAATCGCAAAAGCAAAACGCAAGGGAAAAATCTTTATCGATTATTTGCGTAATCAATACAATGCTACGGCTGTTGCAGCTTTTTCAACCCGTGCCAGATTACATGCTACTGTCGCAACTCCGTTGTCTTGGGATGAATTTACAGATAATCAAGACGATACCTTTTATACAATAAAAACCCTGCCAAAACGACTTAAGCATTTAAAGAAGGATCCTTGGAAAGACTTTTTTTTACTAGATCAATCATTAAATCTCGACAAATTAATTGGCTAAGGAGATTGGCTATAACCAATTGAAAGATTTTTTACAACCGAAAAGGAGACTGTATGCCGCAAGGAGATAAATCAAAATACACGGATAAGCAAAAACGTAAGGCAGAACACATTGAGGAAGGCTATGAGAAAAAAAGCGTCTCGAAAAAAGAAGCTGAAGAACGAGCTTGGAAAACGGTAAATAAACAGGATCATGGCGGTAAAAAAGGTAAATAAAAAGCACCAGTTAAGGTGCTTTTTTATCTTTAAACTATCGAAGATCGCGATAATAATCTCTTATTGAATTTGTCCATGAAGACGAACTCATATCAGGCCAATGATCCTTGTCAAATCCTGGTGAATTTTGTAACTTCTCTTTTGATAAAGAAATAACAAATTTTTCTCTTTCTGGATTGTAAGAAAAGATATGCCAAGGCATAGCAAATAATTTATCACCCATACCTAAAAAACCACCAAAAGATAAAACCACATAGGCTACTTTCCCAGATAATTTATCAAGCATTAAGGCTTCGATTTTTCCTAAATTTTCACCTTGAGTGTTTTCTACATCAACGCCAACAACATCATCCGAGTTTACAATTTGTAAAGTCATCCTAAGTCTCCTTAAAGGTTGATATATCCTTAAAAATCAATAAGTTAATATAAAAAATTTTTACAGTAACCCTATTTAGATTAGATCAGAAAATTCAATAACACAAATGATAAAAAATTCTGTCTCATTGAGAAAGACTATAATTAAGATTATAGATAATCATTGAGGAGTGATAATGCTTGGTAAGATTGTGAATTCTGACAATATAGTTGGGGTTGAAGTTCGATCTGATCTCGGTGAAAAATTAGGGAAAATTGAGGCCATTATGTTGGATAAACTACATGGAAGAATAGCGTTCGTTATTCTATCCTTGGGAGGCTTTTTAAGAGGATGTGATAAACGTTTTGCCTTGCCTTGGTCCCTGATTTCTTTTGATAATTCCATGGACTGTTTCAAGATAAAAATTAAAAAAGAAATATTGGAAAAATCGCCTTATTTTGACAAAGATCATTGGCCGAATATGTCTGATTTGGCATGGACCAATTCAATTTATAACTATTATAGAGTCAATATTCGCTACCCTGATCAACATTAAGATCTTGGCTCTGGTTCTTTAATCGGTTCAGGCTCAGGCGTTTCATTGGGGGTAGGTTCGTATGAATCAGGTAATGGCGGCTCTTCCAAAGGTGGTTCAGGTGGGATGGTTGGATCTTCTTTTGTCGACATAACTCTCTCTCAAAAAAATCTAATGTAGGCGTGTAAAACGCCTACATTAGAAAAGGTTTTAATCATCTTCTCGTTTGCAACTCATGCCCCAATGAGCGCCAAGACAACAGGCCACCGCACCAAGGAAAAACAGAGTAAACATAGAAAATAATCCCCATGCCATTGTTTTAGCCGGAGCTTTCACATTGGCTGCTTGAGTATCTCCTGCTCCACTTGATTTAGTTTGAACAGAAACATCATCTGCAGAGGTGGATTTAGTTGGTTGAACTGAAGCCGCAGGTGCAGAACCATGAGTTGTATTTTTCACCATATTAGCAAGTGGCACAGCAATTACCGCCGCTAATACAAGTGAAAGAGTCCAAGTGCTGAAACCATAGAGAATACCAAGATTTCGTCTAGGACAAAACAAGCGACCCAGGTAACCAGCAGCGTAACCAGCTGCTAGCATGGAGGCAATTGTACCAATCAGCAATCCTATTAATCCACCTAGTGCTATCGCTTCTCCTGAATCATTACCAGGTCCATCTGCACTATAAGCACTTAAACCAATGGCCATACTAAATAGATTTAATAAGAAGCTAAGGCCTAAGGCAATTAAGGCGCCAATTACAATGGCGGACCAGGAAATGCGTTTATCGGAATAATTACCGTGGTGAACATCCCTTGAAAGATCAGAATGGTGCATGTCACGGGTTAGATCAGGATGATGTACCCCTCTGGATATATCTGGTTCTTTATGCATGTTGCTCTCCTTGCAGATTCGATTATTTATTAGGGTTATTTAAAAGATATGAGAAAAAAGCCAGATTAAAAGCAAAATACTTATTGGAATACCTAGAAGCCAACCGAGTATGTATCCCATGATAATCTCCTTATTTAAGATAAAACGTTTATTTAAATTGGCCAAGTCTTTGGGCTTGCATTAATTATAGTCCTATTTTTTTCATTTGTTTTCAATTGATATCGTTAAAGTTGAAAAAATAAGTTTGTATTTTGCATTACAAATACTAAGATTAAGATGGTTAGTATGGAAAAGAACTTTAAATATAAGGAAAAAAATTATGAAAACTATTATCTCTATGTTAGTTGGCGGTGGCTTAATTCTAGCTTCTTCAGTAGGTTTTGCCGCTTCATCTGCAAATCCAAAAACTGATATGCAGAATGGTTGGACTTGTACTACTAATGCTAGTGAAGTGCAAAATTCATCTAGTACTTCCTCAGAACATATGAAACCAGGTTCACTAACTAAAATGTCTAAACACGCAATGCAAAATTGCCGTGATTGCACCCAAATCACTTGTGATTACAAAAAACCATAATATATAAATAATATATAACTGAATGAGTTTATCTTTTTACAAGATAAACTCATTTTTTATATCAGCAATAATTCATATTTTACGTCAGTTTTAAGATGTTCAAGAATGATTTTAATCATAATGAGTGGCGGGACAGAAATAAATATTCCAGCTATTCCCCATAACCAAGACCAAAGAAAGATATTGAGAAATATGAGTAAAGGGTTTATATCCAAACGGCTTCCCAGCAAAATCGGTGTTATAAATTGACCTTCTAATACAGTGAATAAAAAATATATAATTGGCGGTGCAAAAATACTGAAGTAGGAATCAAAAGTAATCAAAGAAATAAAAAAGATCGTTATGATTCCAATAAGATGACCTACATAAGGGATATAGGTCAGAAGCATCACCATCCCACCCCAAAGTATTGGGTTAGGCATTCCTAATATCCAAAAAACAAAACCCATAATAACACCAAGCCCTGCGCAAATGAGCGTAAAAGTGAACATATAATCGGAGACTTCATTTTTAAGAGAGGTTAGAAAGGCATTTTCTTTTGCCGTCCTACGCCGGTTATGAATTACTTGTTCAAGATTTCGGATGAACTGTTTGAAATAGAGTAAGAAAAAGAATAAAAAGATCAGAATAGTAAAAAGCATAATAATGATGTTTGTAGTTAGATCAAACAAAGAAGAACCTAGACTTGACTCTCGAGTTGTTACTTTGATCTTGTTTTTATCCTGGGTTACTTCCGTCATGTTTTGAGCGGTTTCTGCAACCTTAGACAATTTCCCCAAAGAATTTTTCACAAAATTGAACTTTTGCTCAATAATTTTAATGTTTGCTGGCGCGTTTCCAACCCATTGGGTTGCTGGTTGCACGAAAAAGGTGATTGCGGAGCTAATCAGGCCTAAAAAACTGAAAATTATTAATGCAGCAGCGGCTACTTTAGGAATTTTAACTTTGACTAACCATTCGTAAATGGGACTCACCAGTAGGTATAAAAAAAAGGAAAAAAGTATCGGAAATAAAACGGGTTGTGTGTATTTTATGCCGAATATTAAGGCAAGAATTGCTAAAACCTGAAGTTCCCATTTTGATTTGACAGTATTCAATTGAAATCCATTTATTGATTGCGCTTTTGTATATTAAATCGCAAAAGTACAATTGTTTAGGTTTCTAAAATAATAATCTTTAAATAGAAAAATTGGTATTGGGAAAAGCAAATCCTATTCGCTATCAAACTTTTAGCCAGCTACTTTTTGATTCCATAATAGTTTATTTTTTTTGATCTAGAGGATTAGTACCCGTTAAACAAGGAATTATCGCCGTGCAATTCAATTTCAAAAAACGATTTTTATAGCATTATCTATGCTCTCTTTTTCGACCTCAGCCCAATTATCTAATGGATTAACTTGCCCCACACCCGAGTATGTCAATTCTACGCCAAGGTTTAATGGGCGATTTGGAACCGAAATCTTCGATACTAAAATTGGCCGCATGATGCTTTCAGACAATGTTACAAAAGTCGTTAAATGGGTATCAGTAAGCATAATCACTTTGGGTCAGGTTGAGTGTTGCTATACCGATGATAATATAGTATCGACATTAATATCTCGTTCCTTTACGAAATGGGAACCCTTGGGTAAGCCTCCTGGTAACAACTGGAATTTTTCCGATTCATGTAGGGCTGGCATTGATTTATGTAGATTTGAGATAAGGGGTTTCAAGTTTGCCTTTTAGGGAAATAATGAAATTTTCGAGGCGGTTTGAATTAAAATGATCGGAGTGACAGGAATCGAACCTGCGACCCCTGCCTCCCGAAGGCGCTCCGCTATTGTTTCTTAGAAAATTGTTTATTTCATCACGAACCTATCTGGAATTTTTAATGCTCACACACCGCGAGAGTGTATTGCTGATTAGGTCGCAGTTCAATCACACGGCTGGATATCAAAGTAAATTCAAACAAAATTCTTAATAGAAATTGGCTATGTTCAATTGTTTAAAAACAATTGCACGCTTTAGATTTTAGATGCCTATAAGGTGAAGGGTTTTGAATATAACAACAATTAATAGATTAATATATGAAAGCAAAAATCAATAATACACTCATTAAAAAACTAATTCCTTAAGAGATAGAATATGAAGTCCATTATATTGATTTAAAAGGATTTATGATAAGAGTTTTTCCATCAGGTACTATGCGTTACGTTTGCCAATACAAAAGAGGAAAAAAAATTAATCTTGGGACAGTGGGTGTTATCACAGCAGCCCAATCTCGTAAAAGGCTATTGAAGTGCTAAGTAATGCCAACAAAGGTATTGAGCCAACAGCACAAAAAGGGATTAATAAGCCTAAGACAATACAAGAATTTATTGAGAGTAATTATAAGCCTGGGTTTTATCAACCCATAAACATGGCCAAGAAATCTTGCAGGGCTTACTAAATGTTATAAGACATTTTTTTCAAAACCATTAGGTGAAATAACGCCTGCACTTATAGAGCAATGGCGCTGAGCTTTCAGAGAACAATGGCTGTGATTACTTATTACCTATGGTGCTATTGTCGATCAACACTGGGTTACGACGAGGCGAGTTATTTTATTTGACTTGGGAAATGGTGAGTTTGCCAAAAGCCTCACTAATTTTGTCTGGTAAAATTACAAAAAACAAAAATTCTCGTTTTATCCCGCTCAATAATGAAGCTTATCAAATTTTGGATCATCTACAAAAAAAAGCACATACAATAGACGGATTGGTTTTTTCAAGTAAAAATAATCAACCATTTAACCACGTTAAACGTTCGTGGGGATCTTTATTGAAAAAAGCAAATATTACACATTTTCGATGGCATGATTTGCGACATCATTTTGCGAGTAAGTTGGTGATGGCTGGAGTAGATCTAAATACCATTCGGGAGTTATTGGGTCACTCTGATATTTCTATGACATTAAGATATGCACATTTGGCGCCTGAACATAAAATTAAGGCTGTAAAAAAAATAGATTGGGCAATCTAAGGGAGCAGTATGTGTAATTTATGCACTTTTTATAAAGATGTTTATAAAATGCAATGCCATAGTCTTTTAGAAAACTTCATTCATGGGTGGATTGAAAATGAATTTCATACTTTTTGAAGCAGTTAATGAATTTAGAAAATTGTTGGGCCTGTTAGTTGGAAGCTCTTTTTTTGGTGCAAAAGAAATTAAATTCCCTTTTTGAATTTCCAACGATGCCAGATAATAGGGGTTGCTGCTAAAAGTTTCTTTGAAAAAATAACCGGATCATCGAGAGAAGTTGGGCATTTAAACAAACCAGAGCATAGCCGTTTTGCCTTTTCATCAAACGACGAAAATAAACACCTTCTCCTTCAACAATACAATCTTGACCTATGCATTCCTCTATCTCTATAGTATTTAAATATTTTATACCACCAACGAAATCGCCTTATAAATCGGTTCCATGGAATCGTCAGAAAACATAATTACTATCGAAATGGGGATTATTGGTTTTAAAAAATTCAATCTCTTTTTGAATGGAGTTAAGCAGCAGGTGCATAGCTCGGGTAAGGCCTCTTTTACCACATAACTTTTAATTTCAGAGCAAATAGAAATTATCTAATTTAGATGGTTAGATTTACCACCTCAAATTATAACTAACCGTTGATATTTGGACAGTCTTAAATTCCAACGGTTAGCCCAGCTAGCGCCGACCACTGGGTCCGCGAAACGGAGGTGGTGGTTGTCGCTGCTGAACAACTGGGCGCTGGACCTGCTGTGGTTGTTGAGTACGCTGCGGTTGTTGAGCACGCTGCGGTTGTTGAGTACGCTGCGCTTGCTGAGCCCGCACTCCTTGCTGAGCTTGTTGAGCCCGCAATGCTTGCTGAGCTTGTTGAGCACGTAGTGCTTGCTGAGCTTGTTGAGCACGTAGTGCTTGCTGAGCTTGTTGAGCACGTAGTGCTTGCTGAGCTTGTTGAGCACGTAGTGCTTGCTGAGCTTGTTGAGAACGCTGTGCTTGCTGAGCTTGGTGAGAAC
>JACCVV010000078.1 GCA_013697955.1 Tatlockia sp. | reverse complement strand
CCCGTCCAGAGTAATGCCTCGCATCTGCTTTATGTTCTTGATTTGGCAGTTTCATTTTATCGGCAGAAGCATAGGTCCTAGAATTAATAACTGATGCGGTCTTCTTAACTCTCCCGGTTTCCACCGTGTTGCGACGAGTTATAGGTGAAGGTAGCCTGTTAATAGTTGTATGATTTATGTTTTTAGTGGCAACTTTTACTTTAGCAACTGCTTTTAAATTAATTTGCTGAGCAGTAGCCCTTAATGCAGACGAAGTGCGTATTGGTCCGACCAAAACACTATAAATTCCATTCTTTTCTTTAAGTATAAGAGGATAGTCAGTTTTATTTCGTACTTCAGACTTTAAACGTACAGCATTCTCTTTGGATTTAAAGCTTGCTATTTGGATATAAAAATCGCTGGAGGAATTCGATTTGAAATTGCTTGCATTCGGCAATCCATAAACTATTTGAGCAGAGAAAGAATTAGAACCAATAACCATCAGCCCCATGGCCAATGCTAACTTAGAATAAACCTGCATTCTCATAGATCATCCTTAATCTTTAGGAATCCTGAAATTTTAAAATTATCACTTATTTTTTATTAATTCTACAAATTGGTGCATAAAGACCACAATTAGCAGATTAAATTAAAATAGTCTATGATTTGATTACTCTTTTTAGATCAGGATCGATCGAATAATGCGACAAATTGCAATCATAGGACTCGGATATGTGGGCTTAGGACTAGCACTGGCATTATCTAAAAATAACAGGGTAATTGGCTACGATATCTCAGAGGCTAGGATAAATGGATTAAAAGAAAATTATGATCGAAATAATTTATTCACCAGCGAGGAACTTTCTCAGGCTAATATCGATTATGTTTCTAAAAGCGATGATATAAAAAGCGCCGATTTTTATATTGTTTGCGTCTCCACACCCGCTTATTACTATGAATTACCTAATTTAGAACCGTTGATCAATGCAACCAAACAGATTGCTGGAGTCTTGAAAAAAGGCGATATAGTTGTTTACGAAGCGACTGTTTACCCCGGAACCACCGAAGAAGTTTGCCTGCCAATTCTTGAAGAATTTAGCAACCTGCGCGTTGGCGAAGATTTTAATATTGGCTATTCACCCGAGCGAATAAGTCCTGGAGATTCGCAGCATACTTTAGCATCCGTTCCTAAAGTCATTTCTGCACAAAATGAAGACTGCTTGAAAATTATTGCTTCTGTGTACAAAGAGTGTTGCGAAACGCTATACCCGGTTTCCTGCATTAAAACTGCTGAAGCTGTCAAAATTTTAGAAAATACGCAAAGGGATATTAATATTGCGTTTATGAATGAATTTTCTGAAATTATGCATGCTCTGGGTGTGAATGTTCACGAAATCATCGAAGCTGCTAAAACCAAATGGTCTTTTGTTCCCTTTAAGCCTGGTTTTGTTGGCGGACATTGTATTTCTATTGATTCCCTTTATTTAGCCTTTAAAGCTAAACGCGTTGGGGTTCAGCACGATTTAATTTTGGCTGCCCGCAAAGTAAATGACGGCATTACCAAATTTGTTAGACATGAGCTTATCAATATTATGATTAAAAAAAATATATCCGTGCAAAACTGTAAGGTTGGTATATTTGGTCTGACATATAAGGAAAATATCCCTGATTTACGTAATAGTATGGCCTTGAAGCTTGTTAAAGAGCTTCGTCTTGCTGGCTTTGATTGCCTGCTTAATGATCCCTGCGCTGATAAAACAGCATTAGAGGAAGACTACGGTTTTAAATTTAAGAGTTTTGAAGATATTAAGGATATATCGATTGCCATAATTGTTGTAGGTCATGATTTTTATCGAAAAGTTGGGTTTGAACAATTTTTAGATAAAATGGGTTCTCAAAAAATCGTCATGGATATCCCTAATTTATTTGTTGATAGCCAAAAAAATTACCCAAATATCCTTTATTGGAGTTTATAACATGACCATTTTAATTGTTGGCGGTGCAGGCTTTATTGGTTCCCACTTGGTTGACTATTATTTAAATCTGAATAAAGAAGTCATTGCGGTTGATAATTTAAGTACCGGCAAATTGGACAATATCAGCCATCATCTTAATAATCCAAAATTCAAATTTTATGAAACTGATTTACTGGAATGGAAAGAACTGGATTCCATCCTGGAAAATTCAGAGTTAGTCTACGATGTTGCCGCTGTAGTTGGGATGTTTTATGTGCTGGAAAGGCCAATTGCCACCCTGAATGTCAATATTAATCTCACTGAACGCTTGTTGGCCGGGATTTCTAAATTAAGAAACAAACCTCCTATTATTGTGGCTTCCAGCTCAGAGGTTTATGGCTCAAGACCCGAAGGAATGAAAGAAACAGACGCCCTGCTCATTGAAACCACCCAAAAAGCCCATGCAAATTATCCTATCTCCAAATTATGTAACGAGGTGGCAGCCTTGGCTTATTACAAGGAAAAACAGGTCCCAGCAATTGTTGTCCGTATTTTTAATACGGTTGGGCCAAGGCAAGCCGCCCGTTATGGTATGGTTATACCTAGATTCATCAATCAGGCACTCAATAATGAGCCTATGACTATTTTTGATGACGGTCAGCAAACACGTTCTTTTTCTGACGTTCGCGATGTCTGTAATATTTTTCATCAACTAGCGATGACAGATAAAAGCGTTGGCGAAATTATCAATGTAGGCAATGACAAATCAATATCCATTTTAAAACTGGCCGAATTAGTCAAGGAATTAGCTCAATCAACTTCTGGGTTTATCTTTCAAAATTATGATGAGGTTTACGGAAAAGAGTACATTAATATCCAAAATCGCAAACCCGATTTAACAAAACTAAATTCGTTAATCAGCTTCACTAGGCAGTGGACGCTTGAGGATACGATTAAAAACATGATTGATATTTTAAATATCCAAAGTCAATAAGTACAACGCATTGATAAGAAATTAGCCATTTTATTATAAAAATGGCTAATTCAAGATATAATTTAATTATGAATCCGATTTCTAATCATTTATCTTGGGCCCACCCTCTTGTTCAAAAATGGTTTGTTGGGAAATTTTCCTCACCTACAGAACCTCAAGAACAAGGCTGGCCATCCATTTTAGCAGGCCAAACCACCTTAATTTCCGCCCCAACTGGTTCTGGAAAAACGTTTGCTGCCTTTCTGATTTGTATTGATAAATTGGTTCGCCAATCTTTGGATGGGAACTTGGTTAACCAAACGCAGGTTCTTTATATCTCCCCTTTAAAAGCGCTTACCAATGATGTTCATAAAAACCTTTTGGAGCCACTAGCTGAAATACAGGCGCTTGCAAAAGAAGAAGGCCTTATAATGGCTGAAATTCAAGTTTCAGTACGAACAGGCGATACTTTAGCTTCTGAACGACAAGCGATGTTAAAAAAACATCCTCACATTCTAGTTACTACTCCCGAATCCTTTTATTTGCTTCTCACTGCTGAAAAAAGCCGAGCCCTTTTAGCCTCTGTGCACACAGTTATTGTTGATGAAATTCATGCGCTAGCCAATTCGAAACGCGGCAGTCATTTATCCTTATCGATGGAACGTCTTGAAGTTATTACTCAGGAAAAACCGGTTCGGATTGGATTGTCAGCAACCCAAAAGCCATTGGACTTGGTTGCTTCATTTCTAGCAGGAAATCGAGATGAAAAATCAACGATTATTAATATAGGTCATGCCCGTCATCTTGAAATTTCAATTGAAGTTCCTGAATCCGAATTAAGTTCAGTCGCATCCAATGATATGTGGGATCAAATTTACGACAGGATTACCACACTAGCTGGGCAAAACCGCTCCACACTTGTATTTGCAAACACCAGACGATTAGCAGAACGAGCGGCTCATCATCTCTCTGAACGAATAGGTAAAGAGCTTGTAACAGCTCATCATGGCTCTCTATCAAGAAAACTGCGTCTGGCAGCTGAAAACGCTTTGAAATCCGGCAAATTAAAGGTACTGGTGGCAACTGCTTCTTTAGAACTTGGAATCGATATCGGAGCTATCGATTTAGTCTGCCAACTTGGCTCGCCCAGAGCAATTGCTATAGCTTTGCAGCGTATCGGCCGATCAGGACACTGGCATGGAGCCATTTCCAAAGGGATTTTTTTTGCTACTACTGCAGATGAATTAGTGGAATGTGCAGCCCTGGTGAAAGCAATTCGCGCGGGTTTTCTCGATAAATTAATAATTCCCGAAGAACCATTGGATATATTAGCCCAGCAAATTGTAGCTAGTTGCGCAACAAACGATTGGTCCGAAGAGCAATTATTTACCATGTTGAAAAAAGCTCATCCTTATAGAAACCTAAGCAAAGAAACCTTCAACAGTATATTGGAAATGCTTTCTGAAGGAATCGCAGGTTCAAGAGGCCGCTATGGCTCTTATCTTTTTCGCGACAAGGTTAATGGATTGGTGAAAGGGCGGCGCGGCAGTCGTTTAGCAGCAATTACTAGCGGTGGTGCAATTCCTGAAAATAATTTATTCAATGTAGTTACCGAGTCGAAAGGCATGCTGGTTGGTACGCTTGATGAGGATTTTGCTATTGAATCCAATCGGGGCGACATCATTTTACTTGGCAATACCTCCTGGCAAATCAAACGCGTGGAAAGTACTAAGGGAAGAGTTTTGGTTGAAGATGCGCAAGGAGCACCGCCTTCTGTACCTTTTTGGTTGGGCGAGGCGCCAGGAAGAACAAATGAGCTTTCGCTAGAACTTTCCAATTTACGACAAACATTAAATGACATGCTGCCGAAATCGATTTCGCCTAATAGTTATTATGAGAAAGAACCAGAAGTGGTTAGCGCAATGGAATGGCTAAAAAATCAATGTCGTGTTGATGATAGCGGCGCAAGACAAATCATCAATTATCTTTTAACTGGCCGAGCAATTCTCGGTACTGTACCAACACAAAACACCGTTATTGCAGAACGTTTTTTTGATGAAGGCGGAGGGATGCAATTAATTATTCATTCCCCCTTTGGCGCCAAAATCAATAAAGCCTGGGGACTCGCTTTAAGAAAACGCTTTTGCCGCTCCTTCAATTTCGAATTACAAGCTGCTGCAACCGATAATGGCATTGCGATTTCACTAGCTGAGCAACATTCTTTTCCTTTAGCTGATGTCTTTCATTTTCTTAACCCAAAATCAATTGAAGAAGTACTCACTCAGGCAGTTTTGCAATCGCCGATTTTTAAGACGAGATGGCGCTGGGATGCGATGCGCTCTCTCGCCCTGCTTCGATTTCGCGGTGGCCGCAAAGTGCCGCCCAATATTTCGCGCATGCTTTCTGATGATCTGCTAGCCGCAGTTTTTCCTGATGCGGCAGCCTGCCAGGATAATTTGGCAGGCCAGGATATTGTTTTACCCGATCACCCGCTCATTATTGAAACCATGAAAGATTGTTTAACCGAGGCGCTGGATGTTGAAGGATTAAAGCAGATTCTTCATCTGATAAAAGACAATAAAATCAATTGCTTAGCTGTTGATAGCCCAACTCCATCGGTCTTTGCTCATGAGATTTTAAATGCTAATCCTTATGCCTTTCTTGATGATGCGCCCTTGGAAGAAAGACGAACACGAGCAGTAGGAATGCGCAGGTTTTTGCCTGATTCCTTGATCAATGAATTTGGTCGTTTAAATCCCGAAGCGATCGCAGAAGTTCAACAGCAAAGCTGGCCTGATCTTCGTTCTGCTGACGAATTACATGATTTACTTCAAACGCTAATTGCCTTGCCCGTTGATATTGAATTAAATGAAATACAAAAATATTCTCCCGCCTGGAATGAGTATTTTGATGAATTAGTTGCCAGAGGTCGAGCCGGAAAAGCGCTCATTAATTCTAAAGCCTACTGGCTCGCTACGGAAAAGTTGAAAACCTTTCAAATCATTTATCCCGAGGCTGTTTTCCTTAATCAATTTCCCGAATTGAACCTGGTGCAACCTGATCAAGGTGAGGCAGTTACAGATATGATTCGAGGGTGGCTACAGTATTTAGGTCCAGTTAATAAAGTGGAATTAGCACAAATATTAGAATTAAATGAAGCACTTATTGAACAAACGCTTATCAGGATAGAAGTCACTGGATTGATTCTGCGCGGCCATTTTAAAACAATGGACAAAGAACTCGAATGGTGTGAAAGACGTCTACTAGCTAGAATTCATGCCCTAACGCTTGGAATTTTACGCAAAGAAATAGAGCCCGTTACTGCCCTGCAATTCATAAATTGGTTATTGGAATGGCAGCATTTAAGTCCAGGCACTCAATTAAAAGGGGAACGCGGTTTGATTGAGGTGATTAAACAGTTACAAGGGTTTGAAATTCCAGCAAATGCTTGGGAAAAGAATATCTTTGCAAGGCGAATCATTGACTACAACAAGGATTGGCTTGATAACCTCTGTTTTAGAGGCATTATTGGTTGGGGACGTTTATCTTCTCACCCTGCCATCTTGGCTTTGGAAGATGAGGCGCCGGATGAAAAAGAATCAAAACCCTATAAACGGATTATCCCCAGTTCAATTTCGCCTATTACCTTTTATCTTCGCGAAGAATCAGCCTGGATGGCAGGCATTAAAACCTTTAATCCTGATGATTTAAAGATTCTAAGTCATGTTGCCCAAAGTATTTTTTCCTATTTAAAGGAAAACGGTGCCTCATTTTTTACCGATATTGTGCAAGAAATCGGACATCTTCGCACGGAGGTTGAAACCGGGTTATGGGAATTGGTTTCAGCAGGCATTATCACCGCTGATGGCTTTGATAATTTGCGTTCCTTAATGGATAAAAAGCGCCGAAATGGCAGACGAGGCCGTCGACTTAATTTTCATCAACATGCTTCAGGGCGCTGGTCCTTGATAAAAACCGGCAAACCGGTTTCGCAGACTGAACAACTGGAAAGCCTTTGTATGATTTTGCTACGCCGATATGGGGTTTGTTTTCGGGAATTAATCATAAAAGAAAAAATTATCCCGCGCTGGCGTGAATTATTACTCACTTTCAGGCGTTTGGAAGCAAAGGGTGAAATCAGAGGAGGACGCTTTGTTAGCGGTTTTACTGGCGAACAATTCGCGCTTCCTTATGCAGTTGAGTCGCTACGGGCATCCAGAAAAAAAATAGTCTTAAGGGAATCAATCACTATCTCAGCTATTGATCCCTTAAATTTAGTTGGACAAATTTTGCCTGGAGATAAAGTACCCGCTTTCTCGGGAAAAGAAGTCATTTTGCAAAATAGTGATTAACTCTTCGGATTGTTTTCTTTTAATAAATCCCTGATTTCAACCAGCAGTGATTGTTCCATAGTAAGTTTTACGGGTTCTATTTCTCGTTTACGTTGCAGGATATTAATGAATTTAATAAAAGCAAAAATGGCAAGGGCTATGATTGTGAAATCAATAATTGATTGAAAAAAAGATCCCCATTTAACGACTGTTGCGCCAATCTTGAAAGACTTACCAGCTATATTGATACCACCTAAAAGAATGCCAATCATTGGCATAACAATTCCATCAACTAAGGAGGTAACGATTTTCCCAAAAGCTGCGCCAATCACAACCGCAACTGCTAAATCCATTACATTACCGCGCATAGCGAATTGTTTAAATTCACCAAAAAAACTCATCCCTGATCCTTAGATTCCTGCCTTTATGGAGCCTGTATTGCTATCACTGAAATTTCTGCCTCAGTAGGAAGTCTTGATTCATCCTGACTTTCGCATTCAAGATTAAAAACATGATGCAAGGACCGTATTCCTTCATCTAGCAAAGTCGCATCAATGAGTACTGAAATTTTTATCTCTGAAGTGGCAATTAGTTGAATGTTGATATTATTTGTGGCTAATGTTTTAAACATGATTGAAGCAATTTCCGGATGACTTTTAAGTCCTGCACCAACCAAAGACAACTTAGCCAAATTGGTTGTACCAATAACGTCCTTAGCCCCTAAATCCTTAACCAGTATATGCAATTGCTTAAGCGTTTTCTCATATTCATCTCGATGAACTGTGAAGGTAAAATCGGTTTTATCATGTGCAGATAGATGTTGAACTATCATATCCACATTGATTCCTAACTCCGAAATTTCACTCAAAATATCAGAGGCTAGGCCAGGTGCATCGGGAACGCCTGAAAGCGTGACCTTTGCTTCATTTCGGCTAAAAGCAATGCCGGTTACCATTGGCGCTTCCATCGAATTTTTTTGCTGATAGGTAATTAAGGTGCCAGGCCCTTCTTGTGAAGAGGACAAGACACGTAAAGGAATATTATATTTGCCGGCAAATTCTACCGCTCGAATTTGTAAAACCTTTGCTCCAAGACTGGATAACTCAAGCATTTCTTCAAAACTGATTTGTTCAAGTCGTTTGGCGTCGGGAACAATTCTTGGATCTGTGGTGTAGACACCATCCACATCCGTATAGATTTGACATTCATCCGCCTTAAGTGCAGCTGCTATTGCAACAGCAGTAGTATCAGAACCGCCGCGACCAAGAGTTGTTATATTGCCATTTTTGTCTACACCCTGAAATCCTGCAATGACAACCACCGTTCCCAGATCGAGATCATTTAAAATGGGTTGTGTATCGATTGCTTGGATACGTGCTTTTTTATATTGATTGCAGGTCAAAATACCTGCTTGTCGGCCAGTGTAGGAACGGGCACTAATACCCCGATTGATAAGAGCCATGGCCATCAAAGTCATGGTAACCTGCTCGCCGGTCGCAACCAGTGCTGCGTATTCACGTTCATCAGGAGATTCACTGATATTATTAGCTAAAGCGATAAGTTTGTCGGTTTCACCGCTCATTGCAGAAACGATTACCACCACAGAATGACCTGCCTGCTTTGCCTTTGCTATTAAATCAGCCGCATGGTTAATGTGCTTTAGCGTAGCAAGCGACGTTCCCCCGAATTTTTGAACTATCAAAGCCATTTTTCAGCGCCCCGTCATTGTTTGTTAACCCGCGTGCTCAGCGATCATTGCTCTCATCTGTAAAATCTTTTCGTCCAGATCATCCGGAACACGTCCACCACCCTGAGCCATGTCTTCACGCCCGCCTCCCCTACCGCAGAGATGCTTCACAAGCATCGCAGCGCTTGGGACCTGGCCTAATAAATTTTTACTTATGCCAGCAACAACGTTCATTTTATCCTGCTCAGTTGCTATTAATACAATCACTGCATTAGTTAAACCAGATTTCAATTGGTCTAAAGTGGTTCTTAACGCCTGACTATCCACAGACCCTAATTGCTTTATCAAAACGTTTACATTATTTATTTTTTCAACTTCTGTAAGAAGATCAGCACCTGATTTTGCTGCCAATTTGGCATTGATTCGCGCTAATTCTTTTTCTTGTTGTTTGGCATCATGCAATAATTGTGACAATTTGTCGGAAACAGTCGCGGAAGTTGCTTTTAATTTTTGTGTAACCTCTTCCAAGGTCACTAATTGCTGGTTAATCCAGTCCAGAGCATAAGCACCGGTCACCAATTCTATTCGGCGCACGCCGCTAGCTACTCCATACTCAGCGACTATTTTGAAAAGACCAATATCCCCAGTTCGAGAGGCATGAGTGCCACCACAAAGTTCTTTTGAAAATTCATGGACTGATAAAACTCTGACAGTTTCCCCGTATTTTTCACCAAACAAGGCCACAGCTCCGCTCTTTTTTGCCTCTTCAATGGTCATTATTTCCGTAATAACTTCATCATTAGCGCGAATCTGCCCATTCACTATAAGTTCAATTTGGCTTTGTTCATCAGCTGTAAGGGCCTGAGTGTGCGAAAAATCAAAACGGGCGCGCTCAGCATCGACTAAAGAACCTTTTTGTTGAACATGACTTCCTACCACTTTCTTAAGAGCAGCATGCAATAAATGGGTTGCTGTATGGTTTAGTCTTATAGCCTCGCGTCGAAAGGTATCAATATGGGCGCTAACTTCTTGATTGAGTGTAAGCTCGCCTTCCACTAATTCACCATAATGAACAATTGCCTGGCCCACTCGCTGGGTATCATCTACTCGAAATATGTTTTTTCCATCAATTAATTTGCCTCGATCGCCAACTTGGCCTCCGCTTTCAGCATAAAAAGGAGTGTTTTTTAAAATAACCGCCCCTTTGCTTCCTTTGCTTAATTCTTCCACTCTTTTATTCTCACAGAGCAAAACCAAAATTTTAGAATGTAAATTTTCCTGACTATAACCATGGAATTCAGAGCTTTCTGCCAATTGAGCTGAAACCGAATAGTCGGTATTAAACTGACTTGCGGATTGTGATAATTCACGTTGATGTTGCATACAGTTATTAAACCCATTCATATCGATGGTTAAACCCTGTTCACGAGCGATATCTGCAGTTAAATCCAGTGGAAAACCGTAGGTATCGTAAAGTTTAAATGCCACTTCCCCTGCAATTTCCTTGCCTTTTAAAGCCTGAATCTGCTCCTGTAATAACCGCAAACCTTGTTCGAGTGTTCGGGCAAACTGATTTTCTTCTTGAGCTAAAACGCGTTCTATCTGTTCTTTATGGGTTATAATTTCCGGATAAGCTTCACCCATAACCTCTGTAAGCGGTTGCACCAGATCACAGAAAAAAGGTGTAGGCAAGCCGAGTTTATTGCCATGACGTACTGCGCGACGAATGATACGCCTTAAAACGTAGCCTCTCCCCTCATTGCTAGGCATCACACCATCGGCAATCAAAAAAGTGCAAGCACGGATATGGTCAGCAATAACCTTTAAAGAGGCGTGGTTAGGATCAACCTTTGGGATAATCTTGCAAAGCGACTTAATCACATGCTGGAAGAGGTCGATATCATAATTATTGTGAACATTTTGGACAACTGCGGCAATTCTTTCAAGTCCCATGCCTGTGTCAACCGAAGGCTTAGGCAAAGGATGCAATAAGCCTTCCTTATCGCGATTAAATTGCATAAAAACCAGATTCCAGATTTCGATGTATCTATCACCATCTTCATGGGGACTACCGGGCGGGCCTCCGGCAATTTCTGGTCCATGATCGTAGAAAATTTCTGTGCAGGGGCCGCAGGGGCCGGTATCGCCCATCGACCAGAAATTATCCTTTTCGCCACATCTTGAGAAACGCTCTGCCGATACACCCATTTCCTTAAGCCAAATGTCCGCGGCTTCATCGTCATCTTTATAAACAGTTACCCATAAACGTTCAGCAGGTAAATTCAATACAGTAGTTAAAAACTCCCAGGCGAAACGAATAGCTTCCCGCTTGAAATAATCGCCGAAACTGAAATTCCCAAGCATCTCAAAGAAAGTGTGATGTCTGGCAGTATAGCCGACATTTTCCAGGTCATTATGCTTGCCGCCGGCTCGAACACAACGCTGAGAGCTAACCGCGCGATTGTAAGAACGCTGCTCTATACCAAGAAAGGTATCTTTAAACTGCACCATACCTGCATTGGTAAACAACAAAGTGGGATCATTGCCGGGCACAAGTGAACTTGAATCAACCACCTGATGGCCTCTTGCAGCAAAGTAATCAAAAAATGCTTGTCTAATTTCAGAACTTTTCATGCTTGTATCATTTCACTGTTAATTGTAAAAAATTGGGAGATCGCTTTAGATCGCCCACCTATTTTGGCAATTTATTCAAATTCTACTCTGTGCTGAACAATAGTGATGAGCACAAATTGTCGTCCCCGCGAATGCGAAGATTTAATAGCGGCTTAGAGCTTTAACTTGTTCGTCATCTTCGCGAGGTGGCAAATTTATTACCCGCACAACGATTCAACCATTGATTTTAATTCTAAGCTTGGTTTTAAATCTAACGATATATTTATAACAACATCCATTGGCATCTAAAGAGGGCAATCCTTAAGATGAACTGCTCTCGCCTAAAAACCATCTAGGACTTCCCGGATACCTCAGCTACGACATTTGCAATAATATCGGTTGAAAATCCTCGATATTGTAAAAATCGTTGTCTCTTTTGAAGTTCAGTAAAAGGTATATCGGCATCATTTTTATATTTCTTATGCCAAACAGCCAAGGCATGTGACAGCCAGTTGCCTTGCTCGTCTGCAAGTACGTTTTCAATTAAGGTTCGATCGATCTGTTTTGCCTGTAATTCCTGGCTAATTTTCAAAGGACCTAAACCCTGACGTATCCGAGACCGGCAGAAGGATTCAACAAAACGAGCATCGGATTGCAAACCCAAACGCTGACATTCGTTAATTGAATTGCTTATCTCGTCTGCCTCATACCCTTTTATTGAAAGTTTATTAGCTAATTCTTGTGCGCCATGTTCGCGTCTGGCAAGCAGACGCAGCGCACAGTCAAAGGCTTTAGTCATCCACAGCCTCAAGAACTTCAGTTGCGGGTACCACTAGTTTCTTCTCCAGCATTTCGGCTCTGATTTGCTGTTCAAGCAAGGCTGCAATCTGGGGATGTTCCTTCAGGTAAAGGCGTGCATTGTCCTTGCCCTGACCAATTTTCTCTTGTTTGTATGCATACCAGGCGCCTGACTTCTCAATCAGCCCCATTTGGGTTCCCAAGTTAATAATTTCACTCTCACGGGAAATTCCTTCATTGTAATAAATATCGAAATCAGTCGTCTTAAAGGGAGGAGCTACCTTATTTTTAACGACTTTCACTCTGGTTTCATTACCAAGCACCTCATCCCCTTTTTTAATCGAGCCAACGCGTCGAATATCAAGGCGAACAGAAGCGTAAAATTTCAGAGCATTACCGCCGGTTGTTGTTTCAGGATTACCAAACATGACACCGATTTTCATCCGTATCTGGTTAATAAAGATAACTAAAGTATTAGAACGCTTGATATTGGCAGTCAGCTTACGTAAAGCCTGGGACATCAATCTTGCCTGCAAACCTACATGGGTATCACCCATTTCACCCTCAATTTCTGCTTTAGGAGTTAAAGCGGCAACAGAGTCAATTACTATAACGTCTACTGCGGCGGAACGAACCAGCATATCAGTAATTTCCAGAGCTTGTTCGCCAGTATCAGGCTGAGAAACCAACAATTCATCAACATTAACACCGAGTTTCGCCGCATAACCTGGATCTAAAGCATGTTCGGCATCAACGAAAGCAGCGGTTCCACCCATTTTTTGACATTCTGCGATAACCTGGAGAGTCAGTGTTGTTTTACCAGAAGATTCAGGACCGTAAATTTCAACGACACGTCCTTTGGGTAAACCACCTATACCCAAAGCAATATCAAGACCTAGGGAGCCAGTTGAAATAGCTTCGATATCGCGAGAGACCGTGCTGTCACCCATGCGCATGACAGAACCTTTGCCGAATTGCCGTTCGATTTGAGCGAGAGCTGCACTTAATGCTTTTTGTTTATTGTCTTCCATAAATTTCCACCCGAGTTGTATGCAAAGAGCAAATTATACATAGTTATTGGCTCGCCGCAAACTGAGTTAATTTTGAGCATCAATAAATGAAATTGCCCCTTCCAGAGCGGCTTTGCAGGCTTTAATACGAAAAATTTCACGGCTAACATCGGGGAAAAAGCAAGCTAAACTTTGCACAGATAAATGGGGTCCGGCCCAGGCAATCCATAAGGTTCCGACAGGTTTTTGCTCTGAACCACCACTTGGGCCGGCAATTCCAGTTACGGCTATGGAAACATCAGCAGCACTATGATTCAAAGCGCCTAATGCCATTGCTTCAGCGACTTCTTTGCTAACTGCACCAAAGGATGTGATTAATTTATGAGGAACAGCTAACATCTCTTGCTTTGCTAAATTGCTATAAGTGACAAATCCCCTTTCAAACCATGCTGAGCTACCAGGTAACTCAGTTAGCAAGCAAGAAATCATTCCACCTGTACAGGATTCAGCGCAACTGATTTTTAAGTCTCTAGCGAGAAGTCTGTTTGATAATTTGTAAACTATATCGATTAATGCGCTCATTTCATAACCAAAAAAAACCCTGCGCTCACGCAGGGTTTGACATTCTTACCAAAATCTTATTGGCTAGTGCCTGTGCCAGTACCAGTTGTTCCAGTACCAGTTCCAGTGGTTCCAGTACCAGTTGTGCCAGTGCTAGATGGGGTAGTAGTTGTAGTACTAGATGTGCTGTTTGTGTCTGTTGGTGCGGGTTGAGCAGAATCAGTTGTAGTATTGGTAGTAGTGTGTCTATCTGTTCTTTCACCGCAACCAGAAAGGACTAAAGCTAAAAATGCTGTCATAGTTACTAGGGCCAAACGTTTCATAATCATTCTCCATTTATTGATCATATAGGTACAACATCTTTAACAGTCTAACAAAAATTTACTTTAAGTGAAGGACTTAGAAGCCATTGACGCGAAATATACTTCCTTTTTCGTTTTGCAATAAAAATGCCAACTCTAAAGATCCCTCTTAATTTAACAACAAACGGTGATTTAGAAGAAGCTAAAATCAACGCCATGACCTCATTATAGTCGAAATTAGCGGACAAGCACTGTTTCGGAGGTGGGCTATTTGTTAGAATTCCTAAAATTTAGAGCTATTGAATATCATGTTAACCACCCATACACCAATGATGCAGCAATATTTGCGCATCAAATCCGAATACTCCGATATGCTCTTACTCTATCGCATGGGCGATTTTTATGAGCTTTTTTTTGAAGATGCTAAAAGAGCGGCTCAGTTGCTCGATTTAACATTGACTCATCGCGGCCAATCTGGTGGCAAACCAATACCTATGGCAGGAGTTCCTTATCACGCTGTTGAAAATTATCTAGCCCGCTTATTGAAAAAAGGGGAGTCTGTAGCCATTTGCGAACAAATAGGCGATCCGTCTGCCTCCAAGGGACCTGTTGAACGACAGGTTACCCGAATAATAACTCCCGGAACTGTCACCGACGAGGCGCTTTTGGACGCCAGGCAGGATAATGTTCTGCTTGCAATTCACAAACAGCAAAAAGAATTTGGATTAGCCTGGGTGGACTTGAGCGGTGGCCGTTTTCACCTTTTACTCGTTAAGGATGAAGCTCAGCTGTTTGCAGAAATTAATCGATTGCATCCGGCAGAAATTTTGGTGCAGGAAGCCATCAGTAACTATCGAGACAATCCGTTAATTAAAATTCGTCCAGCCTGGGAATTTGATGAAATTCGTGCAAAACAGTTAATCTGCGAGCAATTTGGAGTTTCCCATTTAAATGCCTTTGGTGAACAAGAGCACAGCAAAGCCTTTCCGGCAGCTGGTGCTTTGTTGATTTATTTACAAAATACGCAAAGACAGGCCTTGCCGCATTTAATCAATATTACTTTAGAAAAAAACGAGGATTATCTGCAAATCGATGCTTCTACCCAAAAGCACTTAGAATTATTTGAGAATTATCAGGGCGGCCGCGAGAATAGCTTGCTTGCAGTGATTGATCACACAGCCTCAGCAATGGGAGGCCGCTTATTAAAACGCTGGTTAGGCAGACCCCTTTCGCAACCACAAGTAATACAACAGCGCCAGCGAGCAGTCACCGAACTTCTCAACCAAAAGCAAGACGGTCTCTTACAACCTTTATTAAAGCAATTTTTTGATATCGAACGGATTGTATCGCGTATTGCTCTAAAATCTGCAAGACCGCGCTGTTTAGTTCAACTGCGGCAAAGTCTTGCCCTTCTCCCGGAATTAAGTCTAATAATTTCTGAAAATAAAACTGAACAGATTAAAAATCTGGCAAAATCACTTCTGCCCCAGCCAGATCTTGAGAATCTTTTAACAGCAGCTCTGGTTGATAATCCTCCTATGCTAATTCGCGATGGCGGTGTCATTGCTTCGGGTTTTGATGAAGAACTTGATGAATTAAGAGCCTTAAACAACAATGCAACCGATAAGTTAATTGAACTTGAAAATGCGGAAAAAGAGCGGAGCGGGCTTAGTTCGCTTAAATTCGGCTATAACAGGGTTCAAGGTTATTTCATTGAATTATCACGAAATCAAGCAGAAAAAGCGCCCGTTAATTATCAACGCAAACAAACGTTAAAAAATGTCGAGCGCTATATCACGCCTGAGTTAAAAGGATTTGAAGAAAAAGTTTTATCCGCCCAGGTTAAAGCTTTGGCAAGAGAAAAATGGCTTTATGAGAATTTGTTGATTGAAATTCAGCATTTTATAATTCCCCTTAACGAACTAGCACAGGCAATTGCTGAAATAGATGTTTTGTCCAATTTCGCCGCACGCGCCCAGGCTCTGAAATGGTGCTGTCCCCAGTTAGTATCCGAACCGGGTCTTTATATTAAAGAAGGCCGGCATCCTGTAGTAGAACAGGTATTGCAGGAACAATTCATAGCGAATGACCTGGCTCTTAATCGCTCAACTAACATGCTATTAATAACTGGCCCCAATATGGGTGGAAAATCCACTTATATGCGGCAAAACGCTTTAATTGTGCTTTTAGCCCATATAGGGTCATATGTGCCTGCAAAAGATGCGCTAATTGGCCCAATTGATAGAATTTTTACACGCATCGGTGCTAGTGACGATCTAGCTTCAGGACGCTCCACTTTTATGGTGGAAATGACTGAAACTGCCCATATTTTAAGGCAAGCGACTGAAAAAAGTCTGGTGCTTATCGATGAGATAGGAAGAGGTACGAGCACTTACGACGGAATGGCTCTAGCTTATGCAACCTGTGTATATTTAGCAAACACAATAAAGGCATATGCGCTCTTCTCAACCCACTATTTTGAATTGACGGACTTGCAAGAAAAAGTAAATTGCGTTAAAAATGTTCATTTGCAGGCCTCAGTAACGACAGGTCGCATTGTTTTTCTTTACCGGGTCGAAGAGGGAAGTGCAAACCGGAGTTACGGCCTTGAAGTAGCAGAGCTTGCCGGCATTCCTGAACAAGTTCTAAAACTGGCCAATCAACATTTAGAAGTCGTGCAGACAGGCAAGGAAATTCAACCTTTAAAGCGAGTTAAGCAAGACATAATGTTTGAAACCACAGCACCAATTCTTCGTGAATTGGCCAAAATCGAGGCGGATAATTTAACCGCTCGTGAAGCCTTAGAATTAATCTATCGCTTAAAAGCATTGGAGAAAATAAGTGCAGAGTAGTGATGTTGTAGAGGTAGCATGAGCAATCAAATAACGAGTTGGTTTAAAACTCTGGCGAGGCAAAGCAAAATTAAACTTTTGCCCCCTGCGCTCGCTGTTATATTAAGTTTACCCTTGCTTATGGGTGCTACGCCTAAGCCTGCATTTACAATTTCTGGGGTTCAAGGGAAAGTATTAAAAAATATTAGATTACGTTTGACAGAATTCAATCAAACAAAGCCGCTTGCCCAGGAAAGCGATGAAACTTTAAGGAAACAAATTGAAGAAGCGCTAGAGCCTTTTGGCTATTTTGAGGCGCAAATAATTCTTAATCGCCAGCCGCTTCGCGTTACCATTAATCCGGGTTCTCAAATGTTAATCTCTAAACTTAATTTAAGTTTACTAGGTGAAGGCGCTAATAACCCAAAAATAAAAAAAGCGTTGACCAAACTGCCGATAGCCCAAGGCGAACCGTTTAATTCTGCAAAATATGAGCAAGCCAAACAAAATTTAATGACAGTTGCTGAAGGACAGGGCTATTTGCATTCCTTCTTTGACAAAGCCGAAATTCTTATCGATAAGAAATCTAATCGCGCCAATATCAGCCTGGATTTTAATACTGGCAGTCGCTATTATTTTGGGCAGGTTCAATTCGATCCCACTTACATATCCCCTGAATTATTGCACCGCTTTTTACCCTTTAGCCCAGGACAACCTTACTCTACTGATAAAGTTTTGGCTTTTAATAATTACCTTGCTAATAGCGGATATTTTCAAAATATTACCGTTAAACCTCAGATGAGTAGCTCACTGGAAACAATCCCAATTGATGTTCATTTTCAGCCAGTATCACGCAAAAGCTATTCGCTTGGTCTAGGGTTTGGAACTGATACTAAAGTTCGAGGTCGAGCTGGATATCATGTTAGTCCTGTTAATCCAGCCGGTCACAAATTCAATCTAATTGGAATTGGATCTTTTAAACAAAGTTCACTGCAATCTCAATATATAATACCAGGCGCAAATCCGGTAACTGATGAATTTCATCTAAGCGCTAGCGGCTCCTATCTGAATTATACTGCCGGTTCCTCTACCTCAGCGCTATTTTCCATTGGGCAACATTATTCTATACCGACTTACCAGCGCGTTCTTTCGATTAATGGACTTTTTGATGGTTATCATTATAAAAATCTACCGGACCAGCCTAATGAAAATAGCTTCACATTCTTTCCCAAAGCCAGTTTTAACTGGCTAAAAAGAAAGGATAAGCTTTTTACTCCTACCGGTTATAACCTTAGTTTAACCAGCTTAGGCTCTACTACTTACCTCGGGTCGCATGAAAATTTCTTTCAAACCTCTGTTAATGCCAAAGCTGCTTTAACTGTCAAACCAATTCGTACACGCTTCTTTTTTCATACCATTCAGGGTATTACTCAAATCAATAAAATTCAAAATTTACCCCTATCGCTAGCTCTCTTGCTTGGCGGTGCGGATAATTTAAAAGCCTACAGTTTTAATTCAATTGGTCCGGGTAAAATTTTGACTTATGCTGGGTTGGAAGTTCAAAAAGAAACCAAAAAGCATTGGTATTTGATAGGGTTTTTTGACAGTGGCGATGTCTACAATCCAAGCTCAAAACAATTAAAACACGATGCAGGAATTGGACTGATGTGGGTTTCACCAATTGGCCCTATTAAACTGGGCGTAGCCCAACGGCTTGATAACCATTTCCATCGTGATGGAAAAATACCAAAATTTTTCTTTTCTATGGGGTCTGATTTATAAAATGCGTTATTTAAAATGGTTCTATAAACTGTCTTTAGTTTTCGTTTTAGTGGCCTCTGGTATTGTTTTTTTACTGTCAACAAATACTGGTTTATATCTAACAACGAAGCTTGCAACAGGTATGGTGCCAGGCGAGCTTATTATTGAAGGTCCTGAAGGTCGAATTATTAGTAATTTTTCAGTTGCAAAATTTAATTATAAAAATAAAGATTTAGAAATAAAATTGAAAAACCTGGTTTTCAAATGGCATTTCCCTACTCTTTTTAAACGCCATTTATTAGTAGAACATTTACAAGCTTCCGAGCTGAAAATAATCCTAATTAATAAAGAGAATGATGACCAAAAAACGGATTTTAATTTCCCAAAATTACCCTTGAAAATAACACTTGAAAATCTTTTAATTGATAAAATAAAAATAGCTCAAAAGGCGGAATTAGAAACTTTAATAAAACCCAAAGCTTTTACTCAACTAAACCACCTTAAATTACAGGCAAAAATATCGAATCAACTTTGGCAAATTGATTCGCTGAATTTCAACATGGCAGCTATGAATTTTGCCTTAAAAGCGACTGGTCAACCTGTTTTTCCTTATTCATTATCGGCTAATTTGATTTACGATTTTCCTAATAAATTTGGCCAGGATATTAAAGGGTATGCCAATGTAAATGGTAATCTAATGCTATATCAATGGGATGGTGAACTTTTAAACCCAGCGAATATAAAGATCAATGGTTCCTTGAAAAATGGATCGGATATGCATTCTCTTCTAAGCTGGCAGAAAATGGACTGGCCTTTGACTAAAGATAAATCCTTGCAGAGTAAAGAAGGTGCTCTCCTTGTTGAGGGTAAATTACCTAATTTAGCCATCCATTTGGCTACAAATACGACAGCCCCTTTTGAGGCAAATTTAACCTTGGATGCGCAAAGAACAAGTCAAAGCCTAAGAGGCATTGCTCAAATTAAAATACCTCAGGGTGAACTGGTTTTTAATCTAAACTACGATGAGCAAAAAACACCTAAAATTGAAGGTCAATTAACCGCTAATTTTTTAGATTTACAGCCCTATAGCATACCCATTCAACAGCTAAAATATAACTCCGAATTTTCCGGGGATTCAATTAGTCTTTTGACACTAAATTCTGAGATAGAAGCACTATATTATGGCAAATTAGCTAGAGGCTTTGTAAATTATAAAAATCAACAAGCCCAAGGCGAATTTAGTCTAGGTAACAATAAGATATCCTTTAAAGGCTCGCCCCCTTATAACTGGAATATTAAGGCAATAATTCCTGAACCAAAACTATTAAATCCCCAATTAAAAAATTTGGAAACCACCCTCAATTTTGATGCCCAGGTTGGTAATGAAAATGATGGCCATGCTAGTTTAGTCATCCATCCAGGAACCTATCTTCTGGAGGATAATTCAACCCAAAAACTGAAGTTTTCTGGTGGTAAAATTCAGGCTCTACTTGATCCAAAAAATCTGGAGATAAAAGGTCAAGTTAAAATCGATCAAAACAAATCACTTTTACTTGCCTTTAGCTTACCGAAGTTTGACTTGGATGAAGGCTTAAAGGATTCGCAGAAAATTGAAGGTAACTTAAATTTAAAGGTCAGCTCTCTGGATTTTCTTGAACAATTTAGTCCTGAAATTAGCGAAATTAAGGGTGAATTATCGGCGCTTTTAAAGGTTTCGGGGACTATCAGTAAACCCTCTGTTGAAGGGAATTTAAGACTTGATAAAGGACGACTTTTAATGTCAAAACTCGGACTAGACTTAAATCCTGTTCTTGTCCATCTGCAAAGTCATGATAAAAACTGGAAGGTTAAGGGTGATGTAAACTCTCAAGGTCAAACATTAATTATCGATGGTCAGGGAACTTTTGCGCCAAAGTATACCGGCACGATTAATATAGAAGCTATCGATTTCCCACTTATAAAAACAGAAGAGTATCAGGTTAATATTTCGCCGCAATTAGTCTTGATTATTTCGCCGGAGGGACTTGCCCTTAACGGAAAAATACTTGTTCCGAATGCTCAAATAAAGCCCCAAACCTTTACTGATTCTATCAGTTTATCCTCTGATGCTGTCTTAGTTTCTGCTAAGCCAAGCAAGCCCACAAATCCGCTTCCTATTAAAACTGACATTTCTATTGAAATGGGGTCGAATGTGGCACTCAATGTGAAAGGCATGCAAGGCCTTCTGGTGGGAAAAATTCACCTGCGTCAATTACCGGATGGACCATTAAATGCAAGCGGCCAATTGAATGTCCGTGACGGTAAATACAAGGCTTATGGCCAGGATTTAAAAATTGAACAAGGGGAAATTCTCTTCACAGGCGGCTTGATTGACAATCCCGGTATTAATATTCGAGCTAGTCGAAGTTTTTCTAACACTAATACTTCTGCAGCCAGCAAAAGCCAATCACTAGATTTTAATTCAGCTAACCAGCAAACCCTTAATTTCGGGGAAAATACGGTGGTCGGTGTCCTTGTAACCGGCCGTATAAAATCGCCTCGAGTTGAACTCTTTTCCGAACCCTCAACGCTATCACAAGCCGATATTTTATCCATGTTAATCTTGGGTAAACCTGTTAATCAGGCCAATAAAGCAGGTGGACAGCTACTTTTGAAAGCTATCACCTCGATGAATTTAGGATCAAACTCGCGCGGGATACAGTTACTAGAGCAATTAAAACAGTCCTTAGGTTTTGATATCGATTTTAAAACAGAGAGCAAGCTCGATCCAGAAACCAATAAAATTTCAGACAGCAATTCGGTTGTTGTTGGCAAATCCTTATCTAAAAAAGTTTATATCAGTTACAATTTTGGCCTTTCCAAAAACGATTCAAATGTCGTAACCCTAACTTATTTGTTAAACAAATTTTTTAGCATCCAAGTCAACACTAACACTGATGTCTCCAGTATTGATTTGCTGTATACCCATAAAAAGGACAATTCCCGATGACCGACTATAAGCTTCCTCTTCGCCTACGACGATTACGGAGTACACCTGTGGTAAGAGCGATGCTGCAGGAAACCCGCCTCCACCTGCAGCAATTTATTGCGCCCTTATTTATTTCAGAAGTAATTGATACCAAGCGTGAGATTGAATCTATGCCGGGGCAATATCAATTGTCTTTAAATTGTCTGGCTGCAGAAATTGAGGAACTTAATGCTCTAAACATTAATGCGGTTTTACTTTTTGGAATTCCTGCTTCTAAAGATGCTAAAGGTAGTGCCTCTCTCTGCTCAACTGGGATTATTCAACAAGCAATTCGCAAAATCCGTGAACTTAATAAAGACATGCTAATCATCGCGGATGTTTGTCTTTGTGAATATACCGATCATGGCCAGTGTGGTGCTTTAAATGGTGAAGAATTAGATAATGATAAAACCCTTGAATTATTAGCTACCCAAGCTCTCTCCTTTGCTGAAGCAGGAGCAGACTGGGTAGCTCCTAGCTCGATGACGGATGGAATGGTTGCCGCAATCCGCCAAAAACTGGATGAATCCGGCCATAAAGATACAGCAATATTAAGTTATTCTGCCAAATATAGTTCCTGCTTTTATGGCCCTTTTCGTCTTGCAGCAGAAGGCGCTCCTAAATTTGGTGACCGCAAAACCTATCAAATGAACCCTGCCAATGCCAATGAAGCGCTTAGAGAAGTCATTCTCGATTTAGAAGAAGGTGCTGACATGATCATGGTAAAGCCGGCCATGAATTACCTGGATGTTATCTTGCGAGTCAAACAACAATTTCCCGAAGTTCCCCTTTGTGCCTATCAGGTTAGTGGAGAATATTCGATGTTAAAAAATGCAGCGAAACTAGGCTTGATCAATGAAGAACAAGCCATGATTGAAAGCTTATTAGCCATCAAGCGCGCCGGAGCAGATTTTATTATTTCTTATTTTTCGAAAGATTTTGCAAGGTTGGCCAGGAACAGATAGGCCCCAAGGGCCTACCTGTTTTTTAATGTCATCCCTATAAAATGGACAATAATCGCACCGATTAGAGCGGATACAGGAATCACAGAGAGTGCATATTTGTAGGTATTAATATCATAAGATTTCAATCCATTACTAAGTTCCCCAGTCCACAATAAATCCATCAATTTACCAATCAAAGTATGAAAAAAAGATCCGCCAAGCATATTGATACAATTTAAAAAAGCAATTGTAATACCTAAATACTCAGGAGCTACCAAGGAAGAGCCAGCAGCAAAAACCAAAACCTGATAACAACAAAGAATCCCTATAAAAAACAATAATATGGTAAGCAGCCACCATTGCTGAACAAGGTTGGTAAGCAGCAGGGTAAAAATAATTGCGATTGCAACCCCGCTAAGGGAAATAACCCGATAATTTCCCAATTTTTTGGCAATTAAAGCCAGAAAAGGGCCACCAAAAATCATGCCGATAAAGATTGATGAAACCAATAACGCAGCTTCGCTTTTAGGCAGCTGATAAGCTGTCATCAAATAGGGAATGCCCCAGACATCAGCAAAGCCTTCCAAAGACCCAACCATCAGCAAATTGGAAATAGCAAGAAGCCAAATTGTTTTGGATGAGAGTAATTTTTTAAAACTTACCCTGCTTTTTGTCTTTGCAGCTTCTGTCTTCTCTTGAGGAGAACGCAAAACTAAGAAACTAAAACAACCAATTAAAATAGCCATTAAGGAAAGGCCAAGAGCAATTGGATGCCAACCGTAACTTGCGATAAGAAGGCTTACCGGTTTTCCACCATAAATAGCACCTAATAATCCTACACTAAAAGAAATTCCTATCATTCCAGCATAACGCTCAGGTTTAAACCATAGTGAAATCACTTTGGAAACTGATAAAAATCCAGCAGCTGAACAGGCTCCGATTAAAAATCGGCTTAATAACGCTAGATAAAAATTATTGGTATAGCTAAATAGCAACATCGCGAAACCGCAAAATAAGGCTAATAATCCTAATATTTTTCTTGGACCAAACTGGTCTAACCAGATTGCAACCGGTATTTGCATGCCTGCATAACCGTAATAGTAAAAGGCAGCTAAAACACCAAAACCTGTTGCATCAATAGAAAATTGAGCCATCAATGATTGCATCATTAACCCCGGCCAAAGCCGAAGGATAAATTGATAGGTGAAAAATAAAACAGGAAATAGCCACATTAGATAGGGCAAATACATAGATCGCTTTATAGGCATGGTCGAACCTCTTTATGAACTGGTTTTTTTTGACTGGAGAAAAAATGGAAAGAGCTAGTGAGATCGGCCTTAGCCGATATTGAAAAAGAGAATGAGATTAAACTGTGAATAAAACATTAGCGATAGTTTCTTTAAAATTGATTTAGGAAGAGTACATTAAGTTTTATTTTTAGGCAAATGCAGGAATTTGAGAATGTCTTTAAGAAAGAAGGTAGCCTTAGAAAAAAACTTCGTCCAAATTTGTCTTTGCACTAGGCACAACAATTAGCCTGCTCTGATAGAAAGAGGCTTTGCTAGTAGTTTGGAATCCCTAATTTGAATGTCATTGAGTCTCTTGCTGGATGGTTAACGGCCAGAGTGACATAACAAATTGTAAGTATTTACTATTTCAATTGGTAAGTGTAAGAAAATAAAGGTTATAGACCTCTGTTGAATGAAATCAATTGGGACGTTGAAAAGCTAAGTACGATAAAAGTGCTCAAACTTAAGTAAAAATACGCCTCCCTTAAACGAGAGGTAGGTAAGTTCATTCGGTAACAGATAATGACTATTTTTTTCTTAAAAAAAAAGCTACCAATTAGGTAGCTTTCATTAAAGATGATTTACCCTATTACCTTAGTCGATACAACCATTGGCTGATCCAAAGTCCAGACTGCCTGGATACCAAAGAGATTAGCGTGCGCTTTTACATCAGCATTCACATTATATTGGCTAGACGCTCCAATGGAGTCTGTTCTGTTGATTCGAGCATTTCCAGTGGAAAATAAATGGGTGTAACCAAAATCCATTCCAATGGTTGGTTTCACCTGATAATGAAAGCCAACAGAAGCTGCCCAACGGTCAGAATCGGGAACGCGAATGTCTCTAAATTCGTCTCTGGTTGGTGTCTCATCATAGCCACCCCCAACACGAAGCATTAATTTTGGGTTGATATGGTAATTAGCACCAAGTGCAAAACGCCATACATCACGATAATGCTGTGGTGATTCGGAGCTAACAAATACTTGACCAATAGTAGGTGCAAAGGCAGCGACTCTATTTAATTCGATCGTTTTTAAGGTGTGCCAGCCGGTATAAACAGCCGATCCTAATAACGCCAATTTGGGTGTAACATCCTGGTAAGCACTTAAAGTCGTTACATCAGGTAGCCTGACAGTGTTTGATTCCAAATCATCTGATCTGAATTCTGCTGCCGGACTAGCGGCTAAAACGGATCGTGGGCTAACTGTAGGACTTATATTGGCAAGACGTCCCTGAAGAAGACTGTAGCCATAAAAATGGTGCCGCATCTGTGATTGGTAGTTCACTCCAAGGCGTGTGTGATCTTCATTAAATAAAGCCAAAACACCTGCATGGAAGCCTACACCAAAGGAATTACCCTTGTTATTAGAGTAAGAATCAAGTGTGAAGGGTGAAACTCTTGCTGCTGCCATTGCATCGGGTGAACCCAATACACGATTAAAACGTACATGAGCAAACTGTAAATCAATACCTGCGCCAACTGCAAAATGTTCAGTAATCCTGGAACCAAGCTCAGGTGAAAGGTTTGACGTAATAAAATGACTGCTAGTTGCCTGGTACCGGACTGGGCCAATGGGATCCCAGTCTGTTGCTAAACCAAAAGGAGCTACCATGCTTAAGCCAAAAGTGGTATTGGGGCCAACTGGATAAGCAATATGACCAGAAGGAACATAGCCCATTTTACCGCCTTTAATATCAGTGAATCTTTCTCTGAAAGGAGGGATTGGACCAAGGGTTGAAAAAGTACTTATTCCAGACAGTTTTGCTGAAGGAGAGACTACGACTAAACCTAAAACGCCCTGACGTTGATGAAGTAAGGAAAGACCTGCGGGATTATACCAACCTGTGGATGCATCTGCTGCTTCAGCAGCAACCCCTGCGGCATAATTACCAATTGCTGCAGCACTACTTTCAGTGTAGAGAGAAAAACTCCCAGCGTTCGCGACTGTATTTGCAGTCACCGCAATCACTGCGGCACTGACGATTGTTCCTATAGGGCTTCGCATGCGTCTCACTCCAACTCTTCATATTGAAAAAATGCTTCAATCTTGCAAAACCACACATGATAAATGAATTGTATTGGTTTTCAATCGCTAGCTTGAAATAAAAGATGATTAAAATCAGGAGTTATTCATAAAAAACTCAAGGTGAATAGTTTGGATTCATAATGCAATTATTATACTTTTATGAATACAAAGCTGCTTGTCAATCTCAACCTGTCCATGGTAACGTGTTCTTTTTTTGCTCGGAAAATTAATGCAGCAGCTCATCACCAAATTTGGCGGCACCAGTGTCTCTTTTCTCCAAACCTGGGAAAAAATTGCTCAAATTACAAAAAAGCATATAAACGACGGTGTGCAGCCAGTAATCGTTTGTTCAGCATTAACTAAAGCCTCTGATAAACTGGAAAAAGCCATTGAAGCTGCCCTCTTTAATCAGCATCAAAATATCGAAGATGAAATAAGCCAAGGATATCTGGACCTTGCCCAGGCTTTAAATGTTTCAGCAGAGCTCATCAATGAGGATCTAAACCAATTACAACAATGGCTTAAAGGCATCGCCCTTTTAAAGGAAGCACCGCCTAAAACACGGGCTCAGGTTTTGAGCTTGGGAGAGTTAATGATGACTCGTTTAGGCCATGCTTTTTTGTGCAATCAAGGCATCCATTGCCAATGGTTTGATGTGCGAGAAGCTTTAGTTTCAACGCCTATCGCTGGTGGTGATACTTTGAATTATCTCGCAGCACGCTGCAATAGCGAGCCTAATTCTGCACTATCTGAAAAATTCCTTGCTTCCGGGGCTGAAGCTATTATCACTCAAGGTTTTTTTGCTGCTAATAGTCAGGGTGAAACAGTGTTGCTAGGGCGTGGCGGGTCTGATACCTCAGCTGCCCTGCTTGCCGCAATTTTAGAAGCTTCGGCCTGTGAAATCTGGACAGATGTTCCAGGAATTTATACTGCCAATCCCTATCAACTACCCAATGCTCGCCTGCTTAAACAACTTGATTATTATGAAGCTCAGGAAATTGCATCAATGGGTGCGAAAGTTCTTCATCCCAACTGTTTACCGCCTGTACGCAAAGCAGGTATTCCGATGGTGGTTAAATTCACCCGTATGCCTGAACATTCAGGCACTCGGATTTCCAATGAAAGTGATGAAAACGCACCGCCCATCAAATCGATTCAAGTAAAAAACTCAGTCATGCTGATTTCGATAGATACCTTAAATATGTGGCAGCAAGTCGGATTTTTAGCGGATGTATTTTCAGCTTTCAAACTTCATGGTTATTCTGTGGATTTACTCTCTTCTTCGGAATTTAACGTCACTTTATCATTAGATAGTAACGGCAAACTGCGCGATCGCTCTGCACTGGATGCTCTAATTTTTGATCTTAACCAGTTTGGCCGCGCCAAATTAATTGAAGGCTGCGCTGCGGTAAGCCTGGTAGGACATAATATTCGCACTGTGTTGCCGCAGTTAGGCCCAACGCTTGGCGTTTTTGAAGCACAGCAAGTTTATTTGATGTCGCTTGCATCCAATGATTTAAATCTGACCTTTGTCGTTGATGAATCACAGGCCGATAAGTTATGTCAGAAACTCCATTCGCTTTTGATTGAGAATAATCCGCAGAGTTTTTACTACTCTAAAAGTTGGCAGGAAGAATTCGGCAATCCTTCCTTGCGTCCCAAGCCTTGGTGGGAATTGGAACAATACCGACTTCTTGAACTGGCTGCAACTCATGCACCCTGTTATGTTTATCATCGAAAAACGCTTGCTGACAAAGCAGATGAATTAATAGCTTTACAATCCATTGATCAATTGTTTTATGCGATTAAGGCTAATTCCCATCCTGATATTTTGAAAACGCTTTTTGCTAAAGGAATCCACTTTGAATGTGTTTCTATTGAAGAGATACACCATGTTTTGAACTTGTTTCCCGATATTGATAAACAACGCCTGCTTTTTACCCCCAATTTTGCGCCAAAATCTGAATATGCTTTTGCCTTATCTTTAGGATGTTATTTAACCATTGATAACTTATATCCCCTCGAAAACTGGCCTGAATTGTTTGAAAACCGTTCTATCATTTTAAGAATTGATCCAGGCAGCGGTGCTGGCCATCATAAATATGTGTGTACAGGCGGCAATGAATCAAAATTCGGTATCCCGCAAAGCGATTTGGAATCACTGATCAAACTTACTTCAAAATATAAAGTTAAAGTTATTGGTTTGCATGCTCACTCTGGTTCAGGAATTTTAACGCCAGAACTTTGGCAACAAACGGCAAAATTGCTGCAATCCCTTTGTTCAAGTTTCCCAGAAATTTCCATTATCAACTTGGGCGGCGGCTTGGGCATCGTTGAAAAACCTGGCCAACAAGCCCTGGATTTGGCGGTTTTAGATGAGACCTTGTCGATTCTCAAACCGGATTCGGCCAATCTATCTTTCTGGCTAGAACCTGGCCGCTTTTTCGTTGCCGAAAGTGGTGTAATTCTCGCCAAGGTCACTCAATTAAAAGAAAAAGGTAAAACACGTTTCATTGGCATTGAAACCGGTATGAATAGCTTAATCAGGCCGGCTTTATACGGTTCCTATCATGAAATCGTCAATTTAAGCCGTTTGCAGGAAGAAAAAACGGATTTTGCCCATGTCGTCGGACCCATTTGTGAATCTGGTGATACCCTTGGCTATGATCGTCTGCTGCCAAAATCTTTTGAAAATGATGTCCTTTTGATAGCAAATACCGGTGCTTATGGCCATTGCATGAGCTCGACTTATAATCTTAGGTTACCAGCGCAGGAAATTATATTAGACTAGATGTTTTTTCTGGTAGTGAATAAAATGCTAAGAGATAGCAACCAGCGCGCACAAGCTACAGATCCAGCGCGCTCTTTTATTGTCCAAGCGCCAGCCGGTTCCGGTAAAACGGAAATTTTAACGCAGCGCTATCTGAGATTACTGGGATTAGTCAAAGTTCCTGAACAAATTGTAGCCCTTACCTTTACACGTAAAGCGGCTAGTGAAATGCGTGAACGCATTATTTTAGCCTTACAAAAAGTAGCGGCTGGCGAAAAGGCTTCTTCCCCCCATCAGCAACAGACCTTTAACTATGCAGCAAAGGCTTTGGCGCGTTCTGCAGAATTTAATTGGCAGCTTCTTGAGCAATCAAGCCGACTTCGGATAATAACCATCGATTCCTTATGTCAATTACTCTCCCATGCCATTCCTTTGCAAGAGCAGCAAATTCCTTATGCCCAAATAAGCGATGATCCTTCAATTCATTATGAAAATGCAGCACGCGCCTGTTTTTCTCATGCGCTTGAAGAGCCCAGATTACAATCTGCTTTGAAATGCTTGCTAACTCACTTGGACAATCGTCAGGATAATTTGCTGGATTTGCTAAGCGCTCTACTGGCCAAGCGCGAGCAATGGTTAACGTCCTTATATATTGCTCGCGAACAAGAAAAGTCGACCTATGAAGAAATGTTAGCTTTTATTGTGGAGCATGAACTTTCTCGTTTCAAAGAAACCATTCATTTTGAATTACGGGAAAAACTATGCGCCCTCACATCAAAAATGGCAGGCATTGAAAACAATCCCCATTCACCCCGATTCCTATTGGCTAATTGGCAAAGTTTCACAGAAATGACCAGCGAAATCGCCGTGAGTTTAGCGGCATTGCTTCTTACATCAGAAGATAAATTGAGAAAGGGTTTTGACCATCATATAGGATTAAAACGAGGCGCATGTGAAGATCATTTATACGATCAAATAAAAAAAGATTCAAAAGAACTGTTAACTGAACTGGATTCCCTACCTGAGTTTTTAGATGCTTTAATAAAACTAAAAAAATTACCTGCGCCCGAATACGATGCAGATCAATGGCAAGTCTTACAAGCTTTATTTCAATTATTACCTTTTCTAGTAGGCCATCTACAACTGCAATTTTCTGAACAAAATGAAGTCGATTTTACTGCCATTTCGCAACAGGCCCTCAATGCACTTGGTACAGAGGATGAGCCCACCGATTTGACTCTTTATCTAGATAGCAGCATCCAACATTTATTGGTTGATGAGTTTCAAGACACCTCGATTCAACAATTTCAGTTGATAACCCGATTGGTGCAAGGCTGGCTGCCTGATGATGGCCGAACCTTGTTTGTTGTTGGTGACCCAATGCAATCTATTTACCGTTTCCGCCAGGCTGAGGTCGGTCTTTTTATAAAAGCGAAGCAGAATGGAATTGGTCCGGTTGCCTTAACCAGTCTGGATCTATGTTCTAATTTTCGCTCAACTGCCACCATTGTTGATTGGGTTAATCATCAATTTAGAACGATTTTTCCGCACAAGGATGACATCGAAACCGGAGCTATTTCTTTTTCTGCTTCAGACAATGTTCAGGCTGATTCAGAAGACTCTTTTGTCGAAGCTTGGCAGTTCAATAATCGACTTCAGGAAGCAGAGAATTTGGTTAAGATTGCAGTTAAAGTCTTGGAAAAATATCCTGAGGACGATATTGCAATCCTCGTTCGTTCGCGAACGCAACTAACAGAGTTAATGGCTGTTTTGCGCGAGCAGCATATTTCCTTTCAAGGCGTGGATATTGAGCTTTTAGCAAAACTGCCGCATCTTCGCGATCTTTGGTCGCTAACGCAGGCTCTTTTTTTACCTGCAAACCGTTTGGTTTGGCTTTGTTTGCTGCGAAGTCCTTTCTGCGGTCTGGCTCTTGCTGATCTTCATTCAATAGCGAATTTCGACAAAAGAAAATCGATTTTCTTTGCCCTTGCCAATCTGGACCAGATTAATTTAAGTGAAGACGGTTACATCCGCTGCCAATTTATTTATTCAACATTGAAAGACGCACTCGAAACACGTCATCAACTATCTACTGTCGATTGGATTGCTCAGACATTAAAAAATCTTCATGGTGATTTGATTCTGAACGAGGCAGAGCTAGCTGATCTCGAACAGTTTTGGTTGGCGCTCGAACGCTTTAAAGGCTCGGAGTTACCCGATTTAAACAAGTTTAAAAAGGAATTAAATAAACTCTATTCAAAACGCGTTAGTCACTCACGTTTGCAGGTAATGACCATTCATAAATCCAAGGGCCTGGAGTTTGATTGCGTAATTCTGCCTTCTTTAAGCGCCTCACCGAAAATAAAGGATCAACCTTTATTACGCTGGTTAAAACTGCCGCGTCAGGAAGCAAAGGACTTATTGCTCGTATCACCGATTAAAGCAGCCCATCGGCAAGAATGCCGTGTTTATAATTACCTCGCCAAACTGGATGCTGAAAAAGATGATTATGAATTACAACGGCTTTTCTATGTCGCTGCAACTCGCGCTAAAAAGAGACTCTATCTTTTTGATAGCCAAATAAAAGAAACCAGGAAAAGCTTTCGTTGCTTTTTACCTAATCAGGAATTCATGAGCCTGGAAGAGAATCTAGTCGAGCAAAATGCCATCCAAAATTTACCCTCTCTTTTTAGATTGCCCAACGATTTTTATCACAGGTTGCCTGAAAATAATCGCTCAGATCCCAAGCAGTTTTTAAGCCTCCCTCAAGAATCCAATGCCCGGCATATAGGTATAGTTTCTCATGAATTGCTGCAGTGGATTTGTGACAATCATCCTGCAACTATTGACAATTTACCCTGGTCAATGATGTTAAATCGATTCAAATCACTAGGTTTTTCAGAAAAAGAACAAACAGAGGCTTTTTCTTTACTAAAGAATCAAATCGGAAATTTATTCAAGGATCCAGTCGGCCAATGGCTTTGCAAAGCTCATGAAGAAGAACGAAATGAATATGAACTCATAATCAATAATCAAGGCCAGGCTTCAACGCGAATTATCGACAGAACCTTTATTACCGATGGCCAACGATGGATTATTGATTTCAAAACCGGCAGCGATGGAGAAGAATCTTTAAATGATCATCGTCAGCAAGTGAACCATTATGCTGAATTATTAAAAATGAAAGTAAGTGAACCCATCCGTTGCGGACTTTATTATCTCGCCAGCGGAAACTGGGTGCAGTGGGCTCATCAGGCTGACTTTGTAACTGAAACCTTAGCTAATCAGGATTAATTTATGAATATTGAAAAAACGCTTATTGAAATTCTATCCTCAACTCAAGATGAATCACTCGGCCTAACCGCAAACCAATTAGGTTTAAAAGCAACTTTTAGCGATGAAGGATCTCAAATCAATTTGAATTTGGAAGCCGGATTTCCTACCAAGCCATTGGAGGACACTTTGCTTCCTTCCATTGAAAAAGCATGTATCCAGGCATTCCAAGGCTATCAGCTTAAAATAAATATGCGTCAATTGATAAGACCTCATCGAACTCAATTCGCTGGAAAAGGGCTTCGTGGCGTAAAAAATACAATTGCTATTGCTTCAGGAAAAGGCGGAGTTGGCAAATCAACCGTATCAGTCAATTTAGCAATTTCGCTCGCAAGAGCGGGTGCACGAGTTGGCCTTCTTGATGCTGATATTTACGGACCGTCCATTCCCCTTATGCTCGGCCAAGCAAAGCCTATTGAAATGAAAGATGAATATTATTTGCCGATTTTAGCGCATGGCATTCAAGCAATGTCGATTGGTTATCTTACCGATAGCGAGCAGGCAATAATCTGGCGTGGGCCCATGCTTGCCAAATCCTTAATCCAGATGGTTAATATGACTTTTTGGGATGATTTGGATTATTTATTTATCGATTTACCACCAGGAACTGGTGATATTCAACTGAGTTTAGTGCAAAAAATTCCTTTAACAGGCGCAGTCGTTGTAACCACACCCCAGAATGTAGCTACTTTAGATGCACAAAAAGCAATTCAAATGTTTGCAAAAACCAATATTGATGTTTTAGGGTTGGTTGAAAACATGTCATTGCACCTTTGCAGCAACTGCGGACACCAAGAAGCTATATTCGGCAGTGGTGGCGGTGAAAGGCTTTGTGATTCATTAAAGGTTAAGTTGCTGGGGCAAATTCCATTAGACAGCCAAATTCGCATTCAATGTGATGAAGGAAACCCAACTGCTGCCCAAGACAGTAATGAGAACTTTTTTATGAAAACGGCTATGAATACTGCGATTACCTTGGCTGGAAAACCTTTAAATTATGCAGATAAATTTCCGGATATCGTGGTTGAGTAAAGATAACTTTCTCGAAGACCTGGTAATCTGATGTATGACTTTTTTTTTGCGAAATTTGAGGTGGAATGAATTAAGCAGAATTCTTTATCAATGAGCAGTCTTTGATCCTGGCTTGGATTTCGAACACATTGAAATCCAAGCCGGAATTAAAACTAAGCAAAAAGCGACTAATCGAAATGGTAAACTAATCCGACTGATGCATTGCCTTTTTTCAAACTATTCGAGGAAGAACCCCAATTGGTTTTATAACCAACATCTAAAGCGAAGTTTTCATTTAAGTAAACTCTGGAACCCACTGTGCCGAGCAACGTTGGGCCATGAGCTACATACAGTGATGTTTTAGATTTGATTGAATAATCATTATATCCAAAACCTAAACCAACGTAGGGTGAAAAAATAGTTCGGTTGTCTAAATCGAGATAACCAATGGCATTGAAATTATGAGTACGTGCGGTTAAAAGGTGGTTTTGCGTGTGTTGACCAAAGGAATACTGGCCTTCCGCTCTAAATAATCCAAATTTATAACCGGCTCCTAGACCATAAAGTGATGGGTTATCGCGGTGCGCGAAAGAGTAATCATAAAATCCTTTCAAATATAATCCTGTTGGCTTTTCTTCACCGGCAAAACTGGTTGAACAAACCAGAAGAGAAGCCAAAACACTTGAAGCAATTATTGTTTTTTTCATTTTTTTACCTCTATATAGAGACATAAATCGTCCTCTACAACAAATACAATCCCTAACCAGGTCAGCAAATAATTTGCTAACTTTACTCCCTATAAATTTTTGATCTTTTAGAATCCAACAGCAGAATAATTTAAGCCATTAGAGAAATCAATAGACACTCTAGTTAAGTTGGAACCATTTTTCCAGCGAATTAAGATATAAAAGAATAAGAAATTGAATCCAATGAATTATTTTTAATTTAAAAGATAAGAATTAATTGTGAAAATCGCTGAGCTGCTTCCAATTTTGGATTCCATGATATACTTCTTCACTTTAACGAAAAAAGTTTGACAGAAAGAAGGGTAAAATGTCTGCAAATTACACAGCTGAAGCGATTGAAGTATTAAATGGCCTTGAGCCGGTTCAACGCCGTCCTGGTATGTACACTGACACAACAAGACCCAATCATCTGGTGCAAGAGGTAGTCGATAATAGCGTCGATGAAGTGATTGCCGGTTTTGCCAGTTTGATTATTGTTAGGCTACACGAAGATGGTTCAGTCGAAGTTGAAGATAACGGCCGCGGTATGCCGGTTGACCTTCATCCGCAACTTGGGCTAAGCGGTGTTGAAGTGATTATGACCCGTTTGCATGCCGGTGGTAAATTTTCTGATAAAACCTATTCCTTCTCAGGCGGCTTGCACGGCGTTGGCGTTTCAGTGGTTAATGCCCTTTCCGATCGCGTAGACGTTACCATAAAACGGAACGGTATCATTTATAGCATGGCCTTTGCCAATGGTGATAAACAGGTCGAACTAACAGAAACAGGCGTTACTAAAAAACGCGATACAGGCACAATCATCCGCTTTTGGCCGAATCCTAAATATTTTGATACAACTAAAATTTCAGTTAAACAACTCACTCATGTTTTACGCGCGAAAGCCGTTCTTTGTCCTGGGCTGTCAATGACTCTTATAAATCAGGCAACCAATGAGCAGAGTCATTGGTGTTATGAAAAAGGTCTTGCCGATTACCTTGGCCAATCACTTCCTTCCGATTATTTCCCTGAAGAACCCTTTACAGGCGAATTTACCTCTGATGAAGCAACCCTGGATTGGGCGCTTGCCTGGGTTCCAACTGCATCAGGATCCCTGTCAGAAAGTTATGTCAATCTAATACCGACTGTACAAGGTGGCACGCATGTCAATGGACTGCGTTCGGGTCTTTATGAGGCTTTATCTACCTTTTGCGATCAACGAAATCTATTACCGCGTGGGGTAAAATTAGCTGCAGATGATCTTTGGGAACCCTGTCAGTACGTTTTATCAGTAAAGATGAAAGAACCTCAATTTGCAGGTCAAACTAAAGAGCGCTTAAGTTCTCGTCAAACAGCCGGGTTTGTTAATTCGGTCATAAAAGATGCCTTTGCCCTCTGGCTTAACCAACATCGAAGTCAAGGTGAGGCAATTGCTGCTTTCACTATCGAAAGAGCACAAAAGCGACTACGTCAAGCTAAGCAAGTTGCACGTAAACGGGTAAGTCAAGGCCCTGCTTTACCAGGGAAACTTGCAGATTGTTTACAGCAGGATTTAAGTCAGGCTGAATTGTTTCTGGTTGAAGGGGATTCAGCAGGTGGTTCGGCAAAGCAGGCTCGTTCTAAAGATTTTCAAGCTATCTTGCCCTTACGTGGCAAAATTCTTAATACCTGGGAAGTTGATTCTTCACAAGTTCTGGCTTCTCAGGAAATTCATGATATCTCTGTCGCCATTGGTATTGATCCCGGCTCAGACGATCTGAGCGGTTTACGCTATGGCAAAATCTGTATTCTTGCTGATGCGGATTCAGATGGTGCGCATATCGCCACGTTGATCTGTGCTTTATTTTTACGTCACTTTAAACCCTTAGTTCATGCTGGCCATATTTTTGTTGCAATGCCGCCTTTGTATCGAATTGACGCAGGAAAGATTGTTCACTATGCACTTGATGATGAAGAGAAAGAAAAGCTGATAGCGCATTTAAGTAAAACCTCAAAAGCTAAAATCAACGTCCAGCGTTTCAAAGGTCTTGGGGAAATGAATCCTATCCAACTACGTGAAACCACGATGGATCCTGATACCAGACGCCTTGTTCAACTGACCTTGGAGGATGAACCCCATACCATGGCCCTAATGGATATGATGTTGGCGAAAAAAAGAGCCTCAGATCGAAAAACCTGGCTTGAATCCAAAGGTAATTTGGCTGAAATTTAAAATCTTAAGCTGTATAAGGAAATATTATGCAATACCTTCAATTAGGTAAATCTGATCTAAAGGTATCCAGGCTTTGTCTTGGCTGCATGTCCTATGGCGATCCAAATAGCGGACATCACGCCTGGGCTTTGAATGAACAAGACTCTAGACCCTTTATCAAACAAGCCCTGGAACTAGGCATTAATTTCTTCGATACCGCTAATATGTATTCCTTTGGCGCCTCTGAACTGGTTCTTGGCAAAGCCCTTCGTGATTTTGCTAAACGCAGTGAAGTAGTCATCGCCACTAAAGTTTTTTTTCCAATGAAAAAAAATGATCCTCAAAGTGGCGGTCTTTCAAAAAAAGCAATTTTTAAAGAAATCGATCAAAGTCTTCAACGCTTGGGTACAGATTATATTGATCTCTATCAAATCCATCGCTGGGATTACCAAACGCCAATCGAAGAAACCCTCGATGCGCTTCACGAAGTGGTTAAAGCTGGAAAAGCCAGATATCTGGGCGCCTCATCCATGTTTGCCTGGCAATTTGCCAAAGCCCTTTGTTTAGCCAACCAACATCAATGGCAACGATTCATTTCTATGCAACCTCACTATAATCTTATTTATCGCGAAGAAGAGCGTGAAATGCTTGCTCTTTGCCAAGAAGAACATATCGCGGTCATGCCCTGGAGTCCCTTAGCACGAGGTAGACTTGCACGTCGAACTCAAGAAACCACGCTGCGTTTTACAACAGATACTTTTGGTAAAAAACTCTACGATAAAACGCAGGAAGCGGATGAACAGATTATTATTCAAGTGAATAATATTGCTGACCAAAGAAAACTTGCGCCTTCCCAAATAGCGCTCGCCTGGTTACTAGCTCAACCTTCAGTGACGACGCCGATTATTGGTGCAACTAAACCTCAGCACCTAATCGACGCAGTAAATGCTTTATCGATCAAATTAACGGTCGAAGACATTGAAACGCTGGAAGCACCTTATATTCCACATGAAATTGCTGGATTTAGTCGGAGTTGAATAAGGCTTAGGAATACCATTTCATCAAAGGCATAAGATTGGAATGATCATCTGTCCAAAGTTGACCATCATTGTCTGCAACAAAGCGCCAGCCCTCTTTCTTCATTAATTCCGATCCTAATTGCTCATCGGCAGTAAGCAAGACCCATTCCGCCCCAAATTGGCCTGCACTCAGATTTTCCTTCTGAATTTTATGCAAAACCATTAATTGCAATTGCCGTCCCGCAGCCATTATCACAGGGAGCAACTTCAAATGCCGATTGCTTATATTGACTAAAATTACTCCTTTGGCAGCAATTTTTTGTCGATATAATTGGAATGCTTCAAGAGTCAGAAAATGGGTAGGAATCGCATCCGAAGAAAACGCATCGATAACTAACAAATGTGAACCTGCGTCACCACTCTCTTTTACTGCAATTCGACCATCTCCTTGAACCAGTGAAATTGAAGGAGGACAAATGTCCAAATAACTAAAATACTTATGAGCTATATCAATAACCTGTTCATCAATATCTATAATTTTTACGCTATCTTGAGCCTGAAATTGACAAGCCATCATCCCTGTTCCCAAACCAATAATAATGGCATGAAGCGATTGGTATTTTTTCTGCAACTCCTTAATAACCGGTATTGTTGAGCCATAATAAGCCATAGCACCTGAGGCAAATTTATCAACATTTAACATTTGAAAACCATGTAATGTATTTTGACTAAGCAAAATTCGCATTCCCTTCGATAAGATAACTTGTTTTACCCCATAGAAATTACGTTGTTGATTGAGAATTTCGGTTTGTTTAAACAAGGGGCTGAATATGAACACAAAGAGAATTGTCATTCCTGAAAAAAAGGTAATTTTATTTTTTGGGCAAATGATTAGTAAGCAGAAGGCTAAAATTTCGAGAACATGATAAGTGTTAAACCATTGCTTTTGGGCAAAATCCGGCAAAAAATAATTGATCAGTACGAGAATTAAAACAGCAAAGGGTGCAAAGCCAAAACCTTTTGCTTTTGGCAGGTTAATACACAACAAAGAAAGAGCAAAAACCATGGGATATTCAAAAGCGCTTGAGAACAAACGCGGCGCTATTAATCCATTAAATAATCCAGCTAAAACCCCGCCCAGGGCTAAACAAAAATAAAAACGAGTTAACTGGCTAACAGGTGGTCTTAATTTAACTAATTCACCATGACATAGGAGCGCTAAAATAAAAAAAGCCGATAAATGAAAGAGTATAAGCTCCCAAATCTGTAATAAATTCGCTCCAGTAATAAAACCAATTATCGGAAATATGATAAACAATAAAACATTTCTCATTACCCAATCATGTGAAATTAACGGTTTTTTGGCAAAAGTGATAATAAAAGACAGTAAATACAAAGATAAAGGCAGAATCCAGAACAAAGGTGTGGCAGCAATATCCGTGGTGATATAAAAAGTGAGCCCCAACATTAACGAGCAAGGCACAAAGCTATAAAAAATCCCGCGGAGTGTTTCCAATCGATTAACGTTTTCTTTTTTAATTGGATTAACTAACTGAGGAGAATAGGTAACTGCAAAAAAAACAAAAAATAGTGAGAGCAAATAGATTAAGAAAAGCCAAGACCAGTAACGCAGCTGTAAGTTAAGCCCGATATAAGCCTCAATCATAAAGGGATAACTCAATAGAGCCAATAAAGAACCCAGATTGGATAAAACATAAAGAAAATAAGGATCATTGGCAGCTTTGGCTCTGGTTTGGCTATAGGCAAACTGAAGAAGAGGCGCTGATGCCCCTATAACTAATAAGGGTAGACCCAGTTGTTCCACTAAAAATTGCAAAAGCGATAAATCCGGAGCTTCATTCCCCAAGGTAGGAGTTAAATGCAGCGGGAAAGCCATTAAGCTTAAGCCAATCAACAAAAGATGAGTTAAGCGCCATATCCAGGGATTTTTAAAACGGCTAAGAAACCAGGCATAAGCATAGGCTGCTAATAATTCTAATTGAAAAAACAACATACAAAGCGTCCAGACCGCCGGTGTTCCTCCATAAATGGGCAGGATGATTTTCGCGACCATTGGCTGAATTGAAAAAAGGAGAAAAGCACTAAGAAACAATGAGGTTGCAAAGAAAAAATTTAACACTAATCATCCCTGAAATTTAAAAATTAATGGTAATTCAATTTCAAGAGTAGAGCTAATTTAATATTTAGTGATTTCTTTTAAAGCTAGGATTTATATATATTTTGATCATTTTTTAACTATTTTGATATTAATACTCTCTTAATGATTTTGGGTTAAACTGTATATAAGTAGTAGCTAACAGGAAAAAACATGAGTCCTGAATTAAAAGAGTATTTAACCAAACTTTTTTTAATGATCAAATTCCCCTATTCCTTCCTAAATAGTTGGTTGGATGATCAGAGGATAGTTAAGCCGATTGCTGATGAAATCGAGTATTTAAATCAAGAAAAACCAGATTTGTTGGAGTTTAAAGGTGAAATTGAGCCGCCAAAGCTAGGGTTTTTTTTAACTTTATTAAATAAAGCAGTTTCGTTTTTTTTCCCTGAAAAACCGCAAAGTACAACTAACCGCCATCAATTTTCCCAATACCTTATTGATAATAGTAATTCTATAGAGACAGTATTGAATTTACCCAATGTTAAATACAGTGCTAGAAAGACAGAGATAATTAAAGATGATAAGAATTATCTCGAACTAAAATCAAAGGGTATTGATAGCCTGAAACGACTTGTTGAAACAGAGATGCCAAATCTAAATTTTGATGATTTAAATAATGAAATAAAAGTATATGAGACCCTGGCTGCCAGCGAACAAAATTTACAAACCAAAAACGCTTTAGAAAATAAGGTGGTCCTCTTAAAAGATCTGAATAAATTAATGCAATTAGAGGGTATAACTATTCCTCAGGAAAACGGAAATCCACAGCACTTTTGCATCTTAGCTGAGGCAGCAGGTGGTGTTACAGAAAAATTGTCTCTAATACCTTTGAATGAAGTCAAAACACAGCTCAAAAATCTTCAAGGATTTAACCCTACAACCTTAGATTCTTATTCCCAAAACCGAGACGAATTTAAGTTAAGTACAAAAGCCATTCTTAAATTACCTAAACATGGCTCTACAATTGAAGTGCAAAGAGAAGCAATCGCTTTAAATATTTCAAGAATTCTTGGCTTCAATACTACAAAATCCACTGCCGTTGAGCATAATGGAAAGGCTGCTTTATTTGTCCCCTTCGACCCAATTCAACTATTGAAAGAGGTGGCAATGGGCGAAGAGCACACTACCATTTTACCCTCTTCTTTTTCCTTTAGCGGACTTAAAAAAATCGGTGAAAAATACTTGCATTATTCCACAGTTGTTCCCGTTGGAAATCAATTAAATGCCGATCAGATTATTAATGATTTTGGTCATATTATGGCTTTTTCCTATCTCTGTAATGACACGGATTTTATTGGTATGGAAAATCAAAACAAAGCAATAAAGGGTTGCGATCTTTATATTTTTGACCAGGTTGTAATGACAAATGACAAGATGGAATTTGACTCACGTTTAAACCTTATACCAGTGGGATGGGGTAAACATTCGCGTCATAATCAAGGAAGAAATCGCTCTTTAATCGAGGATTCTTCCTTTGATTCCAAATTGGATTCTATCTCAAATTTATTAAATCATCAGGAAGAGATAAACCTCATGTTAGACTATTTTTATTTCACTCATTTTATAAAAACATCTGAAATAAAAACCGCGCTTAGAAGTCAGAATTCGCAGCCTCTACAACAGCAATTGAATGAACTAACGATTTTGCTAGACGATGTTACAGACATTAAAAAAACAATTAATGATCGGATCAAAAATATCTTTCAAAATTTCCCAACTATCAATGATAAACCAATGAACCCTCAGCTTTTTTCTGCAAATAAAGATCTGATTAAACATAGTTTAATGTTGGAAAAATTAGTTAATAAACCCGTATTATTTGCCAACGATGGCCGACCCTATAAGAACCCTTGGACTTATCGAAATACCAATAAAATTGACTCTATAAAAGAGCAGAATGGCATGGCTTTTCTTAGTTTTTCAAATGTTGATGTTAATGATTTAGCATCGGTTTTAAAGCAGTTAGATATCAACATAAAAAGTTGTAAATGGTCAGATAGTGAAAAAACCTTGGGCATTCCAACATCTGAATTAGAAAAAATTCATGAAAATAACTTCTTCCCAGAGCATTGCCCGATTAATCCTAAAGTAAATTATCTTGAAAATTTCTTCGAAATTAGCTCAGCTTATCCTGAAAAAGACAGAACCTTATTCATCGAATTATTAAATAATTATCAATATGATTTAAATTCAGCAGACAAACCTGAAAAACAAATCAAGACCTTGAGTAAGTTATTGGATAATTTGTACAATAAATTACCCCAAGAGGGTAATCCAGGTTTATTAAAACATCTCGAACTCACTATTCAGATGCATACACAACAACAATTAAGGAAACTGCTACCCGAACTAGCTGCTCATATTGCTCCAGCATTTGAAGCGGCGCTAAAACTGGATAGAGTAAAAGACTTTAACGCGGTTCTTCTTTCCTATGCCCAAAACCCACATCAAAATAAAGTACATTTAATTGCCTATTTCGATTCCTGTATTGGACATGCAAAAATAACCACAGACTATAACCGGGGAAAAATTGAAAGTTTGGCTATGCAGGATGAATCTTCTGCTTTAGTTAGCACGCTAAATCTAAAGCCCGATAGCTTAGTCGTTTCAATGAAGGGTTTAGCCGGCGAAGGCAAATCTTCTATCTCAATTAAAGATGAAGATTGGGAAGATGACTTTGTTATAATAGAACAAGAATCAAGAAAAAATGAAGTCGCAAACCAATTGGAAAAAGCTAGCCATTCAACTACAAAAGAAGAAAAAAAATCAGAGGTTTCAGAGGAATATACCAAAAAATCCACCTTCAAAATTTAGGCTAACAGAGCTTAAAGTTTACAGCTCTTGACTTAACTGTGGTTCATTTAATACAATCTGACTATTAACTGCCAATCTAATGCTTTTTTTAGATAAATTCAGGTTAGCAAAAGACGAATAGGGAAATTAAAATGACTTCTTTACAACTTGAAATTGAATTGAAAAATTATTGTGATTATCCTACCACGATAAATCTGGAAAAAGTCCTACAAAAGTTGGCAACTATCCCCCTTTCCATTCTGAATAATTATTGTATTGAAAATAATACCATTAGAGAGCTTCTAGCCTATGCTGATTTCCAGCCCTTTTGGCAACAAAAAATGGCAGGAATCAAGGTAAGAACTTTGCCTGATTTCACATTTCATGAGACTTCAAGTCTGAATGCTTTTCAAATTACATTAGGTTATTTTAACTATTTTCAAGCACTAAAAAATCCTGCCGAACAAACAAAATATATCCATCAAGCTTTGATTTTTCACTCTTTTCAAGCCTTAAATCATTTCGCAGAAGAATTCATCCTGCAGTTTCAGGATAAAAAAGAGAGTTTGAAACAAACGATTGAAGCAATCCCCTATTTCGAAAAAGAAGCAGTCTTCCATGGCACGCCTGGTTTTCTGATAGTAGCTCTACTTTATTATCGGCTTGCTCTTGCCTATAAATCACTGAATCCCGAAAGAGCCCGATCTGTCTTTCAATTAGTGATTAAAAACCTTGAATTCGCAATTTTAGCTGAAAAAAATTCAAGCTCTGAACTGAATAATGCCTATTTTGGACAGGATTTAGCGCAAACCAATCCTTTTAATCAACCGACTCTGAAAGCGATTAGATATGACTGTATTTTGAAAGCTGGAGCCTGTCTTAATCAAATTGATATTGAAATTGCAAAAAAAGCTGCGGCGCTTAATTTTCCAATCAGAGCTAGTCACCGGCTTGCACAGGCTAAGATCAATTTATCCAAAATTGAGCAGGCCATTTTAGCCGAATCGCATGAAGCAATTGACTTAGTCAAAAGTGAAGGTTTGAATAAAATTAATAAGTGGGAAGAATCCTCACTGGCTTTCGCTGTTCGTCATAAAAAAATTAATTCCGTACGTTATCTATTATCGCAGGGTGTTCCTGTAAATGATGCTACAGCGCTAAGGTTAGCACTGACACTTGAGCATCAAGGCCTGTGTCGTTTACTACTTCAGCCTATTTATAATTTGCACAATTCAGACGCTGAAAATTCTGCATTGTCCGCAGCAATTATGAATGCCGACACCGCTTTAATAACTTCTATATTAGAAAGTGGTGTTAGTCCTGATTTGATTCTTCCTAATGGTAGAACCGGCTTTGAACATCTTGTCTCTCTTAAAAACCATGATTGTATTGTTTTATTTTTAGATTATGGCGTCTCACTGGCTAGCAGAAATTCCAGGGGTGAAACGATTTTATTTTCTTTATTCGAAACAGAGAATAGATCTTTTGAAGAACATAAAATGTATTTTCGCCGTTTTATAAATCTAGGTGCCGATTTAAACGCCCAAAATAATCAAGGTGAAACCATACTTTGCAAAGCCGTTAAGCGCAGTGACTTAAATGCAGTTATTTTCCTGCTTTCCCAGCCTAAAATAGATTTAGATTTAAAAGACATTCATGGATGCTCCGCATTGGAATATGCGGATCGAATGAAAAATCAATGGATTAGCTCTCTAATACGCCAACACTCAAACGCTATAAACAGGAATAACCCTACTAAATCCTTGGAAATCTATCAAAAAGTCCGTTTTTTTACCCAAGGAATTGCAGCCCAAAAGAACCTGCAAGCTGCATCCTCGGCAGACAAGAATCAATTAGGTTTTACTTCACAGGATGAATCCAGCATCCAACGGGCTTTTTCATGAGCTTCGATGCGGTTAGAAATTATATTTGCAGTACCTTCATCGTGATTTTCCTGAGCTAAAGCCATAGCCTGGTTTAAATCTTTAACCAAAGTCCCGTTATCATAAGCAAGTTCGGCGACCATTTCATTTGAGCTTAAGGATGGATTACCGTCTTTGATTCGCTTAAGACTTTCAAACTCTCTAAAGCTTGCTGGCACTTGCTGGCCAAGGGTTCGAATGCGCTCCGCAATCAAATCAACTGCTGCAGCTAATTCGTTATATTGATCTTCAAATAAATGATGTAACCCTCTGAAATTGGGACCTCGAACATGCCAATGATAATTCTGGGTTTTTAAATACAGAGCATAAGTATCTGCCATAATCACACATAATTTTTTATAAACGTCGCTCATTGCAACTCCTTTCTTTGTCTTCTCTTAACAATAATAGCCTAAAAGAGGGAAACAGCTAAAAAAAAGACGAATCTAATTAAATAAGATAGAATTGGTTTTTTCTTATAGCTAATCCAGAGGTGCTAATGGACGAATTTTTACACTGCTTGGACGTTGATAAAATGGAATTATTAAGTTCAAATTGCAGAAATGAAGCCCTTAATTCATTGGAAAGCGGCAAAGTAGTTTACCTTCCCTGTTACCCCTTCTCTTTAGAAGGCAATGAAAAAGAGCAGTTGCTTACAGATCAAATACTTGACGGCAAACATAAAAACATCAGTTATGATTATTTAAAGCAAAAATTAGGTGGATTCCGTAAAGATGCTGAATCATCCTCATTGCCAGAGCTTTTAAAACCTTTTATGGGACGTTACGCTGAATTCGCAAAACACCTGGTTGTTACAGTTTTTCCACAATATGAAAACTCTTTAATTTGGGGCAGAACCAGTTACCGCCCGGCAGAAATAAAAGGTAGACCGACCTCTAAACGTAAAGATGATCGCCGTTTGCATGTAGATTCTTTTCCGGCTACACCGGTCAATGGACGCCGAATTCTTCGAGTATTCTCTAATGTTAATCCTAATAATCAAGCAAGAAACTGGCATTTAGGCGAACCTTTTCCAGCGGTGCTAAGTCAATTTGCTGCAAGCATTCCAACCTATAATCCTGGCCGTGCCAAAATTTTACACTGGATTAAGGCGACTAAAACGCTTCGTAGCGCTTATGATCACTATCAATTGCAGCTTCATGACCGAATGAAGTTAAGCGATTCTTATCAATAAAATGTTAAAAAACAAAAGATAAACTTCCCCGCTTTAAGCACTTGGATTGTATTTACCGATCAGGCCTCTCATGCCGCCTTAGGCGGGCAATTTCTTATGGAACAAACCTTTTATCTTCCGGTCACAGCAATGGCAAAACCGGAACTTTCTCCCTTGGAGCAATGGAAAAGAGTAAAAGAAGGTGTTTCTTTGATTTAAGTTCGCGATAATTCACCTAAGCACTTAATAGCTATGCGCCGGTGTATTGGTAGTTCCTCCCTGACTTGCTGGAGGGGTGTGAGCAGGATCAGTTGCGAATGCTGGTGGTGGGGAAAAGGCTGGTGCCATAAAAGGTTTGGTTGAAGGCGCATGCGGATTGACTTTATTGTATTCACTACCAACGTTTTTGGTCGGCATTGTATCTAAGCCACCTTTTGGATGAGTGGTAGTTCCAGCATCAGTTCCAACATTGGTCCCACCATTGTTTATAGCAATGACAGGTACGACTTTAATTGGCAGATGGCCTGAATTTAGCTCAGCAGCATTTAAAAGAGTTGGAATACAAAGCACAACAAATAAAATTTTTTTCATAGCATTTCCTTTGCAATTGAAATTTGTTTAGGCTGGATTATCCTTTTATCCAGCAGTCTCTGCCCGTTTTTTTATGTATTCCAAAGCGTGCCCCAGGCGTTTTAAAGTTCTTTCCTTGCCGAGCAATTCTAAAGTTATCCCTATTGAGGGAGACATGCTGCTTCCTGTTACGGCAACCCGAAGCGGCTGGGCGATTTTGCCCATGTTAATATCAAATTCTGCACAAATAGTATTCATACATTCTTGTAAAGCATCATTTTGCCAAGATTGAAGTCGCTCATAATGCTCTTTCAGGGCTGTAAGCGGTGCTAAAATGACGGGCCTAAGATGTTTTTTCATCGCTTCTTCATTATAGCTAATCTCTTCGTCATAAAAGTAACGGCTATCTTTAACCATTTCAACCAGATCTTTACAACGTTCGCCTTGAATTTTAACCAGGTCGGCTAATTTTGGCCCTACGCTATAATCAATTCCTTCTTTTTCAAAATGCCAGGCTAAAGCCTTAGCCACATCCTCTGGACAGTCGCTTTTTAGGTAGTGCTGGTTTAGCCAATATAATTTATCGTAATTGAAACTTGAAACACCTCGACTGACGTTTTTTAAGTTAAAGCTGGAAATCATTTCATCTAAACTAAAAATTTCCTTATCCCCACTGGACCAGCCTAAGCGGACCAGATAATTGAGTAAAGCATGGGGCAACACCCCCAATTCTTTGAATTGTAAAACTGAGACTGCGCCATGCCTTTTGGACAACCGTTTTCCATCATCGCCAAGAATCATGGGTAAATGAGCAAAAGTTGGCACAGGTGCTTTTAGAGCCTTAAATAAATTAATTTGTCTGGGCGTATTATTAATATGATCATCGCCACGAATTACATGACTTATGCTCATATCCCAGTCGTCAATTACAACAGCAAAATTGTAAGTAAAATTGCCGTCAGAGCGGATTAATATTAAATCGTCTAATTCTTTATTTTCGACAGTAATAGCTCCATAGACTTCATCGTTAAAAGAAACCACGCCATCTTGTGGATTTTTAAATCGGACAACAAATGGAGCCTCAGTTTCTGGCAAATTTTTATCCCGGCAATGACCGTCATAACGCGGTTTTTCTTTTGCAGCTAACTGTGTATCTCTAAGTGTTTCTATTCGTTCTTTGGTGCAAACACAGCGGTAAGCATTTCCTTCCTCTAATAACTTTGATGCCATTTCTCGATAACGAGGATAACGTTGAGATTGGTAAAAAGGGCCTTCATCAAAATCCAAACCCAGCCATTCCATGCCATCCAGAATTGCCTGGACGGATTCTTGGGTCGAGCGTTCCTGATCGGTATCTTCTATACGAAGGATAAATTGACCCTGATTATGTTTTGCATACAACCAGGAAAATAACGCGGTACGTACACTGCCAACATGCAAAAAACCAGTAGGACTCGGGGCAAACCTTGTTCTTACTACCATTAAAACTCCGTTGTAAGCCAATAAATAATCGGGCTATAATAGCCCACTTTTGCAGCAACACAAAGTAAACAATACTCGCTGTGCCTTGCAAATACAGGTAGTTCCAACCCCAAACAGGTTATATTCATGAAGAAACTTGGCATTAAATACCAACTGCGAATTACAACGCTAATCCCAGTATTTCTGGTCGCCCTTCTTTTTGCTGTTTTTTACAATGGTCAATTCAATAAAGATCTTAATCAGCATATGTCCCGACTTGGTGAAGCCTATATCAGACAACTACTTCCTGCCGCACAATTTGCCATGATGCGCAATGATACCCGAACCCTGCAAAGCTTGATTAATGCCTCAACAATTAATCCAGAAGTACAGGCGCTGGCTTTTTATAATTCACAGGGGCAACTACTCGCTTATCGTGGGGGTAAACATTCTCTACATAAACCTTTCAAACCCCCGCACTTTACCGGTGATTATATTGAAAGCAAACAAGTAAAGCCTTATACAATTAATTTTTTAGCGCCTATTACAATTCCCAAGTTTAATCTCTACTCAACTCCGCCCTTCAAAACCCCTTCCAATCAGGAAACCTTACAGGCCGACGATATTTTGGGCTGGCTCTCCATCGATATTGATACGCAATCCATTTTAATAAAGCGTTATCGCATGTATATCATCACTATTTTTATTACTTTAATCGGATTGCTGATTAGTTTGACTATTCAGTATTTTCTATCCAGACGCGTTTATATGCCTATTTTACGTTTGCGTCGCTCGATGAAACAAATACTTTCAAATGAATTTGAGACCCATATTTCGGTATCCAGTAAAGGTGAACTAGGTGTTATAGAGCGCGGTTGTAGTCATTTACAGAAACAATATCTAAATACGGTCCGTGATCTAAATCATCATATTGAAGTGGCAACCGCTGATATTCAACAAAGTCTCGAATTACTTGAAGAGAAAAACATAGAATTATCTTTGGAAAAGAAAAAAACCGAAGAAAAAAGCAGACAAAAATCAGAGTTTATAGCCAATATGAGTCACGAAATTCGTACGCCGATGAATGGTGTAATTGGCTTTACCAATGTTTTACTCGAATCTAAATTAGACAATTTACAATTGGATTATGTAAAAACCATCAAATCATCTGCGCAAGATTTATTATCAATTATCAATGATATCCTCGACTATTCAAAAATGGATGCTGGCAAACTGAATCTGGATTGTATTCCGCTTGATATTCGAGCCTGTATCGATGAAGTGCTCGCACTCACCTCGCCTAACGCCAACAAAAAAGGCGTGGATCTTATTCCTATTACTGAAGTTAATGTGCCAAAGACCGTGCTGGGCGATCCTTTACGAATAAAACAAATAATCATAAACCTTGTTTCAAATGCGGTGAAATTTACAGATAAAGGTTATGTGATGATCCGTACCTGTATTGAACAGGAAACAGACAAAGATTATACAATTTGTCTAGCCGTTTCTGATACTGGAATCGGAATTTCATCGGACGATCAAACCAAATTATTTAATGCCTTCAACCAGGCTGACACTTCAATCACCAGACGTTTTGGTGGCTCTGGTTTAGGTTTAGTTATATGTAAAAAATTGGTAGAAGAAATGGGCGGACGAATCACTCTTAGCAGCGAATTGCATAAGGGTTCGACCTTTGCAGCTCGAATTAAAGTGGAAAAATTAACATCTTATGAAGTTGAAAAACATCAAAGTCAGCGCTTCGATGGCCTTAAGGTCATATGTTTTGATGATAATCCCTTACATTTAGAAGCCATGTGTAACGGCTTGGGCTATTGGGGAATTGAGTGCATACGCGTCAAGGCCTTCTCTAAACTGGAGGCTGCTTTCAAACAAAACCTTGATTGCGCGCTCGCCTTTATTAATGTCAATGAAGGTTGTGAAAAACAGGTCGCTAAAATTCTTCGCAAGCAAACTCTATCATGCATACTGGTTTCAAAATGGTTCATTCATGATCCCCAATTATTTGGCGGGTGCGCTTTCTTATTCAAGCCAATCTCTATTCAAAAATTGCATGAAACTATTGAACTTCTGGTTAATCAAGCCTCGAAAAACCTGGTTACAAATCAAGAATTAGTCAATTTACGCGCGCAGCTGCGAGTAGCCCATCCTGATGTCTTAATTGCTGAAGATAATCCTGTAAATCGCATGTTACTAAACTCTTTATTAAATGAATTGACCAGTATTGAAGCCGTTGAAAATGGTGAAGAAGCTTTAAAGGCTTGTAGGTCCAAACGCTTTAATGTAATTCTTCTTGACCTGCAAATGCCTAAAATAAATGGTCTTGATGCAGCGCGTTTAATTCGCCAGGAGTCAATGCTCAATAAACAAACACCAATCATTGTTATTTCTGCCAATTCAAGTGATTTAAATAATGAACGCTTACAAAAATCAGGGGTTGATCTTTGTTTACAAAAACCTATCGATGAGAAACAACTTCTCACCCATCTTTTACACTTTATAAAAAAGTCCAAACCTCTTGCCATCGACTGGCAGCTCTGCGTGCAAAAAGTCTCGGGAAATCAAGCCTTAGCGGAAGAGTTTCTTGCTCGTTTTGTAGAAGACTTGCAAAAAAACAAGGAGGAATTTTTACAACTTTCTCAAAATAAAGACATTCCAGGCTTGGAAGCCGCTTCCCATAAGTTACATGGCGCCTGTTGTTTCTGTGGAGTTCCGCAGTTACAGATGCAGGTCATGCGATTAGAAAAACAAGCAAAAACTGCCAAGAAAATTGAGGAATTAAAAGTAAACTTTGCCGAATTAATCCAGTCTATCGATGAAGTGATTGATGAATATAACAATCTTTATCAAACTAGTTCGTCAACTTGATTTCTTTAAAAAAAAAAGCAACTCAGGTGACTAAGATTTTATTACGCTGCTACTCGCATTTTCCCGAACGGTCTGGCAGAATTTGCGGCCTGCGATTTTACAAGAGCAATACAGAATTCAGCGTCCTTTTGGAGATTTTATGTCAGTTAAAAATGCAATCTACGCTCAATCAGGCGGTGTCACGGCTGTTATTAATGCTTCTGCCTGTGGGGTTATCCAAACAGCAAGACTACACCCGGAGAAAATAGGAAAGGTCTATGCCGCTCAAAATGGCATTATTGGCGCTTTAAATGAGCACCTAATCGATACTTCTCTTGAAAGCGATGAAGACATTGCCAGTTTAATGTTCACCCCTTCCGGCGCCTTTGGTTCCTGTCGTTATAAATTAAAAGACAATGGGGCTGAATATTCACGATTGATTGACGTTTTCAAAGCCCATGACATTGGTTATTTTTTTTATAATGGCGGCGGCGATTCGCAAGATACAGCGCATAAGGTTTCACAACTTGGAGCTACAATGGGTTATCCAATTAAATGTATTGGTATTCCTAAAACAGTAGATAACGATTTACCCTTCACTGATACTTGCCCGGGTTTTGGTTCGGTTGCTAAATATGTGGCAATTTCCACTCTTGAAGCGGGTTTTGACGTGGCTTCAATGGCGGCTACTTCGACTAAGGTTTTCATTTTAGAAGTAATGGGACGACACGCTGGCTGGATTGCTGCGGCTTCGGGTTTAGCTGGTGAAAACCATGAGCAACCGCCTCATATTATTCTTTTTCCAGAAGTAAGCTTTGATCAAAAACGCTTCCTCAACAAAGTTGAAGACTGTGTTAAAAAACACGGCTACTGCGTTATCGTGGTTTCAGAAGGGATTCGCAATGAACAAGGACAATTTTTAAGCGAGGCAGGACTTCGCGATGCCTTTGGACATGCACAATTGGGTGGAGTAGCGCCTGTTTTAGCTCAATTAGTGAAAAGCGAACTCGGTTATAAATATCATTGGGCTGTTGCAGATTATCTGCAGCGAGCAGCCCGACATATTGCTTCACAGGTTGATCTTGAGCAAGCTTATGCTTTGGGGAAAGCTGCTGTTGAACTGGCCATTTCAGGCCATAATGCGATTATGCCAATTATCAAACGCGAACAGGATTCTCCCTATCGCTGGTCAATTGGTCATGTTCCTTTAGCTGATGTAGCCAATCAGGAAAAAGCAATGCCTGCTGAATTTATTAGCGAAGACGGAATGGGAATAACAGCAGCCTGCCGACGTTACCTGGGTCCTTTAATTCAGGGCGAAGCCTATCCGCCGTATAAAAATGGAATACCCACTTATGTGCGGCTTAAAAACAAATTGGTTCCTCAGAAACTCTAGCTAATATCCCTCTTGCCAAGCTTTAGTAGAGAGGGATTAAATGAATACACTAAGGCTTCTTCAAATTGCTCTTCTGAAGCAGCCTTATTACTAAACCTCATTCTGGCGGCTCAAAATGACTATTTTTAGGCAAATTTCAGAGCTTTTAAGCCATTTCCATACATTTTTCACTTAAATTTATAAACCGATTTTGGTCTGACAGACAATTCTAAACTCTCAGATCAAATTTCAATTACAATTTGGTTCTTCGAATTGACATCAGACTCATTGATATTCCCATTCTCTCTAACCTCGGTGTTAAAAATGCTGAATTTTAAATGCTGATATTGAGCAGATTCAGAAAAAACTGTTCTGGTGGATATCTCCGTACCCATGCAACATCCAAAGAGATAGTTGAACAGTCTTATAACCGAGGCAAAAAAACCAGGGTCTTCTTCCATCGCCGGAGAAAATTGATTAATTATTCTTTTACTATTTGCTAATAAGTTTTCTTGTACAATTTTAGCTCTGTTTGATTGTTTAAATGATCTTCAAACCCTGTTTTCAATGCATTTTCTAATGATTCTTTGAGTTTTCCTGTAGCCATTAATACATCACCAGGAATGGTATTTTTATGTTTTGTAACAAGGAGTTGAATTTCTTTACAGAAATTAAGAACGGACATACAAACTTTGCTATTAAAAAAGATAGTTCGCATTTGATCCATTTCTTCATCTGTTAGCTCCTTATTTTGCGGATCAACTATGTTAATATATCCTTGAATAATGGAAAGTGCTTTATTTGCTTTTTGCTGTTGAAGGTTTTGTAGAGCCATATAATGATTTTGCATTTCATTGGGTAATTGTTGATAAGAATGATTAGAAACCTGAGTTGCTATTTTTTTATCAATCTTTTTAGTTGTTAACTTATTCACAACCCCTTTACCGGTATCTTATGTTATTTTATAGCCATCTTTAAACACTTTTTTCATTTTAGAACACCTTTCAACAAAGTTATATTTTGTCGCACTGTACCATATTTGTCCATATTATGCAATTTATACATAAATAGGGGTCAAAGTATATTTAATAAAATTATAGAGGTGCATAAACTTATAATTTTCATTTCTACCAATTTGGGTTGAAACATATTTCAATACCTGTTCTAACAATCGGTGCAAATGTTTCAAACAGATTTTACGTATAAACAATTTTTTAAAAAAAATAAGCTATTTGTATATAAAACGATCTTTTGTGAAAGTTTGAGCCTTTTCGGTGTTACACTCTTAGCTGACCTCCCAAGAGGTTAAGAAAGTTATTTAGATTTAGTGTAATTATTGAGGTGTACTCATGAATAAAAATTTTTTTAAAACTGCGGTGATCTTTCTAATCACTACCTTGTGTATCGTGGGTTGCCAACAAGGTCCTGCTGAACGTCAAGGTAAACAATTAGATAAAAAAATCGAGTCGGTTAAAGATAAACTCCAAAATAAAGGACCGGCGCAAAAAGCTGGTGAAAAATTGGATAAGCTTACAGACTAAAAAATTATATGATTCCTCTTCTCTTCAATAGAGGAATCATAAGTTAATGATATGGATCCTCGATTAATTTCAAAATTACTGGATCGGTAATGGTCCCAGGTCGGTTATAAAAATTAATATTATTATTCGCATAATCAGTTTCAGTAAATTTACCCCCTTTCAATGATTAATTTATTAGCATATGTTAAGGTTTTTAGACTTATAACATTAGGCCATTTTTATGAAAAAATTTATCATTTCAATTACTCCTTTTATTATATGCTTTTCAATCACTGCCTATAGCGGAGTTGTTTGCCAATCTAAACTCACATGTAATTATAATTCAGGCCTATGTAATACGGCATCTGGATGGATGATTGATTCAAGCGCGGCAGTAGAAAATTTTTCAGGAAAAAAATCATTTAATTTAACTGAAATAATGGGCTATAAAGAAGATTCCCATGATGATCATCATCCGTTTATCCTGAGATGTTATTATTCTTATGGTTATCATTCTGTAATTTCTATCTATACCTATGTAGAAGCATTGACTGGCGCCAATTGGAAATTCTCGGGCTTTGGAAAAAATAAAGCTGAATGTTCAGATTTTAAAAAGGTAAATGCGTGCAGTGGCGTTAACCAATTTAAGAAGTGGACAAGGCATGAAAAAAATTCTAGAGGTCTGTCTTTCTAACAAATTTTAACTCTAACTCGGTAATGCTATGTTCAAAATTCATCATAGGATATAATTTTTGATCATTTATTATAAGGCTCTAATATGGATTCAAAAATCGAGTTAGATATTAATTTGAAAATCCGTCAAGAAGCGGCTAATGGCAACCTGGAAACGCTCAAAAAATTAATCAAAAATAATGTGGGTGTTGATGTAAACGCCCCAGGTTTAACCACTGGAAAAACAGCTTTACATCAAGCAGTACAACGTAATCAAATTGAAGTATTAGAATATTTATTAACCTTGCCTAACATAAAAAATATTGCCGATAAGAGGGGTAAAACGCCATCTGATTATGCGATAGAGAAAAAGCATTTTGATATGGTTCGTTTATTTTGTAGAACATTTACCATAAATTTTCCAGCACCTCCTTCAGATTTAGCCTGTTATTTAGGTCCTGAACTTTATTTTCTAATTACAAAAAAAGGTAAATCCTTATTAACAGAAGCAATTATGGCTATTTCGCAAAAAATACCGCCTGGTAAAAATTATATGGGATATAGTTTACTACTGTTAATAACTCTACATTCTAAAAATTGGGAGGCAATTCAATTATTGATGCAAAAGGGAGAAGATCCAAACAGTAAAAGCGGTGTTTATCAACCAATGTCATTTGGTAATACACCCTTACATGCACTGATAGCTAATGAAGATAGGGATGCAATAAAATTTGTGGATATTGCGCATAAAGCTGAAAAAACAATTGATTTTACAGTTCTGGATGATCAAGGAAAAACTACACTTTTATTAGCTGCAAAAATCCGTAACGCTGAGTTGGTACAAAATCTCTTGGATAAAGGAGCTAAAGTAGCGGTTACTATACCTGATAACAATGGTTTGAATATTTTGCATATTGCTTGTGCCTTAGGCGACATTAAAACATTTGAAATTATAAAAAATCTTGAAGACTTTGAAAAATTAATCGAACAAAAAGATAAATTAGATAGATATCCTGCTGACATGTTAAAACTTTCAGATCAAGATACCAGGATACTTATCAAATCAATCTATATTAATCCAGATAGAGATTTGTTCGCACCTCAAAATGATACTCCAATCGAATGTTTTAAACCGGCAAAAGTTACTTTTTTAAATGCTTGTTTAAGGGATCGAAAAAAAATTAATGAACACCTTGCCTCCTTAGAATCTAATGTAACTAACAGTCTAAAATTTTAGTCTAGCACTTTTTGAGGAAGCATCTTGCTTCCTCTCTTATTTGGCGCGGGGATAGTAGCTGATAGAGAATAAAGGCCTGTAGAAATCATCTTCCTCCTTGTAATAAGAGAATTAGAAATCAAGTTTATATAAATTACTTGTAAACGAGACCATTTCGTTAGCGTCTTTTATTATTTTTTCTACCGCTTTTTTAGAAGACGTTGGCTTAGAAAAAATAGAAGAATAAAAGCCTTGAGACGTACAAAGTATTTTGTATTGAGGACTTTCTTTGAACGTTTCGACCACTCTAGCTATTTCCTCTTCTTTTTTTCCTTCAAGAGAATATTTAAATTCTGCGAGAATAGCTGTTTTTAAAGCATCGCCTTTTTTATTCTTATATTGTTCATTTAAGGGATCTTCTTTATCTAACTTTACCTCGAATGCGTGATACCATCTGCTTTCATTTTCATTAGTGTATTTATATTTTAATATCGTACGCTGTATTTTTTGTTTTAAAGAGGGATCATTTTCAAAACCTTCACTGAGATAATTAAATGCCTGATGATTAATTTGCACCGCTTTAGTTATAAATTTGATATCCGATTTTAACCATTCAGCAGCGAATTCCAGTGCTCTGACGTCATTAAACGTCGCGGCAAGCATGAATTTAAAATCAGATTTAAAACTCATTTCTGCACTAGCAAGTACTTGATAGTTATTTGACACCATATTCAACATGAATTCTTGAGGCGATTTGATATCATTTGATAGGGTGTTCACATTAACACTAGACGAAAAACCCGCTTCGATTACGTTTATTACTTGTTTAAATAAAGGACGATTATCTTTGAGTAAGGCATAACGCTCTTCGGTAAATAGATTTTTATTAAAAAGTGTGACTAACCACTGAAATTTTTCATCATCGTAGGTGTTGCCCGCTAATGCATCACGCATTCCTTTATCAAGGAGCATTTTTTCTGTTAATTGATTGGCATTTTTTGACTTTAATAAAGCTCTGAATTGGTATGAATCAATGCTTATATCAAATAAGAGAGGAATACAATTATTCCAGCCACGTTCATTGAAATATAGTACTTCTGCTGAGCTCCCAAATGTAGATACAGTTTTTCTTACCTCTTCTTCAGATCGAATATTTGCATTAAATAAAACATTGAAAGCACGACAACGATCTACTGAATCAACCATTTCATAAAGATAGTATTTATTAATGGCTAACTGATTGAAATGAATAATAGCAGTTTGAATTTCATTATCCTCTTCATCTAAAAGATTGCTAATACCCTTTGTCCTGGCAGCTTTATTTTGAAGAATCGAATAAGGATCATTATCAAACAGAATATCTACAGCTGTACGTTTATCCTTATTCTGGCAAAAAGCGATAATTTGTTTTGTAGAAAATTCAGGAATTTTAATAATATTAATAAATCTTTGTGGCTCATAATCCTCAGATAATAAATTTATTGCATTAATTAATTCAGGATTATTAATCATCTCTTCATATCGATGCTCTAAACCATTTCGATTAGCAAACAGCAATACTTTTACCAAATCTTCACTGTGAGAATTTAGAAGGCCATTGATTAATTCACTTCGGTTTTGTTTCACCAGCTTCTCTATAATTTGAGCTGTGGGGAGAGAATTTAAAATAAGATTGTAATGATTCGAGAGATTTAATCGTTTTAGTTGAAGTAAAGAAAAAGCTGTGGTTGTATCCTGACTCTGTTCTATTTTATCCGAGAGCTCTTCGTCTTTTCGCAATTGCTCGTAACTTTCAATACTACCATCAAGGTGTAACGCCGCTGCCAACTTATATGATTTTTCGTTTGAGATAATTTCTTTTAGGCGATTGGGGAAAGTACTAAAATTGATGCCAACAACTGCATGACAAAGTAGGGGATTATTTCTAAGTTCAGAATTGGGGATTCCAAGTTGTTCTTTTGCATTGATAAGTGAGGCACATATAGTCAATGAGTCCATAACTTGAGTGCTATAATCAGGAATGTCCCCACCAGCAGAAAAGGTGTTAATAAATACATTTAAATTGTATTTATCAAGTAAGCTTTGTGGCAGTAAAAAATTATTGTCGTTATATTCAGCTTTGTCTATTTGGATATATCCTTTACTACAGTAAAATTCCTTTGGTCTGAACAGGGAGCGTTTCAATGCCACGACATCGAGTTCGGCCCCTGTTAGCTTTTCATATGGGGCATAGGCTGTATAAGCAAACGCACCTGTAATGATTGAGCTTTTTTCATGCGGATTTACAGTTGATAAGCCAAAGTCAATCAAGTTAACATTTCCCTGGTCATCAACAGTCACATTATCGGGCTTCATGTCATTGTGGGCATAAGCGGTTTTTGAAACGGATGATAATCCATTGTGTAATTTATAGACTTGCCAGGCAAATTTAGTTGCAAGCTCCAGCCGCTCTTCTTCACTTAATATATGCGACTTATCATTAATGATTTGTTCTAAGTTTTTCCCCAAGTACTTAAGAATTGTATATCGTTTATTTTTATCAGGACGTACTTCGGAACCTAAGCCAATTGAAAGATCAAGTAAAATAGCCGATTCGTTTTGCTCTTCTCTACTTACCTTTGTCTGATCTATTTTAATAATAAAGAGATTACCTTGCTCATCAAGGGCGTATTTAGCTTCTGCCATTGAACCCTGGGATAGGACTGCATCATTAGAGTTACCTTTAGCAATGCAATATATTTTATCTTTGATTTTGATGAATGAATGCTTTGAACTTAAGGACTTAGGGAGAATTTTATATCCCAACTTTGTACCACTTGTTGCATCAATTAATTGTTGTTTGGCAAAATTCCATTCTTCGGAGGTAACAGATATAAAAGGCATAAGGCTCTCGTTAATAAATCTTGTGAACAAAATAACTTAAAGTGTTCACAATTATACCAACCAATTATTAACTAAATATTAATTTGAATAATAGCGGAGAAAGATTAACTATTTTTTTCGGGTACTTTTTGTATACTAAAGCGCAAACCTTTTATTTAAAGCCAGAGATTGATTGTGAACGAGTTTAGATTCCAGACAGGATAAGTTCCGGCAAATTCTTAACTCGAGCTTTTCGTTTCAAGCACCTATATACCAAAGGGGGTTTAAACTCAGCTATGTTGCATAAGGATATAACATGAACTTTTCACGCTTTATGATTAAAATAAGTCTAGGATTAAGTCTTTTGAGTTTGTTTACAACAGCTCAGGCTGAACTTCCTGTCTGGAGCTTTAGCCATGATACAACACCCGTAGTGGCTGTTAGTAGTACAGGAACGGCAACCATGCAATATACGATAATCAATAATTCCTATAAACCCCATCAATTAGTTTTAAGCCCTACCACTCCCACTGGGATTAGCTAAGTCGGCCCTTGTATTTTAGGCCCGAAAGGCTCTGGAAATTCCACCTGTGTTTTAATCCTGGTGATTAATGGCAGTGCTTTGCCTGCAGACCGGATTTCAGGTGGGCCTTTTATGTGCCAAGTGACCTTTCCCCAAGGAACTGATCAATGTTACCAACCCTACCCCGGAGAAACCTTATTTATTACGCGAATGCCCACTCCAGGGGTGGCAATATTGTCCCCCTTACTCAAAACCTGGTTTTATCAATTCGCGACCCAAACGCTGACCCGGCACTTGTTGGTAATGCACGTATCATCCGAATAAGAAATAACGGGGCGGTACCGGCGAACAATCTAAGAGTTAACGCAACTGGACTTCCCGCAGGCACCACGATTACCAGCAATACCTGCATTGGGACTCTAAATGCTGGGGCAACCTGCGACATTACCATTACTCCGGGAAGTACTGCGAGTTCTGATGCAGGAAACAATCCCTGTACTACAGCGCCTGGAACTGTACCCGTTCCCTCCACTGTTACAGTCAGTGCTGATAATGCAGCCTCTACAAACATCAACGTCCTGATTTTAGGATATGGGTGTATCTATCAAAACGGCTTTTTGTTTTCAGTGGATGATGCAACACCTAACATCAATAGTATAGGAGGTAAAATAGCGGCATTAGCAGATGAACCAAGCACATATGAATGGTCCACAATTTACAATAATACAGCCGCAGACAGCATCAGTGATGGGTTTTCCAATACCAATGCCCTTGCAACACCTATAGGCCAATATCCTGCAGCACAAGTGTGCTTAAACCAGAATTGGTACCTGCCCGCCATTTGCGAGCTTGGGAGATATGTGGGTTCAGGTGTGGATCCAGGTTGTGGGACTACTAACCCTAATTTGTATACTACTTTGTATTTAAATAATTTAGGTGGATTTTCTAATTTAGTCTACTGGAGCTCAACCGAAGGCAATACTCTCCCCCAATTGACTGCCTGGTCTCAGCGCTTCGCGACGGGGAGTATATTTAATAGCTCCAATAAGATTGCCAATACTCTTCCGGTACGTTGTATCCGAGCTTTAACGATTTAAACCCTTTAAATTCATTGACTTACTTTGGTGAGTCAATGAATTTGATCACAGGAACGATAAAACAAGAATTAACCTGGTAGTTGACTTTGAGATTACTTACAGCTTTTAAATTGTAATTACTAAAAATCAATGCTTAAATCATCAGCCCTATTTATAGTCTTGTTAAAAGTATCGATAATTATGGAAGATTTTGGTGAAAATCAAAGAACGCATTTGCCTATGACAGCTAAAGATTGGAAATCTCTAATTTGTTGGATTATTACTTTTGAAGTCATTGGATTATTGCTAGGACTTTTAACACAACTTAACATCCCTAATTGGTATAATGGACTCCATAAATCTCAACTAACTCCTCCGCCACTAGTTTTTTCCATTGTATGGCCTGTTTTATACCTGCTTCTGGCTATTTCAGGATGGGTTCTTTGGCAGCAGCGAAAAAAGAAAGCAATTCGACCTACTACCTATTTCTTTTTCATACAACTATTCATGAATTGGGCGTGGACTCCCATCTTTTTTGGACTTCATTGGATTGGTTTCAGTTTTTTGTGGATTTTGATAATGACCTTATTGACCTTTTTTTGTATTCACATGTTGAAGGATAAAATGAGGAGAATAAGTATACTGCTTCTTCCTTATTTTCTGTGGTTGGTTTTTGCCAGCTATTTAAATGGCGTAATTTGTTTTTACAATTAAAGTTAATTTTTGAACTATTTAATAGTCTAAAATAGTGTTAAAAAAGAACAAAGATAATTTTACTAAATTGATGCAAAAAATTGCAGCAAAAAAAGATAAAACACTGTATAGTGTACGACTATTTTTTAATCTAATTTAAGAGTGCTATGATCGATTTAAACCGTTATAGAAACATTGGTATCTTCGCCCACGTAGACGCTGGAAAAACCACCACTACCGAACGTATTCTAAAGCTTACCGGTAAAATCCATAAAATTGGTGAGGTTCACGATGGTGAATCAACAACTGACTTTATGGTACAAGAGGCGGAGCGCGGAATTACCATTCAGTCAGCAGCAGTTAGTTGTCAGTGGAAAGGTACTCGTTTCAACGTAATTGATACACCTGGACACGTCGATTTTACTGTAGAAGTATACCGTTCTTTAAAGGTACTCGATGGCGGCATCGGTGTATTTTGCGGCTCAGGCGGTGTGGAGCCTCAATCAGAAACCAACTGGCGCTATGCAAACAATTCAAAAGTATCTCGCTTGATTTTCGTCAACAAACTTGACCGAATAGGTGCAAATTTTTTGAAAGTGACTGAGCAAGTCGAAAAAGTACTGGGCGCCAATCCATTAATAATGACCCTGCCAATTGGTATCGAAGATGACTTCGTAGGTGTCGTTGATTTATTAACCCAAAAAGCCTATGTCTGGGATGAAACCGGCCAGCCAGAAAATTATACTATTACTGATATTCCTGCAAATATGCAGGAAGAAGTGGAAATGTATCGTAAGCAGCTTATCGAAACGGCACTGGAAATGGATGATGAATTATTGATGGCTTACCTTGAAGGTGAAGAGCCTTCTATAGAAGACGTCAAACGCTGTATTCGTAAAGGTACGCTCGAGTTAGCCTTCTTCCCCACTTACTGCGGTTCTGCCTTTAAAAATAAAGGAATGCAATTATTACTGGATGCAGTAGTTGACTATTTACCGGCTCCCCACGAAGTTAACCCACAGCCTTTAACAAATGCTGAAGGTGAACCCAATGGCGAGTTCGCTATTGTTTCTCCAGACGAACCTTTCAGAGCCTTGGCCTTTAAAATCATGGATGATCGTTACGGCGCTTTAACATTTACCCGTGTTTACTCAGGAAAACTGAACAAGGGTGATACCATCTTAAACTCCTTTACCGGCAAAACAGAACGTGTTGGCCGTATGGTAGAGATGCAAGCCGATGAGCGCATTGAATTACATAGTGCTGAAGCAGGTGACATTATTGCTATTGTAGGCATGAAGAATGTACGTACTGGCCATACTCTTTGCGATCCCAAACATGAGTGTACACTTGAAGCGATGGTTTTCCCTGAGCCTGTTATCTCTATTGCGGTTTCGCCAAAAGATAAAAGCTCAACTGAGAAAATGAGTATCGCTATTGGTAAAATGGTTGCAGAAGATCCCACATTCCGAGTGGAAACCGATATTGATTCTGGTGAAACTATTCTTCGCGGAATGGGTGAGTTACATCTCGATATTAAAGTGGATATTTTAAAGCGTACTTACGATGTTGATTTAATAGTAGGTCAACCACAGGTTGCCTATAGAGAAACCATAACTAAAACGATTGAAGACAGCTATACGCACAAGAAACAATCCGGTGGTTCTGGCCAATACGGTAAGATTGACTACACTATCTCCCCAGGGGAGCCAAACACTGGCTTTACTTTCGTCACCTCTGTGGTAGGTGGTAACGTTCCTAAAGAATTCTTCCCCGCAATCGAAAAAGGATTCCGTTCAATGATGGGCGCGGGTACTTTGGCTGGTTTCCCAGTGTTAGATGTTTCAATTGACCTCAGTGACGGTGGCTACCATCCGGTTGACTCCTCAGCAATCGCTTTTGAAATAGCTGCAAAAGGTGCATTCCGTCAATCGATACCTAAAGCAGGCCCCCAATTGCTTGAACCTATCATGAAAGTTGACGTGTATAGTACAGAAGAGAATGTAGGTGACGTAATTGGTGACTTAAACCGTCGTCGCGGCATGATTTCTGGCCAAGAGCCTAATGCAGCTGGTGTACGGGTAAAGGCTGATGTTCCTTTATCAGAAATGTTTGGTTACATTAGTACTTTACGTACCCTAACCTCGGGCCGTGGACAGTTCTCAATGGAGTTTTCTCACTATGCTCCTTGTCCAACTAATGTCGCTGAGGCGGTTATTGCCAAGGAAAAAGAAAAGAAAGCTGCAGCTGCCAAGTAAAGGTTTTGGCAATGCTTATAACTCCGTCAGTTCGATCTGACGGAGTTTAATTTAATTATTAAGTCTCTGATGTAAATAAGATTGGATTATTAAAATGCTTATATAAGCAAACTTTAAAACCCAAATTTTTATAAATCATTTCATAAATTAATAAAATTTTCGTTTGACTAAAGAAATTGTGCAAATTCTGTGAATCATTTCGACTGAGATAATATAAACCCGCACTCAATTTTTAGATTTAAATCTCCTTACCCTATCTTTTAAAGTTTTTACGATCCTGGGTAAGGAAAAGTTACTCATTTCAAACTATTTTATCCTTGATGCTCCGATTAATAACAATTATTCCAAGCGTTTTTGAGTAAGAGAGGATAATACTACGCGAGCACTTAACAGCTATAAAATTTAAGCAAAATATGAATAACTAATTATCTATTAGAGATATTAGAACCTTTCAAAACGTTTCCTGATTATCTAACAGCAATTTTCGTTTCTCTTCTAAACTGACAATGCTGCAATAACCTTCTAAGGATGAATACATGATTATTGCTTCACCTCTCTCAAGCTTAGAGATAATTTGATTTTTTTTACGAGCTAAATTCACTTCTTCTGCACCATAATCAGTTGCATCGCGTATGATTAATTCCATTATTAAATTATCGACTGCCTCTTTAGAAAGTAATTTATAATCTATCTCAATCATTCATTTTAGACCTTCGTTAACATAAAAGATCATTAGTTATATCATTTTTATGACCGTTATTACGAATTTTCACCCTACTCTGTCAAGGGTTTGACCACATTTCTTTCTTAAAATTGGTTTATCAATCAATATGATTATTTAAGTGACAGCATGTGTGAAAAAGATTAAACATGATTATCCAGGATTTTATAACTCTATTCACTACTTAACGATGATCCTCTTCGATAATAAGTATATTACGATTGTCTCCAGAAAATATTCATTTAGAAGTTAGGTCAATTACAGAACTTTATCCTGATTTGACATAAAACCCAGTTGTATATTATTATTCCAACTTGCCTTTATTTTACTATGAATACTATGTCGTCCAATTCTGTTTTTTCTGAGTATCTTAGATCCACTTCTTCTCCATTAAATCTCCATGAACTCTGTGAATTATTTTCTGAGGATAAACCTAAGTATCTGTTTATTAAGAATATAAAATCTCAGTATGAATACGCTAATAATGCTTTTTTTAGTCTTATGGGTTTTAAATTTTTATCTGATTTAGTACGAAAATCAGATGCAGAGTTGTATGACGATAAATTCAAGATCAAGCAATACCGCCATGATGATTCTTATGTTTTGGAAGAAGAAAAACCGCTAATTTTGTTAAATGAGGTAAATCCTAAAAATAATTCATCAATAATCACCACAATGGAAGGTAAACTTTATCCCTTGGCCATCTATAGTGATAAGCCTGATTATGTGCTGGGAATAGTCTCATCAAGCACTCATATTCGTCAGCTAGATTGGGATACCCTTTTTAATTTAACAACAGCTGAATTAGATGAGCTTTTAACTCGAAAAAGTTACTCCATATCCCTGCAATGGGGAAAAACGGCTTTATCCAAGCGGGAAATTCAGGTCTTGTTTGAATTAATTCATGGTTATCATGCAGGTCAAATTGCCGTTCGACTTTGTTTAAAGCAATCGACAGTAGAATCTTATTTAGTCAATATAAAAAATAAACTTTACCTTAATACTAAATCAGAATTAATCTCCTTCGTGATTTCTTCCAAGCTTTTTCATCAAATCTTATGATTTATCAAATTACTGCCAACGCTCGATTATTCTCACCGAAAATGGTTTAGCAATCATTGCGTTTATTCTGTCAAAGACGCCAGCAAATGGGCTTTAATCTATAAATTTAAAAAGACTAATTGTTAACTTATTAAGGTTTGCCCCGTTTAGTGTCAACGGCAATTGAAAAGTGATCCACTTTTAGTATGAAACTGCAGTCTAAAACTGATCCACCCCTTGTTGTTTAGTTTTGATAATACCCGCTTTGGTTTTATCTTTTAATCGATAACTGTCA
>JACCVV010000077.1 GCA_013697955.1 Tatlockia sp. | reverse complement strand
GCCGGACCTTGGGGTCCCGGTGCACCATCATTTCCTGCCGGACCTTGAGGTCCCGGTGCACCATCACTTCCTGCCGGACCTTGGGGTCCCGGCGCGCCATCACTTCCTGCCGGACCTTGGGATCCCGGCGCGCCATCATTTCCTGCAGGACCTTGGGGTCCCGGTGCGCCATCACTTCCTGCCGGACCTTGGGATCCCGGTGCACCATCACTTCCTGCCGGACCTTGGGGTCCCGGTGCACCATCACTTCCTGCAGGGCCTTGGGGTCCCGGTGCACCAGTTATATTATTGAAAAAAGAAATTATCTCCCCTTTTAACTCCTGTATTTTTTGATTTACATAGGTTGTGGAAGCAGGATTACCAGAGGCAAAAGTGTTAGGAATTTGCAGATTCAGTAAAAATAAAACGATAATAATTTTAATAATTTTCATGAGTTAACCATTCATAAGGAGATTGAAAAACCTAATAATATTGCTTGTTCACGCGGTATCTTCGCGATATGTCCTTTTTGCGTATTTGTATTAAATCTAAAGTCTGGGTTACCTCCATAAACATGCTGATATAATAAACTTAGATTGGCATGTCTACTTATCTGATATCCAAAACCAAATTGAATTTCCGTGTTTAATTGATTTAAATTATTCACCGATTCGCGAAAAAGTTGCATTTGACGATAGGTAAAACCACCCTTTGCGATTATTGACAAGGGTAGTGTAGGTAGAGGAATCGACTGAGCTGTAATTAAAAGATCGAGAAATGGTTTAACAGTGGTTTCAAGTGGTAAGCCCCCTATTTCATCGAGCGTCTCTTTTGGTACATCAATTCGCATACGATTACCAGATTGTACACCTGCCTCGAGGCCCAAAACAAAAAAACGAATGTCTGCAACTTTAACTGCAAAGCCTAATCTTCCCAAAGCAGTGGATCCATCTTGCTGAAACATGTACTTGTAATTACCATAACCTAAACTTGCAATTAGCGACCATGAAGGGGATTTATGAAAAGGCAGGTAATTATCTGCTGATACATTAAAAGGAATTAAAAAAATTAGTAGAATTAATTGTTTAAATAACGCCATATCATGCCATCCTTGGTAAAATGACCGATTATTATAATTGAATTTTATTTCAAGCTCCATATTATTATTCATAATTACTTTACTCTCACTCAAGCCCTCCTTAGGAAGGTAATGAACCATTAAATTCAATTTATCTTTGAAGAATAATTAGAAATTCTGCAAAGAGAATATTCTTCTTGAATAAATGCTAAGTGATAAGAAAAAGAGGTTCCCAAGTTGTACAAATAATATTATTGTGATTTATCGTAAAAATTTCTTGGGGATTTAAATATGAATTGGCGTGAATATAAGAAATTAATTGATTTAACGGCTGAAATTTATTTTGCAAAAAATAAAATTTGCCGCGATCGTTCCTGGAAAGAATTTGAGATTGCTGTAGATCATGCCTGTATTAATAACTTTTATAGTTTACCTTCCGAGAAACAAACCCGTTTGACAGCCCCTACCAGAGCTAGAGAACTTTATTTGAAGTGGGTACATTTTATATATTTTAGAAGCCCGTGCAGACAATTTCAGGTAGCGGTTGGATATTCTATAAATTCTACTTTTGGAACCGAATTTTGTTTAGAAAATAATACTTACGGGGAAATTAGAAATCCTACAAAACTGCGCATAACTCCCCTTGATGAGCAAAATGAAGCAGGCTTGAGTAAAAAAATTGAATCGCCACTTCAAAATTTTAAAAATAATTCACGCCAGGGACAAATTACTTTTTTTAAAAATAAAGACAACCAAACTGTCCTTGACCCTGTAGAAAACACACCCCTTTTAAAAAGGGTAAATAATTAAATTTGCAAAGAGTTGCTGAGCATAATTTAAAGGATTAACCGCAAAGATTGAGCAGTTTAAGGGAAGATTTCAAAAGCTCTACTATTACAAGCACAGGCTTTTGATCGCTCTCAAGCAAAAAGCGAACCTCTTTCTCAATCCTTGCGTCTTATTTTTTCTGAATACTGCTTTCTTGATGAATAGCTTCTTTACCCGACTTATCACTTTTCACCTTTACCATTGGCTTTTCAGTTGTTGGCCTATATTTCTTGGTTCCTAAAGTAGTATCTTTAGTTAATTTTTTTTCAACAGTGCCTGAAGTCCTACCTTGAGGTGTATTCCAAGTGACTTTGTCTCCTTTTTTTAGGTTTGGCATAAGTTACTCCTAATTAACTTACATTATATTCATTTTAGCATACTGAATTTTTACTCAGTCAATCAAACGGTAGCAGCGTGTAGGGGATCCGGTTTTCCCCCCTATTCTTCGCTTCAAAAAATTGCACTCAATATTTAAGAATTATAAACAAGAAAAATGAATTTCCAATGTTAAGAAGCTCAATGCACAGCTAAGATAGTGACACTTTCAATTTTATGACTGATACTGGCGAAAGTCCCAGCTCTCTAAAAATTTAATTTACTGCCACTAAATGGAGTCATACTACTCTGTTTAAGAAATAGGATTTTCTTCATGAAAAAAAATCAAATCTACAAATTTCTCCTTAGTGTATGTTTGATGCTTTCAACACTAGCTAACGCTGGTGAGCCTCTATGGGAATTTACGCCCTTAACACCCACCAAAGTAACTATTTTTTCGCACGAGTTGGTTACAGTGAAGTATGTTGTGACCTGGGCATATCCATCAACCAGAGAGTTTACCCTGGTGATGACACCTATTCCTGGAATAATTAGTCAGAAAACCCCCTTAGCTGATTGTTCTGCTTTTGGTTTGAAACAACCCTGCCTCTTGTTGGATCTAACCATTATTGGATCTGCCTTAACTAAAAATATTGAAGGCGGTCCCTCACTTTGTCAGCGAGGCAACCCGAACCAATGTTACCAGCCAGATTCAAATAACGTATTAAAAATTAAGCGCGTCAGTCCGCAGAATGATAAAGCCACAATCAGGGTTAGCCCTACAAGCTTAATCGTTACTGAAAATTCTATTGTGGAATTTCTTGTCACTAATGAACCAGGTTCTCAAGCTGCAGCTAATAATATAGTCGCCACCACTACTCTAGGTAGCAATCTTAGCGTGCAGAGTACTACCTGCGGAGCAGTTCTTGCAATCGGGGCAAGTTGCACGATTCGATTTGCTACAAGTACCCAAGAAGGCCCAACTAAAATTTCCCTCGCTGGGATTAATACAAATATTGTGACAGTGAGTCTTCAGGTTGTAAGTGAGCCACAAATTAGTATTACAGCTCCTGTCCAGCAAGATAGACTGGTTACAGTAAGTGGCCTATCTTTGACCTTGCAAATCACCAATGCGGCCAGCAGTTTAATTAATGCAAATGCGATTACGGTAACCGTTAAAACAGGCTGTCCTAATCTTATAGTTGATGCCAGCAGTTGTACCAGTGTAGCGCCAGGAGCGAGTTGTTTACTGGATCTCAGTTCGAATACTCCTTATGCTCCCTGTTTAATTACTATAAGCGGCAGCAATACTGCTAACAGTCCAACGACTTTAATCGCTTTTGAGTATCTCGGAGGATTGGTTTTTGAAGAAAGTAGTGGCAGTGGCAAGATAGTGACTAATTTGTCGCAACAGTTTATCAGTCCGTGGACAACTAATAATGCAAATACTGGCGCAATTAATCCAAATAATGGATTACCTAACACGAATGCTATAACAGCTGATCCGTCTTGCCTTATTAACCCTGTCAATTGCGCTGCACAACGTTGTCGAAATCTTGATCCCTCATTGTACCTACCTGCTAATAATGAAATTATTTCTATTGCTAATTCACTTTGCTCTAATCTTGCTCTTCCCTGCAACTTTGGAGGATTAGCTGGGGCCTATTGGAGTTCAACGCAATCTGATACTAACAATGCATATCAAATAACCTTTCCGGGAGGAGGCACCAGTGGAGCCTTTAAGGCCTTCGCCACACCTGTACGATGCGTTAAAACGTTTTAATCTTTTAGGCCAACCGATGCGGATGAGTTGTTGATGATATGATGGTCAATAGAAAGGAATCATCTCCTATTTTTAATTGTTACAGACCAGTTAATGAGTAATCGGTTTAAAGGACATTAAATAAAAAACAATTAAAAGACTGATAAATGCAGGCCATCCCAAACAAAACCAATATCTGTAGTAACGGTAATAAAGGGGTGGTAGTTTGGATTTTTCGTTTACTGCTTTAACAGCCAGATTACGCATTTTAATTTGTAAATAAACGACAGGAAACCAGGATAAGGCGGCAATTAGATAACCTAAAATGGAACCCCATATCCATAGTGACGACCACGAATATCCAGCAATGTACACCATTAAAAAACCGCTAACAGGTTGAATAAAGCCTGCAGGGGTTGTGAAAATCCAGTCAGCGAAGACAACATAACGTGAACTGGCTGCAACAATATAGCTATCACCCGTTCGGTGCGCAAATACCATAGTAAAAGCTGTGCCTAGGCCTGTTCCAAATAAAATAGTTGAACTCACTATATGAATGTATTTAAGAAATAGATAAAGCATGGTTCAACCTCAGCATCAAATTCTTTTACCCGATACGAATTGAAAGTAGTATATAACGATTATTATCAAAGATTCTTTTCTATGATTACTCGTCTATTAATAATTGGTGGATACGGAAATTTCGGACGCCTTATCGCAAAGCGGTTAGCAACAGAAAAAAATATTCAATTAATTATTGCAGGTCCCCATCTGGAAAAGGCTCAATTACTTTCTAAAGAATTACTTGCGCATAACCAAATAGAGTCTGCGCAAATTAATATTCATCATCAATTAGAACAAAGTCTTAAAGAAATTAAACCCGATATTGTCATTCATACCTCGGGTCCTTATCAGATTCAAGGATATGAAGTGGCTAAGGCCTGTATTAAACAAGGCTGCCATTACATTGATTTAGCAGATGCCCGGGATTTTGTGGTTGGAATTACTCAATTAAATAATCAAGCTCAGGCAAACAATTTATTAATTTGCTCGGGCGCAAGCTCAGTGCCCTGCCTTGCTAATGCGATAATCAATCATTATCAATCTGAATTTGCAAAAATTACCGATCTGGATTACGCAATTGCAACCGCACAATTAACCAATAATGGGCTTGCAACCACCACGGCAGGGTTAAGTTATGCTGGCAAACCCTTTAATACACTCCGAAATGGCAAAGCTAAAATAATATACGGATGGCAAGACTTAAGACGTCGCAAATTTTGGGGTTTAGGTACACGCTTTTTAGGGAATTGCGACATTCCGGATTTGTTACTGTTTCCCAAACGATATCCAGATTTAATAAATATTCGGTTTCAAGCTGGATTGGAATTAACGTTCTTGCACCTTATTTTATGGGCTTTTTCTGGATTGGTTAAAAATAAACTTTTCCCGGATTTAGCAAAATTTGCACCCCAAATGCTGAAAATATCACGCTTATTCGATATTTTTGGTACCGACGATAGTGGCTTTTACTTGGAAATAAAAGGTCTGGATAAAGACGGTAAACCAGCCTGTAAATTATTTGAAATTTATGCCCAACATGGTGATGGCTTATATATTCCCTGTATACCTGCAATAATTCTCTCTAAAAAACTCGCAAAAAATACAATTGAAACAGTCGGTGCCCTGCCCTGCCTTGATCTGATTTCGCTAGAGGAGTATTTAGACGAACTCAAAAGCTTCGATATTGAATGGTCTGAAAGCCCTTAAGTTTTAGTTAATAATTTTTTGTTAAAATTTAAATTCGTTTGACTCATTTTGATTAATTATGGCTTTTGAAAAAAAAGATAAATCCCAACTTAAAACAAAGCGCAAAAATTTTAACTTTAGAAATTATCTAATAGAAGAAATCAATCATCTTGAAAAAGATCTAACCAAGCGGATGTCAAAATTATTTTCTAAAGAAAAAGAGTTAAACTCAGCCTTATTATTAGAAGTCTATAATGGAACAGAAAAAGAACCAGGCCCGCGCGATATCATCAAGGATAAGGAAAAACTGGTTTTCAAAGATATTTCAAGCCTGGTGGACGCATTAGAGGCTATTAAGCAAGGTCATAGAGACTATACTTTGGACGATCGACTTGAACTCAGATGGAAAAAACTAGCTAATTCGCCAGAGGTTTCAGAAGAAAAAAAGGTTATCTATGTAGCTTACCTAATGCATTTCGATAGATTGTTGAATATCAAATTAAATGAATTAGAAAAAATTTTAAATCAACGACTATTGGAAAGCCCTTTTTTTAAAAGATGTCTTAATTTAAATGAAATCGAAATGATTAAAGCCGCAAAAATTCAATTAAGGCTAGATTGGGATAGTAAAGTATTGGAATCCCTTGATAAAGCATCCGATAGTCTGAATAAATTACTGGAATCTAAAACATTTCTTTCTAAACAATCGTTAAGTCATAATCAATCAACTGAGGGCATTAAAGTAAAAGAGGCTTTATCTGAAACTGATGCAGAGAAGATTCCTATTAAATTCGAAAATAAACCAATACCTGAAACTGGAGAAAGATTAAATAGTAATCCTGGGAGCAGCCGAGCATCCCTATTTGTATCGCCAAAACCGAAAGAAAAATTAAATAATCATATCGATATTCAATCCTATTCTTCAAAGCAAGAGGAAAGCTGGGAAGTTCCAAACTGGTTGATTGTTATGTTTTGTATTTGCGTCCCTTTAATAGGGTGGGGATATGGACTTTATTTATTAATTAACGAATGCTTAACTGAGCCCAAAGCTGATGATAACACTCTAGCGGTCTGACTTAATTTTTTTTAGGGGATTGGAGTACATTTAATCCAAAATTTGAACCCCAGGATTAAATGTACTCTTAACAATTAACGATTTTTTTGAAGTTCTTTTGCTTTTTCTAAATGAGTAGAAATATGGGAACGAGTTGTTTCCAAATGAGTTTTTAACGTTGGGTTTTTGACGCTGTTCATGAAATTATTATCAATAACCATGAGTGCTTCTTCATGCCCTTTAACCATTGCATCAATATAAGCATTTTCAAAACCTGTTGAATCCAAAGGTGCAAGAACCACTAACTCTTCTTCCCCTTTTCTTTTGAGGGAATCAATCATTGGAGTACTTTTTGGTTCCAGATTATTTTGTTTGCTTAGTTCTAAAGTGTCGTTTAAATTCTTGGTATGATCGGTTTTCATTAAATCAGCGTAAGATTTAACTTCGCTTTTAATATTCTTCTTCCTCGCTTCATTTGCAGCTGCAATTTCATTCTGGTTTAAAACAACCAGGAAGGCTATCAACTCCCCTTCTTTCTGTTTTTCATCTTGAGTTGCTGAGGTGGCTGAAGTTGAAGTTGTTGTTGCAGGTGTTGTTGTTTGTGAATCTGTTGACTGTGAATTAGTCGGCTGGGCATCCATGCTATGAGTGGCATCTGTCGCGTAAGCGGATGATAAGCCAAAACTGATTAACGCTAGTGATATAACTATTTTCTTAATTTTCATGATTATCCTTTTGATATATCCATATTATTTGAAAAGTTTTCACACTTTCAACAAATCATCTTACATTAAAAATTTAGATAAAACTAAAATTTCGTTTTAAGTTAACGGAATATATTTGGTTATCCATTTGTCTGAAAAAAAACACCATTTTTTTCTTTTTCCTCAACAGGTTTTTTATTCTCTTTTGTACCAAACAGGGTTGAGCGATCTCCCATTGAAAAGCTATCAAAAGTATTACGTCTTCTTATATTCTTAGACTCTGCTAATTTCACCCTATTAGACTTTGAGGGAATTTTGATTGGTTTTTCGCTATCCTTGATCAATTTGTTTGGTTCTAAAACTTTATTAACCTCTGCTTCGCCCATAGACTTAATTTCGGCAAGTGCTTTTTCCATTACCTCTTTTAACTGGCCGCTAGCTGGCTCCCAAAGTGGTATTTTTATTCCAAAAAAACTTAGACCTATTTTATCCAAGGGAACTTGGGCTGATAAAATATGGTTTTTGCAAACACTGGCATTTCCACCAAGAATCGAATTTAAAGCAATTAATACCGAATCTTTTCGTGCCATCCGGCACTGTTTCTTATACTCAATTGAAATGGCTAATGAATTTTGGAGAAGAGCCAGGGTATATTCTAAAAGGTTCAATTTTTCAGTGCCAACTTTTACCGCGGAAGTGATGGAAAGGCCACGCCAGCAATTTTCCATATAGGTTTGATTATCCTGGTGTTGATATTTGTTTACCCAATAAAAGGCACAATAGTAAATAAATTTGTCAAAAGCATCATAATATTTAACACTGGGACTCACATTTATATCCAATTTTGTTGAAACATCCGGGTCGAGGTCACATTTGATATTAAGCAAATTGTTAGTTTGAAATACATGATAGTAAATTCCATCAAGCAAAGAATTTACATCGATTATGGCCTTTCGAAACTCACCCTCTGTCTTCTCAGCCTCTTTACATAAAACACTATGATTTTGATGGCAATTAGCAATGAGATTTTTTAAAGCAAGCCAGGTTTTTTGGTCATTTTCAAGATCAATTTGCATAGATATTTCATCAATTAAGTTTTTGGCTAACTGACGTTTTTTTTCCGAATGTTCAGTTTCCCTTATGTAAGAACCGATATAAGAAGTATTTGCATCCTTTGCCCGTTTTCTCTCAATTTCTAAGGCTTCAATCAAAAAGTATTTGGCTATATCCAAAAATATGGTCATTGCAGACTCCTTTTTTCGCAAGTTCTATCATAGGTCTTTGGGTTCAAAAGATTACAGACTGCCGAGTGTAATAACAAGAACGCAAAATTTCGGCTAAAGTCTTTGTAACTTATACAACTTTATTTTTTTATTCAAGCACCTTAAAAAGGTAAAAATTAATAGTACCGTGATATAACAAGGTTCCCCACAAGGTTATCCACCGAATTTGTGGATAACTGGTCGCTTTCGCGAAATGTTTTGCTTTCAAATAAGTCACTTTGATAGTTTATTTGTAGCTATTAAATCTCTATGAACAGATCAATCGCTATTCTTTCTTAGATCTACAAGCTCAGTTCTGATTTATGACCAATTATTAACTCATTTGCTACTTTGGGTATAAATTCTCTTGATTTTGAACGCACCTCTTCTGCAAGATACCGATTGAACTGCCTTAAATTGAAACCCAAGACAGCTGCAAAGCCTGCGTTTTGTGTGGTTTCATCGGATTTCATACGGCTTCTGCCCATTTGCCCGCCTGTTTGGTATGACCTGAGCGGTTCAATTCCAGCCCGTCTGTTAGGCAATAACTTTCGGATGGACCAGGGTGTTTTTTCAGGCGAAGCATTCAGGGTTCGTTAAGGTCGTGGCAAGTAGTTATCAGCAACACCGTTTGTATTAATAGTTGTTCATTACTCAATGAATAATACCCTTTGTCAGTGGCGATTGAAGAAAGCGCACCCTTCCCAAAGAGCTGTTCATGCGTATAAATCATTAAGGGCAACGATTGAGCGTCCGGCATGCTGATTGAAGAACATCGACCTACAAATAGAAATTACCACCTACTCGTCCCAGCTGATAAACACGACCAAATTCGAGTTTTTTATTGAGCTTACCTTTGTTAAAGCAAGCGACTGCATAAGCATGTAAAGAGGATATAGAAACATCAGCTATCCTTCTTGATAACAATCGTTACAACCCCGCCGGATACTGCTTGAGTGAATCCCTCCACATCAAAACTCATAGGTTAACTCATTGACTTGTCCAAAAAAAAACAGAAGTTTATAGAATTTAGTGAAGCTTAGACCAGCTCAGGCAGCTAGTATTGGAGCGTTTACCTATACAAATTAATAAGATGTTACTTGTCAAATTATGATCAATATGTGATAATGATGCGCTATATGAAAAATCGCTGAACTTAAGTTCACAACAAGAAACTGGAGTATGACATGTACTATCGATTAGAAAACCTGGGTCAAATGAGTGCGATGGTAATAGCACAGACTATTGCAGCAATTCCCCTGACAGTGACAAGCCTTGATTTGACCAACAATAGCCTAGGCAGCAAAACTGGGGCCGAATTAGCCCAAGTCTTTACAGCAATTCCTGCCTCAGTGACAAGCCTTAATTTGTGCTTCAATAACCTAGGCAGCAAACCCGCAGCTGAATTAGCCCAAGCCTTTGCAGCAATTCCTGCGACAGTGACAAGCCTTGATTTGCGCTACAATAACCTAGGCAGCATAAACGCGGCCGAATTAGCCCAAGTCTTTGCAGCTATTCCTGCCTCAGTGACAAGCCTTAATTTGCGTAGCAATAAGCTGGACAGAAAAACTGCCGCCGAATTAGTCCAAATCTTTGCAGCAATTCCTGCCTCAGTGACAAGCCTTAATTTGCGTAGCAATCTCCTAGGCAGCAAAAAAGCAGCCGAATTAGTCCAAATCTTTGCAAAAATTCCTGCCTCAGTGACAAGCCTTAATTTGGGCGGTAATAACTTAGACAGCAAAACTGCAGCCGAATTAGTCCAAATCTTTGCAGCAATACCTGCGTCAGTGACAAGCTTTAATTTGCGTAACAATGACCTAGGCCACAAAACCGTAGCCGAATTAGTCCAAATCTTTGCAGCTCTTCCTGCCTCAGTAACCACCCTTAATTTGAAGCGCAATGACTTAGGCCACAAAACCGCAGCCGAATTAGCCCAAGTCTTTGCAGCTCTTCCTGCCTCAGTGACCACCCTTAATTTGAAAGGCAATTTCCTTAATCTTAATGATGAACAATTAGACGAAATTATTAAAGCACTACCTGAAGGGGTTGAATCAGTTATTCTGGATGATAAGACTATCTATATCGATAAATTTTTAGCAGAACAATTAAAGACTCAGGTAAGAAGTCTTTGCTCCCAAAAAGTAGCTGCACAGCTTAGATTTGATACGATTAAGCTTGATGTAGAAATTGATGAAACGTATCTTAATCGATTGGTTCAATTGCTTGAAAGGCAAAACGATCCGCTGGCTAATTTTGCCTGCGGGCTTTTACTTGAAGGCCAGATTGAAACCGCAGCGGATATCATTGACAACTGTAGCGCCTTTGACGAATACATGGAGAAACGAACGCAGGATGCCATTAGCTTTTACACCAAGGCTTCCGAGGATAGGACAATAAAACCAATCGCTGAGTTTTTATTGTGGGAAATGAAGATGACCTCTCATACTCCTTCTATACAAAAGCGCCTATCTCAATACGATGTAACTCCTCAAAGTACTTGCGAGGCCTTTAACCAAACCTCAAAAGTCCGAACTGAGGTTAGTCCGTTGTTGTTTGCTCACTCCAGCCTATTTAAACCATCGCCAGAATCTGAGTGCAATGACGAAGTTAAGAGTAATAAAACATTAGGACTTTAATTCCTTTTTAAAATTTAAGTGTTCTGTGTTAGGTTGATGAGCATTATAAAAATGGTCAAAGTCGACCTAACCTGCCTTACTCTTCCATATTTATATCATTTAGCGACAGCAACTAACTGGTCGTTGTCGCTTAATGATTGGTTTTAAATTGAATTAATTTGTTTTTCACTCTCACCAATCTCTTAATGATTATCGATCGTTATTAATTCTTAGACGAAAAGGATTGTGTGTGGTTATGCCCAATTATTCAACTTGCGGGATTAATAATCTATTATTGAATAGCAGATATTTACAAAACCAACGTGTTCAATTATAATACAATTTTAGTAGCAGGTAACTTACTTACATACCAGGAAAAGATTCATGCTCATTACAAATGATAACTACCTCCAGGCATTAAAATCACTCAAACAAAGCTACTCAGAGCTTCCCTGGTATCAACGTTGGTGGTTTGGTTTATGGTCTTATAGCCTGTCTTCAGCACTTTCAGCTATTGACCCTAAAGAACCAACTACTGAACAGGTGAGTGAATTATTTGAAAGGTCTAAAGAGGCTTGGTTTTTTAACTCCATTTTCGGAATTTTTACCCAATTTCAGGAAATTATGGAAACACTTAATTTTAGTGGGCGACCCAAAGAATTAAAACAAGAAGTAGAAGCTGGTTGCCTCAGAAAGATGTTATAGCCCTCTCCTTAACCTCAGAAGAAAATTACGCTTTTTTTGAATCAATGCGTCATACCAATCAATTTTTAATGCACGTCGTTCATGGCGAATACGATGCAGTAGTGGCACTTCTTAAGAAGAATAGCCATTTGCTCTTACATAAGGGACGAGTCACTGATTATTCTGGCCGAACTTTTTTCTACATTAGTGGATTTCAATATGCGCTTTGGGCTTTAGATAAACATATGTGGATTAGAATGCTAGATTGTTTGCCCCTAAATGAAACAGGGGCAAAAATAAAAGATGAACTCTATAAACAATACCTTGAGCTTAAGGAAAAAGGTGTCTCTTATGAATTAAACGGCGAACGACGTCGTGAAAATCATTTTGATTTTGAGAATACCATTATCACTGCGCTTCAAACTCAAGTTGATTTTTTTGATGGAACTTATGACCAGATTAACAATTGGGATGAAATCGACCAACAATGGCGCGAGGGTGTAGGGTCTGCTCAGAAGCAACTGCCAATGCATGTTGTTTATTGGTACTGTGGTGATGTACCGTTTCATCCTGTGCCAGATTTTATTGAGCAACCATCACTAAAAAAACAATTTTATAATTGGATAAGCAATAAATACGAGAATTGGTTTCATTTGGATTCCAAATTAGGGGTGGATTTTGCGATATATAAAGGTTATTTCACACTAGCGACGACGCCGCAGTTAGGTACTTACTCGGCCCCAATTGTACACTCGCTAGAAGATTTATTAGCCATGCAGACCCTCGGTGACGTCAGGTCCGCGGATTTTATAGAGCTAGAATCGCTGCTATTAGAGCCACTAGTATTCGACAATCAATCTTATACTCCCCAATCTTATGTCAACGGCAATTGAAAAGTGATCCACTTTTAGTATGAAACTGCAGTCTAAAACTGATCCACCCCTTGTTGTTTAGTTTTGATAATACCCGCTTTGGTTTTATCTTTTAATCGATAACTGTCA
>JACCVV010000045.1 GCA_013697955.1 Tatlockia sp. | reverse complement strand
TATTTGGGGTGTCAAATTGTTAGAAAAAAAATTAATATAACTATTCAGTTAAAGGAAATTCAACAAACAGCATGGGATGAGCTAGCTTGGAACATATTGTGTTAACAAAAGGTGACGATCCCTCAGGACTAACACCTAAATCCTGGAAAGGTTGGGCTTATATATTAATATCCACAATAATTATTGGTTGTGTTTCATTAGCTTTACATAAAGTAGATGCACCAGAAAAATATCAATGGAGTATCTCAATAGGGTTATTAGTTTTATTTTTACTCGATATTATCGATATAACCAGAAAAATTAAAAAAGATGAACGTGAAACTCTACATGAAGCATTTGCAGAACGTAACGTCGCCTGGTTTATGTCTGCTACTCTTAGCATAGGAGTGCTCTATCAAACATTTATAAGTATTTTCAAAGGATACTTTGCCGTGGATCCATTTATCATTGCGGCTATTTTTGGGGGCATTTTAATAAAAGGGTTAACGAATTGGTACTTATCTGATAAATAATTGGTCTGATTTTATACTTCAGAAAAATAAGATCTTAAATTAATTTCAAACAAAAAGTTTGTTAATGTGATTCTCAATTTAAATCTTATCTTTTAAATGAAATCTTATAAACACATGCTCAAGCGTAATTTCGCAAATTTTTACAACTGGGGTTTAACACTACCTTTTATAATCTCTCATAATTTGATTTATTTGTACCCTTCCATCAATTGATAGCAAATAATATTGGTAACAAGCTACCGTCAATGGTTACTGTTATCGGTATAATCATATCGTGTTCAAAAATGAAAAATAAACCCAAAAATTCAACTCAAAGCTTTTCGAATAAAAAATAAATACGAGGCAGTTCCTGTAATTTTAGCTTGCACAATAGCCTCTTTCACAAAATAATTTCGACTCAGGCTAAGTTTATTAGGCGACTTTAGGCCAGTAATTGAGGTTTTAAAATAATTTAGATTAATTTGCTCATGCACTCAAGAGACGCCAAGTTCGGTAATAAAGCTAATTTGACAATGCTGGGCTTACAATCTCCTCAATGAAAGCGCTATGTTCACTAGGTTGAACAGCTTCAATTATTTTTTTTATAGGATTTATTACAATATGCTCCACGGCGATGAAAACAAGAGCCGGGGGTAAAATTAAAGCATAGAGCGCTAAACTTAAAACTATAACTAGCGGTACTAGAAAAAGTGAGAGAACTAGGGAGTTTTCTTTCATCAATAGACTAAAAAATAGTAAACCATTGGTACAATATGAGGCAGCGCAAAGTAAATCGAAGCCGAATGTATTTTCATAATCAGTTTCATTTTTAATCTCTGCAAAAATAGCCTTTAAATAAGACTTTTCATTAAGCTTGTCCCAAATGATTGGATCTGAAAACGTTGGACTATGCTTCGTTGTTTCCATATCTACATTAACTCTTTGTGTGCAAATATTATAATTTTCATCTAAATTAACATTGTAATGTTTTCTTTTAGAACAAAAAAATCCCATTTCATTTACATGAACTAAACGATAACCCTTAGTAAACGCATCGTAGCGATACTCGTTATAAAAGTTGGGATTTAATCAAGTAGGAAAGCCTGTTTCAACATTGAACTGAGCTTCCTTATCAAAAATGCTGGCGAACCTGCGAAATTGAGCTGTTAAATTTAGCCGACTTTTTTCTTCAGCGTAGCGACGCGCTTCCATTAAGATTTTCATCGCAATAAATTTCTTTAAGAGAGGGAGGTCTTGTTCATCTTTTAAAGTGTTAATTTGTATTGTCATTAAAAACTGTTGTTGTTTCTGCTTAGGCATTTTTACAAATTCCGACACTTCCAATTCTTTGCATTAATTGTTTAGACATAAATTTAGACCTTAAGATAGTTGCGCATTAAATAACACTTTGTATGAAATGAATCAATAATTAAAATAGAGAAATGGCGGGTTCCTGAAGGTAATCTCCCCATTTACAACCTCAGTAAAAGCAGAGGATTAGGCAATTTCTGCCCTGGGGAAATTCCTCCAATAAAGTATTAGATCGTTCATTGTTTTACATCCATAGCCATTGTGTTGCATGGCGTTGTACCTCAGCAATAGATTCCTGGCGGATTCAACTATTACTTTTCGGAAATATCTTTATAGTTTTCTAACCAATTTTTTGCTGTCTTTATCATTTTGTTCTTTAAGTTCAAAAATCCCTTTCTTCCCAAATTTATCATTAAATGAAACGTCTGAAATTTGATCTAAATCATCATGGGCGTAATATAAACCGATCATCTCTTCCAGCCCGTGTGAATCTCCAAGATGTTTTTTACAGGGAAGATTATAAAAATCAATAATAGTTTTAAGTGTTTTAATTACTAATATGGGATCATTATATCCAGTGACGATCTCCAACATATAATGCCTTATTATTATCCAAACAGATTTGTCCTTATTAGGAATTTCCAGATCCATTAGGTTTATCGCTTTTTGAGAAAAGGTATTACCTCTTCAAGATTAGAGGAAGTATTATCGATAATATAAATAAATTCATCTAGATAAAAACCATTCTCAAGTAGCCGATTAATCAATGTTTTAATATTATCGGAATCTGTAATACCTAAATTAAATTTAGCCATTTCAAATTCGATCATTTCACGATTTTTTTCATTTAACGTCATTTATAATTTCTTCTATTTACCCCATGTAGGGGAACCGCCACAAATCAAATTATTGTATATTTAAAGAGCGCAATGTATCAAAAAAGAATTAATTCTACTTTTTATTTAACTGGTTGGTGTCTAAATTATGTTGTATTTATTAAGGCATTAACTAAATTTGTTCGTTACTTCATTGTTTAAAATGGGGTAGTTAGCACATTGCATTTTTTTAATAAATACCGAGTTGAGGTCTACTTACCCTTAAATTTAACAGTTTACCATTGATAACAAGGTACATTAAAAGGGGGTAGGTACACTGAATTATTTCAACTGGTAATTTAGGTTGATTATCGGAAAAGATACATTTTTATGTATGAATTTCAACTTCGCTGATCTCAGAGAAATGATTGAATATTATCCTTAAATACGAGGTATCGAAATTGCTCATTTCATCTTTATCTTCTGAGGTAAAAATGAAATGAGCCAATCAATTACTTCGTAGAAAGAACTTGAACTTGAAGAACTGCCATAACATCGCTATGGACGTGAATTTCTACGGTGTAATCACCGATTGAATGCAGCGGTCCGTCAGGCATAACAATTTCACGCTTGGAAACTTCAATAGATTTTTCAGTCAAAGCATCTTTAATTTCATTAGCGGTAATTGAACCGTACAGTTTGCCCTCATCACTTGCCATTGCCGAAATAGTAATTGATGTGTCATTAATTTTTGCAGCACGTTGCTCAGCAGCAGCTAAAGATTGCTGCTCTTTCTTTTCAAGCTCGGCACGACGTTGCTCAAACCGAGCAATATTTACTTCCGTTGCAAATACCGCTTTGTTTTGCGGAATTAAAAAATTTCGGCCATAACCGGATTTAACATCAACTTTATCGCCTAAATTTCCTAAGTTCCTAACCTTTTCTAATAAAATTACTTGCATCGTATTACCCCTTATTCTGTTTTCCATCTGTCTTTGACAGATAAGATCTAAAATTAAACAAACTATCTAACGCCCCTAAAATGACATAAATCGGCAGCATGACAAAAGGCAGTATTATTAGCGGAACAAATAGTAAAACAAATGTTCCAGGTCCTCGGGTTTTAGTTAAACTAAAGGTTAAACCTAGCCCTGCAAATACGTAATAGGTCACTAGTATGGGTAAACAGCTTATAGCCAAAAGAGAATGGTTATAAGCACCAAATACCGCAATACCAAGTAACACTATCCCAAGGCTGCTTGCTTGAAAGCCAAGCATTTCTTGCCGAAAACCACCGGGATAAAATATCCTGGATTGAACAGAGCGCGCTAACATTAGCGAAGCAAGCGCAGAAATCACAATAGATGTGGCTTGCACCCCTAATAAATAATTGGCTATCGCAGTCTGCTGTTGCTTAGTCTGATTGGATGCCAAAGCAAGCGCTGGATTATCAGAAAATTCTCTTTCAAATCCTTTAAGTATCGTTTGAATGTATTGAAATTGATTCGTGATAAATTCAGGAGCCAACCAATGTATTAAAACGATAAGCAACAATGCTTGAAAAACAATAGATGCAACCGTCACTTTCCAGCTCGCTGTCGAATGTAAAACAGCGGCAGTTAAATAGCATGGTAAGAAGGCCAAGGCAGCACTTATAAAGGCTGCCGTAAAAGACATGGTCATCAACGATAAAGCAAGCAGAACCAAAAAGGCAGCTACCAGGCATTTGAAACCATCAATCAAACCTTTACGCAAAGTTACCAGCGCAACAACTGCGGCAGACAACCAACCTGCAAAGGGTATCAAAGCCAAAATTGCACAATAAATTAAGGCTTGATTATCGTTTTCCAAAAGAAAACGGCCTTGCTTACCTAAAAATTCGCCAAGGCGAGCCATGTGAATTATCTATGACTATCGCAGTAAGGCAACAATCCCAGAAACCGAGCATGCTTAATTGCTTTAGCCAATTGTCTTTGAAAGCGAGTTTGCGTTCCAGTAATTCGGCTAGGGACAATTTTCCCAGTTTCTGTAATGTAATTTTTCAACATATTAGTATCTTTGTAATCGATTTCGTTGGTGCCATCACCGCTAAAACGACACATTTTTTTTCGTCTAAAATATGAACCTGACATAATAAATACCCCTTAGGCTGCTCGCTCGTCTTTTTCTTTTTTCATTAACACTGATTGACCAGTGATTGCCTGATTTTGATTGATGATTAAATTTCTTAAAATAGCGTCATTAAATTTGAACGCATTTTTTAATTCATCAAGGGCGGGCTGATTACACTCAACATTTAATAAAATGTAATGTGCTTTATGAACATCTTTTATTGGATAAGCTAATTGTCTGCGACCCCAATCTTCTTTGCGATGGATTTTACCCTCGTTCTTTGTGATGATCCCTTCATAGCGCTCCACCATTGCAGGTACTTGCTCGCTCTGATCAGGGTGCACCAGAAACACGATTTCATAATGTCTCATGCTAACTCCTTATGGATATAAGCCTTCCTTTTGATAAGGTAAGGCAAGGTTTAAAAAACGGACAATATTAACCGATTTTCGAATGGCTAGCAAATCCTATTCAACAATAGACAGAAAATAAAAAAATTGTATTCTGTAACATAACCAAATACACAAATTACTTTAAACAAAACCCTCCAGAAAGCCTCCCTAAAATATTTGATTTTCTTTGGGTCATACGCTATAAGGTACTAAAAACTAAAGAGGTTTTAGAAATGAACATAGTCACCATCCCTTTTGAAGAGCCACTCATTGTTTCAATAGATGGTAATTCCGTTCAAATAGTCGCATTCAAAACCCTGGAGCACGGTAATATTAAATTTGGTGTCCAGGCACCTCGATCGGTTGAAGTACATCGTGAAGAGATTTACAACGCTATTAGACAAAAACAACGTGAAACTGCCTGATAAATTTTATTATGCAATTTATTTCTCGTTACTTTAATCTGCTGATTTCAGTTTTAATCTGCTTATTATCAGTTATTGCTTTAATTGTTAATTATTTCGGTTTTCAATTTTCCGGGAATGATTATTTTCCACCGGGCTCTTGTGTTATTGCAGCAATTTTGATTATAACCTGGCTTGGCACTTATCTACTTTTTGATATAAATCATGCCTGTTTTAAAATCATGCGGGAAATGGTTTATTTTTTTCTTCTATTCGCTCTAATTGCTTTCGCAACCAATGCCGTTCAATTAACTCCATTCGAACCAATCGACATATTTTTAATAAAACTTGATAGATCTTTTGGCATCGAGTCAGAGGCTATTATTGCTTGGCTTTCGAATAAGAATTGGTTGAAAAGTGTTCTCGGTCTGAGCTATGACAGCCTTCCCATGCAAATGGCTTATCTACCATTAATATTGATAGTTGCAAGGAAATTTAACTATCTAAGAGAATTTTACTCTTTGTTATTAATCACTACTCTTTTTGGTTTTGTATTCTACTATTTTTGGCCAACTTTAGGACCTGCCAGTGCAATTGGAAGTCCTTACTTTACAACATATCAATATGCAACCGGCATTAAATTCACTGAAATTCATAACCACATCCAGCCGACCACTGCTGAAGGCGGGATGATTGCCATGCCTTCATTCCACACTATCTGGGCCCTTTTATGCCTGAGATTGTCGCGTTGTTTTTCAATAATCTTTTTTTTATTATTACCTCTTAATTTGCTTCTTATTCTGTCCTGCGTCTTACTCGGTTGGCATTATTTTATTGATCTTATTGGGAGCATGGTCGTGTTGGTAGCAGCCTATGGTGTTTATAGATTTTTTGTTGCGCCTTTAACTCTAATTAAACCTAAACCAACTAGTGGATTAATAAGTTTGCAAGAGGAAATATATCGAATTTCTTAATTTAAGTAACTGCTTTTGGTAATCCTGTTGGGTAGTTTAATTCTTCATTAATCCGCTTATTATTAATTTTTAATCCCACTAATCCATTCAAATGCTTATGTACCCTTTCTTTTAAATTGAATTTTTTTTGTTCGATAAGTGGTGGATGAATTTCTATAAATAATTTTCCTTTATGGTAGCCTAATTTTAAAGGCTCATTTAATACTCGCACAGGTGTTCCTACAGAAACCAAAGCAAATAGCTGTTCAATATCTTCTGGTCTCATTCGAATGCAGCCGGCACTAACTCGAGCGCCGATTCCATCAGAGCGATTTGTCCCATGAATTAAATAGGTCGGCCAACCTAGACGTAAAATATGGCGGCCAAGCGGATTTCCTTCGCCTGGGGGGAAAACATGTGGAATAGGACTGCCAATATTTTTAGCCTCTTTTCTGACCAATGCTGTTGGGCGCCAAACTGGATCTCTTTCTTTTTGGATAACCTTGGTTAAACCTAAAGGAGTTGACCATCCTTCACGCCCAATACCTACTGGCATTGTAATAACAACATTATCATTGGGAGGAAAATAATATAAACGGTACTCAGCTAAGTTAATCACTATGCCCAGTCGGGAACCCGGAGGTAAAATAAATTGTGATGGAATAATCAAACCTGTTGCGGGCGATAAAATTCGAGTGGGATCAACTCGAGGATTTGCTCTTAGCATTTCGTAATAGCCAATTTCATAACGAAGACCGACATCAGCTAGCGTTTCACTGATTTCAGGGTGACCATATTGAATTTCTCCAACCAGATCACCCTTTAGAGGCATAACATAAGTCGCTGACCAAGAATTATTTAAACAAAATAGGCAAAGACAAAGCAAATAAATTTGTAATCCTGCTTTAATCATTCAATCTAACTTAAGCTTGCCAAACTAGCATCCGCTTTGAAACGCTCACCATATTGCGCTTCCAGTTTATTAAATAAATCATTTAAATTGTTATGACCAAAGTGTTTGGCATAATTCATTGGACCTCCACGGAACGGCGCAAAACCTGTCGCAAAGATCATTCCTGCATCCAGTAAATCTGCATCAGCTACTACGTTTTCGCGTAAACATGAGGCAGCTTCATTGACCATACGAAGGATTAAGCGATTAGCGAGCTCTTTTTCAGATTTATTAGAATTCACTTTTTGCTTGACCGGTTTTCCATTTTTGTAACAATAAAAACCCTGTCCTGTTTTACGTCCAAGTTTTCCTTCTTTTACCATTTGACGCAATTTTTCAGGGACTTTACCGCCGAAATGGGAAGTCAGATTTTCAGCTACTGCTAAACAAACATCCATCCCAACTGTATCCGCCAACTCAACTGGCCCCATCATCATGCCAAATGATTTAGCGGCTTTGTCGATTTCTTCACCGCTATAGCCTTCTTCCAATAATTGAACACACTCCATCAGATAAGGCATTAATACACGATTAATTAAAAAACCAGGACTAGACTTAACCGGCAGGGGCAAGCGACCAATCTGATTAACAAAGGCACAGGCGCGTTGGCTAATTTCTTTGGCTGTTTTGGAGCTTGAAACTATTTCAACCAATTCCATATTTTTAACAGGATTAAAAAAATGAATACCAACCAAGCGCGAAGGCTCTAACATGGCTTCACTTATTTCTTCCAAAGGTATACTGGAAGTATTGCTGGCAATTATTGCATCTTTTTTAGCTTTGCTTTCAACCTTTTTCATAATAGCTTGCTTGACTTCAAGATTTTCAAATACAGCTTCTATAATCACATCAGCCCTTTCAATTCCATAGCCATGAGGATCTGCGACTAATCGATCCATAGCTGCTTGTATCAGTCTCGGTTTATAGAGTTTCTTTTTAAAAAGAGTATATGCCCGGCCAATGCCAGGAGCGATTTGTTCGTAAGATTTGTCCTCCAGGGTGACGTGAATTCCCCGTAATGCGCACCAGGAAGCTATATCACCACCCATCACACCGGCACCTATTACATGAACATGTGTAGCTTTGAAATGACTGTCTTTTGCGAAACCCTTCATGCGTTCTCGCAGAAGAAAAGCGCGAATCAAATTGGCTGCAGTATCGTTTTGGGTGACTAATTGTTCGACTGAATCGACCTCTTTCAAATACGCACGCTCACCGATGCCTCCTTCTTTATCCCAAAGGTCAATGACCGCATAGGGTGCAGGATAATGGTTCTTAGAAACCCGCTTGGCAACATTTTTGCGAAGCAAAGGAGCAACCAGGGATCGCATCCAGGAGTTATTGCTTAAGGCTTGTAATAAACCAGGTTTATGTTTTGCAGGTTTATTTTTTATGAAATAAATTGCAGCTCGCTTTAACTGCCTTAAAGGTACAACTTCATCAACTAATCCAAGCTGCTTTGCCTTTGATGCTGCAAGCGGTGCTCCGGTCAAAATTACCTTGGCTAAAGCATTAAAACCGCCTATCAAACGGGGTAAACGAACCGTGCCGCCCCAACCAGGATGAATACCTAGCAGAATTTCCGGCAACCCAAGGCGCGTATCCTTATCATCTGATGCAATGCGATAGTTGCAGGCAAGAGCAAGTTCGAGTCCGCCCCCCATGCAAAAACCATCAATCATGGCAACAGTAGGAATAGTCAAAGCTTCTAAACGAGAAAAAACGGTTTGCCCCTTTCTTAGAAAATTCACTGCATCAGAGGGATCTTTAAAATTTGAAAAGGCATAAACATCAGCGCCTGCAATAAAACCCTTTGATTTAGCGGAATAAATAATTAACCCTTTTGCTTCAGTTAACTTTGCTATTTCTTGTAAACAGCCGTTTAGCTCATCTAAAACTTCATTATTGATTGAATTAACAGCAGAATCCTGACGATTTATACCTAACCAGATAATATTTTCATCGTCTTTTTTCATTTCCCAGTGCTTGTAATTACTCATTCTTTCACCTTAGTCACCCGTTCCAGATACATAGCTCCACCTTGCCCGCCACCAATACAAATGGCAGCAATCCCATGTTTGCCATTTTGTTGTTTTAATGATTCCAGAACATGTAAAACTATACGTGCCCCACTGGCACCTATTGGATGACCTGCAGCAATTGCTCCGCCATCTCTATTAACTTTGGTGATAGAAGGCGCGCCAAGCGCCTCATTCAAGCCCAAGTTTTTCTGGCAATAATCAGTATCATTCCACGCTGCCAAACAGCCTAGGACTTGAGCGGCAAAGGCTTCATTGATTTCCCAGGAATCCAGATCATCTGGTGTAAGATTGTGCCGCTGCATTATTGGTGTAGCTGCATGGACAGGCCCAAGACCCATCTGTGTTGGATCAAGCGCTGACCACTGTGAATCGATAAGACGGCCAATTACAGGAAGTTTATATTTTTTTACCGCATCAGCACTAGCTAAGAGTAATAAACAAGCACCATCAGTAATTTGTGAACTGTTTCCCGCAGTTACCATTCCATACTTTTTATCAAAAAAAGGCTTAAGTTTGCTTAATTTTTCAACAGAAGAATCAGGACGAATTCCATCATCTTGTTTGTGTATATTTCCTTTACAATCAATTATCGGAGAGACTTCATTCATTCGCCCTTCAGAGTAGGCGATCGCTAATCGCTTATGACTTTCACTTGCGAATTCATCCATTTGCTGCCGACTTATATTGAACCGGAAAGCAACCTTTTCAGCAGTTTGACCCATATTCATTCCTACAATCGGATCTGTTAAACCGCGAAGCAAGGCTATTACAGGAACCAAAAAAGAAGGCCTGAATTTTGGTACCAATCCGAGGCGTTGGCTGGGTGACTTTGCTGAATACCAGCGGGCAAGCCAGGCTGCCATCTTTTGATCGAATAATAAAGGCGCATGACTCATAGCATCGGTGCCACCTGCTAATACCAAATCGGAGCGACCGCTAGCAATTTGTAAAGCAGCATTATCGATTGCCTGCATACCCGAAGCGCAATTTCTCATTACAGTAAAAGCAGGAACCTTATCGCCGCACCCTAGGCGTAAAGCCACTACTCTGGCTATATTGGCCTCATCAGGTCCTGCCATTGCAGAGCCGATAATAACTTCATCTATTTGAGAGGGATGAAAGGGCTGACGATTTAAAAGAGAGATACCGGCTGATACTGCCAAATCCGAACCACTAAAGGGTCCAACACCCTTTGCTTTCAGGAAGGGAGTACGGCTTCCATCAACTATATAAACATCCCTGCCCGCTAAATTTGATTTCTGATTCATTAAACCTCCTGAACTGCCAATACCTGAAAATCTTCAATTTCTAAAAGATATCAGTAAACCTATTTATTTGGAAATTATCTTATTAAAATCATCAGTAAATGGCAGTAACTTTTTATTCTCCAGCATTTCAGAATAAGGTTGACGCTTCATAAATACCTGATATACTTCGCCTCCATCAACGGAGAGATGGCCGAGAGGTCGAAGGCGCTCCCCTGCTAAGGGAGTATGGGAGAAATCCCATCGAGGGTTCGAATCCCTCTCTCTCCGCCAGAACACGCGCCCGTAGCTCAGTTGGATAGAGTATCTGGCTACGAACCAGAGGGTCGGAGGTTCGAATCCTTCCGGGCGCGCCATTTAAGGCTGTAAAATCATGAACTTACATAAATTTCTAAGGTTCATGAAAATAGGTGTGTAGCAAATTTGTAACATTTCTGTAACACCCTTCCCTTGATTCTTGTTTTCAAGCAGCGCACTTAGTTACACTCATGGAACCAATTCGATTTGCAGCACTTAACAAATGATCACTGGATAAATGCGCATAACGCAAAACCATTTCAAAACTTGACCATCCGCCTAATTGCTGTAACTCCTGCAAACTGGTTCCCTGTTGCACATGCCAACTCGCCCAAGTATGCCTTAAATCATGCCAGCGAAAGTTTTCAATACCAGCCCTTTCCAAAGCTTTTTTCCATGCCTTAGTGTTACACTGCTGAATTGACTTTCCCTTGTATGTAAAAACATATTTAGGGTCTTTGCCCTGTCTCGCATGTAAAACATCAAGAGCATTGTCATTTAAAGGCACAGGAATCGCTTTTTTCATTTTGGCTTCATCAGGATGAATCCAGGCATGCCTTTTTTCCAAATCGATTTCCGCCCATTGCAATCCGGTTACATTGGAAGCGCGCAAACCTGTTGCTAGACTAAAAGCTACCATTTCTTTCAAATGAGATGGAAGTTCTTTAAGCAGTCGATTTGCCTGTTCCAATGTTAACCAGCGAACCCTTTTCTTTTCTATATGACGCATGCGAATTACCGGAACTTTATCTAGCCATTCCCATTCTCTAAGTGCCTTTCTTAGAATCGCTCTCACGACTTCTAACATCCTATTTACAGTGGTTGGCGTCACACCAGTAGCTTCTTTCTTGATCGCAACATCCTCAAGAACATCACGACTAATTTCATGCAACTGAAAATTTTTCAGGTACATATCTAGCCAGCGCAAATGATACTTATCATCTTCAATGCTGCGCTTGTGGCTACTTTCACGCAACCAGCGTAAAACTGCCTCACGCCAAGAATAAACTGCCTTATTATCAAGTTTGGTTAATCTCCAAAGCTCGGCTTTTAACTTATCATGATATTGTTGGGCCTCTACTTTATTGGTAGTCCCAGTGCTTCGCAGTATTCTTTGTCCATTATGAGAGATGCTGATCCACCAAGTTTCTTTTCTTTTATAAAGCGCCATTGTTCATTACTCCTATCTATAGCGCCTTGCGATGTAACCCGCTCAGCATACTGAGAACGCATGTAGGAGACAAGATC
>JACCVV010000040.1 GCA_013697955.1 Tatlockia sp. | reverse complement strand
TAATTTACAGGAACTTATAGTGAATTTACATATCAATAAAAAATTCAATTTATTGCCTACAACCTAGGCTGGCAAATGGTTTAAGGAGTGCCGTGGGAAATTTCGTACCTTCCTGCAAAGAACCCCTGATTGCTCAAAACTGGGTTTATTGGGTTGATACACCATCTGTTCCAAAAAGAAATTCCAATGTTCTTCCCATTTTTTATCCCCTCGAAGGAAATTAAGCGCTAAATCGCCTTTGGTTCGGGTATCTTCAACCCCATTTCCAAATAAATACTGTTCTTTTTCTAAAACTCGCTCAAGTACACGGAAATAATTTTCTGACAAACAATTTTGTTGGTGTAATTGATGAAGATCATACAAATGTCGAACTAAATGTTTATCAGAGTCCCGGGGTACAGTACTCGCATCAACTATTCGTCGTGATAAAGCCACCCATTTTTCGGCTGCCGTTTCATCCACAGCAACGCAGGGAACGGGGAAATACTGATGATCACAGGTTTCATCACCCAAGGTTACTTTTACCATCGATGAAATATTCTTTATTTCAGGTTCCAATTCAAGAGTGCCCAGGAAGCAATCAATCGCAATGTGGGGCTTTAAATAGTGAAGCTGATTCCCGCCATCAAATGAAGCACTAATACTCATGTAACGTCCCTCATAGTAGACCTTGACATCATCTTTATGTGCTTCAAAACCAGCTTGGGTTAAAACCTCCACAAGCGAATAGCGAAATTGGCGCAGCTCACGCCGTTTCGCATCTTTACCTAACGCTAAACAATTTGGTTTAGCAACCACGCGAAAATCGATACCTTCCGATAGCCGATGGATTATCCCATACCCTTTCGAAAGGCTAGTGCCTCCTTGAAAGACTAAAGAAAAATAATCATTAGGACTGTTCACCAATAAGCGAATTGCTTTAGTAACAAAATAATCCTTACGGACGAAATCAGGAGGTAAGCCTAATAAAATGGCTGTTTGACGAATTTGTAAATTGTTTAGCTCACCGGGCATTTATGCCTCCCTCAAACAAAAGTGCCCGTCCTTCCGCCTGAATAGAACCTCGATAACGACTTTTTAGTCGAACCGAAAAATCAGCCGGAACCTGTGTCGTTTTTCCCTCATTATAATCACGAATAGCACGACCCAACTCCCATTTGACGCCAAGCTTATCCAAAGCCTCTAAAGCTATAGTTTCAAATGAGGTAGTCAGCACTGCCCTTTTTTGATTGTCAGGGAAAACCATAGGCTCTGCTTTGGCAAATAACCCATGTGCAATTTTAATGATAATTCCATCAGCCATAAAAGCATTTAAGGCCCGGTTGAGCCGCAACTGTTTAAGGTTGGAGTGATCTTGAATTAAATCCCCACGCGAGAATACCTGGCTATTAAGGGCTTTAATCTTAGTTCTCAGCTCATCGCGAAAGCGATTCGTGTAATGCTTTCCTTCTGTCATAGTTGCCTCATATTTACGTCACAAATAGTCATTTTATTATAGCACAATAAACGTCACAAATAGTCATTTTACTTTTAATGCGTTGTTATAGCCCTCATTTTCCAAATTAAATTTTAAGACTTGCAGTACTCAAACTCATCTTTTCTTTGATGAATTGCTTATTATTAAAGACAGTTGTTTCAACAACAGACTCAACCTGGTGCTTTAGTCCCTCAAAGCCTAAGATACTTTTGGCAGCCACATCGTTAAAATCGGTAAATCCATTTATTGACTGCTCACCGGGTGCAAAAACTGGAAATAGTGCAAGACCATCAACCGCTTGGGCTGCCTTTCGCGCGTAATATTTTCCTGGATTAATCTTTTGTGTTAATTCAAGGTGTTTATCATTATCTCCCATTATGATAATGGGTTTATCCGGGAATTTTTCTTTCAATGCTTTGGCAACAGGCTCTAAATTTCCTGCATTGAAAGCAGAAATCGTAGCAAACCCCAGTGCTTCTGAAATGCTAGCGGCAGTGGTGTAGCCTTCAGAGATGACAATAGCTGGTGCTAGAGCGATTGCACTTAAACCTCCTAAAGCATGAAAACATCCTTCCTTGCGGCTGTTTTTAGCAAATCGCTTAACCCCTTCCTCATTAACGTATTGGACGCTCCAGACTTTGCCATTACCATCAATAGCAGGGATATACAGTGTCTTCCCATCGTTGTCGGTATAAACACCAGAGTGAGGTTTGACGCCTTTGGCTAGCAGATAGGGTGTTGGTAATTTAAGAGGATTTAAATCAGCCAGTTGCTTGGTGACTCGAATTGCAGCTTGCTCCTGCTCTTGTCGTTGAGTGTGCTCTCGTTCTTTAATTCTTACACCTGCTATCGCATGTAAATCGGCTCGCTCTTTGTCGGTTAAAAAATACCCTTTAGATTTCCATTTTATCTCAATACCGGTTCGGTTATTTTTACAATAACCGGCAGGATGACCATCCAGGTGTCCTACATAAAAACCTGCTTTCTCCCCTTTTTTATCGCCATCAACCCTAATCCGGTGTGTTTTTCCATCCATGATTGGGTGAGGGTCAGAAACAAGACAGCCGATACTTCTCAATATCTCTGCAAACTCTTGCTCTGGCGTTAAAGCAGGCGCTTGTCGTTCTTCTTGGGTGTTTAAAAGCCAGGGTTTTAGTTTTTCAAGATTAGCACCAGGATTTGCAAACCAGCACTTAGCCGCCTTATCCCACTCGACAGCCTTGGTTCCATCCGGTAGCGTGCCTGCAATTTGTTTCATCGCTTCTCGTTGCACATAAGGGACAGTCAACGCTATTTTTTCTCTTGCAAAATGAGAATTAGACTTTAGATTTGGAGCATTTTCGGGTTCTTGATTTGGATTAACAAGCCAAGGTTTTAGTAATTTTAAATCAGCTCCAGGGTATGCAAACCAGCGTGAATGGTCTTTATCCCAGGCTATGGCCCTTTTGCCGTCAGGCAACCTGCCGGCTTGTTCTTTAGCCAGTTCTTTTTGTTTAAACGGTATATCGAGCCATATTTTTTCTGTCGGCAAGTCAGAATTTAGTGATAAGGCGTCTAGTGTCTGAGCCTTTGTATTGCTTAACATTTGCGCATTTTGCAGCATGACAATGCCTTCGTCGATGGATTTCGGGTTTAGAGAGGTGTCATTAGCAATTTCGATTGAGGGTTTCCCCAAGCTTTTTTCTACATGCCTAGGCTCATTATTTAGGAGGATGTCGTGATTGAGATCTTGTTTTTGCTCAAATGAAAGGATAAAAGCTTGCATTTTTTCTGCCTCTGCAGCGGCTCTAAAAATCTCTAAAGCGTCGTCTTGTAATACTTTAATCCAGGAACCTATGTAGGAGGCATGTTGCTTTGGATCATGCCCAATACCTAATTCATCGCCTAAAATCATCGAGGTGATTTCGGCTCGCAACTCTTCTTTTGCATAAGCCTCACTGCCAAAGGGATTGGCTAAATCACGGTCCATTCTGGATGAATGGCCACTCCAATGGCTAAGCTCATGTAACGCGGTAGCATAATAGTTATCCGCACTTAAAAATTGGTGTTTATGGGGCAAATGGATAGAGTCCGTAGAGGGTTTATAAAAGGCGCGGTTACTTTCGCTGTGAAAAAATGCAGCACCTGATTCCCTTAAAATATGCTCTGCACGCTCCACTGCATTCCAGGTGTTTTCCTTATGAATGTAAGGAGGCAACCCTTCAATTTGCTCGGCATTAAAGACGATTGCATAAAACACCCGGGGCCTCTCAAGACGAACCTCAACTTTAATGGGCTTGCCCTCAGCATCCCTATAAGGGTTACCCTGTTCGTCTTTTTTTATCTGTTCTTCTGTAAATTTCCAGTATTGAATTAAAGTTCCCTTTTTACCTTTTCGAACCTGTGCATTAGAGGCTTGTGCTTGCTTGTAAGTCATAAAGCGTGGGTCGTTAAAATTTTCTGACATTAAGGTAAGGGCATTAATTCCTTTGTAGCGTTTACCAGTGATTGGGTTCATCGGGATAAGCCCATTAGGTGCTCCTGGCTTCCAAGGCCTAATCCATGGCGCTGTCCCTTCTTTTAATTGTTGAATTAATCGTTCAGCAACCATTTCATGAAACGGTTTTTTAGTCATTTTTAGTCTTCTCATCAATAGGGTTGTTCAAAGTGGGTCTTAGGTAAATAGATAAAATCCATCAACTGCAGCGTTTTTTGCCTCCTCTTCACTTAATGCATCCTCAATAAATGCCCCAACACAGGATGCCTCTTCTGGGTCAAACTCAACTTCAAGACCAGGGGTTAATGCATCTTGTAATTTTTCAGAAACGGTTTGGTTTTCGACCGTTCCCTTTTCAAAAAGTCCGGCTGTGTTTGATTTGTCTTGTGGGTTCATGGGTTTAAATTCCTATAGTTGTTTTTTAAAATTAAAAAATACGGAAGTCTTTTGGTTTAAATTAAATAATTAAAGAAAGCCCTAATAAAACCGCCTTTTGGGAAGGAATGTTGGTAATCGTTGCACGTTCGGTTATCGGGTTTACTTTATAGTCAGGATTTCCACCAAACACTTGCTGGAAGGCTAAATGAATGGCTAAATTGTCATTGATTTTATAACCAAACCCTGCTTGAAGTTCGGGACTGAATTTTGATAAATCATTGACTTCATTTCTATCGACTTGTGCTTGTCGATAGGCTAAGCCTCCTTTGACAAAACCAAAAAATCCCCCGTCTTCAAAAGGAATAATTTGAGCGGTTAGGAGCAAATCCACCATTGGTTTTACATTAATACTGACTGGCTCACCGCCTAATAAATCAAGTGTTTCTTTCGATATTGAAAGGCGCATGGTGTTACCATTTTGTACGCCTAAATCGATTCCAAGGGCTAAAAAATCTGACAGTGCATACTGGCTATTTAAGCTTAATCGCCCTAATACACTTTGTCCGTCGTTTTGATAAACGGAGTCAAAACGCGTGAGTCCCACACTGCCTGAAAATCCAAAATTAAAGGATGAATCACAATGAGTACAGGCATTTGATCTGCCAAAAAAACAAACACTAAGCGCTGCTATTAAAAAAATTATTTTTTTCATTATTGTTCCTGTGAAATTAAAAATTAGAAGTGAGAAATAGCCCTTACTCGGCCAACGGTATTGGATTTATTAGAGGCTATAAGCTCTCCAGTGCCAAAATTAATAAGCCAGGCATTGGTTACATTGACCTCAGTGGAGCTCCAATAGAATTCAGGGTCAAAGGCTGCTAAGTTGGCTTGTCTTAAATTGTTGAATAGTAATTGCAGTTCGAAAGCTGAGGGCAGATACCAATTGCCATAGCAAACAAGGCTTGAATTAAACACTGTCGGGCAAGGGGTTTCACCATCAGATAACACGTGATAATTAGAAGCAAGCAAGGCTGCAAATTTTCCTTTGTTCGCATCAAGGGTTTGTTGGGCGATAATTAAACGGGTATTGTTTTCGCCTGCACCAATCCCATCAGAGCGTGCATTAGTCACCCGGTTGCCACTTTCACCATTGCGCCAGGAGATGCCTTCACCCTGATGAACATCTCTTTTGCTAGCAACAAGCCCATGCTGCCCTGTTTCATCCACAAAAAAAACGATGCCGCCTTGATAGAGTTCGCCTACGTGATGCTGAGTCGTTGTTTGGATTAATCCGTTAATAATACCAATCCCCTTCCCAGGCTTATAAGGAAGGCCTGACAGTAATAAAAGTTCCATTTCAACTTGAAGTTTTTTTATAGCTATTTGTATATTTTCAAAGTTTTTCTCCAGGTCGGCTATCTTATCGGCATGAAGTGGCGACATTAAGCCAAGGCTTAATAAAATAAAAACTACAATTTTTTTCATAATGCTATTCCTATTAAACATGTTAATTAAAATGCTCGAATGGGTCGTACTCGAAGCGGATTGATTTTATTGCTTCTGATTTTCTCACCAGAACTGGCATCCAAGGACCAAGCCTCGTTAACCGATGCTTCAGTTGAACTCCAATAGGTAGCGGGGTTTAATCCAGCAAGTCCTTGTTGATTTAAGTTAAGATAAATAAGAGTCAATTCATGAAGGGAGGGAAGGGACCAGCCGCCATAGCAAATTTGTGCTTCAGGAGTACAGGCATTGCCTAACTGATTTACTTTAAAATTGGCCGCTTGAAGTGCTGCAAAATCGCCCTGTTGGTCATCAATGGTTTGTTGCGCAATAATTAAGCGGGTATTGCTATCTCCTGCAAAAATGCCATCGCCACCGGCATTAACAATTTGCTCTCCACCCTCGCCGTTTTGCCACATAAGATTTAAGCTTATGTCCTCTTTTGCGCTGACAAGGCCATGAAGCCCTGAGTCATCAACAAAGAATACAATGCCGCCTTGATAAAGCTCTCCGATGTGATGAAGGGAGGTGGATTTAATTTGCCCGTTCGTAAGAGCTATGCCTTCGCCTCCGGTGTAGGTCACTGCATTAATTTTTAATTGGAAATTTTGGTTTAAATCACTAACTAATTTATCCACATACTCCTTTGATGCAGGACTTGATGTGGCAACGGAGCTAAAGGCCAAGAAGGCTAGCCCAACGCTTAAAAGAATGGGATGTTTAATCATGCTACTTTACCTCTGTTAATGTAGATTTTGGATTTAAATTCGGCCGGCCTTTGGTATCGGGATAAGATCCCTTACATTGTGGGTAGCCACTACAAGACCACCAAAATCCTTTTTTTCCCTGCCGCCTAAAAAGCCCTTTACCACAAAGAAGGCAATGGTATTGACTGGAAATAATTAACCCTGGTTTAGCGCCATCAATTCGAATAGCCCCACTGTTGGCTTTTTCTACTAAGCCGACTACCAATTTGATTTGGCTATCGATAAAGCCATTAAGAAGCGTTTCATCCTGCTCCATCTCTTTCAAATGCCGTTCATAAAGGGCTGTAAGAACAGGGCTTTTAACAACATCAGGCAGCGCATTAATAAGGGATTTGCCTAAGCGAGAGCTAAGAATACTTTTACCTTTTAATTCAAGAAATTCGCGGCGCTTTAATTCAGAAATAATGGCAGCACGCGTGGCCGACGTTCCAATGCCATCGCCCTCACGAAGCAGTTGTTTATGGGCTTTATCGGTCAGCGTTTGATGAATATTTTCCATAGCACGCTGTAAGGTCCCTTCAGTAAATCGGGCAGACGGTTTGGTTTTTAAATCCTGGCGATTTGCTTTAAGACAGGTGGCTTTCTCATTAAGGCTTAAAGGCGGCAGGGTTTGGCTTTGCGGCTCATCCCCTTCCGTGTCCTCACTCTCGATTGCGTACACATCCTGCCAACCGTTTTGAATAATGGTTTTACCGCTTAATTTAAAAACATAGCCTTCAACATTAATGTGCACTGTTGTGCTTAGGAATTCATGCAGGGGATAAAATTGAGCGAGGTATGCTTTCACAATTAAGTCATACAGTGAGCGCTCAATCTCATCTAGTGAAGTGATTGAGCCTATGTGCATGGTAGGAATAATGCCGTAATGAGCGCTTATTTTCTTATCATTCCAGGTCGATGACTTAATCGTTACATCACATCGCTCAATCAAAGGGTTTAATTCTGGATTAACCTGCTTAAGTGCTGCTAATACACGGGGTGCATCGCTGTGTTGGGATTCAGGTAAAAAGGCACAATCCGTTCTCGGATAACTGACTAGTTTGTGCGTTTCATACAAGGATTGACAAGCATTGAGCACTTGCATGGCAGAGTAGCCATAGAGGTTGGATGCTTTAAGCGTCAAATCAGAAAGTGAGTAGGCACGAGGGTGATTTTTCTTTTTGGGCTCTTTTAAATAATGACTGATATGGCCACTTTTTCCTGATACCTGCTCAATGATTTGATTGGCAATTGCGCTATTTATCAAACGGCCTTCCAAGTCCAAACCCTCTTGGTCTTCTTGCGGTAAAAAGTGGGCAATGAATGCTTGATTGTTCACTTGAAATGCCGCTTTTATGGTGTGATAAGCTCGCGGTTTGAAGGATTCAATGTCTAAATCTCTTGCAACGACTAAAGCGAGTGTTGGGGTTTGCACCCGTCCCACAGTGAGTAAGGCATTATCCCCTGCACGCTTTGCACTTAAGGTATAAGCTCGACTTAGATTCATGCCAATGAGCCAATCAGCACGACTTCGACCCATGGCTGCAGCACTTAATCCTTTAAAAAGGGAATTGTCTTTTAGTGACGAAAGACCGCGTTGAAGGGATACTGAATCATGCGCTGATACCCAAAAACGAAGCACTGGTTTTTCATTATTGAAATAATCCAACACTTCATCAATTAAAAGCTGGCCTTCGCGGTCACAATCACCGGCATTGACTATAAGGCTTGCACGTTTAAGTAATTGTCCAATGATTTTAAGTTGTTTTTCTGCCTCATTTTTAGGCTTTATTATCCAATGAGTCGGGATAATGGGTAAATCTTCAATCCGCCAAATTTTTTTCATGGATTTTGGATTACAAGGGGCATCACTTGAGGTGTATTCATCAGGTTCTGCTAATTCAAGCATATGGCCAAAGCACCAGGTAATGGTATCGTTGCCACATTCAATATAACCCTCCACTTTTTTAGTTTCGCCAAGCTCAGCTGCTAAGGCTTTAGCCACTGAGGGTTTTTCTGCAATAAATAAGCGCATGCCTCTTATCCTTTACTCATTTAATAAACGTGGATTTCCAAACCAAAACAGGTTTAATAACGGCCTGGATGGTTAAACGATTAAGAAGCCCAAAATAGCGGGCATCAAAAGAAAATTCGGATTGGTCTGTCATCAGCAGCACCTGCGAATCGTTTAAAAGGTATTGCTGATTAAGTTGGGGTAACAAACGACCTTTATCGTCTTTTTGAAAGGGGCGGCTATGCGCTATAAAATGGTTATTCACCCATACCCCATGTTGATTAATTAAGACGCTATCCCCACTTGTTGCTAAAACCCGTTTCATCAGTGGGCTACTGCCGAGAGCACAAAAGCCTTTAGAGAGATACCCTCTTTTTAAGGCTTCTTTAAATAAGGGTTCATCTGGTGGGCAAAGAAGAACGTATTCACTTTTTTGTAGGGGTCTTTTTGTCAACCAATAAAGACCAATGGGAATAGAGCCTGATGAATTGATGCGAAAGCCGCAAATATAAAGAATGCCAACCAACACCAATAAGCCAGAAATTACTGCAAAAACGAGTAGTCCCGCCCTTTTTAAGAATCCTGTCATAAGCAAATTTCCTCTTCTTTACTAAGACCTGTTCTTAAAATGTCACTCACTAAAGGTGGCGGCACTGCAGCTCGAGCCTTAAATTGTGGATCGTTAAAATAAAGGGCTTGTTTGCCATAAATCATTGGAAATCCTGCCAGATAAATAATCATGTCACCGGCTTCTTTTATTTGGTCTTCACCATCTTTAATAGGACCAGGCAGGCGCATACATTCATCTGCAGTCAATAAGGGACGCTGCACTTCCTGAAACGTGCGAGAAACCTGATTCAACATCATGGAGGTGCGTTTACCACTGGTGGTGATTTGCTCTTTGACAATGGTTGTAAGGCCTGTGAGTTTTGAAAGATGATCGGCGGTTTCCAGGCGATTGGGCGGAAACGCATTTTGAATATGACAATTAGAGGTAATCGATTCATTAGGCCCATAGCCCGATTCATGACTTTTTAGTTGATTGAGATCTTGGCAAATTAAATAAAATTTAATGCCATACCCTGCAACAAAGGCTAAGGATTCTTGCAAAATATCGAGTTTTCCAAGAGTAGGAAATTCATCTATCATCGCAAGTAAGCGATGTTTATAGGTTTTTTTAGTTTTGACTTCAGGAATGGCGGGCGCGATGAATTTAAATCGTTCTAACCACTTCTGCAACCTTGAACGCTTAGGCAATACACGCTCAAATTGCAAATCATCTGCAAGCGTTCGCACAATCATATTAAGCATGACACGAACTAAGGGCTGCAAACGGACTTTATCGCCAGGCTTTGTGACAATGTAGAGGCTAACCGGGCTGTCATGGCGCATTAAATCCTTAATATCAAAGTCTGAAGCGCTGACATTGCGGGCAATAATAGGGCAGCGATAGAGGGCTAGAAACGATTTTAGAGTCGATAAAACAGAGCCTGCTTCTTCTTCTGGCCTATCAATCATGTCTCTCGCTGAGGCATAAACCACCGGATGAGTCTTACCCTCGACGTGCGGATATTGAGTCATTTCGGTTAATAAGTCGGCAATGCTTAAATTTTGATTCGCTAACATCGCATCGATTGAAGGAAAGTGTGCCGGTATCCCTTCTACTTTAAGTTTGTATACGGCATGAAGAATTAAACCAATTAACAACGCTTGAGAGGTTTTTTGCCAGTGGGTGACTAGTCCCTTGCCTTCGGGATCTACAATTAATGTGCCTAAGTTTTGGGCATCCCCTACTTCATAGTCTGAGCTTAACCGAATGGCATCAATTGGATTCCATCGTGCAGAATTTAAAGAAGCAGGCTCAAAACGAATGACTTTATTTTTTGCATAAGTTTTTCGCCAACCAGCCGTCATTTCCCAAAGCTCTCCTTTTAAATCGGTAATCACCACAGAGTGTGGCCAAGAGAGCAAAGTCGGCAAAACAAGGCTTACCCCTTTTCCAGAACGGGTAGGTGCTAAGGTTAAAATGTGTTCAGGCCCATTGTGACGTAAATATTGGAGTTGTCCTTTTAAATCAATCCAGGCGCCAACATAAACGCCTTTGTTATTATGTAGAAGACTGGAATTTTTAAGATCCTCTGCATCAGCCCAACGCGCAGATCCATGGAGTGTTTCATTAATTTTTGATGAATTAGCACCGACTCGTTTTGCAAGCGCACAACCTAGTAACCCTGAAGCCGAAACCATCGCACCCATAGACCCTGCAGTAGTGCACTGGCGTGGGTAATAATCATAAGCTTGTTGCCACCAGAGTACTATCGACCAGGGCCAATAAAGAGACTGCCAGCATGAACCTAATTCTTTGGCATAGTGAAAAACATGGGCAAAATATTGGGTTGAGGTCTGCAAGCCTAAAGCGAGCGAGGCAAGGGCAAATAGGGGTACTAATTTGTTTTTAGGCGACAGACTTTTTTGCTCTTTTGGACCGTTGCTTCTTTTTGATTTCTTTTTCATGAAAAACCTCGCCGCCGTGGGTTTGCTGTAAAAAAGGCATTAAGCGCGTTAAGCGCTTGAGGATTTCCAGGCAGTTCTTGGGTCTTAATTCTGTTTTCTGTCACCTGTGGTGCTGTTGATTCCTTTTGAATGAGGCGAGCCGGTGTTAGACCTGGATTGACCACTGGGTAGGTGTCAAAGCGCTCTTCTAACCAATGGGCCCAAATTGTGGCCTTTCGTTTTAAATCGCTACGATAAAGGGCATTGAATTTAGGGGTGCGCGAATGATAATTAGCAGCGCGCGTCCATAAGTCGTTTTTGTCATTTCGTAAATGTTCACGCAAACGCCAGGCCGCTAAATCAAAAGAATAACAACCAGGCTTTGCAACATCCTCAGGCGTTATGCCGTATTTTTTTAAATCTCTAAGGTAGGCCGTATTAAATTGCATTGACCCTACATCATAGGTTCCGTTGCTGTTTTTAACCCAGAGCTCAGGCTTTCCGCCTTCTTTTTCAGCCACTGCTAAAACAATATTAACGGGAACCTCATATTTGACTGCCGCCATGATTGAGCAGAGCACACGCTCTTGAAGGTTAGGGGGTAAATCGACCATCTATTCACCTCCTTTATCAGATTCAGACGTGCAAGCCTTGTTCACAAAATTGGCTACTTCATCATTAGAACTGGATGAATTAGAACCGGATGAATTCATTTGGCCTGGGCCAAGGCTGTTTTCTTGCAAAGAATCAGGCGTGCTTTTTTGCGAGGTTGATTCCCCACCTCCACTACCTCCCTGGTTTGAGTTTATCGCCTCTGCAATTTTTCCACCGACCGTGTCCGCTATTCGTGATTGCGCGTTTTCTTTCATGGAGTTAAAGCTGTCTTTGACCGTTTGCGATGCCCCCTTTGCTAATTGCGAGCCTAATTCTGAGACAAAGCGAGCAGCACCACCCATTGCAGAAGATAGACCACCGCCACCGCTTCCCTTCCCTGATGAACCCTCAGACGATGCATTTTGGCTCATGCTGCTTTGCGCTGCCTGAAAGGCGGCTTTCAGTGCAGAGGCACCTCCTGCCATTGAAGCGCCTGCACCCATAACACCGGCTGCAGCAGAAGCCACCACTGCTCCTGCTCCTGCTGCTGCAGCTAATGCAGCTCCCATTCCAAAACTACCCAGACCCCCACCGCTTGCACCACCACCGCCAACAATAGAGGCTAATTTAGACGGTATTTTATTAACAAGGTGAAGTAAAATGATTGAAACAACTAACATGATTAAGAGTTCTTTAAACGCCATGTCAGGCCCCATAGCGGCGTAATATTGGTCGATAAAGGATTTACCAATGCCCACAATCAGAATCATTGCAAACATTTCCATACCAACACCGAGTACGGCTTTGTAATAATTAATGGCTATGTCTTGCGTCCAGCGACCCCCACCAAAGCCTAATAAAAAAACCCCACCATAAGCTAGGAACCAGCCTGCAATAAAGATGATTAATAAATTGACACTAACTAAAGTCAGGGCAATCAGAATGAAAACGGCAATGAAAACACCTGCTGTGGAGGCAGCAGGTGACCAGATGGATGATTGATCCACCACCTTGTAGGCAATATCAAAACCAATATCAATAATGCCAGAGGGGGATACCACTTGACTAAGCCCTGATGCATCAGAGGCCATTTTCCGACAGGTGTCCATGATGGATGTGGCAATGGCCGGACCATTTTTTAAAATCCACCAGAAAAAACCAGTCGTTGCAAAAAAGCGGATGGTTTCACCAAAAAATTCACCAAAATCTGCTTTTTTTAATAGCATAAATCCATAGGTCCAAACCATTGAAATTAATGCCAACCCCCAAAACAGCCAGGAGCCAAAGTCAACAAGTTTATTCCCCCACCCTGATGCTGTGGTTTGAAATCGTGATAAAATGCTATCCAGAATATCGGCATTGTTAATGCCAAAGGATGCAGCATCAGCATCGCTAACCAGTAACGAAAGTAGTATGCAAAGCGCTGCAGATGCCAACCCTTTTTTCATGTTTACCACCCCTTTCCAGAACTTTTTGTAAAAGTTCCGCGTCGAAAACAGGCATCCCCAATCGCTATTTGTTCCTCCTTTGAGCGCCCTACTGGGGAATCGGCACAAGTAAGCTCAGTTAATGGCTTAGGCTTGTCGCAGCCTGTTAAAAGACTTAGCAGTAATAAGGGGGTTACTAGTCGGTGTTTCATGGTGTTCTCCTTGTGATTAAATGAATTACCAGGTTCGTCCTGAGCTTTTTTTGAAAGTCCCTGAGCGAAATTGTTCATCGCCTGCTGCTTGTATTGCCTCTTTATCAGCAAGGGCTGCAAGGCGGGTTGCATAGGCGGTTTGTTGAGTCACTAAGAGCGCTCTAATTTGTAGTAATTGGTTAGCTTCAGCACTCGCTAATTGGCTTGCAGCTTGTAAAGCTGCCATTTGACCCTGAGCATCTTGTGCTTGTCCTTGCAAGGTTTTTAATTGGCGTGCATCCGATTGCAAGGCGTTTTGTTGCTGCTCAATTCCTCGAAGCATCGCGTCGTTGGCACGTTTTTGAGCCTCTGAGGCATTGGCTTTTTTTTGCATAAGGGCGTTTAATTGAGCTGTTGAGCAGGGTGAGCCATTAAAACAAGGCGAGTTTTGATAATGAGTCTGATTTTGATAACGTGATAAATAGGCATCCATCGACCCTGCCTGTTGTTTGTAATAATTTAAGGAATCCGTTGCACGCAACAAGTTATCCATAGTGATGGTGGCTTCATTCCAATGAAATTGATCAAGAGGCTGTGAATTTTTTTGCATGAGTTTGAACTGCTCTACTTGCTTGTCGTATTGCTTAATCTGTTTTAGAGCTATAGCAACGTTTTTAGCGTAATTTGCGGGATCATGTACAATCATGGCCCAGGCCAAGGAGTAGCTAGTGACTGTTGTAATCAGGGTGAGTGCAAGTTTGCACACTCTTTTTGTAAAATGCATTATTCGTACTCTTACTGTTAATAATCAAACGATTGGTAGGGTTTATTAAAGGTCATGTCTTTAACCACCATGATGTTAAATTCATAACCTGGGCGAATTTTAAGGGAAGGGGCAATATTTAAATTTTTCGCAAACATCTGGGTGGTGACTTGCCCAAGCTCTTGACCTAATGCCGCACTTAAAACAGAGCCTGCAGTCGGTGGTCCAAACTGGGCAACTGAACCACCAGCGGGATTTTGGCTATAAGTGATTCCTGCAACCACACCTGACATTAATAAGGCGGACCCAAAGAGGCGTACGTAATGGTTGTTCACCTGGTCATGAAACCCTGAATAACCGGCACTGTCAGTGCCTGGCATGGAGCCAATATCCAGTGCTTTAGCATCAGGAAAAGTTAGGCGCTGCCAGGCAATTAATAGGGCATCCTGACCATAGACTACTTGATTGGAATAAACGCCAAGAAGTCTTGTCCCTTGCGGAATTAATAAATGCTTGCCAGTGGCCGTGTCATACACATCTTGGGCGACCTGCCCACTAATCTGACCTGGTAATTCAGATTTAATCCCAGTAATTAAGGTCCCCGGAATAACGGCCCCTGCTCGCAGCACATAAGGCGTCTTTGGTGCTTCAACTGCCGAATTAAGCGCCCATCGGTTGCCTTTTTGGAAAGAATCAGAAGGTTGTATAAGGGTTATTTCCCCTGTTGATTGTCCTGCCATTGCTGATTGAATTCGCAGTAATTTAGCCTGAAAGGACCCGGTGGCATCACCGCTATTGCTGCGTTTAATCTGTCGTTTTAGGGTTGCTTGCCTTGCCTCAATGTCATTAGTTCCCCGAGATAAGGCCCACTCTTTATGGGTGGCTGACAGTTGGGAAGGCAGTGAGACTCCTATTTTTGCCTTCACTGCATCTTCAAATTGTTGAATTTTCGTCATGCGAATACGGTCTAAATCAACGGTGCTAAGCCCTTCGTGTTGGCTATTTTTAGGACGTAAGATCGGAGGTTTATTGCGGATTACAGGCGGATTATTCGCGTTTTCCACTAACGCCACGGGAAGAACAAGTTGCGGGATAGTTACTATGGGTTGCTGTGGCCTATTTTTGTCGCTTAAATGTCCGGCCACTACCTCTGCAGCCATCAATGCACTATCTGTATGCTGAATTGTCGGTGCATGTTCCCTTGATTTTTTTACCACAGAGGCACGTTTCATGGCGGCAAAGGCTATGATAAGGACAAAAAGAATAAATAAGCTTAAGACAATTAGCAAAGGACGATCATTAACACGTCGAACCCCTGATTTTTTTAACTGATTAGGGGAGGCATCAGGTGACATAAGATTATCTTGCTTGCTCATCTAAATTACTCCTTTCGAACCCAAAAGCCCAAAGGAATAATCACACCGTTTTTTACTTTATAAGCGCGAGCAAACGTAGTCGTTCCTATAAGAAGATTGACCCGATACAAGTGCCCTTTGGTGAGCTCATCGATAAAGCCTGAAATTAACAGACCTGGCCGACCTTCATTTAAGGTTTCAGTAACGCTATACCCTTTTTGTCGTAAGGATTTAATCAACTCAAGATTAAAGGATTCTTGTCTGCCCACTTTAATTTGAAAATGACTATGTGCCGGTGGGTAGAGACTTACCATGCGATTAACACTATCGGTTGCGATACTCCCATTGAGCGCTAATGGCGCTTGAGAAAAGGAACCTTGATAAGCTGGCGCACAGCCCATCAATGTCGTGCCAAGTAGAAAAAGAACAATTAGTTTATGCATCATTTTTTTTCCCTGACAAGGGTGACTTTATCCTGATTACGACCCACGCCAACTATCAAAATGGCTTTATCAAACACCGTGTCTACAATGTAGCGATTGTTCTGCACGCGATAATTAACCATGACTGTTTCGGCTTTTTTAAATAATCCCCCATGGCGTAAAACGAGCAAGGTTGGTGCTTCGGTTTGTTTCATGGCTTTAGGCATTTCAATGATGGTTTTAATGCCATCATTAAAGACCCGAATCGGTTTCCACCGAGCCTTTCCTGTAATGCAATAATTAAAATTAAGGTCGCCTAAATATTCGCCAGTTTGCGGTAGGGTGTTGTTATGCCGCTCCATAGTTTCTTTTAAGCGAACGGCATTCCATTTCGCTTGTACCTCATCAGGATAAATAAAAGAAACATACGGCATAAAGGTATGACGAGAGGATCTTAAGCGAAGATGATAAGTGCGCCTGTCTGTCGTTATCACAAGGGAGGTATCCAAGCCCACATCGAGCGCTTTAATCAGCACGTGTAAGCGCTGTAAAGGTCCAAAGCCTGTGACCGCTGGGTCAAGCAGAAAGCGAGGATCCCCAACCTCTAAATTATTAATTTGTTCACCAGGTTGTAAAGCCACATCACAAACTTGCAAAACCGCACAAAGAATTTGCGTTTGACCTGAACCATAGACAAAAGCAATGGAGCCGTCTTTAGCAGTCACAGGTTTTGAAGTTGCCATTCCCGTTTGCCATTTTTTTCCTATAGCAATGGCAGCAGACTCTTGCTTAGTTAGCCGAATTTCTTTCTTTGAGAAGTATTGATCGGCAATATCAATCTCAGCATTGACAGCAGTCATCACTGCAAGGCTCATACAAGCCATTAAAAGACGTTGTTTTTTCATGTTTCTACCCTGCCTGATGGAGTTGTTTAGACCAATTAAAGTCACGTATATAGAGAAAATGCGGATTTCTCAGCGCTTCAATATTGCTGGTTTGGTTGGTGGGTTCATTTTGATAAAGGGTGACAATAGCGCGCATTAATAAAGGCAGCCCTTTTTTCTGGCCTTCACGTGTACGCACGGTTTCTACCCAATCCACCTGCCAGGATTCTTTGGATTGTTGCAATACAGAGCGAAGCTCAATTGAAACGGATTCAAAGGCTGCTCGATTGAAAGGATTGACTTCTGCACTTTGGTTTAAGTATTCATTAGCTTTATGCGTTGCAGGATCAGCCGCATTTAAATAGGCATAGGTTTGTAAGACCGCTTTTCGTTGTAAATCAGCATCCGCAGTAACGAGGCGAATGTTTTCAATAAACTGAGAGACGGCAAAGCGATAATCATCAATTTTAGCCTCTGGAATTCGCTCAGCCCTGGTTACGGAAATGGTATTACCACGGGAGTCTTGTTGAAAGACAAGGGGAATAAACTTAGACTGACTTCCTATATAAATCATCCCACCTACAGCACTTAAGCTAATTAACAATGAAATAAGACCTAACACTTGCCACAGTTGAAGGGCTGACATAAGTCCTGCGACATGCCCATTCCAGGTGCGTCTTGCATTCAAGTAAGGATTGTCGACTGATAAGGATTGCTCTGTCGTTTTTTTTCTAAATAAAGGAAGGGATAATTTTTTAATCATGCTGCTACTCCGTAATCACTAAGACGTAATCCTTTAGAGTGCAACCACTGATCTACCCAGCCCTTTTTATGAATCCGTTCTAATTGTTGAATGGTGGCAATCGATTCTTTATCGGTTGCACCAACAAAAGAAAGGGCTAAAGGGCCTAAAGCCAAACTATAACGACGACGTCCCTTTTCACTGACATAGTAGTAATCTTGTTTCGGCACCGCTGTTGCAAGAATATTGATTTCAGCCCAATTAAGGCCCATTTGAAGATAAGTGGCTGCTGTGTCTTGGTCACGAGCATGAGGGTTAGGTAGGAAAATCTTACAAGCGGTGGATTCCATAATGACATCGAGAATACCGGAGTTAACCGCATGAGAGGGATGTTGAGTGGCCATAAATACGCAGCAATTTAATTTAGCCATTGTGTCAAGCCACTCTGCTATCTTGTTTCGAAATACAATATGTCTCAGCATCAACCAGACTTCATCAAGTATGATAAGCGTAGGGCGACCGTCTAACGATTGTTCGATACGTCGAAATAAATAAAGAAGAACAGGCAGTGCGAATTTTTCACCGAGATTCATTAAATGGTCGATTTCAAAGGTCATAAAATCAGAAAGGCCAAGTCCGTCTACTTCGGCATCGACCAAATGGCCCATTAAGCCATCAATGGTGTATTGCTTAAGGGCTTCTCGAATAGGTTCATCTTGAATGATAAGCGTAAATTCAGACATGGTTTTAGATTGACTTTGATGCATACTGATAATGGCATTACCAATTTCATTGCGCTGAATTGGCGTTGTGATAACTCCATTTAAAACCAAAATTGTATCAATCCATTCCATAGCCCAAGCTCTATCCTCTTTAGTTTCTAAAAATTGAAGAGGTGCAAAAGCTAAGCGGTCATTTTTTGAAGCAATCGTGTAGTGATCCCCACCTACCCCTAAACAAGTGGGGTACATCGACATGCCTTTATCAAAGGCAAAAATTCTAGCGCCTATGTAGCGACGCCATTGCATAGCAATAAAGGCTAATTTGGTTGATTTGCCAGAGCGTGTTGGACCAAACATAATGCCATGGCCTAAATCGCGCACATGCAAATTGAAACGAAAGGGGGAATTACCACTGGTCATACAGTGCATCAATGCGGGTGAAAGCGGAGGAAATAAGGGACTCGGTGCTTCGTTTTGACCTGTCCATATGGTGCTTGTGGGAATCAAGTCAGCAAGGTTCATAGTATTTAATAAGGGGCGTCTTACATTCTCACAGCCATGACCAGGCAAGGAACCTAAGTAGGCGTCCATAGTATTGATGGTTTCAATACGTGCTGCAAACCCTAAATTGATAATGGCTTTTTCAATTTGAAGAGCTGCACGTTCAACTGCTGCCCTGTCTTCATCCATTAACACAACTACCGATGTATAATAGCCTTGGGCTACCATGCCTGAATTAGTTTCAGCAATGGCCGCTACTGCGTCTTCCACCATGTCTTTGGCGTCATCATCAACCGCACCTGCGCCAGTATTAAATATTTGGTCAAAAAACCCTCTGATTTTTTGCTTCCACTTCTTCCTAAATTTTTCAAGATGCGCGACTGCTTCATGATTGTCCATAAAGATAAAGCGTGAAGACCACCTATACTCGATGGGTAGCTCAGCTAGCAGGGTTAACATGCCAGGAGATGAGGTTAAGGGAAAGCCTTCAATTGCTACGCATTGAATGAATTTGCGACCTATTTTAGGTATAACGCCTGTCCATAATTCCTGTCCACCAATAAGTGCATCAAGATATATTGGATTATTAGGCAGTAGCACCGGATGATTCAAACCTGTAATACAAAATTGCAGCCAACGTAGAAAGTTATCATGGGTGACTTCTTTACCATCTTCGTCAAGGACCTTTTCAGAGCAGAGACGGGTAATTGAAACCGCGCCCTTTAAGCGAGATTCGAAGGTCTTGCATTCTTTTTTAAACATTTCAATTAATTGAGTGGTTTGTGCTTTACGGGTTGGGGTTAAGGCATCATCATCAAACATCAGTTCCACAAATTTTCGTTGGGCAATGAGTGGCGGGAACCAGGTGAGAGTCAGGATAAAATACCCCTCATAGAGTGTTCCTAACCGACCAAAAAAACGACGACGTTCTTCATCAATGGCCATGGATAAGGGATCGGGGAAATGTGAGAGTTTTCCTTCATTGTATTCAGGCGCTTCACGTCGTACTGCATCGACATGAATCATCCACCCGTTACCCATATTGCTTAGTGCTTGGTTAATTCGAAATGAAACCAATTCTCTTTGTGCGTCGGTAGAGCTCCCGTTATCGTCACCCCGATAAAGCCATGCGGCCATAAAAGCTCCGTTTTTGCCAATAATCACACCCTCATCCACTACCGAGGCGTAATTTAATAAATCAGCAAGGCCCTCGTCTTTTTCCTGGTAACGCTTAAGGCTAAGTTCCCTTGATGTCTTACGCACCAAAGTGAATAAAAGGAGAAGTAGAATAGAGCCAATCACTGCAATGCTTAGCGAAAAAGCCACAATCATTGATATCGCCTCCCTTGTGAATGAGTATTGACTCTAAAAGGCGTTGCACGAGCTGGATAATAGGGCTTATAACGGCGTTGGCGTAAATAGACAAACCGAAGTTTAGGATCTGATTTTGCCATCAGTCTTAAACTCCACAGGGATGCAAACCATAAACCAACCCCTACAAATATGGCAATCCAGGTCTGTACTGCAAACACTAAGACGGCCGCTATAAGACCTGAAAACATCACAAGTTCCCTGTCCCCGCCCATAAATAAATTGTGACGATTACCTGAGCGTCTAATAGGAATAGTTCGCAAACTCATGAGCTAGCTCCTATTATGGTGTGAACCGATGGTGAACCAATTAACGCGCCAACCCCTGTTATGGCTGTAAGGGTATTTTTGGCGGCAATGATGAATGCGAGGACTAAGACAATAAAAATTAATGCCTTCAAGGCTCCATTCATGTCCCCACCAAAAATCAAAGTAGCACCGGCTGCCACAATTCCTATGATTGAAACGGCAAAAGCAAAAGGGCCTGTAATTGAATCAGATATTTTGGTAAGCCAATCGTCAAAGGGTAGCCCTCCTCCTGCGGTAGTTGCTGCAAAGCTTGTTTGTGTAAACATCAAAAGTACGAGTATTATGCCAATGGCAAATAACACAGGCTGGCTTTTATAAATCGGACTCATAAAAATCCTTAAAGAGTTTGGGTTAGGTATTGACCGTCATAAAAGCCTGAAACCTTTAAGATTTCCTGCACACGACAACCTTCTGGAGTTCTTGTCATATAAACAACCAAGTGCACTGCCTCACCAATGAGTGAATCGATATCAGTTGGAGCTGAACGATTGCGAGTAATTAAAGACTTTAAACGCATAAGTCCTGCTGCTGGATTATTAGCATGAAGTGTTGCAGCCCCTCCCTCATGCCCGGTATTCCAGGCATCCAGCAAATCAAGAGCTTCCTCACCTCGAACCTCACCTACCAAGATTCGGTCAGGGCGCATACGAAGCGTAGTTTTAAGCAACATCGTCATGCTGACTTCCAAGGTGGTATGGTATTGAACGCAGTTTTCCGCTGCACATTGAATCTCACCTGTATCTTCGATAATGACGATGCGCTCAGTAGGATTAAGCATCACCATTTCATTAATAATGGCGTTGACCAGTGTGGTCTTTCCGGAACCCGTGCCACCTATGACCAAAATATTTTGATGGGCTGCTACTGCATCCCTAATAACGCCATAGTGTTCAAGAGTCATCACCTCATTAAGCACATAGTCATTAAGGGAAAAGATAGCCACAGCCTTTTTACGAATGGCAAAGGTTGGGGCATGAACGACTGGTGGGAGCTGTCCTGCAAAGCGTGAACCGTCTATAGGTAGCTCCCCTTCTAGTGTTGGCTTAAAGCGTGTGACTTCTTTGCCGTGAAAGCCCGCGATGGTTTTAATGACTGCCTCAGCACGGCTAGATGACATCGTGCCAATGCAGTGCATTTTTTCTCCAAGGCGCTCCTGCCACAGTTTCCCATCCGCATTCAGCATGATTTCAACGGTTTTAGGATCGGCAAGGGCTGCCTCAATGAGTGGCCCTAAATCACGGCGCAACTTCTCTTTCGCCCGTGTCTTTACGGAGCTGCTTTCTTCATAGTCATTCATCATTAGCGCTCATGAGCCTTATTTAATATGGTTGTGTATGGGGGTTCTTCAACAAGTCACATAAGCACAACCTTCCGGTGAATTAGCAACCTTAGCTAACCAGCTTTCGGCAACCTGTATGTTAGTTAACCCTTTTTTAAAATCACCGGCTTTAACGAGATTTGCACTACCTATAAGGGCTGCACCTGAATATTTAACCTCCCAAGTACATTTTTCTGACTCATGGTTATTGGTTAGTAGCAAGACTTCCATGCCGAGTTGTTGGCATTTATGGGCTATCTCATCTTGATTGGCAGCAGGGCTTTGCGATGACAGTAGAACGCTTGCTATAAAAAGAGGAATGGTAAGTTTTGTTGTTTTTTTCATTTAAATTCCCTACGTTTATTGTTTAATTTGCTTGTTTTTAATGAGATTTCTCTATCCCTTTTTTTTGAACTGCTCTTTGCAAAGTAGCCGCATGCTCACCCTCTTCCTGAATTTTCAGATAGATCTCTTGACGGTGAACGGATACCTCAGCAGGTGCATTAATACCTAAACGCACCTGATTTCCTTTAACGCCCAAAATAGTGATGTTGACGTCATCACCTACAATGATTGCTTCGCTATTCGTCTTGTTAAAATCAACATGTTAAATTTTCCTTATGGTTAATGAACGGTTGATATTGGCCAAGGTATACAATTCATAGCCCTATCCAATGCGTTTATCCCTTTCTAGTAGTTGGTAAGCGGCATTCGCTGTTTTCGTTCTTAATCATTGATGTCCTGATTTTTAATTTTTGTGAAAATTTCTAGACGATGTACTGGCATTGATTTTGGTGCAGATATGCCAACATCAACTTTACCATTTACATTTTTTAGAATAGTGATGCATATATCCTCGCTTATCATTATGCTTTCACCTTCTTTTCTGGATAAAATCAACATTATTAATATCCTCTAAGGCTCATCTTCAAAAGGCACAGCGTGATCCAACTCAGAAATAGACCTATATCTTTTTAAATGATCCTCTAATCTCAGCTTGGCCTCTTGTATTTTCTTTCTATTTGATCTTTTGGCAGAAATCGTCAATTGGTAATTAGATAAACTGTCAAGTTGAAATGAAATATATACTTTCTTAAAATCATTTTTCGATTCCAATATTTTCTCCTTGCTTTCTTATATAGTTTTATAAAATAAATGTATATTATTTAACCTTTTATTACTTTTTATCAGCTTTTATATTCAAATTAATTCAATTAAAAATTGCCCTTTTGCTAAATAATTCGTATAGTTACAATATAATTGTTAAAAATAACTATTCTGTTCGTATAATTATGTGATTCAAAAACTTTACTATTGTAAAGGAAATGATATGTTACTTTCAGATACTTTACAATAGTAAAGCAAAAAAATTATGTGGTGAGTTATATGGTAACTATTTACAAAAATAGGCTTGATGTTTTAAATGCCCGTGAAGCAACCTTTGGAGATCGTATTGAATTTTTAATTGATGAAAGAGGGATCTCTAAACTCTGGCTTGCCGAAAAATTAGGTATAACAAAACAAGCACTTAATTATCTGATTAAACATTCATCTAAACCGAAATATATAGATGCTTTAGCAGAAATTATGCAGGCAAATCCATCTTGGATAGAGTTTGGAAAAGGTCTTCCTTTCGAAAATCAAAATTTACAAGTGAACTCAAGTGATAAAGTCAAGCTGAAAATATATGACTTGGAATCTCTGGTTTCTTATTTCAATGATAAAGAAGAACAATCAGATCAGAACCAATTTATTGATTATCAGCATCCAAATCTTGAAAATTTTTTTGCTTTTCGTATACAAAATGACAGTGTCTTCCCTCCATTTATGGAAAATACCGTCCTTATTTTTGAGAAAGAAAAAAAGCCGTTAAATGGCGACTATGTATTAATCATTACAAAACAAGACTCTTCAGTACTTGTGAGACAATTCTCAAAAGACGGAAACGACTCCTATTATTCCGCCAAAAATAACGACTATAAAAGCTTCGTAAATATTGATGCTACTATTAAAGGGGTATTAGTTGAGGCGCGTTATTTACTTTAATAGATGGTTTTAACGTTTTTAGAGTAGGTATTACTTTCTATAGAGTTAGATATTCTTATTTTAAGTAAGAAACTTATAATAATTGAAAATACAACTGATAAAACTATTTTGGCCATACATGATGCTGTAAATATGTGGAGCACATCATTAAAATTACGACCGTATGAAAAGCTTAAAATTGAAAATATAAACGAGAATAAAATTTCGCCTGGCAAAGTTGAACATATATATCGACGGAATACCGAACTCCCTTGATAATACAGTTTAAGGGTATCCATAATTTTACCCATTACTTTATATCCAAAGTACGTGGCTATGATACCGCTAAATATTGTCCACGGTGATTCATAAACCATTTTTGCTATCATTGTATTTTCAAGGCCATACACATTTATAGCAGAATAACTTAAGGATAAAAAAAGGAGTTGGCTGTAAATTTTATAGTAAAAAAACTTATATGCTTCTTTAAATGAGAAAAAATCATTAATTATATCAACGATAAAAAATCCAATGCAAAAGAATACGACACTATAATTTAATGTAAAATAGTAACTTCCTATATTAATTTTTACAAAAAATGAATTAAACAACAATGATAATAGTTCTACAACAACAAATGTTATTGTTAAAATTGTCTTAATGTCTTCTTTGGAAATAATATTATTTTTCATATTGTAACATCCTTACACATGAGTCAATGAAATCTAAATATATACGTGCATGTTCTTTTTGAGTTAAATCTAAGCAGCACTCAAGGGTATGTATTCCAACAATTATACGAACATGCTGAGGCTTAAACTTTATACAAGTATCTGGGTTATTTAATTCAGAGACAAATTTTCTTAATGGCCTGTAGCACCCAAGCGGAGAATATGTAATTTCACATTTCATTAAATTATTGGGATAACAAATATCAATTTTTTGTATAACTAATGAATATCTGGGGGTTTCAACATAAAGAATATTCATTAATCCTCTGATATAATCCGAAACCTTTTCTAATATGCCTGTTAAATTATGTCTCATATCATTGTCAATGGAAAAAAATTACTTTCTGAAAATCCTTGTATAAGCGCTTTTGATAGGGGCTTAACACTTGGTCATGGTTTATTTGAAACTATATTGTTTAATAATGGCTCATGCCCGCTACTAGAATATCATTGGACGCGGTTAGCAACAAGTTCCAATTATCTTGGAATTAATCTGCCTTTTGATTTGTCCGAGCTTAACCAAATGATTTTAGAGCTTATTTCTCAAAATGAATTAAAGGATACTAAATCAGCAATTCGTTTAACTGTAACCGATGGAATTTTTGAACGTGGGATATTATCAAATGGAACACAAAATCCAACTTACATATTAACAACTGCACGTCTGCCAGAAAATTCAAATGCTTCAATGAGCGCAACTATTGTAAATACTCGTAGAAACGAGGGTTCTCTGTCCTCCAAAATTAAGAGTGTTAGTTATTTAGATAACATATTAGCCAGAAAAGAGGCGGTTAATAAAGGTTTTGATGAAGCATTTTTATTAAATTCTAGAATGCATCTTGCTGAAGGTGCGATATGTAATATTTTTATAGTCAGAGAAGGAACAGTTTACACACCTCAAATTGAAGATGGCGCTCTTCCAGGGGTAATGCGAAGAATAATCTTAAAGGATCTGCCTTTATCCGGAATTAAAGTAATTGAACGGTCGATTGATGTAGACTTTCTTTTAAATTCTGATGAAATTTTTATTTCAAATGCATTATTAGGTATAAAACCAATACATCAATTGGATTGTAAAGCCTATTTACCTCCCTTTTCAATAACAAAACTTATATCTGATTCATTAAAAGATACATTCAATATTTAATATCAGTATATTTTTGTTGCACACGCATATACTATGTTGTAGAAAATCACATAAGTTTTTATCTAAATAATGTTGAATAATAGTACCCATTCGTATGGGCACTATTATCTTCATTTCAAATTACTTCTAATAAATTTTAAATGCTCTACCATTTTTTTATTCTCATTTCCAATTTAGGATGCTGCCCAAATTAGTGAGTATTTTTTATTAGACATAATGACTTCGGGATTTTTTTGTCTATCAGCAATCTTTCTTATTAAAACACCTCTATTTAAAAGCACGTCTTATTTTTGAGAATTTCTTTACATACAATGAGTTATGTCCAGTTTCATTTATGAAACTGCTTTGACCTATATACATACTCTTAATGCATCCATTACAACTTTTTGTATTTCTTCCAAACTATAGGGAGATAAGTTTGATTTGTTCAGTTCAAAAACCACTTTTCTAGAAGTTGTTTCATTTATTTTAATAATTATTTTATCATCTAACTTAAACGTTTTATTTACAAAATTTCTCTTGCCTTTTTCATTTTCACCTTCTACAGAATTTAAAAGTTCGTTAATAATTACGTTTGGTTTTATTGAAGACTTTCTATTAGATATAACCTCACGTAGATAGAGAGCCTTGCTAGTTATACTATCTTTGTTATTACTACTTTTTTCTAATAGTAAAACAAGAGAATAAATAGGGTTGATTTTTAGAAGAGTAATGTCATGAAAAAGATTTATGATTTCTTTGTATTCTACAATTTTGGCAGCAGATAACATTTTAGAAAGTTTACTTTTCTTAAGGTCTAAAGCTATAGCCATTTCATCCTGACTATCAAATAGTTTTGCTTCAAGTTGTTGTTTAAAACTAATAGCATCTTCAAATTCACTAATGTCATTTCTATCTTTATTTTCTAAGTTCATCAAGATAGCACATTCTCGATCACTCGCATCGGTAGCTTTAACTCTAATTTTTATACCTAAATGATTACAGGCAAACCATCTTCTTCGTCCAGCAATTATTTCCCAATTCTTTCCATCAGGATCATTTTCAATCTTTCTTGCGAATATAGGTACTTTCTGGCCATTCTTTCTTATTGAGGAAATGAGATCTTGGCATTTATTCACATTCATCCAAACATCATCCCTATTATGGAATCTCCAAGGTCGACAATCAGTAGGTTCAACTAAAAACTCAGTTCCTCGAACTGCCTCACTTTGTTTATTATGTTTGTCTTGATTTAAAGTTTTAGAAGTCGCAGGTAATATTATTTTATTATTAATCCCAACCACTTCTACGTCGCTTGCAATAACACTAGAGAGAGATCTTTTCTTACGCATAGACATTTTCACCTCCTAATACAAATTTTCCCTCTTTTTCCAATTTTTTGAATTTACTTGGCCACGTTTTCCATATTTCTGTTTCAATTTCACTGCAAAAAGAATTAATAATATTAAGTGCCCTTTTTTGGGGTCTTCTGACTTCTAAAGCAGTTTGGAAATCTATAGCTGCGTTTCCAATTTCTGTGGTATGTAAAAAATACTTACTCATCATATGATAACCAAATACGTCCTGCATAATAGGCAGAAATTCTCTATGATTAATTTGGTTGGGAAAAACATCAGTAGCTAAGACTTTAATAAATTTATATTCTTTATCTGGATCAATCATTTCAATAACATTTTCTATCATTCTAAGGTATTGAACTGTGGAGCTAAACTCATAAAGTGCTGGAGGGGTGGGAACGATAATAGCATCCGCAGCACATAAAATATTCATGGATGTAAAACCTAATGCTGGTGGGCTATCTATAATGACTAAATCATACTTATCTTTTACAGTTTCTATGCCTTGCTTAAGCTCAGTAAAAACATAATTTTTTTCAACAGTGGGCAAGTCTCTAATTTGTTCAGCTATTCCTAACTCAAGATTATAAAGCTGAAGATTTGCCGGAATAATATCTAATCCTTCCCAATATGTTTTTCTGATACAGTAATGTAAACTATCTTTTTCTCCTTTAAAAAAAGGTAATAACGTATAGTTATCATCAATATCTCGATCTGGTATGTAACCAAAACTGCTTGTAGAAGAGGCTTGAGAATCCATATCAATAAATAAAACTCTATAACCCATGGTTGAAAAATATTGAGCTGCGGCAACACTAGTAACAGATTTACCCACCCCTCCTTTAAAAGTTTGAATCGCCAATGTTAAACAATCATCTATATTACAATCTCGTCTAGGAAATGTTTTAAAGTGATTCCGAAATTGATTTATCTGTTTTAACGTATAACCTGCAATCCTATTTGTTGATTCATATTTTTCAAGATTATCAAGAAGTCCATCATTTATAAGTTGATTTTGAATTTTGAGAATAGAGCTACTCGATCTCCCGACTAATTCGGCTGCTTCTTTCAGTGTCCATCTTCTCTCCAACATTTTTTTATTATTTGGAGTTCTACCACTCTCCTCAATTTGATGTAAGACACTTTCCCCACGTGCAATAAGTGCCCTTATATATTCAATTCCCGCCTGATTTTTCATTTGTTCCCTTTGAATAAAAGAATGAAAATCAAATTTATATTTGAATTCGTTATATATCAAGCTTTAATTTTCAAATTCCGTGTTTTTTATTTTTTAATTCAATATATTGCGGATTTATTCAGGCTGTTATAGAGTAGCTAAAAATACGTTGTACATAAGTCCGATTTGTACTTTAATAGCAAGCGATTCCAGATGGTAAACGCATGATCAGAAAAATAATTTAAAAAAAGATATAAGAGGGCAAATAATGGTTTTGTGAAATATAAGAGCATTGAGGAAAAGTCAGCAAACTCTTCCTCAATTAATATAACGATTAGCTTGGAACGAAGCTAAACACCAAAAATACTCTAGGAAATTAGATGTTCCTTCGGAATTTTTGGATCCATCCACTGACTATTTTAGCTTCGTTCCCTAAAAACATCAATGTTTTTCATTGATGTGGGGATATTTTTATGAAAAATATTAGCATTAAAAACTTGCCGAAGCGGGTCACCACCCAATCGTTTGTTGATTGGGCTAAAGAAAATCAACAATTAATAACAAACTACTTAATTAATGAAGGTCTCATCTTCATTAATGAGCACGCAGAAAACCTTAAGTATCCGCTCTTACAACTGGCATTGGACGATAAGTGGCATTATCTTGATAAGCCCACTAAAAAACAAAGTTATCGAGCTAAACTTGAAGTCGACAGCCACGGCGTGCCCACACTTTTACTCACTTATTATACCTTTCGTCACGGTAACTACTCAGTCACATTTAAAAACCAAGAAGCACTCAAAGCTTTATGGCTTCATGAAAGGGGAGGGCGCTCTACCAAGCCTGTCCAATCCAAACCTGTTATAAAACCCCTACCATCTCCTATTGAAGATGCCTTACCTGTACAAACCATTAATTGGGTCGCTCGCGATATAGAACAATGGCAATCTATGCCAACCTTTGGTGTGAGTCATTACCTTAAGAGAAAAGGGCTAGGAAATAGATTCATTGGAGGCATTCGCTTTGCTAAAAATCAAATCGCTGTTGCCATTATCAACACCAACAATGAGTTTCAAGGTCTGCAACGTATTTTCAACGATGGCCAAAAACGCTTCACCAAATGTCTTGCTAAAAAAGGGCATTTTGCTGTAATTGGTAGCGACAACCTCCCCCAAAAACTGTCCACTATCCACGTCTGTGAAGGCGTAGCAACGGCCGCATCCATTCATCTCGCCACTGGCGAGATTGTCTTTTCAGCCCTTGATGCCTTTAATCTCTTGCCTGTCTGTAAAAACCTAAAGCGTCACTACCCTAAAACCCCCATCATTATCTGGGCCGATAATGACTGGCAAAAAGCTGAGAAAATAACCAAATACGGCCAGGTGATAGGCAATACAGGTCTTATTCAAGCCAACCGTACGGCCTTTAAACTGCGAAATGCTCGCGTTGCAACACCTGATTTTTCATCCTTTGAGCCTGATGACATTAAAGGAGCAACTGACTTTAACGATCTCTATCAATTAAGTGGCCTTGATTCTCTGATTTCTGTTATTCCAAAACAGCCTGATATCGCTCTAGCCTTATGCCTTGAACTGCGCCACTACCAAAAACTGGCGCATGGCGTTCTTTCGCCTGCTCAATTTAGTGAAGGACTAAAGGAGAACTACAATAGTCGCTATCTTCCAAGTG
>JACCVV010000039.1 GCA_013697955.1 Tatlockia sp. | reverse complement strand
CACTTGGAAGATAGCGACTATTGTAGTTCTCCTTTAGTCCTTCACTAAATTGAGCAGGCGAAAGAACGCCATGCGCCAGTTTTTGGTAGTGGCGCAGTTCAAGGCATAAGGCTAGAGCGATATCAGGTTGCTGTGGAATAACATTAGAAAGAGACTCAAGGCCACTTAATTGATAGAGATCGTTAAAGTCGGTAGCACCTTTAATGTCTTCAGGCTCAAAGGATGAAAAATCGGGTGTTGCAACGCGGGCATTTCGCAGTTTAAAGGCCGTACGGTTGGCTTGAATAAGCCCTGTATTGCCGATAACCTGTCCAAACTTTGTAGTTTGATTGGCTTTTTGCCAATCGTTATCGGCCCAAATGATAATAGGTATTTTAGGATAATGGCGTTTTAAGGCTTTACAAACGGGAAGTAAGTTAAAGGCATCGAGTGCTGAAAAGACAATTTCTCCTGTTGCCTGATGGATAGTTGCAGCTGTTGCCACTCCTTCGCAGACATGGATTGTGGTTGGCTTTTGAGGGAGACTATCGCTACCGATAACAGCAAAGTGACCTTTTTTAGCCAATCCTTTGGTAAAGCGTTTTTGACCATCGTTGAAAATGCGCTGTAGCCCTTGAAAGTCATTGTTGGTGTTGATAATAGCAACAGCGACTTGATTCTTAGCAAAGCGAAGACCTGGAATAACGAAGTCATTAAGCCCTTTTCGTTTTAAGTAATGGCTTATCCCAATGGGTTGCATTGATTGCCAATGGGCTAAATCAGTAGCCACCCAATCAATGTGCATGATGGGTGGTTTAGCGTTTTCAACTAGTGGTTTATTAGAGGGCTTTGCAGGTGCTTTAGCGATTGGCCGCCCTGCCCTCTCCTGCATCCAAAGGTCTTTTAAAACCTGTTTGCTGTTGAATTTTTCAGAGTAGCTGCCGTGGCGAAAGGTAAAATAGGTTAAAGCCAGGTAAGGCACGCCGTCACTATCGCTGTGAAGGGATGCACGATAGCTTTGTTTTTTAGTAGGCTTATCAATGTAATGCCAGCGGTTATCTAACTCCAGGCGAAAGACAGGTTGTTTTAAATTCTCAGATTGTTCGTTGAGGAAGGCAATCCCTGCATCAATGAGTTGAGAGACAATCAATTGATTGTTTTCTTTTGCCCAGTCAATGAAGGAGAGAGCAATGACTCGCTTTGGCGAGTTCTTGTTATTAATTTCCATAAAAGAATCCCTTTCACCAATATACATATTGATGTTTTTAGGGAACAAAGCTAAAATAATCAGTGTATGAGCCAAAGAATACCAATTGGAGCTTTGAATTCCTGATATTTTTTGGTGTTTAGCTTTATTCCGAGCTAAGTTTTGTTTTTATTTAGGAAGAGTTTGCCGACTCTTCCTAAATTCCTCCCGATTTAATACATGAAAATTATTCCTTCAAAAAATTTTATAACAAGTAACTTCATGACGTCATTTTGTACCGGATGCTTATGGCTCTATTAGTTAAGATTCTTTACCATTCATTATTTCCTTCTATCGCAAAAATATTCTTGTAAATATAATATTTTCTTAACGATCATTTATAAACGATCTGAAATTGCGATGTCAATACTCAATACGATGACTTAATACAAAGGTATTGTTGATCCAATTTCTTAATAGATCAATGAAATTATTTATTTTGTTAATTTAAAATAAAAAAAGTATTTCATTGTTGGTGCAGAGTTTTAGCCCGATAAATAATTTTAATATTAGTAGCTGCAGGTTTTTTCTTAATTGAGTTTATGATATTCACATAAGACAAAATAAATACTCAATACAGTATTGAGTAAAGGTTGATTATAGAAGTGATTTCGGTTAAAGTTTTGTTAAATTCGATTAATATAATTCTCAGAGGGATATAAATGGCTAAAAATAAACCTAAAATTTTAGTTGTTGCAAATAATAAGGGAGGCGTAGGTAAAAGTTTAATTAGCCAATTAATATCAACTTATATTGCTTTTAAAAAAGAAACGAAAGTACTTGTTGTTGATTTTGATCCTCAGGGGAATATGTCATATAGATTTTTAAAAGACACGCGTATGCGTGATATGTCTAGTTATAAACCTCCAATTCATCCAGATTATGATCCATCAAATCCAGAGGATGATGGATGGAATGGTAAATCTTCAGCGCTAGATATGTGGACTGAAAACCCAGTCATTCCCTACCCAACCGATTTGGATAATCTAGATATATTTCCTAGTGATGCTTCTTTAATACGCGATATTGAAGCTTTTGAATATTCAAATTCACTTGATGAAATTGTAAAACGTCCCTATGATTTTTTTAACATGGATGAGTTTATAGATTGTGGCTACGATCTAGTTTTGATAGATACTCCTCCAGCTAAAGGCCCTTTAACCCAAGGTGCAATTAGGGCAGCTACACATGTATTAATTCCCTTAGAATTAAGTAATAAATCGTTACAAGGTTTAGCTGGTATGGTAGATCTGGTCAATAGGCAAAATGTATATAGACCTGCAAATAATCAAGCTAAAATTGTTGGGTTATTAAGAAATAAGGTTGATTACAATAAACGTGGTCCACAGAATCGAATAATAGAAACAATTAAGTCAAATCCAATCCTAAATTCATTATTAATTGAATCAGTAGAAGTTCATGACTCACCGAGAGCTGTTGATATTGATGAAGATCAGGCACCTATAACAGCTCCTTACACTGAGCTTAGGGATGATGATCGTTTTGCGCTTGAAGCAGCTGCTCTAGGTGAGTTTATGTATAAGGCTATTGGTTTGGGAGAGTAACTATCATGACTGTTAAAAAGGCAAGGCTAAATTCTAAACCTCTAAATTTGATGGCCAGCAAAAATTCAAAGCCCAGTACAATTACGAGAGCAGCTATTACAGCTGACATAAAACTTACTAGAGGAAAACAGCTAGTTGAACATAGTCCCTTTACGTTAATTCCTGATCCAAGCAATCCTAGGCCCGGAGATCAAATAGATGATACTTGGTTACAAAAATATTTATTTACAAACACAGATAATAACCTATGTCGATATGATGCGGATGGCAATTATATAATTCCAACTTTTAGTCAACTTGGAGAAGGGATATCATCTGATCTTGAAGAGCATTATGAGTTTTTAAGAAGTCTTGCATATTCAATTCGAAATGATGGTTTAATTGAACCAATTGAAATATTTTTGACTGATATAAATAATGATCCTGAATATTTTATAAATTCTAAACTTGAATATGGTTATGTAGTTTTAGAAGGACACCAGCGTAGGCTAGCAGGGATCTTAGCTGGGGTGAAAACAGTAACTTGTATCGAAATTACCGATGAAACTATGTTAGCTCGATTGAAGGTTAAACATAGGAAATTGAGACGTCAATTATCAGAAAATAACCTTCGCAAAGGACTATCTGTTGGACAGAACTATAAAATTGTAAAAGAACTTTTAAAAGCTGATGATTGCATGAATATAACTAGTAAAGAGTTAAGTTCTATTATAGGACTAAATGAAGATATAGCTAGTGCTCTTAAGCGTCTAGCATTGAATGAGGGTCTTTTCCCTCCATCAATGTTGCAATTAGTTGAAGATAATTATGTTTCATTCAAATGGATAAGAACTTGGATTAGTAAGCCTTATCATAAAATTGAGGACGAAGTAGAAACTATTTTAACTGGTAAATCAAAAATTAAAGAGATTACAAAAGATAATAAAAAGGCTAGAGGAAGAAATGGTGGGGCAGTAAAAAGGACCGCTATTTTTAAAGTTAATAAGGAAATAGATTCTAAATTACTTCAGGAATTTTTATTTAGATCCATACCTGAATTAAAAGTAAATTATATTGAAGACTCACCTTTTCATGGATTGGAAAAAGTATTAAATAGACTCTTAGAGCTAGCCAAGTCGTCGACCTGGGTCGATGATTCTGTAACCTCATGATAAATAATAATAATTAGTCCAATTTAGATTATTTTGATTTAACTTTAGGGCATGTAAATGAATGTAGAAACAAAACGAAAAGTTAGGAAAATTATATTTAAAGCACCTGAAAAAAAAGAGAAGTGGTTAGTTTGCATTCGATTCCCGACAGATCTTCGCGATAAGCTCAAGAAACAATCTGAAAAAGATTATGAAGGTAGAGGGAAACAAAGTGCTTTAATAGAAGATGCTGTAAAATACTATCTATATACTTGTTCTGATATAAAATGGGCGGACTATTTAAGGGATCTGGATTATGCAGAATTGATTGATGACATCAATGAAGGGTTGAATCAAAGTCCTTTAGAAAATGCAACTCAAGTGTTTTTTACTCCAGAAACCAAAGAAAAAATTTTAGAATTAGAAATAAAAATAAAACTTACGAATCCCTTAATGAAAGACGTTAGGACGGGATTAATTAGAAAAGCGGTATCAATAAGGTTGAGCCTTGGAGATAAATCTTTCTTTGATTCTGTGATGAGCATGGAAAATTGATGGAGTATAGCAACTTGAAAAATGCTTGCCATAAAATTAGCCTTAATCAATCAAAAAAAAAATAAATTGGAATATATATGAATTATACAATTAATTTAGAAAAAATAGATGAATACAATACTCATAAATTCGTCATAAATTCAAAGAGTTCAGCTTTGCTTGTTATAGAAATGCAGAATGTTTTTCTAACTGATTTAAATTTAATAAGCGATAAACAATTAAGTAATGTTAAATCTATTATTGAAGCATCTGAAAAGGCAGGGGTGAAAATTATTTATGTACGGCATAATGATAGCTCTGAAATTTCAAAACCCATGGTAGATTGGTGGGGTGGTGATAAAATAGAATATGGAAGTGATGGATGGAAAATGATAGATGGATTTGATACGACCGGAAAAACCATTATCGATAAAAACCAATATAGTGCCTTTTTCAAAACTGATTTAGATAACCTACTTAAAGGGCATAATATTCAAGATGTTATTGTTGTTGGCGTTATGGCTAATTGTTGCTGTGAAACAACAGCAAGAGATGCTTTTATGCATGGATATCGAGTTTTTTTTATCAGTGATGCAACGGCTACTTTAAATGAAGATTTACATTTATCTACTTTGAAAAATTTGTCATTCGGATTTGCATCTATACAAAATACAAAAGACTTAATAACAGATCTAAATAAAGATACACAATGATTAGATTAAATATGAAGAAAGATTTAATAATATTTATTAGTTTAATATTAACAAACCATGTCTTAGCTTCTAAAAGCATAGATCTAAATCCTAAAAAAATTGTTAATGTAATAGCATTTTATGGATTTTTAGAAGATCCGAAAATTAAAAACGCAGTGGAGAGGCAATGTAATGTAAAATTTTCTCATGATTCGTATTATACTAATGCAGAATTCTTACATACATTTCATAAGCAAAAAGATTATTATGATGTCATGATTTTTAGTAATATGATTTATGGAACCATAAAAAACCAGCTTCCGAATATTGTAAATAGTAATCTCTGGAAATCATCGGATGATTATTATCCATATTTTAAAAAATATTATTTGACGCATAATTATACACATAATACGGCCTTTTTTACGCATGCCATAGTAGGTTTTATGTATAATCCTGAGTTAATAAATATTACTCCTAATGAAACAATGAGGGATATCTTCAAATCTGCTAAGGATAACAATGTAATTTTAGTTGATGACTCAGGAGAGATTGGTAATTTATTAACAATTGGGCACACTAATGATAATAATATTAAAAAAAACAATGATGAAACTGTATCATTGACTTATAAAAATTTAAAAAGTATGACCCAAAAGTCTAAAGTATACATTACTAGTGATTTTAATAAAATTTATGACAGTAAAAAATTTGCTCTTAGCTATATTTGGTCTGGTGATGCCTTACTCTATATTAAAAAGACTGGGAAACCGTATAAATTTATTATCCCGTCAAATGCCAGCTCTATTTGTACGGATTTAATTGTTCAAATGAAAGATACTGCTGAAACTAGTTGTGTTGCAAACGTACTGCAAAATCAATCTACCTTAAAATATTTTGAAAATAATACTTATTATTTTTCTCCATATTTTAAAAATCATATTAATGATAAGTCATATTTGGAATTATATGAAACAACCAAAAAAACACTTCCCCAATTGCGTATGATCCAACCAGTGGAAAATTTCGAGAAAGATTATAATGATAACTGGAATAAAATTAAGCTTCAAATCAGCAAAGATAGTGCAAATTAATGTATGAGACAAAATAATATCAAAAAGTTTTTTTTATTTATCACGAAAATTAATGATCTTGACTCTTATAAAAGAGCCATAAATGGTCTAATCACGTTTTTGATACTTTTTGGATTATGTACAAGTTTTATTGCTATGTTTATTAGTTATCATAAATTTGAAGAAAAATCAGAAAATGATAGTAGAGAGTTACTTATTAATGCTAACTCAATATTACAATTCAATATTTCAGAAAAACTCAGTATAATTGTGAATAATCAAGATTTTGTAAGTTATATTCACGAAGGAGAGTATAGTAGAAAATTAAATACTTTTAGTATGATGCATCTTTTTAATAGATTCATTGATAATGATATTATTTCTGGAATAAAAGTTTATAAAAATGAAAGTGATCCAATTTTGAATATTGGAAATAATAAATCATTATTTTATGTAAGTCTTGATCTTTGTTATTTGAATGGGGAAATTAATAACCAGTTTGGGAATTGCTATGCAAAAATAGTTATTTTTATGTCAAAAAATTCTTATCTAAAACATCTTTCAAAAATTAATTCCAATATCAAATATTGTAATGATAAAAATTTTAATTGTGATAATTTTAACCCATTTGTGTCCAAAAAATTTGGTTCTTTTTCTCTAATCAATTCTGCAAAAGAATTAATTTCCATAAAACATACATCACCAGGCATATATCAATTATTTATTCCTGCTATCATAATTTCTATTATTTCAACTATTGGTTTGTTCATAACGCAAAGATTAATTAAACTATTAACAAACCGATACATTGCAAATCCTGTTAAAGAAATAGAAAAGAACCTAAAAAATAATATGACATTAAAAAATGAATATATTAAAGAACTAAAATACCTTGCTCAGGAAATTGAAGAATATCAAGATCACAAAATTGAGATTGAACTTGGAAAAAACCTAGCTCAAGTAGCACATGATATGAGGTCTCCATTATTAGCAGTTGAATCTTTTTTTCGTTTAATCGAAAAAAAATTAGATGAATCTGAGCGTTTTTTTGGAAAAAGGGCTATAAGAAGATTAGATGACATTGCTTGGAGTTTGCTCTCTAAATATAAGAATAAAAGTGAAAATGGCTGTGAAGTCGAAAATAGTTATGTATTTCTTTATTCTTGCATCCAAGAAATTTTATCTGAAAAGCGTTTAGAGTATGCAAAACAGAATATCGAATTTGAATTAACTTTCAGTCCAAACGATGTTTTCAGTTTGGTTTATCTTAATTCGATAAATCTTAAAAGAATGTTATCAAATATTATCAATAATGCGGTCAATGCTATTTTACCAAAAAGTGGAATAGTAGAAATATGTATTGAGGTTAATTTAGCTGGCTCCTTAATCTCTGTTAAAGATAATGGAAGGGGTATGAGTTCAGATTTTATCCAAGTGATTTCTCTTGATATTAAGAATGATAAAATGAAAACCAATTTAGGTTTGCCTCATGCAATTAAATTTGTTCAGCAAGTTGGTGGGGCATTTGACATAACATCCATCGAAGGCAAAGGAACAACAGTTAATATTTCTCTTCCTCCTTGTGAAACTCCTTTCTGGTGTATAAATGAATTTCAAATCCGAAGTGATGAACTACTCGTAATTATTGATGATAGTAAATCAGTACATGATGTATGGGATGAAATGTTCCGAGAAATTCATGACGTTGAGCGCATACATATTTATAAGGCAGAAGAGGCTATAACTTTTGTTAAAAATGTTAAAAATAAAAAATTAGTCATTTTTTGTGATTACGAATTTTTTGATGAAAATAAAAATGGTCTTCATATTTTAGAAAATTCTCCAATGGATGCGATTAAAATATTGGTAACAAGTCATTTGTATGATCCAACAATAATGAAAGAAACCATTCATAAAGGCTTTAAGATTTTGCCTAAAGATTTAGTTCCATTTTTCAAACTGTGGAATTCAAAGTGTAAGACCTTAGAAAAACAAATTAACTTTATTTTTATTGATGATGATCGAAGAAATACTCAATCTTGGGAGTTATTTGCTGAAGCTAAAAATTTAAAGATTATTACTTACAATAAGGTTAATGAATTTATTATGAATGTTGATCAATTTAATAGAAATATTCCTATTTATATTGATTTGGATTTGGGTGAAGAAAAAAGTGGTATTGATTATGCAAAAGATATTTATGATTTAGGTTTTAAGGAAATTTACATTGCTACTGGAGCAATTAATTTTGATATAAAAAGCACTGAGAAACCTTGGATTACTAAGATAATTGAAAAAAGATTTCCCCTTATTTAAACAATCAAATCATAATAAAGTTGATTCACCTCAGCTCAGTTTTAGGTAACTACTCTTCTCTAAATTTTTAAATCTTAGGTTATTTTTGTTCTTGAGCTTCTTTGTCTAAATTGAGTAAATATTGCTCCACTAAAAACACATTGTTTTTAGCAGCGTCAAGTAATTTTTTGTAATCATTAGCACTTTTTACATTGCGTAAGAGCGTTATCTGATCACTAATATCTCGTATTATTGGTAAAAGATCATGAGGCACATTTTTAATATTTTTAGTTGTCATTTTGTCCATTTTTCTATATTTCTTTCTAAATAAACTGCAGTTCCTAGCAGTTGATCTCCGATTTTAAATTCAAAGCTTTTATGTTCATTATAAATGACTATGATTTTTTGATTATATTTTAGTTTACCAGTAAAAATCAACATCATGTCATTTATAAAGGCGATGCCAATTTTCCTTGTTATATCACACGGTATATAAGTGCTAAAAATTAATAAATCGTTTTTAATTATTTCAGAATTTAAATTTTCCCTAAGTTCATACCCAAAAAAATAATAATCTTCTTTAATTATTGATGGCCATGATTTAAAAACAATGTGGTTTAGATCTTCAAATGAAATTGATCCCTCTGACAAGAATTTTAGATACGGTTCAGAGAGGATGGGGATATTTTTTATATTATCTAATTCAACGATAGGTTGTTCAAAACCCAAAATTTTAGCTAATTTAGGGATATATTGGCTGTTATCTTGATTCTTAGAAAGAATCTCATTGAGATGTTGTGGGGAAATTCCTAGCTTTTTGGCAAGATGGACTTGTTTAATTCCAGTTTCTTTTATTTTTTGTTTTATTTGATCACTTGGACTTTCGATGGACACTAATTTCTCTACATTTGGTTGTTCCAAACCCAAAATTTCAGCTATCTTAGGCATATATTGGCTATTTTCTTGATTTTTGGAAAGAATAGTATTGAGATGTTGTGGAGAAATTCCTAGCTTTTTAGCAAGGTGGACTTGTTTAATTCCAGTTTCTTTTATTTTTTGTTTTATTTGATCACTTGGACTTTCGATGGACACTAATTTCTCTACATTAATAAAAAAGTATTTTGTTTATAAAAATAAAGCATATTGTTAATAATATCAATATTTACTACATCGTTAGTATCTCAGAAAAATCTGGAATCCATAAATAATTGCTGGCAGGTAAAAATTGTAAAAAATTCTATGCCAACACTCAATTACATTATGCTTGGATTTCAAGCATAAAAATATATCACTGATCCCTGCCAACATATTGTGGACGGCGAAAATTAAATTTTCCCCTTATTAATAATGAGAAATTTCTTTCCAATCGGATTACAAACTAGAGATTCATAAATATTGACATATGATAAAAATAAAGTACTATAGTTTATAAATATAAAGTGTTATAGTTTACATTTATAAACATACTACAAAGGCTAGTGCTAATCGTGGAAGACATCAAACAATATAATAGGGCAAGAGAAGCGATAGAGCACTCCTTTCAAGGCTTACCCTATACCTCTAGCAAATTAATCCAGCTATTAATTACCAGAGCTGATCCAGCGACAGGCATCGTTGAAGACCTTTCCTCTCGTGATCTTGCTATATTAATGGCAGTCGATCACGCCCCGGGTCGAAAAGGCGCTGGTATTCCTAAAATTGAAACTATCCGTTCCTATTTAAGAACAATCCAAAAAAGCTGCCCTAATGATTTCAAGCTAATTAGCGTAGGGCAGAAGTTAAAAGTTCAGTTCATAAATATGCCACAAATTTACGCCTATTTTTGCGTGCCAAAAGAAGTGTACGGGGTTATGGAAAGGGCATTGATCACAGAAAAAGAGGATAAAAGCCTTATATCACCTGACCTTAGCTCTGAATCAGACCTGTACTTTGAGGAGGTTGACATCACGAAGGTGTCCGCAGGGATGAACGGAAAAACCCCTGTAAAGAATATTTATATAACTAACAAACTTAACAAACTAACACCACAGGGCGATGAGTCTGCTGCTCGAAAACAACCGATATCGCCTGATTTTAAGCCCAGCCAGGATAGCATCGCTCTGGCATTAAGTCGAGGCTTCACTCAAGCCCAAGACCCGGAAGAAATTCAAAAATTCATTAGCTACAACCTGGAAAACAACTACCAGTGGGAAGACTTTAACCCCGTATTTTTGATGTGGTTAGAGCGTGCAAACGATTATTTACATCATAAACAGCAGCAAAAACAACACTACACACAATTCGCAAGGAGTAGAAACAATGAGCGTTCATCCCCTAAAGACAATTCTTACGAAGCAGCCCTGGAAACAGTGCGCAAACATAATCCCAACCCAATCTCACCTGATGCCCTCTTCCCAGTCAGGGGTGAAACCTACAACCACGAAGGTAGGGGTTCATCATATTGAGTGGTTATGGGATCAATTGACGCGCATTTATGGACCGCTTTTTATTAAGAAGTGGGGAGTTTCAGATAGTGAGACGGGTGGAACCTGGCTTGAAAACTTAAGCGACCTTACTCCAATCGCATTGAAGAGTGGTTTAGAGCGAATGAAAAAGACTGCTGCAAAGACAGGTGAGTTTAGTGAGTTTCCACCTAACTCCATTCAGTTTAGAGCACTGTGCCTAGCTTTTTATGAGGATTTGAAGTTGCCCTCAATAAAGAATGCCTATCAGGAAATTAAAAATTCCGCTTACTCCACACGTCCCCATTTCAGCCATCAAGTCATAAGATTAATTGCAACGAAGCTGCCAGTGGATTTTTGGGAAAGAGAGTCAGAACAGGAAACGTTCACCCTCTTTAAAAAGGCTTATGAGCAGGTCTGCGATTTAATTAAGCAAGGTCATGAATTACCGGAAGCAAAAGGGCTGGTAAAGATGCCAAAGCCTGCCAGTAAGGAAGTAGCTAACCACTATTTACAACAAATGAAACTAAAACTAGGAGCTTTACTATGAATGCAATGGCGCAAATTAAAACGTTTAACAGGGAAGAGTTATTGGATTTACTGTGGGATTGCGCGCAAAACTTAGCCCTTTGTTATCAGGAAAACCTAGACCAGTCCTTGAATCTCACTTCTGCAAAAGCGTTTCAAGCCTGTGATTATTTGCTGTATGAAATTCAAAAAGAACAATTTACCCAAACGACTCATTAATCAAAACCATAAGGAAAACTGAACATGTTAATTTTAACAAGACGAATAGGTGAAGCAATCATTGTTGGTGATGACGTTGATATCACTATTTTGGGTGTAAAAGGAAATCAGGTGCGTTTAGGTATTAATGCACCAAAAGAGGTGTCAGTCCATCGAGACGAAATCTACCAACGTATTCAAACGGAACAAAATCAAAGCGATAAGATGTCGTTATCGACTACTAATGCAAAACCAGTTCAATCCCATTAAGGACAACTAATGAAACCATTCTTAAACGCTACATTACCACTGCTCTTTGCGGGGTTTTTAATCCCAGCCGTCTCCTTTGCAGCCATAACCCCTGATTTACACGAGATTGCCCGTGAGTGTGAACGCAGTGCCAGAAATATTAAAGAATTTGCCCAACAAAGCAAAGCGCATAACTGTTCTGGAGAGGTATTTATCGCTTCCTCTCATGTGCATGTGGCAGCTGGTCAGATTGAACACCAAAAAATCCACTATGCCCAACTGTCATTGAATGAGGCAAAAATGGAGTTAGAGAAAGTGCGAGCAAATCCAGAGCGTTGTAGCTATTTAGCGCCCAAGGTAGCCCCTTTTATTGGCGATTTGGTAAGACTTAAGGGTGACTTGACCCTTATAGAGCGCGTTGCTTTAAAAAACTTACTAATAAAGGATTAACGAGAATGAAACCAATAACAACAATAAAACAAACGTTTCAAACCACAGCAGCTGCAGGGGCTGTGGTTCTTCTTGCAAGTTGCGCTGCAACTCAAACTGCTATTGAGCATCGTACTTTGGAATCAGATACCAGACTAAGCCAAACCATTTTTCTAGATCCCGTATCCTCTAATCAAAAAACGATTTACCTGTCTGTAAAAAATACCTCCCAAGAGCAATTTAGCATTGATAAGGGACTAAAGAGTGCTTTGGAACAACGGGGTTATCAAGTAGTTAATAATCCTGCTAGAGCACACTATCTTCTCCAGGCCAATATTCTTAAAGTCGGCAAGATGAGTAAATCAGCAAGTCAAAGTGCACTAGGCGGCGGCTATGGTTCAGCCCTTGCAGGGGCAGGAACTGGAGCGGCTTTTGGTGCGCTAAGTGGCAATGGCACGACAGCCCTTGCAGGTGGTATTGCCGGCGGTCTTATTGGTCTTGCTGCGGACTCCCTGGTTAAGGCTGTAAATTATACAATGATTACGGATTTACAATTATCAGAGCGGGTTGGCGCAGGCGTTAGAGTTCATGAGCAGTTTAGTGCCGCCCTTGCCAATGGCAATTCTTCAGCGTCTTACCAAACCTCAACAAAGGAGTCGCACTATCAACGTTATCGAACCCGGATTGTTTCAAATGCTGACAGGGTCAATCTGTCCTTTGCACAAGCGAGACCTGCTTTAGAGCAAGGGTTAATAAAGACGTTGTCCGGCATTTTTTAAGAATTTCTCAAACAACTTAATTGATTAAATTGCAGGCATTTTTAATGTCTGCCAGGAGAGCTTTACCGTGAAAGTAGAAAAAGTAGTAAAAAGTGTGCAGATTGGCTTAGTGGTGGTCGCATTTTCCACCTCGGTAATGGCTGCCAATGTCACCCAAATTAACCGCTACGCCACGGTTGACAATAAGCCTTTGGCCTCTCAGGTTAATCCCTTATTAACTGTACAACAAATTCATTTCCCCCAACAAATCCACACGGTGGGCGAGGCATTGTCCTTTTGGTTGCAATACTCTGGTTTCACACTCGCAGAGGATGCGAACCTGCCACAGCCTCTTAAAGAAGTCTTGCAACAACCGCTTCCGCAAGTGGTGCGCAACTTAGGCCCACTGACCGTTCAGGACGGCCTTGAAGTATTAGTAGGGCAGCAAGTTTTTTCATTACTGCAAGACCCACTGCATCGCAAGGTAAGTTTCAAACTCAAAGCCCAATACGCCCAACTACTAACCCAATCCAAAGGAACTAAAGCATGAAAAATCTAGCCCTTTTGCGCTATAAGGATTTCTTTCGTATACACCAATCCAAAGCAATTTTTGGTGCTGTCTTAGGTTTAACGGCTATTGCAAGCACTTTGATAGCCTTAAATTTATCCAAAGTCGATACAGCCTCTAAGGGTCAAGAGGATAAAAATACAACCTTGGTGGTGGCTCGTTTAAATACCTTACAAACCCTGATAAGCGGTTTGCAAGAAGTTGTTAATAAACCTACCCCTAAAACGGATTTGACTACTATTGCAGACCAGATTAATCAACTTACCAGACGTATCGAAAAACTAAAATCGGTTGACTCTGAATCCCTTAACCAGACACTGACTCAAACAATGAATCACACAGAATCTACCCTAAGTAGTCAATTAGACTCTATCAAAGAGGTCGTGAGCCATTTGGGTTTAGCAAAAGCGCCCCTTAAATACTTAAAAGCTGAGAGTCTGCCTTTTAAGATTGTCAGTGTGGATTCCATTCAACAAGTCCCTGTCGCAAGCATTAGCTATGATTTTAAAACCGTTCCCTTAGAGAAGGGCGACTCCCTTGCTGGCTGGAAAATCGTTCGTCTTGATTACTCAAAGCAGCATGTGGAGCTTGAAAACGCTAACAAAGAACGCGTTCTACTGACTCACGAGCATATAGGATAAGGAGTAGCCCATGATTTATATCCTAATTGCGGCCTTTTTTGTTCTGTCCGGCATCGGGTCACATCATCAAAAGCAGATGCATCAAAACCAGGTCGCGAAGCAGTCCCTGTTGCAGCCGACCCAAAGTCAGCAAAAAGCCCAGGTTGTGCGTGCACGACAAACTAAGCCCGCAGAAAAGCTGGTATGGCTTGATGGTGTGGAACTTAAAAACCTAAGCGAGTCTCGCCATGCATAGACTCACGCTGCTCGCTACTTGTTTACTGTTAAGCGCTCAATGCGCGGCCCACTTAACTATCCCAGGGCTTACAACCCAGGGACTAGGCGCTTTAGCGCTCACTGATAAAACACTGGCACGCACAGGGCTTTTAGTGAATGAGGATGACTTGGTTGCTACAAACAAAGTAGCACCATTGACTGAAAAGCAATTGCATGAGGCTAAGGTTTGGGGATTATCAGAAGAGGAAGAAACCCGTTTTACCCAGCTCATGCAAAACCGCTCTGGCCTCTATTACAAAGGGCTTAACCTCTCGCCTGTTGATATCTTAGGCCTTAATGCGCGAAACGATTCGGAGCGCAATCATTTAGCAGAATTAGCAGCAACCCAGGAAGCCCAGAAAGCAGGGAAAAACATTGCCTGGACGAATGCCTTTTATAAAGCCTATAACGAGCTTTTTAAAAACGTGCCTGTGGTGGGCGAAGACTTTGACCCAGCCCTTTATGCGCCAGCTGCTTATAAGCCTGTTATTTTAAATGCCAATGACAATTTGTATTTGTTTATCAAGGGCGATGAGGCTTTGCAAACCATCTTGCTCAGTTTGATTGAAGCCATTAATACGACAGCGAGCGCGCACCTACACCTCTTGTTTTTAAGCACTGATGATGTGGATGTTCAACGTTTTGCAAACCAGCATCAAATTCCAAAGCAGCTCGTTTTAAGCGGGCAAATTACCTTAAATCATGGCGACCTGCAGTTTGATGGCCTAAAACTAAAAAAGAAAACCACACCCTTGTTGCTGCTTGCGCGCGCCGGCCATTCCAGAGTCGTTGATTTGGGGGCTTTCTAATGGCGGCTTTTTGGCACTTATCGTTAGGCTCAAATGCATGCCCTCTCTTTAGCGTTGAAAGAGGGGAGGGATAGCCATGAAATCAAGCCAAGCCCACATCAAATCACGGCCATCCCTTCTTAGACAAGGGGTGCTGACAGCCTTTTGCCTGACTTGTGTAGGCTCTCTGGTGTTAGTTGGCTTTGCAGTCTTTCTTTGGGTAACTTTAAGTTTTGAAGAGGCGGCAGCTCGCCTTTCGCGTTTGGCTTTTCTGCAATCGTCTGTGTTTAGTGAGTTTGAGGAGGCTTCTTTTTCGCACTCGGTAAAGGAGCGCCTCTTTCCTAAAATGCAAGAACTCACCCAGCCTTGGCTGCTTAAAACCCAGCAATCACAAGCGAATTTGAAAACCTTTAGCGCTAAATCATGGCACTCGATTTTTGGAGAGTCTGACCTTGTTGAGAATGGCGAGTTTGCAACCCTTATTGATGATTTGAAACAACGACTTTCAGAAGGCTGGTTTTTACTAGGCAAATCGCTGCAAATACTGCTCATTAAGTTCGCTATTTTATTGGCAGCCCTGCCTTTGTTTGCTTTAAGCATACTGGCAGGACTTGTAGATGGCCTAAACCAGCGGGCAATACGCACCGCCTCCTTAGGCCGTGAATCAACGTATGTCTTTCATAAATCAATCCCTATTGCTCGCAAACTATTGCTGCTGGCTTTAGGCCTATGGCTTTCACTGCCCATTCCACTGCACCCATCCATCCTCTTTATTGGAATAAGCGTACTTTTGAGTGTGGTGGTGTCTATGTCTGCCAGTCGATTTAAAAAATATTTATAGGAGCAACCATGAAACAACTAATGATGGGTCTTTTTTTGGTAATGGCAACAAGCCTTGCAAGTGCCGAGGAAGTGGCACTTAACAGCACGCTGGTGCGTGTAATTAATCAGATTAATGCCGTTTTCCCTCTCCTTGATGAAGCGAAAGATGAGGTATTGCCAACCAGTCGAATTAAGCTGCACATCGACTCGTTTGAGGGGCAGGATGGTTTATCTCATCCTGGTGTTCGCGATGATTTGCTAGCCATTCGCAATGCCTTGATTGCCTATATTAATAAGCCTGCCATTGAGCCAAAGACGGTAAAGCCATTAGCCCTTGATTTTGTAGGGAAGTAGCCATGCCAAAGACCATTGCCACCCAATTTTCCCAGGCCTTTCAGGATGCAGGCGGAATAACGGTATTGAGCTTTTCTTACTTTATCCGCTTTGCAGCGGTGATGTGTTTGATTATCGCGATGATGTGGACGCTTAGTCTTTTTCTAAGTGCTGAGCAAAAAGAAACGGAGGGATTTATGGAGCGCCTTGCCTCGCGCGCTGCTCGCCTTGTAATTGCCTTCGTTATAACGATGGCAGTTTTAACAACCTAAAGGAAAACGATACGATGATTAGTAAATCTCTTTCACAATTGACAAAACGCCTAAGCCTCGCCTACTTAAGCTTCAATTACGCCCCGGCGCTCTTCGCTGACTCCAATCCCTTTCCCAAAATTGACAGCACTATCAATATTACAGAAGGCAATGCCATGCAAAAGCTCGCAACAATGGTCAAAAATGGCGGAGGCATGCTGCTTTTTTTAGGCTGCATTGTGATGTTTGTGCAGTTTATGAAGACTATCAATCATGGGGTAGAACTTGCTAAGAAAAACGAAGGCTCCCTGACTGATTTTTCATCCTTTCTAATTATGGGCATTATCCAACTTGTGGTCTGCATTGCAGCAGGCTATGCCGGTTATGCGGTTCTCATTGGTTACAAACCCTAGGAGTAGCGCATGCCAGCACCATCCAGTCGTCATTTATCACACGATTTCCCAGCGTTTCGGGGCTTAAGTCTGCGTGAGTTAAGTCTGCTTGTTTTAGTTACCACAACAAGCATTACGCTTTTATTTATAGTCGCAGGTCTTTTAACCGGTTTTACTGTTGCCTTTGGCTGTTTAGGACTTTTAACAGGCTTTATTGTCTCTGTGGCTTTAATGCCTAAACCCATTGCGCGCTTAAAAGCGGGCAAACCCTATGGCCACTTAATGAAAATCACCACGCTGCGCTTAGCGTCATGGGGCCTTATTAAAAACCCCTATCTTACCTACTCTGGCCGCTGGCACAAAACTCGAAGGAGAACCCATGTTTGATTATTGGAAAAAAATAGATGGCCTAAATCAAATGAACCGGCTGCTTCTGGTCGCCATTGCCGTGTTAATTCTTTTTATTGCGAGTTTAGTCTTTGCCTTAATTGAAGCGCCAAAGAAAATGGAATTTTGGCTGTCTCCTGCAATGAGCAGCAATGGCGGATTGATGACGGCGTCTGAGGTTCCTGATGAATACGTGCATGGTTTTGTAGCGTCCCTTATTCCCACCTTAAACACCTGGTCAAAATCAGGCAAGGATGAGTTTGCTAACAACCTCACTCATTATCACTACTACTTTACCTCCCGCCACCAGAAGCTGCTGAAAGACACCTTAACGGTGTTTCAAGATGCCCAACTCTTTAACCGCGTCCAGGTTGCAAGTCTTTATCGGTTTTTAGAGCCAGGCGATATCAAACGGATAGGTAAGGGCGTGTGGGAGGTTCATATCGTTCTTCGCATTACCCAGCGCTTAACGAATAAAAGCACGATGGTGATTGCAGACAAAGTGGTTGATTACCACCTTAGGGTGGTGAAAGTAACGCTATCCAGGCTTTTAAACCCTTATCAACTAGCACTGGATGGTTATACCCAGCCCGAATTTCTCGTAGAAGATTTATTAAGTCAGGATTTATCAGGAGAAAAAAATGCACTTTAAAAAGTGGTTTATTGTTTTATTAATTTTCACAACCCAATGGGTGAATGCAAAGGATGCACAACACGTGGTTTGGGATAAAACCCCCATTCGCATCATGCTGCCTTTAAACCAGGAGCGCCTAATACGCTTTCCACAAGCTATCTCCATTGTGGATTCAGAATTGGATGCAAAAACAGGCGTTATGAAAATTCAAGATGCCCTCTATATCAATGCCCACGAAGCTTATTTTTCTAAACGCCTGGTGGTGCAGCTGATGCCGGAAGGGGAGACGATTGTGTTGATGCTGACTGCTGCAGAAGAAGCAGCGGATGCAACCCCCATTGAAGTGGTGATAGAAAATCCTGAAGTAGCTCAAGCCGATGAAAAAGAGTCTGCAGAGGCAAGTGCCGCTCCTTTAAATCCAGGCATTAATCCCGTTTCCCTAACGCGCTTTGCAATTCAATCGCTTTATTCCCCGGCACGATTATTAGTGAATCCAGAAGGGGTATCAAGAACGCCAATGCTCACCCATCGCACCGTTACTCTGGTTTCAGGGGCATCTGTGATGGCAAGGCCGCTTGTCTCATGGAAGGGCGCTGATGTGTATGTCACGGCTGTGGAATTAAAAAACCTGCTTAACAAAGAAGTTATTGTGGAACCTAATGCCAATCTTAATCGAAAAGCAGCGCTTGCTCACGCAAGCATACTTGGCAATTGGCAAACGGCCAGTTTTTTTCCCACCAATACATTAGGCCCCCGTGGAAAAAACGACACCACCACTGTTTTCTTAACCTCTGATAAGCCCTTTGGTGAAGCCTTAAACGATTCACAGGGGTTTGTACGATGAAGGCGAACTTAGGTATCAAAGTGTTATCAGGAGTCGTTGTCGCTGTGGTGACTGCAGTGTTGTTAAACAGCGGACCGAGTGCGACCAAAGAGCCTCAAACCCAAGACCCCAATAATGTTAATGCAGCCGTTGCCAGTCAGTTTAATGACAATCTTCGCGATGTCTCAGCACGCCTTATCGAAAGTGAGAAAAAAATACGACTCAGCGAATCTAACACTAAGCGCATGGCGGAAAAAATCGCCACCTTAACGATTTCCAAAGAAAAGGGCGGGGTAATCATTAAGCAAGAAGCCTCCCCTGAATTAGTGGCAAGCATTGAAACCCTTAAAAAAGAGCTAAGTCAGCTAAAAGAGAGGCGCGAAGAGGCGGGCACTCCATCAACCAATTACCCGCTGGGGGATGTGGCCTCAAATGCAAAGTCGTTATTGTCGCCCATCAAAGACATTGATGCCTTACTAATTAAAAGAAAGCTATCAGAGCAGGAGCTGGCTTATTGGCAAGCACTGAATAAAAAAATTCGTCCACTGGTAAGAAAGCCTTCTAAAAAAAGCACGTCTTTGGCGTCTTTGAAAGACAAAGAAAAAGGCATTCCTTATTACACCATTCCGGCAGGCGCTGATTTAGGCAATACCACCCTCTTATCCGCTCTAATAGGCGAGGTTCCGAATGATGGCAAGCTCATGCAGCCTTTGTTTCCCTTTACAGCCATTATCAATCGGGGCCAGCTGATGGCATCCAATGGCGTGGCCTTGCCGCCTGATATCTCTGGGATGAAGGTCAATGGGTATGCCATTGGGGTAGGCTCTTTTCTCGATAATATTTCCTGTGTCAGGGCTTATGTCACCTCGGTTTTATTCACCTTTCAGGACGGTCACTTTGTGGTGGTGGGGCATGAGCAGATGCAAGGCACTGCTGATTTAGTCAATAACGAGAGTTTGGGCTATTTAACCACCGCTTACGGTAACCCTTGTATTCATGGCCAGTATTTTACCAATGCGCCACGGGTGTTAGCCGCCATGATGGGAGCAGGGGGCTTGGAGGGCGTGGGTAGCGCCATTTCACAATGGCAAATGTCCTATTTTGCAGGACCGAATGGCGGGGCCGCGCTTCCTACGGGTTCCTTTGGCAAATTTGCCGGTGGAAATGCGCTGGCTTCAGGGGCTGCAAAAGCCTCGGATTGGCTGGAAAAACGAATCCAGGGCAGCTTTGACATGGTCTTTGTACCGGCCTCTTTTAAATGCCAAAGCGGCGCCGGCAAGGGTTGGTGTCCAACCCGAATGTCACTTCATTTAACTCAAACTATTTCACTTGATAAACAACCTGAAGGGAGGTTATTGGATTATGCACATTTACAACGTTATACCCATGATTTTAGTCTGCGCTAGCACCATTGCACTTGGCAGTTGTTCACGCTCTGTGGCCTCAGGCTTTGTGCCTGAGCAGGGTCTTACCGTGAGTCAGCTTTATCAAGGCTCCATTGATGAGTCAGCTAAAAGTTGGGAAGCACCGCGTTATCGCATCAAAACCACTGAAGTGAAGAAATCCGGTTATGCGGGTTACACCCGAACGGCAGAGAATGAAACCAAAGCGCTCTTTAAGCCGCTGGACAACCCCACTGTGCCGATTTTTATCTACCCGCATGTGGCCTTAATTGGTGATGAGCAGCTGGTGAAGCCAGGCTATACCACTGAGTTCTTTCTTTATAAACAAAACCAGTTTGCTTTAGCGAATGAACGGTACTAATAAGGTGATGTGTCATGGGGTTTGCTAAAAAAATTACGGATTGGCTAGTAGGCGAGGCCAGTGCTCAGCCTGTCAAAATGAAAGCGGTAAAAGCTCGATACAAACCATCAGGCCCCTCCTTTCCTGAGCAGCTCGCTTTTGTTGATTTTAATGATGAGAGCAATTTGTTTTTGCTAAATGATGGGGTGAGTGTTGGCTCAGGCTTTGAATTAGGTGCAATTGCGGCAGAGGCGGCCTCAGAGGAGTATTTGAATGCCGTTTTTAATAAAGTGCGAGACACCTTTGCAACGGTCGTGCCCTTGCACAAAGACGACCCCTGGGTGATGCAGATTTATGTTCAGGATGATTACTCCTTAAAGCCCGTGTTAACCCACCTTGCCAACTCCATTCGCTCAGACATTTTGGACAGTGAATTTACCCAAGACTACCTGGCAAGGCTCGGTGATTTATTTAACAAAATGGCAAGGCCAGAAGGGTTGTTTCACGACCATAAAACAGGCGCTCCTTTCCGTGGCAGGTGGAGGCGAATTCGGGTGTTGTTTTATCGTTCATATCAAACGATTAAAACAACAAAAGAACTTGCCATTGCAGAGCATGAAGAAGTCATTGCCCAAATCAGGGCTAAACTCATATCACCAGGGTTAACCTTAAAGCGCTTAACCGGCAAGGCGTATTATCATTGGCTGGTGAGCTGGTTTAACCCCAGACCTGAATTAACCAATGGCAGTCTTTCGACCTTATTAAAAACCTTCCCCTACCCTAAAGACAATAAACCGGCAGGCTTTAACCTATCCCAGGCTATTTTTTTTAACAATCCCCAAAGTGATGAGAACGGGTTTTTGTTTGATCTCATGCATCATCGTGTTTTATACGTTGATGGCTTAAAAGAAGCACCAGAAATAGGGCTTATTTCACGGGAAAGACCCCAGGCCAACCCTAAGCATCGTTATGCCCTGATTGATAAATTGCCGGAAGGTGCGATGTATACCATTCAAGTGACCTTTGATAGCGATGAGGCACTGGATGCCCATCTTTTGCGCATTGAAAAAGGCGTTATTGGCACTAGCCTAAAGCCCTCGGAAGTCAGGAATGACATTAAAACCGCACGCGATGAATTGGCTTGTGGCAACCGGCTGTTCTGGGTCAATCAAGCCATTTACTACCGGGGTGAGGATTCAAAGGCCCTGGTCCAAATTGAAAAAGACCTGCGAAATCTCTTTCTTGAAGCCAAAATGCCCTTGATTGCTTCTACCTTTGATTTACATCCCTTAAATAGCTATTTAAATGGCCTGCCTTTTAATTTCGTGCCGGCATTTGCTAAGAAAAATCTCTGCTATGACCGCTTGATGTATGCCTCCGAATTAGCAGCCCTTCTTCCTGTCTATGGTCGAAACCAGGGCGCTAAGCACCTGCCTTGCCTTACTTTTTTTAACCGCTTAGGCGAGCCTGTCCTGTTTGACCCGCTTCACCCGGATTTCATAACCCAGAATTCTCACATGGCCTTGTTTGCCAACTCCGGTTCTGGAAAATCCGTTACGATTGGTTGGGTTATTAATTCGTTAATGGCGACAAAAAATGCCCGCATTATTTTGTTTGAGATGGGCAATACCTTTGACCGCATTCTTATTCATTGCCGAAAGATGGGGAAGGTAACAAAGCAACTGCTCTTATCGAACCAAAAGAGTAAAGCCGTTCCCTTAAATCCCTTTTGCGAAGCCTATGAAGCCATTCCTGAAATTTCTGAAAATTTAAGCATTGAAAAGGCCACTTTACTGGCAGAAAAAATGATGCAAATGAAAGCCTGTTTGCATGAACCTGCCAGCATTAAAGAGCAAGCCTGTGACGAGGAGTCGCGCTCTTATTTAGCTGAACTTTCCTTAGCCCTTCGAACCATGCTGACAGAGGCCAATGAGAAGGAAGAAGAAGCGTTTACCTTGGCTGATGAAACTTTGTTAATTGAAGTCCTATCGGATGCCATCATCACCTCCTTTCAAGAGGGTATTCCCCAAATGCTCACCGAGCATGTGCTTGCAGCCTTTGCCCGCCGGCTTCTGCTTGAGACAGTAGAGAATAAAAAAAGGCGGATTTTAGATTTTCATGACCGTTTAAAAAGCTATGTTATCAACAGTGCTAAATCACGTTTTTTTAATGTGCCGACTGAGCCTTTGGGGGATTTTGATATTTTCCATGTCGATATCTCAGCCATTAGAGATGACAAGGGGAAGTTAGCACTAGTGATGGTATCGCTTTTGCCGCGAATTCTGGCAATGGCTGAAGCGACCCAGAATGATAATCGCCCAATTTTTCTTTTTCTTGATGAATCGCACATCCAATTTAAAATTCCTGCAGTAGTGACCTCTGCATTACTCATTGCCAAAGTAGCCCGCAAATTAGGGTTATGGCTTGTTCCGAGCACCCAGAACGTGACCGACATGAATTGTGAAATGGCGATGAAAATTTTATCTCTGATTGAAACCTGGATTTTGCTAGGGCTTGATGAGAAAGAACTTTCGGATGTTCAAAAATTCAAGCAATTAACGCCTCAGCAAATATCCCTGATTCGCGATATTGATTCTCAAAAAGGCCTTTTTGCGGAAGCTGTGTTGTTAGGTTCTCGCTACGAGGGCTTGTTTCGAGTCATTCCTCCGCGCTACCTGCTCGCTCTTTTACTGAATGAAAAGTCTGAAAAAGCAGAACGCCATGCCTTAGAGGAGCAATACGATGTCCTTAAAGCGGCTGAAATTGTGGCAGAGCGACTGGAAAATAAGAAAGCCAACACCATTGCGGAGGATTGCTTTTATGAAGACTAAACAAGCTATCGCTACGAACAAAGGATTGGTTTTTTTCTTAAGCGTAGCCCTTTCAGGGCCATTGGCTGCTGACATGGAAAGTACCAAGCCACCTCATCCACTTAATACGTTTACGCTTGCCAAGCGCGTGGTTGAAAAAACATTTGAAAATAGCAAGTACAAGATAATAGGGGCTTGTACCTGGCTAAGCAAGGGCTTGCTTAAACCTACAGAAGGGCTTGCCGTTGAGCAATTTGTGCCTGACTTGGTGGTGACTGTATCCAACAATCCTGGCGAAAACCCTTGGGTTGAGGCAGGGGGGCTTTTTGAGAATGCAGTGGTAATGGCGGGGTATCAGAAGGTGTTTGAATCAGCGATGGGGATGCCTTTTGATTATGGCGGCGCTAGCGTACAGGTCTATGGGCCGCATTTAAATGATGACATAAGTCGCGTGGTTCATGTGATTGGCAGTCCTCCCTCCCTTTTTCAGTTACAAGAAGTCACCCATAAACCGGAAACCACCTTTGGTAAGCCTTATTATTCAAGTCATGCCGATGCAGTCTCTGATCGAATGGAAACAGGTGAGCTTGCCTATATGGCCACGCATCCACAGTTGTTAATCAATCATGAAATCGGAACCAATACCCACAGCTGGGGTCCTGAATTTCCGCGCTTAATGCGTGTGACCCAGCCCTCACGTTTCAGGGCGTCTGTGGTTGCAGCCATGCATGCAGCAGACATTGTCACTAATAAAAAAAGCCTTCATATCAGGCAAGGCACCTCTAATGTCTGTGGTCCTAATTGTGTGATTGCCAATGTCATTTTTGATCCTGAAGAAGAAAAAGTGATTTGGCAGGAAGTCTATCCAGAAAATCGCAATATCAAGCCAGGCAATCCTGATGATTTTGGAGAAGCCGATGACATCAAGGGCAATGGCAACTATGTCTTTGTAATTTGGCGTAAATACCGTGGTTGTATCCAACAAAAAGGCACACTGCTTTTAAGTACCCCCCCAGTTGGCGAACCTCAAAAACGATAGGAATTTCTTATGAAAAAAATTATGCTGTTAATGCTCTTAATCCCTGCGGTAAATGCATCCATCTTACCCACCCAATCGGAGTATTATTATCAATTAGGAGGGGCTTCAGATGTATTCATCCCGCCGGTGAATCAAGATCATACCGTAACGCTTGGCGGGCGCATAAATACCAGTGGCCTACTTAATTGTAATCTGTTTAATCCAGTTCTTTCCCTGACTAATTCCCTTAATGGATTAAAAGACAGTGTTATGGGAATGCCCACAGAGATTATTGACAATTTAAAAGGCGGTGTGATTGGTTACCCCTTGTATAAATTACAAACCTCCATGCCACCCCTTTACAACATGCTACAAAATAACACCTTTAGTTTGCTCAATGAATTTTCCTTGAAAGCGAAAGATTGCCAGGAAGTTAAAAAAGCACTGGATGAAGGCAACTCACCGATTAACTCCATGTTATCGGTATCCGATAGCCAGGGCTGGATAGAGGCAGCAACTCGTGCCAAGAACAAACAATCGGTGGATATTATCCATGACTCCAAAGTCATTGCTACTAAGGGCGATGAATACGGCATTCCCTGGGTGGGTCGAACGAATGGGAATGCGGGTGGGACCAAACAAAACCCGATTCGGATCATTAACGATGTAGTGATTGCAGGGTATAACCTGTTATTAAAGCCCTCACGTAACCTGGATAATAAAAGCCAGCCCTCACTTGAGGCTGCTAACGCGTCATCTTTTGTGCGTTTTTGGTCGACACCTGAAAAAGCCGGTGATTGGGCGGTTTTGGTGTTGGGCGACTTGCAAGTCAGTGCGAAGAATGATGCCAGCTCTAAAGGGATTAGTGCAGGCATTGGCCTTTCTCCTTTGTTGCAAAGCTGTCCCAAAATCGCAAGCTCAACTACCTGTGTGACTAATGTTGCCGGTTTTTTATGGCAATTAATTGAGAAAAAGAATCCCTTGGAAGCAGAATTGCGAAAAATTTCAGCAGGCAATGTCTTAATTACTGAAGACATCATCACAGCCATTGTGCGTATGCCTCGTGAACAGCAAATACTGACCGTTTCCAAACTATCCGAAGAGATTGCCCTTCAAAATTTAATGGAGGAAGCAATGGCGATGCGCCGTCTTATGCAAGCCGGTTTACAAATCCAGGAGGTACAAAATTTAAAGCCCGCTCAAAAGATGGTTCAGCGTGCGATAAGCGAATTGGATAAAGACATTCATGGGCTGGCCTTTGAATCGGAAGTCCGTAAAAAAATGATGACTGATACCTTAAGTCTCATTATGGATTTAAGAACCCATGAGCTAGCAAAAAGCCTGCCGTCTGATGAGCATGAGAAAGCGTTAATTAAAAACGGAGCTATCTATCGTAGTTCTGAAAAGAAGGGGGGTTAAGTCATGGTTGTTTTTTCTCCCCTTTCTCTCTACACCACCTATTTAGGCTGGCAACAATATGAAGTGCTCTTTGATGCCTTATGGCAAACCGGCATTTTGTACCTAGGCTTTTTAATGGTCTGCTTTCGCTATTTAAAAAAAGTGCTGGCTCCTGCGGGTTCCACCCATCATGCAGCAGAACATGCGCTTAATCACTTTCTCTATGAGCTTGCCGTGACTTTTTTAATTTGCGCAATCTTTGTTTATCCTTGCGTTAATTTCGAGCAAAAGGGTTTGAAATTTAAACCGCTGTGCACCTTTAAAAAGAGTGAAACGATAAAAGAGTCCACGCTTAAGGATACCGGAACCACCTATGATGAAACTTTTGCCGATGTCTTAACTGATAAGATTAAAATTCCACTTGGTTTTTCCCTTATCCAGAATTTTTCATCAAGTCTTACCTATGGACTCATGAAGGTCACAGGTTGTAGTGACAGTCTGCAAGCCATTCAGGGGGATTTAATCTCAACCTACATTCCAACCGACCTTCGAAAACAAGCCCTGCAATTTCATCGTCAATGTTTTTTAGAAGCACGCACAACCTATTTAAATGAAACACTTACCGATGCCAATAAAACGAAAGTAGCTGATATTTTAAAACACCACGGTGGTGAAGAGGATTTAACCTGGTTAGGCTCAAAAACCTTTAAGACGCTTTATTACTCCAAATTACGCGCCCGCGAACCGGTGGCGGGCTTTCCTTATGAAAGCTACCCCAACCCTAACTTTACAAGTGCTGAGCAAACGGATAAAACGCTTAAAGACCATCGCCCTGCAGATGGCTATCCCACCTGCAGTCAATGGTGGACTAAACTTCAAAAAGATTTGGTTAATACCACTAAAAAGGCTGGTTATTTTGAAGACCATATTGGTTCAAAGAATGTTGCTGAACGAGTCTTTGCCTACCAGGTAAAGCATAAACTGGGTTGGAATTCGAATTTAACATCTGATGACTACATTGCCAAAGTCTTGCTTCACGATAGCAAAGACATGCAGGTTAAAAGTGCTGAAGCATTAATCAATCCTACCAATAATGATGCCGGAACCTTTGTTTCCAGAAGCCTTGTCAATATAGGTCAGTCGGTTAAATCCTGGACTATTACGCCCTTAAAACGTGAAGCCATTATGCAAACCCTGCCGGTTATGCACGCGTTTTTTTACTTCTTCCTCATTGTATTTACCATCATTGTACTGGCATTAAGCGGCTACAGTCCTCGTGCGTTGGGCAGCCTTTGTGCGCTTTATTTCATGAGTATTTTTATTCAATGCATTTGGCATTACGCCTCTTTTTTAGAAACGGCGGCAGTTGATGCGCTTGGAGACAGCGAGGTGGTGGCGTCCATTCGTAACATTGCTTTACTGATTTATTTTATAGCCCCTTTGTTGTTGCTTAAGTTATCCAGCCATTTTGGCGGTGAGGGTGGGGCGAGCCTGGGCGCACTTATGTCAACAGCAGATAACGCAGCAAAGGAATCAGCACAATCTGGCATGCATACAGCAAAGGCTGGAGTCAAAGTGGTGTCAGGGGGTCGGCTATGATGATAAGTGCTTTATGGTCAAGGCTCAAGGGCCTCATGAAACTCTTCATAGGTTATCTCTTCTTTGTCAAAAAGTTCCTGAGCCATAAAAGGAGCACAATGAGGCGCTTTTCTTTTTTTGCTTGGAGTGTTAACAGCAATAGCCAGCTGCGCTGCTGTTTTCACCAAAAACCAAGTCAACTTCAGCAAACCCTTGCCAATTTTAACAGCTGTATCCATGCGGAGTTATCCCTATGTTAAAAAAGGTCTTTAAACCTACAATTATAGCATTATTTCAACTGGTTATGCTAGCCATCTTAGCGGTCATTGTTGTTTCGTTACTGCTTAACAATAGTGAGTCCATTCGTCATTGGCAGGATTTTTTTAATCAGTTCAAAAACGTTTTCCTCATTGGCCATAGTTTGTTTTATATGGCTCTTATTGTTCTTTGGCCAAAGCTTGTCGCGTGGTTAGCAAGTCGCCAGGCAATCCCACCTGAACCACAACAACTCATTAAAGCCACTCAAATGCGATTTTATTTAGTCGGCATTTTAGTTCTTTTTGAATGCTTAATCTGGCTGAGGTAACCCATGAAATTCCCTGTTGAAAATTTACTGCGAGAAGCCACTGAACTCTATTCAGGCATCACCTTATTTTCTTTGGCAACCTTAGCCTTTGCTTCACCGCATTTTTTATTGCTCACTAACGAAATGGGTCTTTATGCGACCTGCAGCTTAGGCTGTTTTGGTGCTTATCGGCTCATGCAGGTTTTTCGTATTAAACGCTATCACAGACGCCTTATTACCATGCCTTATTTTGCTATGTCGACAATTGAGGTTCCACTGTCTAAACAATGGCTTTATGTGGGACGCGGTTTTCTCTGGTTGCCACGCCACACTCAGCGCTTAAAACAAGTGAAGCAAGTCATTAATGAGCGGTTTATGCAGCGTTCCAAAAGTTATCGAGCCGTGAGGTCTTATGCCAAGGGTCGAGAACACTTAGCACTTGTTAAATTACTCAATACAAATTCCGCCTTAAATCCCTTTCGTCCCTTACCCGATGTAGGCGGTAAACCCTATCTGCATGGGGTAGGGGATGAAGATAAGCCCATCTATATCCCGCAATCGGTACGGGTTGGCCATACCTTTGTGGTGGGCACGACACGTGTTGGTAAAACACGGCTTGCCTCAATTCTTATTAATCAAGACATCCGAAATGGCGATGCATTGATAGTGGTTGACCCAAAAGGGGATCTTGAGTTGGTACGTGATATGTACTCTGCTTGCAATGCAGCGGGACGGCTAGCTGATTTTCGGGTGGTGCATTTAGGGTTTCCAGAGCTTTCAGCCCACTATAATCCGCTTAAAAACTTTGACCAGGTATCTGAGGTTGCCACCCGCATTACTGATGCGATTGCTGCGGAAGGAGAGGGCAAGCAATTTGCAGCCTTTGCATGGAAATACGTCAACATTGTGGCGATTTGTCTTGAGGAGATGAAGCAAGCCATAACTTATAAATCAATTGCCTTTTACATTACTCGCATGGATCAGCTCCTGGTGGGTTATGCGGATACGATTTTGCCAGAGAGACTTCCCGCTTATCAGCAAAAAGTAGCTGCAATTATTGCTGATAATGATGCGCGGGTGGATAAGTACGGCAATCCCTATCCGGCAATGGATAGAGCCAAAGCGGTTATCAAGTATTTAAAACAATACATAGCTGACACCATTGCAGCAGGGCAGGTGGAGCAACTTCATGACCAGGTGATCATTGATTTATATGACGCAGCCATCATGGATAAAACCTATTACGACAAAATCACAGCCTCAGTAGGTCCTGTTTTATCAGAGATTAACAAAAGCAATGCCTCTCACATTTTTTCGTTTAAAGACTCAGATTGCGCCATTGAGTTAATGACAACAATTAAAGAAAAGCGCGTGGTTTATATAGGCTTGGATAGCTTAACCAATCCCAATATCGCACAAGCCGTAGGCAAAGCATTTTTATCTGATTTAGTCTCAACAGCTGGAAAAATTTATAAAGAATCCAATGCCAACTATCGGCTCAATATCCACTGTGATGAACTATCAGAAATTATCCAGGATTCATTCGTTAAAATTCTTAATAAAGCCGGAGGGGCTGGCTTTCAAGTCAGTGCTTATGCTCAAACCAAACAAGACCTCGAAGTAGCCCTTGGTTCAAAAGCCATGGCAGAAGTAACGAAAGGCAATTTAAATACCTTGATTATTCTTCGCGTGGAAAATGAGGAAACGGCTAATTTGCTGGTGAGGGTATTACCCAAAGTGGATGTGGTCAGTCACACCGAAGTTTCGGTGGCTTCTGATACGCCACACGGAGCTGATGGGGTCTATTTTAATACCTCCAATGAAGACCGGGTTCAAAAAAACGCCATCGACATGCTTGAAGTTAACGACATTACCTCGTTGCCTAAAGGCCAGGCTTTTGTGCTTGTGAATGGTGGGGAGCTTTATAAGGTACGCATACCGCTGCCCTTAAACGACAACTTAGCGCCCAAAGACATTAAGAAAGTGATTCGGGAAATAAATCAATTGAAAGAGGCTGGGGAGATGAGCACAACCCCTTTAGAGGGGGTTGAAACCTTTTCCGCACCACTATCACCCCTGGTAACGGGTAGTAATTCAGTTTTTGAAATAAACGATGCGGGTTCCTATGCAAGCGCTCTGGCAATGGAAAGCCCGCAAACCATTCACCCTTCTGCAGTTCCACCTTCTGAGTCAGCGGCTGCATCAAGTGGAATTAACCCCGATTGTTTATCTGATTTTGTCAGCTGGTTAGAAAAACGAATTGAGTCAGGCAATAAACAATTTTCACTGGAAGAACAGCAACTTGTTGTCTCTGATTCCAGTCAATTTGGCGAGACACTTGTTTTTGTATTGCCTGAAGTGCTAGCCAAATACCAAAGCCGCTCAGGTCTTGCAACCGACATTTTAGAACAGGCTTTAAACGAGGCGCATGCCTCATTGAATCCTTACCACATTGAGCGACAGGGCCAAATCATGGAAGTCTTGCCTTGTGCGCTTAACGCGCCTTTTTTAACGACCCATTCAACTCCAATCTTAAAAGGAAAAACCCCATGACAACAACTATCAAACTGACCCTAGCCAACGCGGAAGTTAATCGCCTCTTTACCCGCAAACTAGACAATCAACTGCTTTTTTATGAGGCTCTCATGCAGAAAATAAACGCCCTACTTAGGCGTTGTCAGTTAAATCAAGCCTATTCCCTCTTGGCTTTGCAAGGCATTCAAGAGGCCATTCATAAACTGACCACTCAGTGCTTTGATGAGATTGATAAATTTGAGGGGCTTTTGGAGAAGAAAAAACATTTAAAGGGAATGGCCTTTAATCATTCAACGCGCTTTGAGCCTAAAGTGGCTTTTGATTCAAGCCTTGCAGCTGATTTAGTCGAGCTTTTTGCAGTCCATGACCGCTTGATTTCCACCCTTAAAATACTGCGCTTTGCGGGCTGCTTTAGCCAGGATAATGATTATTTTGCAAATTTAAGACGCACTTTTAAATCAATCAATCGCTTGTTAAGTCAGATTCAATTGATAAAAATTAACACACTTCCTGCCGTTACCTTTGAGGATGTTATTGATAATAAGGAGTCCTATCAGCTGATTGCCAATCTTGCCGGTGAAATCGATTACATCGCCCTTTATCGGGCCATGACCTCAAATTTAGCACAGCGTTTAGAGGAGAAAATCCGCCAGCCTCTGTTGTATCGATTAAAGAAAAAAATAAAGGCATTGCAAGTCAGCAAGGCAAATGACGCAGAAGTGATTTTACCATGCGCATGACTTTTCAATTAATACCTATTTTATTCAATTCAGGACTCTAAATTATGAAATTATTTCTTTGTGAAAAACCCTCGCAAGCCAAAGACATTGCCGCAGTATTGGGCAATTTAAAACGAGCCGAGCATTGTTTTGAGGGGTGTCAATTGGTAGTGACCTGGTGTGTTGGTCATTTGTTAGAGCTTGCACCACCTGAGAGCTATTGTCCCAATTTAAAGCCCTGGCGCATGCAGGTGCTCCCTGTCATTCCTAAAACCTGGAATTTAGTCCCGCAGGAGAAAACAAAAAAACAACTAAAAGCCATTGGTCAGTTATTAAAGAAAGCAAAAACAGTGGTTATTGCAACGGATGCGGATAGGGAAGGGGATGTAATTGGGCGAGAAATTCTTGATTATTTTAACTATCAGGGTGAAGTTTTGCGCTTGTGGCTTTCGGCTCTTGATGAGGCGTCAATTAAAAAAGCCTTAAATGAGATTCGTCCTGGCCACTCCACTGAACCCCTGTATCGGGCGGGCCAAAGTCGTCAACGTGCTGATTGGCTTATGGGCATGAATTTAACAATGGCTGTCAGCTCATTATACGGAGTAGCGGGGCAGGGGGTTTTGTCAGTAGGGCGCGTGCAAACGCCAACCCTTAAACTCATCGTTGATAGGGATTTAACCATTGAGAACTTCAAATCCTGCGATTTTTTTGTCTTAAAAGCCAACTGGCAAAGTCTGCGTAAGGAATCCTTTTGGACGACCTTCGAATTACCGGATGAGCTAAAAGACCCAGAAGGACGATGTGCCAATAAATCAGTGCTGGAAGAAATTGCTAAGGACATTGAAACTAGCTCAGGAAAGGTGATCCAATTTAGCGAGGCTAAGAAGTCAACCTCAGCACCGCTTTGCTTATCCTTATCCACCCTTCAAAAAATAGCCTCCGCTCAATTTGGTTTTAGTGCCAAAGAAACGCTTGAAACAGCACAAGCGCTTTATGAAAAATACAAGGCCACGAGCTACCCACGAACGGATTGTGGTTATCTGCCAGAAAGCCAGTTTGCAGACGTTTCCGAGATTTTATTAAGCTTAAAAGCCATTGATAATGGCATCGCTCCTTTGATTGCTAAATGCAATGTTAATTTCAAGTCCAAAGCCTGGAATGATAAAAAAATCACAGCGCATCATGGCATTATTCCGACAAAAAACAAGCGAGTTGATTTAGCGGCAATGAGTGAGCAGGAGCGCCAACTTTATGCGGTCATTCGCGCCCATTACCTTGCGCAATTTCTAGGCGATTATGTTTATTTACAGCGACAAGTGCTTGTCTCAGCTGGCAGTCATCAATTTAAGGGCGGGTGCAATACACCACTAGTGCCTGGGTGGAAAGAGGCCATTGTAGGATTGGATGAGGCGTTAGAAGAACACTCAGATGAGACAAGTGATATTCCTGCTTTAAAAGACGGTGAACCCTTAAGCCTTAAGGAAGCTTGTGTGGATAGCCGAAAGTCAAAACCTGCTGCCCGCTTTACCGAGGGTACTTTGATTACCGCCATGAAATCGATTGCCAATTACATCGATGATCCGCAATTAAAAAAAATCTTAAAAGAAACCGCTGGCATTGGTACGGAGGCGACCAGAGCCAATATCCTTGAAACGTTAGTTAATCGCAGCTACATCAAACGCCAGGGAAAGCAATTGATTTCAACCGCGAAGGGGCGTGAGCTGATTCAATTATTACCTCCCTCCATTTCAAACCCGGCAACCACGGCTCTTTGGGAGCAAGTGCTTGATGCAATTGCTAACGGCCAAAGCGAAATGGGCGATTTTCTGGATGACCAATGTGATGCCTTAGAGGGCATGCTCGACCAATTAAAGCAGCAAGCGCTTAAGACTAAAAAAGGGAATGAATTGGAGGCTCTAAGAAAGTAAGAACCTATCGCAATCGGCAGATTTTACTTAACGCCTTTCAAAACCAACCATGGACACCATTAGCACAACTCACTTAAGGATGAAAAATGAACACTTATACCACGAGGAATTTTAACAATGACCGCAAAACATTATCTGGCAATGGGCCTTGCCCTGGTTGCCTTCGCTAATTCTGCATCCAGCGCTACCAATCCCGCATCCACGGCTTACGTGGATGGGAAAATCGCGACTTTACGCAGTGAACTTCTTTCCCAATTTAACTTACGCTTTGAAGGATTAACCAGTTCCATTAATCAACTACCCCTTGTAACCCATCAAATTGGAGAGGTTTTCCAAGGTGGAATTATTTTTTATGTCGATAACAGCAAGCAGCATGGTCTTATGGTATCGCTTAATGATGTAGAGCCAGCGATAGGTTGGCGAAATGGCGAGGGCGGTGATCGCACTGTTAATGCCAGAGCCTTTGGTATTGGTGCAGGAGAAACCAACACCCGCCTTATTGTTGCAGAGCAAACCATTGACGAGCAAGAAGGGCGCTTTGCAGCGTTAAGCGCTGCCAATTATCAAATTTCAGCCGATGGAAAAACACCCTGTGCCGAACCCATCACAGCCGATTCGCTCTGTTATGGAGGGTGGTATCTCCCCTCCGTTCAGGAGCTTCTCCTGCTGCACAAAAACCTTAAACATGCCTTGTCTAATATCGCTTACTGGAGTTCGACCGAAGCCTCAATGACTGAAGCTTGGCTGGTTGATTTTAGTAGTGGTGAAGTACAAGTCAGTGAAAAATCAACTTCTGCAAGCGTTCGCGCTATCCATGCCTTTTAAAGAGAGTAAACCATGAAAATAATATCAATGTTCCTGCTATTTCTTTGTTTCAATTGTACCGTTCATGCAGAAGATCCCTATGGCGACATCTGGAGAAATGTTAGAGATCTTGACACTAGGGTTGAGGAAGCAAAGGGAAAGATTTTTCTATTGGGAGAGAATGATAAAAAATTACAAAATCAAATCACCAGTCTTATACATAAAATTGGGGATGAATATCATGGTGGTTTAGTGTTTTACGTGGATGCAAATGGGCAACACGGCTTGATTGCCTCTAAGGTCGATATGAATGGAGAAGGCATTCAATGGCGAAATGGGGCCTCTGGCAATAAAGTAACGAATGCGCGCGGTGATGGAATTGGGGCTGGTATTACCAACACCCGCCTTATCATTGCCCAGCAAACGATTGACAACCAAAAAGGCGTTTTTGCAGCGCTCTTGGCGTCTAATTTCCAAGTCATGGAAGATGGCCTAACCCCTTGTATTACCCCTGTGAGTCCGGAGCAAATTTGTTACGGTGGCTGGTATCTACCCGCGGCCTTTGAACTGCAGCTGCTGTATAAAAATCTGTATCAAACAGGGTTATCTGCCTTTGCACCTGACTTTTATTGGAGTTCAACAGAAGCCAGTGTTGCCAATGCCTGGCTAGTCCATTTTGGGACTGGTGACATTAATGCCAGTTCAAAATCAAACACGGTCGGTCGCGTGCGGGCCATCAGCCAGTTTTAACTAGACGAACCAAAAATTAAAGGCGAAACAAATGAAACAAATCATAATTACTCGAATACTTTTCCTACTAACCCTATCACCTTTATCCTATGCAGATAATCCGATAAATAAGGCCCCTTGGACTGTGGACGCAGCCTTTGGTGTGACCTCTTTTTCAGGCATTAGCAAACAGGAAAATCATACGGCTGTGGGGCGTTTAAGTTTAGGGCGTGGGCTTATCATTACTCCTTATTGGCAAGCAGGGCTTGAGGCTGGCATTCAAAGTGGGAACAGAATGCATCTTGTCCTGCCTGAAGAGTCTATAGAGCTATTAGGTGGGCTTCCCATTGAAGCAGAAATGAAACCCTTGCTTGATGTATTGATTAGCTTAAAAACAAAACCCTTCCCAGGCACTCCGGTAATTACCTGGCTTAAAGGCGGGGGGACTTATCGCAAGCTTCAGTTAGACCGCTTGTCAGTAAATCATTTAGCAGGGTTTTCACCTGAAATTCAGCTCGGTATAGGTTATCAAATCAATGAACATGCAACCATCAATTTAGGTTATCAACGCATTTGGGGTAAACAGCCTAAGCTCACCGTGGATGCTGAATCAGGGACTGGTGTGCTTTGTAATCTCCCTGAACAAAAGGCAGTCATGATTGGTGTCTCGTATAATTTCTGAAGGAAAATAGAATGCATTTATTAAATCGTTACTCAAAAGCACTGATTGGGGTTTATCTCCCAGCCGTTTGTATAATGGAATATGGCTCACCGCTTTCTAACTGGAAGGAAGGAATAGCCTGTACGCTTCCTATTATTGCCTTGTTTCTCGTTTGGTCAGAACAACTGACTGGTCAATTAAGTAAGCGGAAACCAGAATCAAGAAAAGATAATTTTCAACGCGATCTCTTTGTTATTAATTATGCCTTTCTTTTTGCGGTTTTTGCCTCCTTACTCTTTGAGGGTAATAATGTTGATGCAAGAGGCTGGTGGCCTTTTTTTGTGCTTTTTTCTACCCTGTATGGTTGGGGGATCGGGCTTTTATTTTCTGTTTTTGCCTTATTACTTAATAAAAATCATCGGTATTACACCCACGGATTTGCGATAATTCTAACATTTTTTTTAATGCTTCCTAATGTGATTCCCCGTGCAGCTAAAGTGTTTGCCTATAGTGGGACAGATTTATTTTATTCCTCATTGATTTTACTTTTAGGCATACACCTGTTGGTTTGTTTAGGCTCATATCTCGTTAGAGAAAAACCAAAAATTCAAATAACTTATAACTGGAGGAAAAAAAATGAATGAGGCACAAGAACAACTTTTATGTACTGATTGTAACTCAACAATGCTAAGGGAGCAGAAAAATCAAGCGGTTTGGTGGGTGTGCTCTAAGTACCCTCGCTGCGGTGTAACGGCTTTTGAACATGACGGTAAACCTAAATTTTGTCATGAAGCGCCTTTCCTGAGGCCGCCTCGTGAAATGCCGCTTTATCTTGAGTCTGAACTTTATAATGATTGATATTAAATTGTGAATTAGAAGATGTGATATCAGATTTTTAAGGGGCGAATTAGCCCCATTTATGCCTAATGATCCCACTTGAATTTTAGCAAATCTTGCGTTGCTTTTTTTGCAGCATGTATCCCTTTCACTGTATCTAATTCAAGCAGGTAGGGAATAGAAATACTTGTTTTTTTATTTGGCGGTCTGTTTTGATTTGCCATGAGCGAGGGTTCTTATTATTTATTTTCGGTTTTCATCTAAGGCTGTTTGTATAAAATTTAATAATTTTCTAAAACGTCCTACTCGAATCATATCTCTCGGTGACATTTCACCCAAAAGAGGATTTGAAATGGTGAACCAAAGGAGTGTTTTATCCTGATCCTTAAAAAAACCTTCCACTAAATTGATGGCTGTAGCCCATTCTGTAAGGCGTTCTTTAAGTTCTGAGGGCATTTTGTGGGGTTCATAGCGAACAGAGCTGAGCGGCACATTAGCTGCAGCAGCAACATCTGCTTTTTTATATTTTAATAAATTAACCACTTTGTGACCATCAACCACACCTTTTTTGAACAAATGAAAAAAATCTTCTGTGGGAACTGTTCTAAATAGTTGAGATGAAACCGTATGGCTACTTTCAGCTTTCATGAATCTCGCTCCATTATTTCCACATTTTTACCATAGATATACCACGCTTTGGATTTTATGCAATTGAAAGCTACAAAGGTTTGTTACTGTGAATAGCTGATTTGTAAATAAAGAATAATTCAAAGATAGTTATTCCCGTTAGCATTAGCCAGGATGTGATTTAATCTGCTTTATCCCTAAATTCCTCGCCACGCAATTTACCTCTTAAAAATCGAATAAGCTTCGGTTTCCAAGTGTAATAACAACAACCGGTAAGAAATACAATAACAATTGGCAGGGAAGGTATCTTTATATGGTTAAAATACAAATTAAAAAAATACATTATCACTACGTAGACAGTGCTTTGAATGGCTGCCGTTAACCCTTTTTCTTTTAATAAGGTCAAATAAAGTTTATTGGCTTCACGCGGATCATACATGCTTTTCTCCTCTTAACCGTCAAAATTTATATTCTCACCACATTTCATGCCGTATTGAGCGGCGTTGAATGCTGAAAATGTGCACAGTATTGTATCATATTTTTTCATCTTGTCGGTTGGATCACCTAAATTTCCTAGAAACCCACTATTCTGCTAAAGCTAGTTAATCATTTTTTGAACTCTGCAACATGGATTTATATAAACAGAATTAATTCAAATTTTACTACTAAGAAACCACGGCAACCCGCGGGGAATACTAGTTTAAATAGTTTAAATTCCATCATCTAAGTCGAATAGTTTCGTTCTTGTAACGGGGTTCGGAGTCCAATGGTATGGAAAACCTACGCTAAGATAAAAATGTGTTACATATCAATAAGTAATAAACTTTCTTCCTTCAAGTCTAATGCAATTTATGTAATTAAGGACAAAATAGACCTTTATGGTCAATTTTATTCAATAATTTAGATGGATTCCAGCTTAGCGTAGGTTTTCCATACCATTGGAGTCCACATCTCTTCCTTGTCTTCAAGTTTATTTGCAAACATATCACTTGATGATATAATTAAAGAATGAAAGATATAGATCATAGTCTTGAAAACTTATTAATGCTTGATGGCGATCGCATTATAATAGATGAGTCATTGGGATTATGGGTCAAATTTGACATAAAACGGGTATCAAGTAGGGCGCAGGGGGTACGTTATTCTTTAACTCTACATAATAAGCACAATAAAAGAATTATGGGATTTGATAATTCTCATGAAATTCAATTTGGCGCAAAGAGGGGAGTTGCACCCGTAAGGACTTATGATCACTGGCACTTTGACCAAAATGACCAAGGTAGACCCTATCAATATATAAATGCTGGAAAGCTTCTTGAGGATTTCTGGAATGAAGTAGATAAGCGTGTTATAGCCCTTAAAGGGAGGACCTATGAGTAAAGTACACAAAAAAGCCTACATTGGCATAATGCCACTGGAGCAATACAAAGAAAGAACAATTGCTATAGCTAAGGGAAAATATCGGCCTCAAAATAATGAGCCGAAAATTTGGTTTACTTCCATGAAATCGCTAGCAAATGTTCTTTCCGAAGAAAATCAACAATTACTAAAATTAATTATTGAGCAGAAACCTCAGTCTGTATCTGAACTGGAGGAGCTTACAGGACATAAGCGAAAAGCTAACAACATCTTGAGAACACTAAGAAAAATGGAGCAATACGGATTAGTTCAATTAGTTGAAAATAACAAGCCTCATAGAGGAAGAACCCCATTGATACCAAAAGCTCTTTTTGATGAATTTAGTATACAATTTTCCATTGCTCAATAGAACGATAGAAGTAAGCTTAGGTTTTTGCAGCTCGTACTGAGTTTTTAATTTAGAAAAGTGAACTGACACAGTTATTTAAACACTCCCACCTAATATGTAATTTATCGCGGTTACTCGACCACTTTCTATTATTTTAGTGATTTATTTTAATCCGGCCGACATCATCTACCTTTCAACCCATCTTTAAGGGCAGCGCTTTTGATGAAAAAGCGGCTGGAAATTGGGATTGCAACCAAAGAAAGGCTGCATTTTGTTGCTCCAAGGCAGTGTGTATTGCCTTTGTTTTCAATGAATGTCTCCGCGTTACTTTATAGGTCAACCCGTGGAATCAGTAAGCGAAAGTGCGACCAACTCAATTGTCGCCGCAGTGTGGCGACAATCTTCTCATCGGGGAACAGATTGGCAAACTGCATCATTCGTCTTAAGTTTTTTTCTTCAAACGATCGGCCATATTCTAATGTTAATTGATGAGCTAACTTGGAAATTATTGCCTTTCCATACTCCGCCCGTTTATCTTTTACTATTTCAAGATTGATAAGCTTACCAATTTCCCAGTAAAGAAGGGTTAACTCGGCATTAATTACAGAAACTGCGCGTTGTCTAGAGGCTTGAATGAGATCACGAACATCATCTATTAAAGGGATTTGTTCGGGCAGTAATTCATTAAAAGTTGGACTCATATATTTGTTGATCCTGCTTAAGCAAACGATGGTCGCTGCTCTATTTTTAAATCGAGCAACTTTGATTTTTAGCATAATAATTAGGGCAATAGAAAGAAGCAATTATTATCCGCTCTCCTTTCAATAGTTTATTTAGGCAATTGCCCTAAATAAACTATTGCTTTCTTTTGTCCACATATCCATCACGAAGCAAAGCGAACCTACAACTTTAGCGAAGCTCTAGTGTGGGTATGTGGGCAATAAGAAACCCGTTGCTCTTCTTATGCAAAGAAGAGCAAGGAGTAAATTATGAGAATTCCGGTTGGAATGAACGAGCATTAGGTTATTTTGCGACAAAAATAACCTCCATTTTACCTCTGGAAAGAGGTGCAGTTCCCGGACATTGTCCGCTGCGTCACTGGCAATTTCCTGCCAGTGACGCAGCAAACTGCTGCATTAAACAACCGAATTATCAATGAGTTACATTGATAATTCGGTCACCGGTCATATGCCCGATAATATTTACCTCAAAAATTCTACA
>JACCVV010000043.1 GCA_013697955.1 Tatlockia sp. | reverse complement strand
GCAAAATAAACCAGGTTTTGGAAAATAATTAATACTGGACCTAGCATTCACGCTGAGGCTAGGTCAGTTTCTTAGATAAAATATTTGATTTTTAAGTTTTTGCTATGGGCAGCTCTGCCCAGCGGGTCGTATAAGCCGGTGATTTTAACTCAGCCTTCATCGCCCAGGGTTTCACAAATCCCTCCGCTGCAAGACAAATCGTTTGCCTTCCGTATTTTTGATTGATTTTATCAAATACGGTCATTAATTGGTCTTTTTTAGCTAAGCCCTCATCCGTTGGTTGGTGAAAGATATCCAATTGGCGCGGGTTTTTAGGGATTAATTGCTCTAAACAAATCCCTACTTTTTTATATTGATAGCCTTCTCGATACAGTTTTTTAAAACAGCGTTTGGCAATGTGGGTAATTAGGGTTAAATCATCGGTGGCATTAACGAGTTTAAACTGCATGCTTTTACAATACTGCGGCAAGTCCTCTCGAAAGCGATTGGTTTGGACAAAGACATACAGGTATTGCGCTACAAGTTGTTGGCGACGTAATTTTTCACACGCTCTTGCACAATGCGAAGAAATCGCTTGGGCAATAGTATTAAAATCAGTTTGCATCTCGCCAAAGGATTTTGACGACATAATGCTTTGTTTTGGCTCCTCTACTTCTAAGCCTGCACAAGGAATGCCTTGAAGCTCCATTGCCGTTCGCATCATTACGACATTAAATTGTTTCTTTAGAAGATGTGGATTAAAGCTCGCCAAATCAAACGCTGTGTTAATGCCTTGATTCATTAATTTTTTAGACCACTGCCTACCAACGCCCCAGACATCCCCTACTTCTACCTTATTAAGCCAGTGAAGATTATTGGTTACATTAAAGACGGGTATTTTTAAAGTCTTTTTACACAGGTGATTGGCAATCTTTGCCAAGGTTTTTGTAGGACCTATGCCAATGGATGTCGGAATGCCAGTAATTTTTAAAATCTTTTGCTGAAGTTCTGTGCAAAAAGCATCATGCTGCCTTAAAGGTAAAGCGGTTAAATCAATAAATGCCTCATCAATGGAATAGACTTCTACATCAGTCCAGGAATCTAAAATTACAGACATCACACGGTGGGATAAGTCACCGTACAGCGTGTAGTTTGATGAAAAGACCTTAACCTTGTGCTGCTTACAAAACCCCTTAATCTTAAAATAAGGGTCGCCCATTTTAAAGCCTAATGCTTTAGCTTCATTGGAGCGCGCAATCACGCAGCCATCATTATTGCTCAAGACGATAAATGGGCTTATCCATTAAGTCTGGGCGAAATAGGCGCTCACAACTTGCATAAAAATTATTGCAATCAATTAGCGCATACATAACGGCTTCTCGGTTGGATAAACCCCGCATTTAAAGTCATTTTTTTCTCTTTGATTATTGTCACATAAATCAATAGTAGAGTGCTTTTTAACGCTTGTAAATTGAGAATGATGGGCTTATGACCCGAATTTTCGCTAAGGTCAAGAATCCAAAGAAGTTATTGTTATGATTTATTTGTGGTACTAGGAACGCAGTGAAGTCCAGTGCATTTATCAATTGGGTTTGGTTGTCATGAAAGGTAGGGATTATTTTTTTTAGCTTAGATTACGGTTATCGAAAAGCCAGTCGTAAGCTTTCTTCTATACGGGGTTTGGAGTCCAATGGTACAAAACGTACGCTAAGGAATGTCAGATAATTTTTTCTTCATGATAATAGTTCTTTCTTCGCCATAATACTCATTGCGTAACACGCTATACCCCAGCTTAAGATAAAATCCCTCTGCAGTAATTGAAGAAGAAACTGTCAAATAGGAAATATTTTCTTTACGGGCAACTTCTTCCAAATAGTGCATTAATAATGATCCTGCTTGTTTACCTTGCTTATTGGGTAATACAAAAACTGTTCGTATTTGGTCTCCTTCAAGACTTGCTGTACCAATAATGTGATTCTTCTCCGTTATGACAAAAATTTTTCTTTGTTTCATTTTCGCGGCTATTTGTTCAGTAGAAAAATTTTTAATTACTTCATTGATCACACTCGTTGGGTAATCCTTTGAGTTTACTTCTCCGAGTGTTTGAATGATAACGTGACTGATTGCTTCGGCATCAGTAAGTTTGGCTCTTCGTATACATAAATTGGCTATCATTCTATTTTTCTCTTTCTTTGAGGTATTATTAAGGTGTTAACAGCTGTAAGCTATTAACTTAACTTTTTCAAACCTTGGTTTGAAAGGTTTTGACTAAGCAGTGATGCAACGTTTCAATGCATTTCACGATGAATTCACCTGGGTAATATTCAAAGGGTTGCCAGATTTCAATGGAATCTTCATTCTCGCCAAATTCCTCCCTCACTAAGCGGCTAAGAAGAGTTGAATATTCAATTTCATCAGGCCAATAACTGAGAAAGGTTGAAACTGCAATTTCTTCAAAATCATTCATTGTTATTTCTCCTTAAATGTAAATAAAGGAGTTATTCCCGAAGGGAGCTAACTCCCTTGGGATTAGTTAAAACGATTAAAAAGGAACGTCTTCACTTTCAAGCATTGAGTGCATTTCTGCCAAATACTCTTCTGCTGTAGGTTTGTCAGTTTCCTCCGGTATTTCTTTGATTTTGACGCTATCAAGCAACTGCAGTGTTTGTACCACAATATTAATTGATTTGCGTTTAACACCCTCTGCATCAATCCAATTATTGGAACGAAGTCTTCCCTCAATATAAATTAGATTTCCTTTTTGCAGACGCTCAATAGCAAAGGCTGCCAATTTCCCAAAAAAGACCAGATGATGCCATTCGGTAGTGGTTTCCCATTCCCCATGACGTTTAAAGGACTCATTCGTAGCCAAAGATACTGAAGCCACGGTATGATTTTCCTTTGTTAAGGTAGATTTAGGCGATTGGCCAACATGACCAATGAGTTGAATTTTATTTAATGCTGCCATTTTATGTCTCCGTTAGTTGATATTAAGAAATCGCATAACAGATAAATCACCGCAAAAGCAGGAATTTATCTGTTATGCGATGATGAAAATAAACAGGTTTGGATAAAGGATTGATAAGTTATATCAATCGGTAAAATTCATGAAGCTAGGGCGTACTCCTTACCCCTGCATTTAGCAATTAAACCATTCAACACCTTTGCACCGATTTGCAATTGTTCAATTTCCAAGTCAGACAAGCTGTTTGCACAATAAGTTAGCTCTGATATGGATTTTAACAATTCAAAAAAGGCAATATCGGATTTTTGGCATTGTGGCTGTTGGTAGTCTGAAAAAGTTGCTTGTTGCATGGTGATTTTTCCTTAAAAAAAAGGGAAACACCTTGCCCAATGGGAAAAAGGGTTTCCCATTGGATGGTTTACTTTAAAAATGCTAGTGACTTAAGCGAAAAAGCGCTGAAAGATAAGTGGCGATGGATAACCCTACTGTAATAATAGTAGCTATTGTCCAGCGACGATTGGCGGCTAGTTCCTGCATCAGATTTTGCCCAATGCGATCACTGCGATCCCGCCCTTCTTTCAGCTCCTGTTTAAAGGCATTAAACGATACATCAAATTCTCGGCGTTGCTCGGCAAGCTTTTTGTCCTGCTCGATAAACACTTCTTTGATGGATTCACTTAACATGCTATTCACCTCTTCTCGACTACAAATATTATAAATTTCAATCTCAGACAGCACAGTCATAAAGGCTTCTGCTGTTTTTGATGAAATTCCTTTTGCTTGTAGAAGCTTAGCATATTTCAACGTATTTGTACGAATACGCATCACTATTTCTCCTTTTAAAAACTGAAGAAACAGCCGTTAACGCTGACTAATTCTTCAGCGTTAATACGCGCATCTTACTTTTCTTAAACAAGTTGAATAACCCCAATTTTTAAAGAACAAATTCTTAAAATGGGTTTCTCTAACTAAAGTCAGACAATGAATTCAAACAAGTTTAAAACAAGAATTATTGCTTTAATGAAATAAGAAAAAAGCCATAAGACTTCATTCTCAATAAGGTTTCAACTAATAGGTTGAATTAGGGTGATACAAATTCCCGACTAAAGCGCTCGCTACAAAATTAGGGAATTAGGGTAGCATTTTTCACAAGACCAGTTCTAAGTTGGTTTCATCCGAGTTTCACGGAATCATCAGTTGTGTCTTTTATTGCTTCATTATATCAATTTTCAAAACGGGATGCTATAAAATAAACCTATAATTCTAGTTTATAGTTACTTTCCACAATAAACAGCAAGTATCGATACTCTGGAGTGACCTAATTCGCGGGATATCATTTGTCTTGCCTTTCTATCCCAATCTTTCTCGATTTGAGACAGCTCCTTATAATTCTTTCCGCCTGCAATGGGCGCTAACAGCCCTTGTTTTCTCGCATCGAAATGCGCTGTTAATTCCTGAAAGCGTCGTTGGGCATAGGCGTGGCGTAAACCATGTAAGTTCGATAATCCCAGACTGGCTGTTATCGTCTTGTAATGGCCTAATTGTTGTTTATAGGATTTATCCGCAGGTATTAATGATTGACCTGGTTTTACCAGCTGCCCTACTTTATCTAACCATTGCCTTTGTTCCTCGCTTCGTATTTTTATTATTCGGCCAATACCGCCTTTAGTCCAACTCGGGTGAATGGTTAAATAATCCCTATCACGAGCTTTGCTTAAAATAAATTTAAGTGACTCTTCACGGCGAAAGCCAAAAAGTGCTTGCCCTTCCAGAGCCAAACGAATATAGGGATCGTTACATTTTGATAAATCAATGTTGCTAATTGCCTTATTGACTGCAGAGGCATACGAGCGACTTGAGATACCATAAGCGCTGTTGTCAGGATGAATCATTGATGGAGTTCCATGATGATTGGCTACTTTTCGAAGTTTTGCCATGTAATTTTTAATCGTTGCCGGATTTTTCTCTTGTGCTTTCCAATGGTCAATCAATGCCGCTACTTGTGGCTCTTTAATCCCTTTAATATGCCCTACTTTAAACCCTAATTCATGCAGATCCTTTATACAGCGAATAAGCATAGTTCTCATATCAGCACGACTGGAATAGGAGGAAATGTTCATTTGACGAATCATGTAATCGATGGAAAAGCTTGCACTTCGCAATTTTGTATTAGACATCAATGGTTTTCCAAAGGGTGCTGGTTTTATTGATAGCGGTTTCTTTTACAATAATTTTTATACTTTCACTTTTAGAATATTGGCCTGCTAACTCAGTAAAACGTGCCCTGGCATACAAATAGCGATAACCTATTTTAGAAGGCAGGTTTAGGGTCTTTAAGGCAAGCGAATAGGCAAGGCGAACCCGTTGTTCACCAAATTGATGAACAAGGCTATTATGGCAATCTGTCAGGTTATTTAATTGACTTATAATGTCTTGTTGATTTTTTGAAACAATTGGTACAAAGCGATCGTTGTGATTAATGCTTATTTCACGGGTGAGCCAAAGTTCTGTTTCTTGAATATGGATTTCAGGGACGAGATGCATGGCTTCTTGCAAGGTTAAACCGAATCGAATTTGCAAACCAAGAAGCAGAAACGCAATGGGTTCTTTAATAGCTGTTAAAATGGTTTCACTATTTACAGCGGGTTTTATGTCATTGCGCTTTTTACTTAGTCCTAATGACTGGTTATCAATGCCAGGGACTTCGTGACTAATTTTTTTTAAAAAATAACGCAGACAAACCAGATAATTCATCATAGTAGAGTCTTTAAGGTTTTTATTTCGCCAAACTTGAAGCAAGGAATGAACATGCAAGGTGGTGAGAGCATACCAACTGACAGGAACCGTTTTGGTTAAGTAAAAATCATCAATAATTTTTAAAAGCACATAGTAACGATATTGACGATTGGTCAAAGTCGATTGATTATCCCTGATTAAATATTGTTCAACGGTTTCTATTAAAATTTTTTTTCTGCTCATAAGCCTGCTTTTTACAAAAATTAATTCCTACTTAAACAATTAATCTTCACTACGTTTACCCTGAATGGTGTTTAGTGTTAATCGAGCAGCCCATAAATGGTGCTTGGTGTTTAAACCCTAGGCTCGATGCGGGGGTAAATCCATAGTTGCTTCGTCAATCGACAAACATTAGCTCATTGTTAGTTAGTTCCATTCCTCCTTTTCGTTTTGTCATTATTTAAAGTTTAAAGTTCAAGTCATTTGTTTAATCAATCGTTCAGTTAAATCAGTCAAAGCCTCATCAGTTATTAAATTGTTAATCAACTTTTTAAAGGTCGGTCGCATTTCCGTCGCTAATTCAATGGTTCGTTGTACAGCTATCAATCGCTCAAAATTCTCCTGGGTCACTAAATAGTCTTTCTTTTCCTGCAAATCATTGTTCATAGTCATCCATTCAAATCCTCATGGGTTAAACGTCATCGTAAATCAAATAAACGCAGTGATTTACGCTCAAAAAATCATCATCAATAGTCAAAAATAATAAATAAAAGTCAAACGCTTCAATTTGAAAATATCAATACTCAAAGATTGCGGTTCATAGGTTTCAAGGCATGGCAGAGCCTGCACTTGATGAGCAAAGGTCAACACGTAAACCGTGTTGTTAGTCACTAATTTAAAATGCCAATTAGTGTTTTTTAGGTCCTGATAACGACGTTAACAGGTTAGGTGGTACAGATCCCGACTAGACGCTCAGCTGCGGTGATTAGGGAATTAGGGCAGCAATTCACAAGACCAGTTAAATCCTGGTTTCATCCGAATTTCACGGGTTCATCAGTTGTGATTAATTTGAATACTAGCAAAACCCATGGGCGCTCGCAAGAAAATCCTTGGTTCAAAACTGTGTATTTTTAATACTCATTTTTTAAAAAACCGTAATCGCCTGCAAATTGTGACAGAGTTTTCAATGTTTCCCCATTGAAAACTCTGGTGTCGGATGCAGCTTTTAGCTGCGTCACTGGCAGGAAATTGCCAGTGACGCAGCGGGCAATGCCCGGATAAAGGCTCCTCTTTCCAGAGGAAATCAGGTTTATTTTTTGCCGCAAAAATAACCTTCATACTGTTCATTCCAACCGGAATGCACTTATTTAACCCTTGCTCTTCTTTGCACAAGAAAAGCAAAGCTTTTTTATTATTGTCCACATACCCACACTAGAGCTTCGCTTAGGCTGCAAGTTGGCTGTGCTTCGTGATGGATATGTGGACAAAAGAAAATGAAGTTTTATTTAGGCAGATGCCCTAAATAAAACTACTGAAAGGAGATAGGGGCGGATAATAATTGCTTCTTTTTATGGACGTAATTATTATGCTGAGAATTTCCGATAACCAAAACAAGAATGTTAAATACTGAGCAAATGGTTATTGCAACCTCCTCGTGACCGAAGAGGCTTTTGACAGGGATAAACAATGAAGTTGAAGATCATTATTAGTGCCATTATTTTGATAAATTATCAAAGTGCATATTGTGAAATAGTGATGCCTGTTTTTTACGGCTGGTATACAAATAGTAAACATGACTATGAAGATTCTTGTTTCCAGGATCATTATCGTTATAAAAACCTAGAAACCGAAACAACAGCTTTTGAATTGGCTCAAAAAGTTCTATCTGCCCCTGAACGCAATGATTGTCAATGGCAGCGAGTGAGTTTAAATCCGACCTGGTATCATGCTGATGATTTTCCAGGAACTTATGATCAATGGAAAGAACTAAGCCAAAATTCTTCTGCGATAACGCAAGAAGCCACCCGTTCCTGTCTTAATTTGAATGGATATGAAGTAACGTCTATTTCAACGTATATCTTCCCCTCATATCGTTGCCCAAAGGGATCTGCCCATAGCCTCGATCTAGATTCCTTTGAATCGGGCTGTTCAACAAAACCAAGCGGCTGTGAAGCTGATATTGTGGGCAGGGATTTGGATACCAAAAATGAGGAGGGTGAAGATCCAGATAAAATTGGCATTAAAAATTTTGGTCACATAGGTCTTACAGCAGCTACTCTTGATGGACAACAGGTGCTTGAAGTATTACGTGGAAAACAAGTTGTGCAGCTTAACCCTATTAATGACTTTAAAAATAAAACAACATTTTGGGGAGAGCGTTATGGGACAACGCAAAAAAGCAATTTGGAGTTTATGGAGGGATATAAAATATTGATGGCTGCTTATGGACAAGGCTCATGCTCACCCGAATATACTCTTACATGGTCTTTTGCACCCTGTAACTCAGGAAAACCTCCAAAATTTCGATGTGACTCTTTTGTCTACTATGCTTATTTAACCGGCGCTAATATAGATTTAGGTTATACCCCCTTATTGACATATCCGGTCACAATTTTTAATTCAATGCTTAATTGTCGCGATCAAGTCGGTTACTCTTGTATAAAACAGTTTCTAGTACCTGAAAAAGATCAAATCAGTTCCTATGTTTTAAAACCAGCCATTTTAGCCGAACAAAAAATTACAGCTATAATGTCAGAGAATTTAATTGATATAAAAAATCTTGATCGTGCCTCTAAGGCTTATATTATGGCTACAGATGAGACGCGGGAAAATAAAATTAATCTGTTATGGACCCTGTTACTACAACACCAGTCAAACCCATTAAAATTTGACTATTTATCAGATGTACTGGCAGAGCTTGAACCAATTGAAAAATCTGTTGCAATCATAGAAGCATTTCAAAAGACCAATGATCCTCACTTGAAACTTAAATACCTTACTATTTTGGTCAGTTCTCTCACCATTGATCGCGTTAATCAATCTCAAAACAATAGCTATAATTCGAAACAATTCTTAATGAATCTTCTTCAAACAAACCAAGACGAGGATATTTTAAGAACAATTATAGTTAATTATCCTGAGTCTTTAATGGATGAAAGTACTTATTTAATAATGAGCGCTCGTTTAGAAGAACAAAAAACTCAAAATCCAGAAAACTTTAAGAAAATGGTTACCAATTCGAATTTTTGGTATCAATGGTTTGGATTAGCTAAAATAGATAATAAATTTAACCCAATCTGGTTCAAAAAACTTTTTAAACAATATAGCAACTACCTATCGGAGGCCAGCACTCCACAAGATCCCCAAGAAAAAAGTCTGTCTTCAATGTCTAAAAACATTCTTAAAGCATTTAATTTCGCATTAAAATCCAGAGAAAAACAAGATAAAACATTCTATGTACCACAATCAATTAAAAAGAAAAACCTCCTAATCAATAATGATGATGAGTCATATTTACCAGAGGAAATTAGATATACATTGAAGCTATTTAAAGAAGAAACTGCGAAAAGAAATGCCTGGAAAAATAATAGGGTTAAGAGGGAATAAACGTTAGTCGCTTTTCTGATAAAAAAAGTACATGATATAACTATTGTATAAGTACCTTTTTTATCCAGTTATCTAATTGCATGTTGCCTAATAAAATAAGCAATGGATGGATCTAATACACGATAATAACCACCATTATCTTGATAGATCATATCTAATTTCTTTAAATCTATAATACATTTATTGATACTGGAAGGTGTTAAACCAACCTTCGTTGAAAATTCCTGTCCTTGAAATAAATGCGTTGGCTCATATGCCAAGGCCGTAAGTACTTTACGACGATTTAGTGTAAGTTGAGCTAAGTCGTTGCTGATCCAATCTCGTTGCTGATTCACATAATGATCCCAAGAATTCCTAACGTCACTTAGTCTCGGAGTCCCTTCACTCCTCCAGAGGCGACGACAGAGTGCATTAACGTAATAGGGATGATTTTCAACCAAATGTGTAATTTCCTCAATAACATCATTTTCCAACGATTTTTTCCATTTTATATGTGCCATTTTATTCAAAAAATGATGGTAACTTTCTGTATCAATGCGATTGATGGTCATCAAGTCACAAAGATGGTAGAGCGGTCTTGACTTGTCACTAAACATTTCGTTTAATAAATGCCGTTTACTGCCGCAAAAAATATAACTAACCCACTGACTTCGTTCAACAGCATGCCGAATAGCAGCCTCAACAGCATGGTTTTCTTTCAACTCTCCGATTTGTTGAAATTCATCAAAAATGACCACACAGGATTTTTGTGCTTTCGAGGCGAATTGGTCGAGTGCTACTAATAGTTCTGAGATACTTTTTTCTGTTGTTTGTTTTGTGGTTATTTCTAGTGTTTGACCTAATAAGCTGAAGGTTAATTTAGGATTCAGCTCCGCAATCGAATCAATTAGCTTTAAACAAGCTGCTTTTGTGCTTGGCAATAAAGAACTTATGATTGTAGAGATCCCTTCTACAATCATTTTAGTTACTTCAACCTGAG
>JACCVV010000042.1 GCA_013697955.1 Tatlockia sp. | reverse complement strand
TTTGGGGTGTCAAATTGTTAGAAAAAAAATTGATATAACTATTCAGTTAAAGGAAATTCAACAAACAGCATGGGATGAGCTAGCTTGGAACATATTGTGTTAACAAAAGGTGACGATCCCTCAGGTTCTAGCCCAGAACCGGCAATGAAAATCTCTTAACTTTATAGAGGCATTAGAAAATTTAAATTAGAGCTTAGTGACAGCTTTGCAAAGTATGCCTGATTCAAAAATCATTAGGGCTTTACGTAAATGACCACTGTAGTCTTCTGTCGTGGATTCTGAAAATTCAATTTACAGTCATCTCACTACCGTTTAGTATGAATCCTGAAAAATTTAATTAATTTTAAGGATTTAAAAATGAATGAATTTGATAAAACTAAAAACAATTTAAAAGATGATGCAAACGATTTATATTCAAAAGCACAGGAAAAAGCTTCAGATAGATATAACGATGCAAAAAATGCAACTCACTCCAAAACGGAACAAGTCAAAGAATCGGTATCCGAGATGTATGAAGAAGGGTTGAAAAAAATTAACCAGACTACGGACTATGTATGTCACTCATCTGGAGAGGTTATTAACTATATGAAAGCTAAACCCGTTAAGTCGTTTTTAATAGCCTTAGGTACTAGTTTTCTCTTGTCTAAATTATTGAGAAAATAATCTGGTCATTACTAAATTAGAACTTATTTATTTTTGACTATGGTTTGAATAATCGCATTGAAATAAATACCTTTTAAAGGTAGCAAAAGAACGAAAGATTATTCTAAAAGGTGTGAAACCCTTTTAGAAAGCTTTGGCCCTTAAGTGGATGCCTTCAAAAAGCTGCTTTTAATTGGTCCAAAAATATAAGTTAAATTATGGTTAAATTATCAAATGTTAAAATCTTGTATTGGATTAAAAAAAACTGAATTAGACACCCCTTGTTTAACTATTGATATAAATTTATTAAAATGTAATTTAGCTTTTATGCAATCTCATTCCATTAATCATAAGATAAATATTAGACCTCATGCTAAAACCCATAAATGTACTGAAATAGCTAAAATGCAAATCAGTTACGGTGCTATAGGAATAAGTGTTGCTAAAGTTTCAGAAGCAGTTGTATTAACCGATAATGGAATATCAAACATTTTAATTACCTCTCCTATTATTGGAACTAATAAAATAGAAAAATTACTACGTTGCATGGAAAACGCCCTTGAAATTATCGTTGTAGTTGATAACGAAAAAAACATTGCAGATCTTAATGCTGCTGCCCAATCAATAGGTAGTAAAATCAATGTATTAGTGGATATAGATCCTGGTATCGGGCGTACAGGCGTTGCTTTAAATCATGCGTTGGATTTTGCTAAGAAAATTAAAAAATTAGATGCATTAAATCTATTAGGAATTCAATGCTATGCGGGAAATTTACAACATATTAAATCTTATAATGATCGTAGAGATGCCTCTTTAAAAATAATGAATGCGGGTAGTCATATCGTGAAATTATTTGAAAAACACGGTATTGCTTGTCCAATTTTTACAGGAGCCGGCACAGGTACTTATGATATAGACATTGCTTCTACTAGATTAACAGAAATTCAACCCGGATCTTATGTTGTTATGGATACCGAATATTCTGATATCGAGTCCAAAAATGGTAGCGATTTGTCATCTACCTTCTATCCATCAATGACACTGCTAACAACCGTAATTAGTAGCAACCGTTATGAGCATGTAACAGTGGATGCAGGGACAAAATCAATTTATGTTGATTTTAACCAAAAACCTAAAATAATTAGCCACAATAATCTTCAATACGATTGGGGCGGATTTGGCGATGAACATGGAAAAATAACGTCATCTAACAAAGAGAGATTACCAACAAATGGAGAGGTGATTGAATTAATTCTACCTCATTGCGATCCCACAATTAACTTATTTGATCAATTCTTTATTACAGATAATGATATTGTCATCGATGTTTGGCCAATCGATTTACGAGGCCATTCTCAATAAATTTTTAAATTTCGAAAAACAAGATGAAAAATCACGATTTGAGAGTAGAAGTCAGGTTTAAATTACTTATAATCAGTCCTAATTATATGATAGTTAGAAATTAACATGAAAATAACTGAGCTTTCAAACATAAAATATTATTCTGTTCGTAATTTTTTTGGTAGTGATTATCCCAATATAGCATTTGTCCTTGCTGTAATTTTAGACAATATTCCGGGAAAAATTTTTGTAGATAGAAAGATAAATCCTACAGTTTGTTTAGTGTTATGTAAGGGTCTACCTTATTGTTTTATTGCAGGAGAATTAAGTAGAGAAATTTTTTTAAAATTTCTACCTTTAATGAAAACAAAACCTTTAATAAAATTGGTTTGCCCTTCTGTCACCAATAAGGCAAACATTAATTTTATTGATTTTGGGTTTCAACCTATTGAGCGATTCCAATATCGTTTTAAAAGTAGTCAATCTCAAATCCAGAATTATATTAATGATAGTGAATATGAGTTATTGCCTATCAAAGACGAAAAACTATTGTCTTTATGTCAGTGGAATTCCTTCATGACAAGTTGTTACGGCAATACAGAAAATTACCTCAAAAACAGCATTGGTTTTGTATTGTGGGACCCGGAAAAAAAACTTGCTTTAAGTGAAGCACATGGAGTTATCGCAGAAAATTGGGTCGAAATCGGAACCGTGACTCATGAAAACTATCGTGGCAAAAAACTTTCAACTATTGTATGCAATAATTTGATACAACATTTAATTAAAAAAGGGTTACATCCAATTTGGAGCTGTGATAAAGCAAATATCCCCTCTTGGAAAGTAGCTGAACACCAAGGAATGGATGACAAAATAGAGTATATATTCCATACATTTAAAAATAACAGCCTATCCAAACAGTTTATTAATTGAACATTTAATTTTATGAGATTGAGTATGGTTAACATAACAGTAACTTATTTTTTAACCGTTGAAGGAAAACAAAGATTCCAGGACTGGTATACTAAAGTTTCTTGTTTGAGCCAACAACAAGATGGCTTTATTAGTTTGAGTAAAGAATTAGATAACGCTGGTAATCCAACTCTATGTTTGAAATTTCAAGATCGAGATAAACTTAATAGTTGGGCATGTTCACCACAGCATGAGTCTCTTGTATCTGAAATAGAAAAATTTTTTATTAAGCCTTCAGAAGTCGAATTTTTATAATAAAAATTTTTGGTTGCATGGATTCCTTATGTATTCTCTATCATTCTTATCTAAGTAGAAAAGATAGCCTGCCCGCTCACGCTAATAAATCATTCTTTAATGACAAATCCCAAACACTGCCGGTCAAGTCCAAAATTTGCTGTAAATTGCCATTTATTCCGCCCTTAATTGGGAATACCTAATCTTGCTTGCAATTAAACTTGCTTACGTATTTATGAGAATTTATTAAGCAGGCTTTTAACCGTGATATTTTTCCTTTAAAAATCTCATTCCTTTATATACCGCTACAAATGCTTATTAAAAGAAATCTACGTCGATTTTATAAGTAACCCGTATTTTCTACGGATGTGGTACATTACCAGCCACTGTATAATAAAGGTCCAATATGGATAGGAAGTAAAATTAATAACCCTTCTCCTTTTGGTTATGAATGTATCTAATTGGAGCTTCATGTTAAGTAAGATAGAAAAAAAGATAACCGTGCTTTTTCTTGGAGAGACTCATTACGACCCAGTTACAGAATTTATTGCTAGAAAATTACTAATTAAATTCCATAAACAAGGGATCCCGGTTGTCTATTGTAAAGAACAGTCTTATCAAAATAAGGTCGATTTAGATATACGTATCAAGAATCTAAAAAATGATATCGAAGATTTTGAAAATTTCTTTAACTTCTTTAGTCAATTTTTTAAAAATGATAAAGAATTACATCGTCCCTATATATCATTAAAAGATGAGCAGATACTTAAAGAGAAGATAGCCAATATCATTCATACTAGCCCTGATGATAAAGCCTGTATTTCTTTTTATTTAGGACTACTTTATTTGAATACATCCAAGGAAAAATTAAAAACGTTTGAATACATCAAACTTCATAATTTATCTTATTACCCTATAGATTTTGCTCATGAAGACAGAGTTGCCTACTTTATGGATGTGAGTCATGATGCTAATAAAATTTGTCTTGAAGAACAAAGCAGAACAGACTTAATGGTAGAGAATATTTGGATAAACGCTTTGCCAGAGGTTGCAAAGGCGCGTGGCGTTATCCTATGTAATATTGGTGCAACCCACGCTCAACGATTAGCTATTAAGCTTCATCTCAGAGCTAAAGCATATAATTTAACGCATTCTGAAAAAATAACTATTCAATCAAAAGCAATTTTTTGCTATTCCGACTATTTAATGGAAGGACAATTGGAAAGCCTTGAGAATAACCTTAAGATAACTCAAGAGATTGATTCATTAGAAATTCAAGAATGCAGTTCATTATTTCCCCTAATTCCGTTATTTTTTGAAGAAGACAATTTAAATGGAAACTTTTCTAACCCAGAATTACATAATATATATTCTGATATAGTTAGTGATTTTCAAAATACCCCTCTGCAAAAATCAGAAATAGAACGGTCAACATACGCAGTATCGCTACCTAAGTTCTCTATTTGGAAAGAAGAAACTAAAGAGCAGGAAAATGAACAAAACTGCACTGGGTTTCAATTAGGCTATTAAAGTAAAATCCGGGTCTGAGAAAAGTTAAAGTTAAATGAATGAATTAAAGTTTAATTAGTAGGGGTTACGTTTTACGAGAAGCAGTTCAACTTGCCCGGGAAAAGCTGATCTCGCGACTACCGTAGGCGTGCGTTCCAGCGTGGACGATTTAGGATAAGAACAATATCGTCTGCTTTGCAGGTTTCTCGTTCTCATTTAATGACCAGGATAAAAACAATGTCTAAAAAAAGTTGCTCGTCGCGTGCTAACGAGCTTGGTTTGAAGACTATAATAGTTTGGTCCCTCATAAGGGCTTGAAAATGCTGGCCCCGAGGGTATTTCGTAAAGCTGTCTTAGGATGCTAAGTGGATCGGGTTTGATAGGGGCAACTCCACTATTTATATTAATACACAAATTCTGCGAAAGTCGTTCGCTGCGTTAATGATTAATCAGGATCCTACTTTTGTGAGATTCTAAAAGAAGTGGGTAATAATCGCTCATCAATTACTTCGCGTGACAATTCCAATTTAGAGTGCAAAGTAACAAGATTTGTAAATATTTTTATAAGTTCTGTATCTAATTGTAAGATACTTAAGGGAACAGTGTTTGGATTAACTCCATACATGGAAGATAACACCGACAGAGCATTTTTGGATTTAATATATTCTGGAGACTCCGGGTCGCTAATTAATCCAGCTTGAATTTCATTAGCTAGATTTGAAAATAATAATGGATTTAGTTTTATACCTGCAACAAACTCATCTATTAAATAACCCATTAATTTTTTAGACTTATTATAATGCTCGTCCAAGAAATCTAGAGTTAACAAGCTCTGCCGCTCATCAAAGAGAGTTTTTTGTTCAGATTTATACTCATGTCTTTTATGCTTCTCTAGAGCTTTCAAGTAATCGATATATTCGTCAAATCTACTAATCTTACTCGTTAAACTTGCTCCAAGAGATAATTTACCAGTCGAGTATAAAATAATGCAATTATTATCTATTTTCAAAGCATTTAATGATTGGGGTATATTCGTATCTAAATCATAGCTATGTAAGTTTGTCATATTTAAAACAGTAACTATTGCATTGTGGTGGTCTAATATTAAAGCAAGATCCCTGCATTGCTCAACGCTAAACATGTCAGTATTTGTGTGCAAAAATGATAAGGATTTTGCAGCGCTTTTACATTCTTCAAATCTTTGCGCTGAATCTAAAAAGAACCTTTCCCGATTATTCCCAAAAAATTGGACATCATTGATCAATCGTTCACAGAGCACTTCTAAGCTTAGCTCTTGTTGTTGATGCGGTTTCCAAAAATCATTTCTTTCGTCAAGGGCTACTGTCACTTCGGTATACCATTTTTCTCCCTTAGATATGGGATGATTTTCTCTGTAAATTTCTTTAAATTTTGTAATAGAATCTGTGTTGGCTAAAGAGAAAAGTAAATGATTTATATGTGTATGAAGATCCTGATTAATGTCATTAAATATAACCAAATCTGCATGCTTACTAAGTTCTGGAAGTAGAGATAAGAAATGCGATTCTCCCACTAAAATTGCAACCCTCAACCGATCGGTTTTCAGTGTAGAAAAGTTATTTAAAATTTGAATTGTAGTCCCAAAATCATATTCGTTAGAAAAAGGGTATAAATTAAAAGTTCGATTAGCATGTCCCTGAATAGCTTGACATAGGGCATAAGATTTTTCCTTTACATCATATTTATCGGAGCTCTTCAATGCAATTTCCGAATTTAAATGATGATTTTTATCCTGAGAAAGGATTGCTAATTGAGAAATCACATTTTTGATATCTATATTCAGTAATACCATCTTATTACATATGTCTGATAACAAGGATAATTCTTCTTGACTAAAAGTAATTGTATTTTCAGAATTATAATTTTTATCTTTGAACACTCTACTTGCGACTTCGATCGACAGCTTACTAAGTTCATCAGCAATTTCTATAAATTCATTTTTTATAATACTTTCATTAAAAACCTGATTCCTGTGTGTATAACAATGCTTGTAAAAAATATCCCATACATCATGTAGCTCTTTTGAATTTATTCTTGCACCTTTCCCATTTGAAAATCTATTGGGTAGATAATCATGACTGCCACTATCATAATCTCTGAAAAATTTAGCTTGTTTAAGCTTTTTAGTATAAAAATTTATCGCAATAATAAACTGCTTTAAATTTATTTCTATGTCTTGTTTGCTGAACATTTTTTATCCAATAATTTATATCTTATAATTATAGTCTAAGTGCTATTGGGGGGTAAGTCCGGGTACGTGTGTAAATAGGACTTTTAAAATTATAAAGCGCTTATAACCCTTGCTGTACATAGGCAATAAGCCATTTTTATTTAAAATTTATTAATTTGTTTAATTATTCCATTAGGTGATATTAATATTAAAAGATAAGAAAAAATTTAAAGCTAATTCAATGTATTTTCAAGATATAAAAATTATTTCTATAAAAAAACCCTATAATCCATATGGGGAAAGGGTTTCAAAGCCATTGAAACCTGCAAGTGACCTATTTGCCCATGTACCCCGACTTACCCCCAAATCTGGATTAAAAAGGCGCTGCGTGATTACGTCCATTCCACTCGTTATTTGCGACAAATGAAAACGGGCAACCCACGGATTGACCTGAAGGGAAATCACTCTGGACAGGTGCGGTAGCAAGATGAAGTGCGGGCAAAAGAACTCCTGGCGATTTATCAGGAGCGGCAAACGTTAAATAATATCAAAAGGGGAAAAATCACACCAGCCGGTAACCTCACAGAGGGTTCAAGTCTTTAAGCAAAAACTTATCCTAAAGAAAAAAGAGAGTGCGTCGTTACGTGAGAACTCTCGCTATCATATGAAAAATCGATTATCCCGTTAATGATGAAATCTCTAAAATTTAAAAAAGTTCAGTTTTTATAACTTGTTGTCGTTTGAAGTCTTTTAAATAAAAAATATTTTTCCGGGTAACTTTTTCATTTTGAATGTCGCGCTTGTAATTCAATGCATCCACATTATCTTTATTGTCTTTTTTGTTAAAAGTCATTTTTAGCAAAGTAATAATCAAAACGATGAAAAGTAAAAATAGAAGGCAACAAATAACGGGGTAATACAATATTAATTTTAATAGAAAAACTATTCCTATTAGTTTTCCACCTATTGATATTAGTTTCATGTCTTAGATTCCTATCATATAACATCGTTTACTAGGCAATATTTTTCAAAGGGACAATACCATCAACATCTTTAAAATGTTGCTGAACATTCCAAATATCATACTGCGCTTGGAGATTGACCCACATATCAATACTTGTATTGAGTAGCCGAGAAAGACGTAGGGCCATTTCAGGACTAACGCCTGCATGCTGATTTAGCAGTCTTGATAAAGTGGTACGTGTAACTCCTAAGCGCTGAGCTGCATCACTGATAGTCAATCCTGTGCTATCAATCAATATATCCTTTATTACTACACCAGGATGTAGCGGTTCATGTATCATAATAATCTCCTTAATGGTAATCCAGATAATCTACTAAAATGGCATCTTGCCCATCAAAAGCAAAAATGACTCGCCAATTACCATTCACTGTTACTGAATAATGATTTTTAAGATCTCCTTTTAATGGGTGGAAACGCATACCAGGTAAATTCATATCTTCAGGCTGAATTGATGCATCCAGCAATTGAAGAATTATTTTTAGTTTGGTTTGATGCTTCGCTTGAATTCCTGAAATTACACCTGTCTGGAAGAACAAACGCAAACCTTTATGTTTCCAAGTCTTAATCATTTGTATAGTGTAGCGCATCACTTAACGAAATTCTATATCTTTCTTAATTTAAAAAATACTAAACCAAGCGCATTTATGAACACATCCTCTTATAGACAAAAGAGGATGTGTTTCAGTGCAGGCATGGGTTGTAAGCGGTCATCATTTATAATAATTAAAAAATTAGCCGCTTTAAGTTAATATATCAATAAATTAGGAAGTTATTAGGTGCTTTGATAGCGCATGAGGATAAAGCCCAAGTTTTAAGTGAAAGTGAATCGTAACGCCTTTTTTTTGAGAGTCGTTAGCCGGCATATCTAAGATCATATCTTCATAAGATTTTGAAATGGTTCCTCAGAATCGGAACCACTGTCAAAATCATCTCCTCTAGAGCCATCTTTATATACACTATTATAAGATGAACCTTCTCGTAGTAATTTGATAGTTTCTAGTTGCGCGTGCTTTGGTTGATGCTTAATAGTGTGCGTCCAAAAACGACCTGGAAACTGATTGTAGTTCGATATCAAATTTTTCATTCTTCCTGAACATCCTATGCAAGGACGTTTTCTTCCAGCAATTGCAGTGCTGGTAAATTCAAGGTTGTTTTGAGTACTATTTGCATATTCTACAATATCACATAAAAATTCTTCGGCATGGCGCTGTTTATTTGAATGACCTGTTATCTGTACAAAATAAATTCCATTTTGGTTAATCGCATTATTGATGCAATTTCGAGTGGTATTATCCAACACATTCTTTTCGTAAGTCATCTTTAAAAGCCACACATTATTAGTACGCAAAAGCTTACCAATTGATTTCGCATTTTCTAAGTCTTTTACATCATCACCCTCTATAATAATCTCATCGCCTAGAACTTTATTTCTTATTTTTGAAGTATAACGTTGGGAACGCAATAAGCTTTCTGATGTAGGTCGTATAAGATTGTATGCAGTAGTGAAAATGGCCTTAAAATTATCTCGTGTTATTAGCTCAGAAAAGCGTTGAGTCACATTAAATTGATTCGCAACTATGAAAAGAGTATGTTTATCCCCCCATACTAAGTGCATAGCTTGAACTTCAACTAAACCCTGAACGCCATTTGATTGAAGATAAAAGTAACATTGACTGGCAATATGTCGTAATATTTGCTTTTCCCGATCAGAACTAAAATTTCGATAAAAACGAGGTAATTCTCCCTCACTATTGTTGGGTAATCTTCCATCATGTGTAAATTTAGGTTTTTCAGTGATATCATGAGCTAACTGAACCACTTCACTTTGATTAGAGCATGAATTGAGCGATATTGAATCCAAGGCTCCAACCAAACGGTTAATTATCTCATTAGCCTCGCGTAAATAATCATTATATTCCTCATCGTCTTCCTCGTAGCCCCATAATTCATTAAAAAAGTCATCTTCTTCCTCACTACTGCTTTCTCGTACAAGCCTCTCTCCCAACTCCTTTAAACGTTCTAAATCCTGTAGATAGTCGTATTCTTGAAATAATTTTTTTTCTTGCATCACTCTTCCTAACAGTTAGCTTTCTTAATTCCCCCATAAATACACTCAATAGCCTTTGGATAAAGGTAATATGTTTTATTTGGCAAGGGTTTTTTCTTCATTCTCTCAAGAAATTCATGTGCGTTCCACAATAAAGGATCATTACTCTGCTCCCCTTCCTCGATAAAGAACTCGCAACTGCTCAAGCTTAGATGCAACTTGTTTTTCACGGGGCAACCGCAACGATTCCCTTAAAACTTCGCTATTAGTTCTATAATCACCTGACAAAAAGAAATTGAACGTAATCACGAAGTTCACTACCCAAATCTACTGTAAATCAATATCAATAGAGTACACCCTAGTGATAATTATTAATTCGTTAAAAATCCCTTAATTTTTCTATCAATAGGGTTTAATTTTGGTTTATGATAGGGTAATACCACTAGATTTAGACCCTATTGATAGGAATAACGATGGCTTTTGTTGGTTATGCCCGTGTATCCACTATTGACCAAAATTTAGCTATTCAACTTGATGTATTGAAAAGCGCGGGATGCAAAAAAATATTTTCTGAGAAAAAAAGCGGTACTTCAAAACAAGACCGAACAGCCCTTGACGAATGCATGGATTATATTCGTGAAGGAGATACCCTGGTTGTTACGCGAATTGACCGATTAACGCGAAGTATTCTTGATTTACAAACGTTACTTCATTATTTAAAAGAAAAAGGCATTCACCTAAAAGCACTGGAACAGCCAGTAGACACCTCCAATGCATCAGGGAAATTCTTTTTAGATATGCTCGGTGTATTTGCAGAATTTGAAACAAACTTAAGGCGTGAACGCCAGCTAGAGGGTATTGAGCGTGCTAAAAAAGAAGGTATCTACCAAGGACGAAAGCCAACAGCACAAGCGAGAAAAGAGGAGGTCATTGCTTTAATTAATCAGGGATTCACTCGCACCGCAATTGCTAAAAAATTAAACATAGGCATTGCCAGCATCTATCGTATCCTTAAACAACACCGCATTAAAAATCCCGAACAGACTATCAATGGCAGTCAAGCAATCAAAAAAATTGCCGTCGTTGAAGTGTGGCTTTCTGTAGAAAATAATTCAAAATTTGTGCGTGGTAAAAATGAATCCAGACGCCAGATTGAGGCAAGCTGTTTCACTGCTTTTGATATGGTAAAAAAAGACAAGGATAGCTGGGAATATATACTTAAAATTCCTTATGAAACCGACCCTGAACTGGATAAAATAATAGATGAGATCATGGATGAAGCGGGCTATATAGCAGATTTACGTAACGGATTCACCGAAATCAGTATCACTGAGCCTGCTACCGGTAAAACATGGTCTTGAAACATTTTAATAATCCCACTCAATTGGGCTATTTATTATGATGCCTTGGTTTGTTGCCATGCCATTTTTTCATTATTGGAATTTTAAAAAAAAAGAAGCTTATCATATGGCTCGCTTTGAAAAAGAAAGTCGCTATTACATCCTTCGCCTCGAAAAAGACTTGCTTAATGATTGGACAATCACTGCCATTAATGGCCGGATTAAATCAAAGCTTGGACAAAACCGAATTTTGGCTTTTTCTTCCTTTAGTGATGCCTTTAAATCCTTTTGTGACTTGGCAAAATTACGGTATCAACGTAATTACCATCTTAAACTTGTAGATTGCAATATATCCTTTCTTCTTCCTTTTCAAATTCAAGATGAGCAATCTCAAAGGAAAGCGCAATCCACTGGGGGAAGAAACCTCAAAAAAGCACCTATGAAACAATCACCAGTCAAAATATCTCAATCAACTCACCAACAAATGGGCTTACTGTTCTAAAACAAATCCAAATGGGAATCGGTAGCCTGGACTAAAAGGCATTAAGTAGTACTTATCAGTTAATAAGAAATCGTTATTTTTTAAGAGGCGATAAGGTTTCTTTCAGAATTGCGATGCGCTTAACCTATCGTTTCCTATTGCCAGGCTTTTAATTATTTGTTCAGCGTTAAATTTAAAGCCCAGGGTTATTCCAATATCTTTAAAATTAAGAAAAAAATAATTTGTACAATTTAACGACAACTTTCAGATCAATTTTTATTCTATTAACTATTAGGGACTTAGCGTCAAAAATTTCACTAAAAAAAGAAATAAAAGATGCGCATAAAAATGCTCAACTGGATTAGACATAAACACCATGGTAATATTATCTCCTTAAATGATGGCAAAATTCCATTTTTTAGGAATGATTACCCATTCTACAAATTGAGTCTTATACAAAACAGATAAGCTTTTTTTATGATGAGGAATTCAATTATGGCTAAAAGAAAACATGACTTTACGGAAATAAAAGAAACTACGGAAAATGAAGTCAAGAAAGAAGGAGGTCTATTTAACTCGCTCGATCAAACTCCAAACTTTATAGGTAACCATTCAAGCCGCAATAATAAAATTAATGGGGAATATACAATCTATACCTTTAATACATTAAATGAATTGGTTGAGGAGGAGAGATTATCCTCATCTAACGATAAACCAGTCACACTTCGTTTTTATTGACTCCCACCTACGAACTTTTATTTGCCTCTGAAGGGCTTCCCTCCAAGCATATTCCCCCTCATTTTGCTATGACTGATAAGTCTCAAATCGAGGCCAGATGCATAACGGCTGGGAATGTAAAAATTAATAAAGAGGGTGAAATTATATATATCTCTAATAAAAGTGGTGATTTCACCCCTGTTTGGGATTCTTTGCAATTTGGTATATGGGGCTTGGGGAGCAATGGAACAGCCAACCCACTTAAGCGTTAAATTAGATGTAAATTTCCTCATTTGAGTTAAAAATTTGACTTTTTGAGGCTGACTTTTATAAGAGCCTTAATTATTTTACTGGTTATGGTACTTCAGTTAGCATGGATGCGAAAATCCCTCAAGCTGTCTCACAAGTTTTAGTTATGTGCCAAAATTCAAAGGGTAAAAAAGCAGATTTATTAAAAAATATTGGTGAGCTTGCTAATTACAAACACAGTGCTTGCTTTCAATGGGCTCATTCCTTATTTAGGGGCCGAGATGATGCAACCAATAACTTTTATGGTGTTTTATCGCAACTTGAAGGTGCAAACTCAACCAAACAAAGTGTTGTCCGTAAAGTTATTCAGGATTTAAAAACAATACTTCCTGAACCAACAAATGAATCAACCAAATTAATTTCAAATATATAGATGGGTAACGGGGTTCGTTCCAATTACTTTTCAGACTAATCTTTAGTGAATGATTATATTGGTAACATTAGTTATGAGGCAACTCGCTGTAAAAATACTGCATTGACTGAAGTATAATTTTTATCTATAATGCCCAAAATTTGTTATTATTATTGCTACTCTTTATCGAGGTAAGTTCATGACGTTGTTTGAAAAATGGCAAGAGGTTTATTTAATCATTATTACAACCCTCCAGAAAGATAATACTTTGAGTGAAACTGATTTTATTAAAATATACGATACATTACAGTCATTAAATAAAAATGTTTTTATGCTATAAGCATTGATCAGTCCCTCGCTGGTGAGTTCTACAATTTGGCAGAGATACTAAAACAAATTAATCTGATTGACCTAGCGAACAAGATTTATTTTATTTTATCACCAATTTGCAATATCAATACACAAGATATGGTATCAACTATTGTAGATCCCTATTTATCCTATAAGGATACTCAATCTCTGCTATGTACGAATCGTTTTTTCTCAAATAATAGTTTGCTCATTGATACCATGAACGCAAAATATGAAGGAAAGGTCATTCTAAAGTGTACTTATCGCCATACATTTTTTTGGGATAAAGGAGAAAATATACTTTATTGGTATGGAAATGATAAGGGACAACTGCTGCAGTTTGCTCTGCCAGACAATGAGATACCCGTTAATATTAATGCCACTACCTCATTCTTCCTAATTTTATGTAGAAGTGGAAAACTTTTTAAACATAGTTTTGATAGTTATTCATTTGAGCCGTGTATTTCTCTTGAACAGGTTAAAATTTCGGGTAATGAAAAGATATTTAAGTTATTTGATTCTGATGATGATTCAGTTTGTCATGCTGTGATAATGTCTGAAAGCTATAAACTATATCAAATTGGAAAACCCACTAAGGTGGATTTTCTAGAAGTCATTAATTTGCCTAAAGAAGAGCAACCTATAAATGTTGTGGTAGACGTTGGTACCATCATATTATGTAAAAGCGGGAAACTTTATAGCTATGGAGATAATTATTTTGGTCAGCTAGGGCTAGGCGAAGAAAATATAAGAAAAAATATAAAAATACCGCAACAAATTCATTTACCTTTTGATGATCTTGCTACAACAGTTGTTGTCGGTAATGATCGCACTTTTGTATTATGTAAATCTAACCGTTGTTATGCCTTTGGAAAAAATAAATTTGGCGAACTTGGATTAAGTAGGGTTAAACGAGAATACGGAGCACCTGAACTACTTCCAATCCCATCTTTTGAAGCACCTAAAAAAATTGTTCTTGGTCATCGATCCGGTCTTGTCCTCTGTGAAAGTGGTAATATTTTTGGGTTTGGAGAAAACCAAATTGTATATACTCAATTGCTAACCCCTTTTCCTTCACCATCAAACGAAATTATTAAGGATGTGATGCTCAGCTGTGCAATTAGCGGCGATCCTAATAAGTACACAAGCAATATATTAGTGTTATGCAATAGCGGAAATTATTTCAGCCTAGGATTATGGCCTTCCGGAAGATTTAATGATGATAAGTTTAAAACATTTGAACTTCCAGAAAATGAGGTAGTGAAAAAAATCTTTACAAGAAATGACAGTGTTTATCTATTTTGCAGCAGCAATAATTTTTATAAATTAAGTATTGAATCCGCAAAAGGTAAAGTTAAAATAAATCCGGTTGAATGGGAATTAAAAAGGTGTGTAAACATTAATGAGATGGTATTAAAATTGAAAGAAGAAATTAAAGATATTAGTAATAGCAGCTTGGTTAATTATCGCTCTTGCTAAATCATATTTATGTTTAGAAAATCGGCCCCAGGTTACAGATCGTGCTTCCTGGGGCCACTTCGGATTCGCAAGCAATCCAATTCGATCATTATTTGGGTTTTACCGCATATCCAGACTAAACTGGCAATGACAAAATAAAAATTGTTATTTTTCATAAATTTATCTTTAAAATATACACTAACCTAAAATAAGTAATTTAAATTAGACCCTTAAAAAAGACATAAGATAAACCATTAGAGTAAATTTTTAACTAAAATTGGTGGCTATTGCCAGTTTAGGCTGGATATGCGCAAGCCCCAACCAGTATATGAGATTTCCTGATTGGAGTTCACACTTACCCCTTGTAAACTTGAGGAGCATATAATTTAACTATAGTTTAATTTTTTTAGAAGTGCATATTTAGACGAAAATGCACACCCTTCTGGTGAGTGAAAATAAAGTAATCATTACCTTTGATGTCATTTCATGTTGCTTCATATCCAAATTTTGCTTAATGGCAATCACGCGCATCTTTTTTTGATTAGCTCATTCACCAATCCGATGACTTCTGCAGCCCAAGCGACTAAGTAAAGTATCAATAAGAGTATCGTCATCAATCAATATTGAAAGCATTTATGACTTTGTACATGCTTGATTATATTGACGATGAAGGGATGCGTAAACCGGTTCTTCGTTCTTTTAAACAGAGGCGAGTCGTCCACCAAATAAGATCGGCAATAGCTAGATAAGTAACAAAAACTGGTAGGCAGAACAGAAATTGAACTTACTATTAATAATGAATGCGCCCGTTTACTTACTAACTGCATTATTTTTTACAATGTTTCGCTTCTTTCTGGACTTTATGAACAGTATAAAATAACAAGATGGATGACGAATGGTTGAAATTATTCGATTATCTCGGGTGGCATGGCAACATATCAACTTGATTGGAATGAATTTTATAATGACAAAGAATGTCCTAATTTAAATGAAGATATCAAAATTTGGTAGTCAATGAAAAAAATCAATTTATTGGCCACATCCTAGGCTGTAAAGGGTTGAAAAGGTGTACTGGGAAATTTCGTACCTTCCTGAAAGGAACCCCATAAACACGTTTATCATCAAGCAGAATTTATTTTGAAGTTCAAAAAGTGCAAATAATGTAAAAAAAGTGTACAAATAATGGGGTGTATTATATAATAGTATCTGTTTTGTTAGATGTAGGTATTACAATGTTCTCTAAAACCGAAGAAAGCAATTATCCAAATATTCCTCTTGATTTAAAGAGAATTAATCAGGCTTTTCTTGATAACGATGTTGATTACATTAAAAGATTAATCTCTCTTATTGATGTTAATTCAAAACTTGGTCCAAATAAAATCACTCTATTGGAATTTGCTATCGAACAAGACAAGATTGGTATATTTAATCTTTTAATAGAAAATCAAGCGGACGTTAATGTGTTCAGCAACAACGAGGGAACACCTTTAATGTGTGCATTATACAAAAAAAATATTGAAATGATGCAGCTATTGATATCATCTGGCGCCAATATAAATTTAATTGCAGGACGATTAGAAGGGAGAATGTTACCCGAGAGATACGCAGGAAGCGCCCTTCATATTGCAGCAAAAGAAGGATTGCTAGAACCGGCCAGGATTTTATTAGAAAATGGAGCTGATCTTAATGCAAAAAAAATTCCTAATAGATATAGTAAATGCTATACACCCCTCGATTTGGCAATTAATGAAGAGAAAAAAGATTTATTTGATCTATTCATTGAGCATGAAGATAAAATATCTCTAGACGTTTTAGAACATGCCTTGATCGTAGCTCTTGATTCTGGGGAAGAATATTATGTCTTAGAACTCTTGCGTGTCCTTAACAATAGAAATTGCAATTCTTCAGTGAGAACTAATGCAAAATTTGTTCTATCCGTTTTTCATAATAATTTGGCTGAGGCTATTGAATTAATCCATGATGTATCGATAGAAATCAATAAACTTAAATTTGGTTCCTATCTATTAACTCAACATGCAGCTAAGCATGATAATTTGAATATGCTAAAACTCCTTATTTCATCTGGAGCTGATAGGAATGGTAAAGAGCTAAATCATGACTGGGATTCTCCTTTAACTCCTGCAGCTGTTTATAATTCACTTTCAGTATTATCTTTTTTGCTTGAGCATCCACATAGACGGAGTGAGTTAAATCATGCCTTATATCAGGCAGTCCTTTGTGGCCATTTTGATTGTGTGAAACTATTAGTTGAGGCAGGAGGTGACATCAATCATAAGCCATGTCATGAATCCATTTTAACTATATCTATTCAGAAGGGGTATAACAAAATCACAGGGTATTTATTATCTAAAAATGCAACGCTTTCTCTTGTGAATCATAAGGGCGTATTTTCTTCCCAAACCACTCCTTTTCATGCTGCTTTGAATAATAATAATATGGGGTTCTTTGCAGGAAGGTACGGAATTTCCCATGGCACTCCCTAAACCATTTGCCAGCCTAGGTTGTAGGCAATAAATTGAATTTTTTATTGATATGTAAATTCACTATAAGATCCTGTAAATTAGAGCATTTTTATTAATTTAGAATTCATATATTTCAATACAACTAAAATGATTATCAAGTAAACCGAAATAAGCGGATAATTATTGATCTGATATCTTAAAAGCACTCATTTTTATTATGTAAAAACTTTGATTCTTAAAATTAATCTTTTAAAGTAATAGTATTGAGAAAAATGGCTTGTTCCTTATAACTCAGTCGGGCAAAGGGATGTGAACATGTTCTGGGAAATTTCGTACCTTCCTGCAAAGAACCCCT
>JACCVV010000011.1 GCA_013697955.1 Tatlockia sp. | reverse complement strand
CGCGATTTTATAATCAAGGATGAAAAAGAATTAGATCTTTGTATTGAACATTTAACTAATGAGGTTAAACACTGCTCAATACATTTCGCTGCGAACAATCTTCCTGAAGAAAAACTAATTACACTTCCAACAACATTTAAAATCTCAAAAATCACTCATTAGCTTGGAACTTACAGCAAATCTTTCATGCCAGAATAGCTCAAATAGGATTGCAGAGCTTTTTGGAAGTATCTTCGAAAGTTTAAAACATTCCTTGGAGTCACTGACTTTTAGAGGACTTTATGGAGAAAATACCTGCTCCTATCTGGCTCAACTTGTATTTGAAAATTTGAATTTGACTTCTCTGTCAGTTGGCGCCTTTTGGAAAGGGCAACGCTGTGGTCTTTTTAACAAAGAGCCAAGTTATACAGGCTTTAATAAAGAATCAGCGCAACAACTTTCCCATGCATTAAGGGCAAATAAAACACTAACGATTATTGATTTTAGTTTAAATAAAAATTTGATGGAGGGGGCTATGGCTATTGCCGATTCCCTTAAGTTAAATCCAAATTTGCAGAAAATAGATTTTAGAAATTGTTCTTTACCTGACGACCTTGAATTGGAATTTTTGGATATTTTTAAGCATTTAACAGAAGTTTCTTTAAATCAAACGTCAATTGAACCTTCAGCCTACTCTGCAGTTATAGGGAATTCTAAGGCTTTGGAAAAGTCACTACTATTCCTGGAAAATACAACGAACCTTTTAGAAATCGATTTAACCTTCTCCATCTCTGACCTATTATTAAATAATTATTTGCAACGACTCAATTTAGTAATTGAGCAAAATAAAAGTCTAGAACTATTAGAGCTCTACAATGTTTTAGATACGAGGACGAAGATTAATTTTTTATCAGCATTAAATGATTCAATCAATGACCATACTAATCTTAAAGAGTTAGTGGTTAGAAATTCAATGGGTCTTAATGATGTCACCATTCCAAGCCTTATCGACCTGATTAATTCAAATAGAAAATTAAGGCATATCTCAGTGGGCGTTTCTACTGTTAAATATCTAAATAACGTATGTTCCAAGACCGCCTGTTTTTCTATTTTTAAAGCCCTGGAAAGCAATAGGAATTTGATTTCTGTTAATTTTTCTAATAATTCTTTTCCAGCACATGATGAGACTGCTAATGCTATCGCAAAAATGCTTAAGACTAATAAATCACTTAAGTCGCTCGATTTATCAAAATGTTTCTCTCCTACAGGTACTGCAGTCCAAATAATTCTTTCGGCTTTAGACGAAAATCAAACGCTTACAAGGCTTAACCTCGCTGACAATTGTAGCTATCTTACTATGCCTGTAATTGATCAATTAAGAAAAAATTTTAGCCTAACTAACCTTAATCTCTCGAGTTATTCAAATAGTCCTCATTTCTGGGGAAGCCATATCTCTGATTTTGGCGACACAAATAAAATTCCACACAAATTATCCTTGGGCATTGAACAAATTTTAGAAAGAAATATAAAGCGTAAAATTAGCTTCCTTTATCAAAATCTATTATTGCTTACCATTTTTGACTTACCCAATGAGGTGAATAAGTATATTTTCATTCTTATGCTTTTGACTTGTGAATATGGTTTATTTTCAAAAATTAGTGAAAATCGTTATCCAAAGATAAAGACTACTTCAATCCTCCCGTAGTCGAAGAAATTTTTGAACAAGAAGTAGATCCTAAAATTGATTATTTTAAAACCATATATAAGGCCTTGTATGTAGGACAAAGTTCTTGCTTTAAAAGCTGGAATTCTTTGGTGAATAAGGTGGACTTAAGCGAAAAAGATATTATTCATTATATTCAAAATCACCCCAATTCCAGAACCGCCATAGCTTTAAAACTTGCAAATGATTACCTTAACCACCGCAATTTTCGACATCTTTTTAAAATAGTTCATCAGTACTCTTATGCAAACAGCAGCAATTTTTTTGGTTTATTTAAACAATCCTCTACTTTTACCAATGGTTATAATGAAAACAACTATCATAATTCAAAACCAGGCTCCAGAGCCAAAGCAATTTCTGAAATTTTAGATTTAGGCGCAATTAGATCCTAATAAAGGTTTAAGTACCTTAATCTTTTTGAAGACAAGTAAATAAAAGCTAATTTTAGAATTTGTCAGACCAATTATATATGTTTTTATATTTAGTGCATATATTGCACAATAGCACTTTAATTATTGAAATAGTTCTTGTGATATTAAACAAGACACTTTCATCTACTTTCGATAATGCTCAGTCTATTGTTCAAGTAATACCCTTATCATCGTTTGATAATGAGTATTTTTCTCTCTGGCTATTTTTTTGAAAAAATCGACATTTTCTTTTGTTAAAGCAAGGGTTACCTTTACCGTTTCCTCTTTCAAAACTAATTGTTCAGGTGGTGGCAAAAAATCAGCTAGTAATTTAACTGCACCTATGGGTTCATTAGTGTATTTAATTTCTCG
>JACCVV010000087.1 GCA_013697955.1 Tatlockia sp. | reverse complement strand
CAGGAAGTGATGGCGCGCCGGGACCCCAAGGTCCGGCAGGTAGTGATGGCGCACCGGGACCCCAGGGTCCGGCAGGAAGTGATGGCGCGCCGGGACCCCAAGGTCCGGCAGGAAATGATGGCGCGCCGGGACCCCAGGGTCCGGCAGGTAGTTATAAGGCTGGTCCCGGCATAGACATTTCTAATGAAATCGTAAGCTCAATCGAGGCTATAACCACCTATTCAATAGGTGATAAGGCTTTAGGTGGAACTGTAATGTATGTAAATAGTGCTGGTAATCACGGGCTGGTAGTCACTAATTCTGATCAATCTGTTTCAATAACCTGGTGGATGGCTGAAAACCAAATATCAAACCCTGATAATTTTGATGAAGAAGGGAAAATGTATATGAACTGGCGATTACCCACCCAATTTGAGCTTGATTTAATGTATAAATCTCAAGAAATCATTGGAGGCTTTGAAAAAGCCAACTATTGGAGTAGTACCGAAGAAGATGCAGATACATCTTGGAGTCAATTTTTCGGAAGCGGTGAACAAAATTCAAAAAATAAAAATGAAATAGGTAATATTAGAGCAATCCGATCTTTTTAAGGAAATTATACGATTCATGAGGGTTATTACTATCTTTATCAGAACGAGAGCGTGAAATTGAGCATAGAGCATTGAATTATTCAAGCTATTGTGCCGTTAAAAATATCTTAATTATTGCAACTTTTTGATTAATTAGAAGCTTTTAAGATTATAAAAATTTCCAGCTATAAGGAGGATGATTTTTGAAATGTTATATATTTTTGATCTTAGGATTTTTTTTTCTAAATGCTTATTCAACTGAAAACTTAACCAACCTTCAGCCAGGATTAAGTCTTTACTCAGAATATTACCCTAATTTAAAAACTAAATTTAATGGAACCCTAATTTTCGTAAATGGTAGTGGCTCCGACCTAAGTGAATGGAAAAATAATAAGACATTCTTTAATTGCGTTAAAAATTTAGGATCAATATTTCTATATGATAGACCTGGGCTGGGTAAAAGTCCGTCCTATCTTCGTTTTTCTTCTAAAAATCCACTAACAGCCAAATTAGGATATGAGCATTTATCTCAATTATTAAGTGAAAAAAAAATACAGCCTCCTTACATTCTTGTTGCACATTCTTATGGAGCCCTATATGCAGGTTATTTTGCTTTAATGAAACCTGAGCTTGTAAAAGGACTACTCTTGGTCGATCCTGCTCCAAGGGATTTTTATTTTTCTGAATCTGCACTAAATAAATTTAAAAAAGGGATGGATGATGCAAGAAGAAAACAAGCAAAAATAATTTATAAGCAGTATGGTGGTTCAGAAGCTGAAATCTTTTATCAATTATTAGGCTTCGAAGCCTCTAAAGATTCGTTAAAGCGTCTGGGTTCTATCGATAACAAGATTCCCATCATTATAATATCTTCATCTACTATGGAAAAATTACACCCACTAATTGAAGAGTGGTACCTGAGCCAAAAGCAATGGCTAAATAAAAATAAAATGAGCAAAATTATCCGGGTTTCTTCTGATCATTTTATTCAATTGGAAAGGCCTGCCAAAGTATGTAATGAACTAAGCGAGATAGTTAAACAGGTAAAGCTTCTATAACTTCATTAGAGTATAAAAAATTTCGTATTCATTTAAATGGTTTAGTATCTTCGTAGAAATCGAGTTTGACTGATCCCTCACTTGAAGACTGCATGAATCGGTGACTATTTGATAATAGTTTTTATTTACACTGCCTGTTGATTAAGCTGGCTTAGTAGTCTACGCACTTCTGCACGGGTTTTTATTTCAACCAAGCTGTATTTGGATAATTTTCCAACGATTTAAAATTGGACTGACGATAGAATTAAACCCAAAGATAGCTAATTAAAGCCCAACTTACGGATTCTCAACATCCTTTCGCTCTATCATCAAATTTAGGGTGTCTAATATAGGACCGTTTGAATAATTGATAAAGAAAAAGCCACTTGGGTTTATTTAGATCTAATTCATAATCGAACCTACGGGGATTCATACGCTTTTGTAGAGTTTTGTATAATCAAAATATGCAAGCCGGTGCAATCAAGTTATAAACTAAAATTCAATTGCTTATGTTCTTCCTCTTTATTTATTGAAGGCTTATTCGAAATCGCCTTAAAGAATGAATTTGCAGAGTAATTACTTGATAACTTAAACTGAATAACGCTTATAATTAAAAGTACATCGACAGGCAAAACAGAAAAGTTGGATTCTTTACTAAACATTAACAAGGATTTCTCGAGTCGATGTTGATTGACGAGTTCAAGCCCATGAAGACAATCAAGAGCCGCGACCGAATCATCGAATTCAACCACTATATAGTTGTTAATACAGTTTAAATCTTTGATTAAATCTTTTTCTGCAGATGTTGCCCCAATTAATATAAAAAAATGACAATTGATTACATGGTCCTCGTCATTGCAAAGTTCAACAAATCCTTGATAGTCTATCTTAAATTCCTCTTGAATCTCTTTTGTCTTTGTAATTTTATCAATTTTAAATTTTCCTTCTATAACATAAGGCCAAGTTATCTGAGTTCCTTTAGGAAAAGCAAATCCTTGAGCTTCTTCAATAAAAAATAGACACTTTTTATCATCCCCAATCAAGGTAATATTAATAAATTCTTCGTTACGTTCGCGCACATTTACTCCCAAAAGACCATATATTCTACATATCGGATAAAAAATAGATCATAGAGATTTTTATTTTAAAGTCAAGAGCAGCAGGATTTCACGGTTAAAGATTGTAAGAGTAATGCGTTTTAATCTTTTCCAAAATAATAGTGTCTAAGTTTGGTCGCAAGTAAATTAAGGGTTGGACAGGATGGTTTTGCGTAATGCCCAGCTATGCCGTTATTATTTACTAACACGAAAATAGTATTTGTTCCAAGAGAGTGAAAACGAAATACTAATAAAAATAATTGAGGCAAACTTTTCAGTTTCATCACTTATAGCACTAATTCTTCTTGAAGAGCCTTGTTTAAAATATTAGCGGAAATATCGACAATGATAACTAACTCATCAAGACCTGATTTTGTACGTAAAGAAAGGCTTTAGCCCCTATCTTTTATGTAAGTTTATGCTTATTGTGAAAAGTTTAAGCGAGCGTATGAAGCCTAATATGAATAATTATTTTACGTCACAAGCATTATTTTTCACGAGGCTTTGTGGTCTGTCATATTGCAAGAATAGGCTTTACGTTAAACATTATAGTCCAGGCTAGAATTGTAAAATTTACCTAAAATAAATGGATGAAAATTAGATGAAAAAAAAGGAACGTAAATTTTTAGATTTTATCGATAATCCGGCATTTCCATGTATTGGGGCGAAAGCTGCAGCTAAAAAGGAGCAAATTAATTTCCTTAATGTCCATGATTTAACTTCAGGCCATGACGATATTTTGATTTTGAGTAAAATTTATCAATTTCTGGAGGATTGGGAAAAAGATCAAGAAGTACTTAAAACCCTCGTGGTCATATTCGATAAGCCCCTTAAACTTACTGAGCTTGAATTTGAAAATCAACTGTGGGCTCGCCTTCAAGCCTTGCATTTTTTAGATAGCCAGATTTATAGCTGGGGTGAAAATATTAGCTCTGAGGTGTCTAATCCTCTTTTTAGCTTTAGCTTAGGCGGTAAGGGTTTTTTTATTGTAGGACTACATTCTCAAAGCTCAAGAAAAGCTAGACGATTTGAATATCCAACTTTAGTGTTTAATCTACATGATCAATTCGAAAAACTAAGAAAAGAAGGAATTTTCACTGTCATTCGCGATAAAATACGCGAAAAAGACATTAAATTTTCTGGCTCAGTAAATCCTATGATGAAGGATTTTGGCCAAGCCTCCGAAGCAATTCAGTATAGTGGCAGAAAGGTAAGTAAGGATTTTGGCTGCCCTTTTATGCAAACGCAAGCGGCTAAAAAAAGATGGGTAACTATTCCTCCTTGTTCGGGTCATGGATTTATTTTAAAGAAAGGCCAGCTCTTAATAGTCGAGGATAAATTAGGGCAACAAGTAGCCGATTTATTTTGCTTTTCATTAGCCAATCATAAGGAATTTCTATCCTCAGGTAAAAGTATCGATTATAACGGCCAGCTTAGGTTTTCAACGTCCAACGTTCTCTACTCAAATGAAAGTAATCCTATGTTAACGATTATTCATGATGAGGTGGGTCAGCATGATTTTTTGTACTCTCCCTGCTGTAAAAATCTTTTTCGAATTACCTATAAGAACTCCAATCCTCCTCTTGGCTGTTATGAGCATTTAGCCTTAGGCCTTAAGGAGTTTGGTATCTCTCAGGAGCAAATAACAACTACCTTTAATATTTTTATGAATGTATCAATTGACCCTAATACCAGCGAATTAAAAGTCTTACCACCCTTAAGCTCAAAGGGAGATAAAATAATCTTTCAAAGTAATATGGATTTAATTGTGGGTCTAACTGCCTGTTCAGCAGGTCAGTCTAATAATTTTTCTTTTAAACCGATACGTTTTAAGATAATGAATTAGAAGATCTGCGTTAATGTGATTACAAATTTTTGTTTAGTATTTAATTCAGGGAATCTTATGAAATTATTTGTAATTTACATAGGCGGGAGCCATTTGAAATCTTTAATTGAACTTCATGATATCCGCTTTGTATTAGCTGAACAAATTGAAGATACCTTCGATGCTTTGAGAAAAAGTTGGTGGGGTATTAAAGAGAGTTTACATATAGACGCTTGGGGCGTTTTAAGCTATGCCGACGGATATAAAATTGAAATATCAAAAAATAAGGCCAAAAAAAATCCTAATAAATTATTTTTTATTAATGTAGGAGGTTATGATCCTAAACAATTTACCGAATTACATAAAAATATTTTTGTGGTAGCTCCTACTGAAAGAGAGGCAAGACACAATGCTATTCATCAGATATTAGATTGGCAAACTCCGCATATTGATTTTTTATATCAAATAGAACAATTAGTTAATATTAATTTAATGATTGAAGAAGCTGGATATTATTTGCACTTAGAAAAACAAATGGATACCGAGCCGTTTGAATTTATTTGTCATTATAATCCAATCGGGAAAAAAGGGTTCTAAACAAGCAAAGGCCCGTAAATCTAATATTTTATTGCTATGGGACCTAAAAGTAATTAAATGTCGGATTTAACCTAAAATATTATAGTTCTATAATTTTGCGAAAGGTGTAAAGATAATTCTATGCCACTCCTATATCCTGGCTTGGTTTTGAGGGTCTATATTAGACTAACCTTCGATAAGTTTAACTTTGATCTCTTTAATTGTGCAAGGGGGCTGCCTGGGAGATCCGTTGGTCTACCTCTTAGAGTATGGGGGGCTTTGACATGCTTCTAAAACAAGTTGTAATATAGACCAATTAGGGTTATAATTGAACATTTGTTGTGGGATTTATGTCTATTGCAAATCAAGGTTTCGATACTAGTTTAGAATTGGCGATTTTTAAAAATAAGACTGGGTTTAAATTAGTAAATCCTGATAAAAAATCAAAATTATATCCATTTTGCTATGACACGGGTTTTACGATTGCAGATCTAATGCAACTGCCCTTTAATGTAGGCTTTTCTACCCCCGAGATAATTATTCAATGTATTAACTCAGAAACTGCTAAAACGCTTGATTTTAATTCAACCGATTCAGCCAGAGGAAAAAAAATTTCTCATGTAGTACAGCCTAAAAGCGCTGAATTAGTTTTACAGAACAACCTCTCGGCTCTAAAAAATAATAAAGTTCAAATGATTGAGGAAGAAATTATTCGTAAGGATAATTTACCTTTGCAGCGACTTTCATTTTATTCTCCTTTGTATGGAAATGAAGAAAAAATTATAGGAGTATTTGGCTGCACGGTTGTAATGGGACATCAGGCTTTAGATTCCTCATTAACCCAAATTTCCCGTTTAGGTTTTTTAGATTCGTTTAAAAAAACCAGTGAAAAAATATTACCTGATTTCTTCCTTTGTGGCGTTTATTTTACAAATCGTGAAAAAGAAATTTTATGGCATATTATTCGAGGAAAATCGGCGCAGGCCATTGCTAACCTTTTCAAACGTTCCAAACGAACGATAGAACAGCATATTGAGCATATGAAAATTAAAACAAATTCACTGACAAAATCCGAGCTGATTGAAAAAATAGTAGATCACTTTTTTATATAAACTAATTGGCTCACCAGGCCCCACCTGAAAGGTGAGACGCAAAATCAAATGGTTAATAATAGGATATTTTATAATTATTCAGCATTAAGTACTGATAATCGTATAATATTAAGCATAACTATCCGTTCAAGCTCCCTTATTAACGCTAAAAAACATGGGCTCAACCTGGTAATACTTGTACTGGAAATATAATGAACTGTACCTTAGGGTTAAATAATCTGCTAACGTTTTACCAGTGACACCGGTATAACAATTCTTAATTCCTGCTTTATATGCCAGATTTTTAATTCGCATAGGGGGAAATATGGAAACAGTCAAAACTGTTAAATTAGAAGGCTTGTCGCATGCTCATGACGTAAGTTTACGTCATTATTTTTTCTTTTTGTTGTTCGCTTCGAAGGTTGGACTCAACTCTGCGCCTAATCCTCTACTTTTGGCTTTAGTTAAAATGGCCATTTTTAATGATTTTGCCAAATTGAGTAAAATTTTATTATTTAAAATTAAGATATCAAATGAAAACAATCACGCAGTTTAAATCTATAGAATCATTCTCTACAGCAAGATTGTCTGCTTATAGAATTAATGAGAAAAATATCGATAATTTTGTCACTATGCATTCTAATGAAGAAGTCATGTCAACCTTAGGTGGTTTAAGAACTACTCAGCAATCGTATGAGAATTTAGATTGGAATTTGAAACAATGGGATGAAAATGGATTTGGCTTATGGATGTTCTATTTAAAAGATACGCAGGTTTGGGTTGGACGCGGAGGTTTACGACGAGTTGAAGTAGGTGGCCATGAAGAAATAGAGTTAGGGTACGCCTTGATGCCGCAGTTCTGGAATCAAGGATTGGCAACGGAAATTTCTAAGGCTTGCTTTGAAATTGCTTTTGAGGTCATAGGTCTCGAAAACATCGTGAGTTTCACCCTTGCTACAAACAAAGCTTCACAACGTGTGATCGATAAATTAGGTTTTCAATATGAACGGGATTTTATTCATGCTGGATTACCACATGTTTTGTACCGAATGAAACTACTCCGTAAAGTAGAAATTCTTCCCTATGATAGAAAGTGGCCAGAATTATACAAGCAAGAATCACAAAAAATTCAGCATGTATTAGGGAACCATTTGAGAGAGATTTATCATATTGGTAGTACTTCTATACCCAATATGCTTGCAAAACCTGTTATTGATATCCTGTTAGCCTGTGAGAATCTAGATTCTATTGACGCTATTACTGAACGATTAAGGCGGATAAATTATCATAATATTGGTCGCCAAATTATTCCTCATCGAAGTTTTATTGCCAGTAGACAAGATCAAGAAATGAGGTATCACATTCATATTCATGAAAGAGGTAGCCCTCAAATAAAACGTCATGTTAATTTTAGAGACTATGTTATTAATCACACAGACGCAGCACAGGCATATGCAGCATTAAAAATCAAATTAGCAGAAGAGTTCACAAATAACATTAATGCTTACGTTTCCGGTAAAGATCAGTTTGTACAAGAAATCGATTCAAAAGCCAAACTTTGGCTCGGAAGAAAAAAAGATTATCTTTCTCAAAATACAGGAGGTCCCGCAAGAGATTGGTCGCAAGAAAAGTTAATAAAAGCGATGGTAACTAATTTGAATGTCCACATGACATATTTCGCTCAATATCTTAACCAGGTTGAATTAATTAGGATACCAGGGTACTCAATAGTCAATTCAGGATTATCCGACGATACGTTCAATTATGTATTAGATGCTGATTTTGCTGAAGCAGACGCGATAAAAAAAATTCTTGAGGTGACAAATTATTTCCTTAAAAAAGATCTCCCTTTTTCATGGTGGATTTGCCCTTACGATAAGCCAGGTAATTTACCAAGCTATTTAGAAAAGTGTCACTATATCAATAGTGAGAGTAATACTGCGATGTATTTTGATTTAGATGCCTGGGAGGGAAGTACCTTCTCTATTCCCGAATTGCGCATTGTTCAAGCAAAAAACGAGAAAACATTGATCGATTTCGCACTAGTTTTAGCAAATGATGAAATCTCATTCAAAACCTATTTTGAACGAATTGCATCAATTCTGACTGATGATGATCCAATTGAATACTTTGTGGGTTACGTAAATGATAAGCCTGTTGTCAGAGGTCTATCTTGCTACGCGGCGCAAGTGGCAGGACTACATTGGCTTTCGACCTCGCCTTCTCACCGTAATAAAGGTTATGGGAAAGCGATGCAAATATACCGACTAAAACGCGCCAAAGATTTAGGTTATCATGTCGCTGTTTTACAAGCTTCTCACGTTGGCTATTCATTATATAAAAAATTAGGATATAAAGAATGTGGCGTATTTAATGAGTTTAAACTAGCGAAAAGTATAATATAGGTTGAATTATGTGAATGGGGCAAATCAATAAAAACATGTTAATGAACGAAACGCACATTTCTGTCAGATTTTACAGAAGACCCCTTAAATCTTGCAAACTTTTATACAACTTGGGACAATTTCTGGTTTAAAAGCTAAAAACAGCTCAATAATTAATTAATTTGATAAAATTAGTCCACTTAGGATATTCTCTGCAACTTTTATTCTGAGAAAGATGGCCTATTTATGAAATATAAAAATCCCTTACTATTTGATTTGATTGGCAAGAAAGATGAAGTTTACTCCTTTATAAGAAATCTTCAGAACTATCTTTATGAAATATTATTGTTTTATCCGAACCCTCAGTCCTTTATGCCACCAAATTTTATACTGAGAACTGAGTATAAAATACATCCATTCTTTTTTCAGGGAAAGGAGTCTTTAGAGGAGGTCAAAACTAATCCCCTGTTGGAAAACGATGACGATGAGGCGGATGCCATCATTAGTGTAGGTTTGAATGAAAGCGAAATAAACTCTATAAAATCTTTTATTGATTACAAAAAATACGACCCCTTTTTTATCGTTTATGATAAAAAGGAAGACACACTTTTCGAGCCTTCCGAATTCTTAATCAATGCCACAACCAATTTAGCCCCTTATATTTTTATTCAAGAACTCATAAACGACGTACTTCCTGCCAACAAGGAATTATTATCAACCGTTAGTTGGAAGGGTGAAATGTTATACCTTCTCAACCAGTCGGATGAGAATAACAAGGATCATTGTTTTGCAACGTTGCCCAACGATGTCATTGGACTGATCACGAGCAAACTTATTGAAAAGGAATTTGAAAACGATTCTTTTTCCTTTAAGTTTTTCAAATCCGAGAAAAATATCAAATGTCAATTAAAGCAAGTATACGACCCGATAGAAGAGGTTAATTCAATCTAGCGCTAATCCCTACAGATCTTCTGGCAAGAAAAAAGCTCTTTTAGAAAATAAGGGGCAGTCTTTTGCAAAAGTCTTTTATAGGATTTATAAATCAATTTACTCAGAATTTTGCCTGAGGAGTAATGGCACGGCCAACCGACTCAAGAAGGGGGACTATTCCGGCCTTACATCTTAACTAATACGCTCATATAGAAAATAAAAACCGGGAAAGAAATTCAGATGAACTATTAACTGAAAAAAATAACCAGTTCTTTCACCAAGACGCCTGGATTATTGATGGCGATTATAGTGGGCCTTTTTCGAAAAACTGGACACCAAAATTTTGCAACCATACTAAACGCGATATGAGTCTAAAGCTCAAAGGTAGAATGAAGGCGTTTTGCGATTGTAAAACACTTCAACGTTATGGATTAGGGGCTAATTGTGCCTCCTTACTATTATAAACGATCGCCCTAAATAATTAGGTAAAATTGAAGCCAAGCAATATGGGGCCTAAAGGATTAAACTATCTTCCTAGCAGATTCTGAGCAACGGTTTGAATGATGACTATCTGTTGTCGCTTTAAATCGCCTTGCGGCTTTGAGTTTGAGTCCTTCTTGCTGCATGAGCCGCTTTATCCGCACTTTTCGATGATAGTTTCTTTTAATTTGCAATACCTGGTGTAAGCGAGGACGCCGTAGGTGCAAGATTTTTCAAACGCCATCTTCCTGTGGGCGTGGCTTACCCAATTACTTTGAACATGCATACGCGCTGCTTGAGAATTAGTGTATCTCACAGAGTTTACCAATGTTCTAATGATTACCAGATATTCGATATTTCCAAAAAAATTATTAAATTGCCTAATATTTTTATATATATGCAAAATTATAACATCCATTTTGCGCAAGTTTAAGATCGCTAAGCTTACTGGGGTTTTCGTGAGGGATAAGCTGTCAAAAAAAATCAATTCCAGGCAGTTGGAGCAAAATTGATGATAGCGGCCATCCAAAAAAATCAGCAAAGCATAAAGAACTTTTGAGCCTCCAGCTGGTTAATGTTTTAATGCTTGTTGTAAATATATCCTTTTTTCATTAAGAAATTATAAAGATGTGGATAGCTTCGCAAGAGGGTTAAACAAACTGATTTAGTATATTTTTGATGTTGAGTGGGCATATCAAAGCAAAAAAGGTACAAATTCTTGCAATATATTGTTTTCACACATTAATCAACATTTTTTCAAATTAGATACATTTTTGGTAATTCAGACTATTTTATATGGATACGTACCTTTATTTCACAAAAAATCTAAAATATACCCATAAATATGTCATTAAATAATCATAATGATTACAATAATATCTATATGATTGAATAGTTTCTATCGATAATTTATAATACTCTCAAAATTTTCACACAACCAGATTATTAGCATTCAAAATAGAGGCATAGCGGATGATATCAAAGCTAGAAACATTAATATTTGTTGATTCAAATCATCTGAATCCATTTTTGTCGAACATTCTTCTTAAATTATCACCTAAATTAAAAGAAATAGGATATGAATCTTTTTTTGATGAGGCCCCATCTGACGCTAACATTGAGGACATGATAAAATTTTATGAAACTCATGTAAAAGGTGCTGAAAAGCAGGTAGCTGTAGCGGAGCAATTTAATCAAACCATCGTTTCAAATGTCTTAAAATTATGTACCGATCAATGGAGTGAAACCTTAAGTAATGAATTAATAACTAGCGCTAGGGAATACGAAGGAACTGAATATTTTGTTATTTTTACTTCGTTGATCCCACTTATACCTGCCATTCGATCAGCTACAATAAAAAAATACGGAGATATAAAATTACCCATTCAAATAATAGAACTTGAAAAAAACGTTTTCCAAGAAGCGGTATTATCCATAATAATGGAAATGAAAGTATCTACAGAGTCTAAAAAAGCAAAAGTGAACTTTCTAAAAGGTCTTCTTACTAATCAACTGAAATACAAGCCAATTGATCATAGTGAGGCTTCTGCTGTTTGTGCATCCCTTATAAATGCTGCTTCATTTAAATCAGAAAATGATCTAAACAGCTATTTAAAAATAAAGGACTCAATCCCTGAATTAATTAAAAAAGCACTTGAGCAACGCGATACTGCAATGAGCAATGAGTATCTGCATGCATTAGAATCTGTATTTGGTTTTATAGGATTACTTCATTTAGAAGGCATGCAAAAAATACTTGAACAATCTCAACGAGATTCCAGCACAAAATGTGATTTTATTTATATCCATTCCGATGTAACCGTTGGAAGGCAACCTGAGGTACTTCAGCGTGTCAATGCTGTAAGGCAAGGAAAAATAAATCTACCCATTGGACTTACGTTAATTGATGCTACAAATATGAACGAGGAGCAAGTTATTGAAGCAGTGTTAATGCATATTCAAAATAAGAGCGCTAATAAAATTGGACAAGGTAATATGGATTTTAAAGAATCGTATCCTTCATATAAACCTGGATCGCCAAGATTGTTCCTTGCAAAAAAAGACGATGAGACCACCGCAACCTTAAGTACTTCACTAATTTTCAATAATAATTTTTGAATCAAAAACCTCTTTTTCTGATTGTTATAGAAAATTGTTTGAGATAGATAACGTATCGGCCTGTTGTAAAAGGTGATATTTATTTACACAGATCGCATTAAATGATCTAATGCGATATTCGTATTAAATCAATGGGTTAAATGCAAGGAAGAATGCCGGATAAACAAATGAAGGTAATTATCAGCTTCTAGATAAATTAATACCCAACGATCACTTTCTAAAGAAAGTTAATTCTATTATTGATTTTAGTTTTATTGATAAGGTTACTGAAGCTTGTTATTCCCCTAATAATGGGCGTCCTTCTTTAGCCCCTGAACTTTTTCTTTCGGCTCATTTTAGTGAGCCATCTTTATGGTATCAAATCGTCAAGACAGCTTATGGAACATATTCGCTATAACTTAAGCTACCGTTGGTTCTTCGGATTAAATTTAAATGACACCATCCCACACCATGCAACGTTAAGTCGAACTAAGAAAAGATTTTCAACCGATATCTTTGAGCAATTTTTTGATGCAATTGTTGGGCAATGTCAAAAAGCTGGGCTTTTCAATAGCCAGAGCATCATGACAGATTGCACACTTATCCAGGCAAATGCCTCATTGAACTCAATGAAACCCATCAATGACATGGGTTCTAAAAATAGAAGACCCAATGAGAATGGGATAGTGGAAAATGACTGTAAAATTTCAAATAAAACTCACCGCAGTACCTCCGATCCTGATGCAACATTAGCTTTTAAAAAAGGGACTTTACGGGGCTTAAAATATAAAGCTCATGTGTGTTGTGATAGGGAAAGCCGAGTTATTGCTGCTATCAAGATTACCACTGGAGCTGTGCATGATTCCCAACCTTTTATCGCATTACTTAATCAAGTAAAAAATAAATCTACTTTAATGATTCGCGAGATTATTGCTGACAGAGCTTATGAGCAGATTACTCATATATTGCCAACAATAATGGCTTGAGGATTAAGATTCCGGTGGTTTATGAATTATATGATCCCAATGGCGGTGCGCGCGTTATTCTTCATGCCAACACTCAAGCAATCAGTTTTAATTATTGGTTTTAAATTTGGTGAAAGTCGCAAAAAGGGTTAATTCATACTCATTTGGTGTGTTGTTAAAAGAAAGGGGTAAATGCAAATTAGGGTCTATTTCTGTTCTTATTAAATAACATAAGAATACTCATTTTGTATAAATATATTCTTTTTAGGGTTCAAATAATTTGATGATTAAATTATTCAATAGCTTTGTTATTAAATAATTTAACTTATTTTAATACTATATTCGCATTTGCCCAATTCCTGCAATGACACCCCTATTTAAACTAAAAAAATTATTTCTATAAAAAAAAGATGAAGTCCATATACTGCAAGGACTGCAGACCTGTTTTAAAAGTCAAGTGACCCATTTGCACACGTATCTTGACCCCGTTCAAAACTTCACCATCATCATTCATCTCACCTATTTTTTGATGACCCATTTATTTTCAAATTAAAAAAAGAGCTTTACAAAATCATGCCTAACCAGTATCTTGAAAATCGTTAACAATATTCAAATGGGAATTAGAGATGGCGACTCATGGTGGAAAGAGAGACGGTGCAGGTCGAGCAAGAAAAGAAGAAACGAGACATGTTAGAGTTCCTCTTTCTAAAATGGATGCAGTCCTTGCGATTAAAGATTCAAATTATCAGCATACGATACCCCTATATTCAGGTGTTGTTGCCGCAGGTCTATTAAGTCCAGCCGATGATAATGTGGAAGAGCATGTTAATCTTCAACAATACCTAATTAAGCGTCCAGAAAAAACCTTTTTAGTTAGAGCAAGTGGTGATTCCATGATAAATGCCGGGATTAAATCAGGCGCTTTGCTCATTGTTGATAGTTCAAAAGAACCTGCGGACGGGAAAATTGTAATAGCCACTATCAACGGTGAACTGACAGTTAAACGATTATCAGTCAAGGTAGGTAGAGTAAAATTAATGCCTGAAAATCCCATTTTTTCTCCCATTGAAGTGACACAAGAGATGAATTTTTCCCTGTGTGGAGTAGTAACGCATGTTATTCATGAAACCTAATCACTGATTTCTATCATGACCTTTTATCTACGGTGAGTGAGATTTCCTCGCTTTAGGATTTTTTTACTCAAAATTTGAATTGAGCTTACAAGGAGTAGTCGAATGAAACGCATTTTACTTGTTGAAGATGAACTGGAATATCGGTTAATAATCCAGTTCATGTTGGAGATGCTTAACTGTCAAGTGGATTGCGCTTTTGATGGAAAATCTGCTGTAGATATGGCAAGCAATCAACCCTATG
>JACCVV010000035.1 GCA_013697955.1 Tatlockia sp. | reverse complement strand
TGCATGGCTTAGCCTTGTCTATTGAATCTCAGAAATCCAATTAGATCATGCTCACTCATGCTGGTCACCTCTTTTTCGATTTCCTCTCTATTATTATCTGTTCAAAAAAAGGTGACGATACCTCAGGGCTAGACCCCCTAAATTCCGTACCCTCCTGAAATAAACCCAAAAGAGGCTTTAACAAAGAGAAAAAATGATGGATTGAAGCTCGGACGGCCAAAAGGTGAATCAGATTTACTTAAGTTGGATGCTTTTCGTGATGAAATTATAGGATACTTAAAGAAAGGAATTAATAAGAGGGCAAATGCCAAACTGATTGAATGCTCACCTTCAACACTATATAAATGGTTAAAAAGACGACGTATTAATATTAGTAGTAACAAGTAACCATGAAACAGTTATTTTTTTAGGAGCAAGGATGACCAAGATTATGCTTGAAGGGAAGGAATATACGGTTAAATCAAAATCAGAAATAAATAAAGTTAGTCAATTTTTAGCAACAGAAAAATTTCAACATATACCTATTAAAACTCCTGAGGAAATTGAAAAACTTAAATTTTCTGGCAATATCTGTGCAAAGATCCTTGATGAAATATCTCCGCATATAAAATCAGGTGTAACCCGAAAAAGCCTTAATGATCTTATATTAAATTTAATTCGAAATTATCAAGCCGAGGTAGATAGGTTGACCACTGATGCCGCAACCGATGCAGGTGCTCGTATATCAGCCTGCTTTGGCCATAACAATATTATTGTCAATGCTGAACCTAATAACACCGAGTTAAGGCCTGGTGATATTTTTGGTATTGATATAAGTATTAAAAAAAATGGATGGTGTGGTGATACAAGAAAAACGTGGTTAATTGGAGAAGAAATTTCGCCCACCGTATTAAGCTTGTATGCCACAAGTCATAAAGCAATGTGGTTGGCAATTAGCATGGTCAAAGCGGGTGTTAAAATCTCTGATATCGCAAACGCTGTTGAACAATATGCGAATCTTAATGGATTTGCCATGATTAAACTTCCAATTACTTGCGGTCATTCCTTAGGGAAAGCCCATTTTGATGGTTGGCTTATCCCGCTTTATAATGATGAAGTAAATAAGGGAAGAGTATTAAAAGAAGGAATGGTCATAACTATTGAAACCTTTATGAGTGCAGGTTCGGGTGAAGGGTATATTCTTAATAATGATGTTGGCTCAGCTATTACCAAAGATGGAGCACCTGCTTGTTACTGGGAACATGCAATTGCTGTTACTAAACAGGGGTGTGAAATTTTAGATCTAAGGGCCGGTGAAAAAGAAGAATGGTCGAAACCTGCAGAAGAATATAGTTAAGGCTAGACTAAAAATTATTTTTTTGGGGCAATTCGGCGGGTATTCTTAAAAAACCCCACAATTCAAGTGATTCCGCGAACTCGTAATCCATTAGACCTGTGATGATGAAGGAAGACAATTTTCTGAGGTTTACCTTAGAACTCCTACTATGTGCCGTAATAATAAACTAGCATCAGAGCGCAAGTTAAGTAACCTTGGGGGTATTCTTTGATTTAAAATAAGGAGTGAAATTATTTAAATTGAATGGAATAAAACATAATATAAGTTCTAACCTAGAAATTATAACAAGGTTACCAACCTTTAAAGAATAATGCTGAAACTTATTTAGTAAGTAACACTCGGTCGGAGTGAGCTGGCCGTTCTACTCACCCAGCACCCCTAATTGGCTCAAACTCTTTAATTAAAATTCCACGAAAAGCGGCTGTATATCACTGATTCACTTCTGTAGAAAAGCATGAGAAAAAGGAATAGCTTCCTTGAGTTAGTGGCTTAAAATCATTTGCTATTCTTGCGCCTAAATAAACTTGCCCATTAAGAGGTATGAAAAAAGACAATGGCGATTTCATCGAGGAAACGACAGATGAATAATAGTAAATCACTGGATTGGGCCTTTATATTTAACAATATCTTGCTTAAGAGGATGGCAGCAAGTGTAAAAGTGAGGATTATGTAGTTAAAAAAAAAATTAAATTCGTCTTCAGTTGAGAAGGGCGATGCCCTCATTGTTTACTCTTCCAGGGGTGGGAATTCCACCATGGTCAGCCTTGAAGCTAAGATAAATGTCTAATTAATAATCCACAAAATAAAAATTATTACTCCTTCAAAATAAAACTCTCTATGATATAAATTTTGCTCACCCGCACTTATGAGTGAAAAAATTACTCCTAATTCGTCCCAATTTAATTACTAAGTTAGATTAGGTATTCATTATTAATAGAACTGCATATATGAAAAAAATTGATTGATAACAGGTAGAAAAGTTATCTGGGTAGAGGTTATATTAACATCGCCCAGCAATTGCGCTGTATTTGTTTTAAGGAAGATAATATGAAGCTAAAAATAGTTGGATTTTTAATTACAATGAGCACTGTTTTATCAACGCAGTCAGCCTTAGCCAATGATGAGTCAATTACCTATAAAAATAAGCGTGGCTCTGTCTTAACTCTCAATTTTTCAACCGATAACAGTATTAACGGTACTTTTACAACAGCGGTTGCTAACAAGGAATGCCAGGAAGCAATTGGCATGGAGAGACCGGTCATTGGGTATATTGCCAATAATGCGATTACATTCTCCGTCAACTACCCTAAATGTGGTTCAGTAGTCACTTTCATTGGTAATCTACAAAAAGACAAAAACAAGATAGACACCACATGGATTGTCGCTCATCAAAACGACTCTATAAAAAGCAATATTGGTACTCGCCTTATCGGCCATGATGTCTTTAAGCGTAAAAATAGTTTCTAAAATCCAATGCCTCTAAAGTTCGCTTTGGAGGCAAAATTATAAATTTGGAAAATACTCATTAATCATTTATTAATTTCTTGTCGAACAATTTGATGAGAAAAAGCAATTAGCTTGCCCACCTATCTAAACACACTAAATAGAGTCTTGGTTGAAATCTTTAAGTTCTGGCTACACTGTTAACCCAATGAAATGAATTCTTAATTGAAGTATTGTGTCTCTTAAAAATTAGAACGCCTTTGGGACTAGATAATAATCTTCAACAATACCTAATTAAGCGTCCAGAAAAAACCTTTTTAGTTCGAGCAAGTGGTGATTCCATGATTAATGCCGGAATTAAATCAGGCGCTTTGCTCATTGTTGATAATTCGAAAAGCCTGCTGATGTTAATGCCTGAAAATCCCATTTTTCTCCCATTGAAGTGACACAAGAGATGAATTTTTCCCTGTGTGGAGTAGTAACGCATGTTATTCATGAAACCTAATCACTAATTTCTATCATGACCTTTATCTACGGTGAGTGAGATTTCCTCGCTTTAGGATTCTTTTACTCAAAATTTGAATTAAGTTTACAAGGAGTAGTCGAGTGAAACGCATATTACTTGTTGAAGATGAACTGGAATATCGGTTAATAATCCAGTTCATGTTGGAGATGCTTAACTGTCAAGTGGATTGCGCTTTTGATGGAAAATCTGCTGTAGATATGGCAAGCAATCAACCCTATG
>JACCVV010000034.1 GCA_013697955.1 Tatlockia sp. | reverse complement strand
TGACAGTTATCGATTAAAAGATAAAACCAAAGCGGGTATTATCAAAACTAAACAACAAGGGGTGGATCAGTTTTAGACTGCAGTTTCATACTAAAAGTGGATCACTTTTCAATTGCCGTTGACACTTTACCCATTTAATATTTTTAAAGAACTATTCTTTCTGAGATTTACACAAAAATATTGTGGCTGAAGTTTTTATTTTATACGGATATTGATTAAATTCTGGTTTTGGAGCTTGAAGTACAGCAGCCTGGATACGTTCGCCAAAGTAATAATTCAGGAGTAAAACTATCTATAATCAATAAAATGCACCTTATATTCCTAAATTTTATACTTATCAGATAAGCAATGAACAAAAATTTTATACTTATCAGCTAAGCAATGAACAAAATAGTATGAATTTCTAAAAAGAAGCCTCTTAATATCTCAGGGTGAAATCCGTATTGCTGATTGAATCAGCTAGCTGGACACCATAAATACCTTTAGTCATAGAAGTTGTTCAACTAATAAAACTGACTTACATTAATTTCATTAAAGTTTTGACTTAACCCAATATTCAAATAATGTCGAAATATACCGGCCATTATAAAAGTAAAAAATTATTTTTTGGGTTTTCACTGATTTATATTTGAATTCTTTGTTCTATTTGGTATCATGCAGCAATTTTCTTAACTTAGGACACTAATGTTTTTCCATTATCTTAATAAACTACTGGGTTCCGCTGCAGGTTTGATCTTATATCCTATTAAATCACTTTTAATTACTTTAGTGCTGATTGCGTTAAATTTAGTTTTGTTACCATTATTGTTAATTGGCGTACCTATTGCGTTTGCAGTTATTTGCGTAGCGATGGCAGAGGGATCTTTTATTAGTCGATTTACTGGAGCCATATTTACCTGGTTACTAGTCGGCACAGTTTCAATTGTTGTTTTCCCTGTGATGACATTATTGTTAACTGCTTCTTATGTTATCAATGGAACATTTGATTTTTTCAAATCCGTTCATTTTGGTTTGCAAGATGGTTATCAAGGAGGGTTATTCTTCAATGTGATTAACCGTTTACTATTCGATATTTTAGTTTTCAACACTAGCTTGCAAAGAGGAATCGTAAGTTTTAGTGCTTATTTCAGAGGCCAAAACCCAATAGCTGCTGAGGGCTTAAATGCATTATATCAAGAAGAAGATGTAATGAATTATTTCAATCTTGAAGACATCCCTCGTTCTTCAGTTTCCCGAATTCCAGAGCTTCATGAACAACCCCAAGCAGTGATTCAATTCAATCCTTTAACCATAGATGAGTTGCAACAAACAGAGAAAATTTCTGCTCTCATGGGAAATGTTGTTGCAGCTTACAAATCCTTAGATGAACGTTTGACCGCTCTTGATGAAGATATGGCTTCCAGAACGGACATTGAAACTGATCTTGATAACGTAATGGATGAAGTGATTATGGTTTCCATCAAGACACCTTGTTTGCTGGTTAAGCAATATCAGGATGAACAGGGAAGGTGGAGAGTCATCCCTGATCGGACAAAAATTATTGATAAACCTAGTTGGGATACTTGGCTGGGTCAAAATAATTGTCACCCCGAAACTAGAGAACAGATGGATAATGCAAGATCAGAGGTAGTTAATGGAGAAAATAAATTAACCCGTTACCGTATACGTCCTTATACAAATAAAAACGATTCTCAGGAACTTATTGAAGCAAGTCTAGCTATTCGAACAAAATTGATTGAAGTTAATCCTGCAAATATCCAGGTGGATCAAGTAGTCTCAAATATTAGTTCAACCATTCGTGAAACATTTTTTGGAAACTCAAGTTCACGAAACCATTCTAATCAAGATGAAAGACCATTCTTAACAAGTAGTCTATAAACTGGATGTTAAAGGAGCCTGTAATCAGGCTCCTTTAACTTTTTAATAGAGCTTATAAAATAAGTCCTATGACCACTTCCCGGTGTTCACTGAGCAACACATTAAAGGTTCGGCAAGCAGCGCCAATATTCATTGTCTCCAATCCAAGTCCTCTTTGCGCTAGTTCTCCAATAATAGGCATTGGTGCAAATTGCCCAAGCTGTTTATGGCCAATAATAATGATCTTGGGATTATAGCGGAGTAATGGAGCTAGGCTAACTTCGTTAAGCTCTTTAATGGTTCTAATTTGCCAATCGCTGATGATTTCATGAGAACTGATTATCAGGCTTTGTTGGTAAAGGTTTGAGTTAACCTTTATTTCCTCATCGCTGTACGCTTGGATGGAATGATTTTCATTGCTTTCTAGACTGATATGCATGGAGTTTATTGGGTCAATAAATTATACTGGGCAGCAGTATATCACAGGGCCTGTAAAACATGAGTCAGTTTCCACGCATTAAACGTTTACCTCCTTACGTTTTCAACACATTAAATCAATTAAAATCCGAGGCGCGAGCGCGTGGAGAAGATATTATTGACTTTGGCATGGGCAATCCTGATCAGCCAACCCCAAAACACATAGTAGATAAACTCATAGAAACTGCCCAACGCCCGGATACACATCGTTATTCAATGTCTAAAGGAATTCCCCGTTTACGGCGTGCAATGGCTAGCTGGTATCAGCGTCATTATCAGGTTGAGCTTAATCCCGAAACTCAGGTTCTAACGACAATTGGATCGAAAGAGGGCTTAGCCCATTTAGCCTTAGCCATTTCCGGTCCTGGCGATACTATTCTTGTCCCCGATCCGGCATATCCCATTCACACCTATGGCTTTATTATTGCCGGCGCGAATGTCAAACAAATTCCCTTGATAGATGAATATCAGTTTCTTGAAGCTGTTGAGGTAGCCATTGAACAATCTTGGCCGCGCCCAAAAGCACTGGTTATCAGTTTTCCTGCCAATCCCAGTACTCATTGCGTTGATTATGATTTTTTTGAGCGAGTTGTGGCCCTGGCTAAAAAGCATGGCATATGGATTATTCATGATCTGGCCTATGCTGATATCGTTTTCGATGGCTATAAAGCGCCTTCTATTTTGCAAGTTCCTGGAGCCATAGATCTTGCAATCGAAACCTACTCAATGTCTAAATCCTACAATATGCCGGGTTGGCGGGTGGGTTTTGCCTGTGGCAATGAGGAACTGGTGTCAGCACTGACACGAATAAAATCTTATCTCGATTATGGAACTTTTACACCCATTCAAGTTGCAGCCATTACAGCGCTTGAAGGCCCGTCTGACTGTGTTGAAGAAATCAGATCAATGTATGAACGCCGACGCAATGTACTTTGCGAAGGCTTACAAGAGCTTGGCTGGCCTGTGGAAAAACCTAAAGGAACTATGTTTGTCTGGGCGCCAATTCCTGCTCATTATCGCCACATGGGTTCGCTTGAATTTTCAAAATACCTTTTACAGGAAGCCTTTGTAGCAGTGTCGCCCGGATTGGGTTTTGGTCCTCAAAGCGATAATTTTGTCCGTTTTGGTTTGATTGAAAATAGTCAGCGTACAAGACAGGCTTTACGCAATTTAAAAGCGCTATTCAAGCGGGACGGCTATCTAAAGGCAGTTTGATATGGACATCATAGTAAATGGTGAAATAGATAAAATCCCTGACGCCAGCATAAAAATAAACAGGCAAGCGAATTATCAGCAACATATTTTGGAATGTTTAGGCTATGGGCCCGAACATCTACCAATGGCTAATCTTTTAAAACTTTACCATCAATTACCTGGCCGCTGGATAATAGCCTCACCTGTTCATTGGGAAGCAACACACAATGACGCCTTGATTACTGCAGCTGGCAGCGACCTACATTTGTCAGATGAAGAATCGCATTTATGGTTTGCAGAAATTGTAAATTTTCTTAAGGACGATGGTTTCACTCCTGTTTATTATAATGCAAATACTTGGCTTTTTAAGATTGATAATAAACCAGTAATAAATAGCCAACCTTTGTCAGCGCTTTTACATAAATCGCTTATGCCCGCATTAAGCGCTCTGGATAAAAGCTATTATTGGCAACGCTTGATTACTGAATTGCAAATGTTTTTAAGCGCTCATTCTTTAAATTTGAATCGGCAAAACTTACCTATTAATGGCATATGGTTTTGGGGTGAGGGTGACTTTGAGATCCCACCGGCAAAAAAGACAATCATTAGTGATGATCCAGTACTTCTTTTAATTAACACAACAAGAATCAATCCTCTAAATTTAACAATTCCTTGGGATGGTGATGAATTAATAATCGTTAACGATCCTATGCAAGTTGAATCAAGCGGATTTAGAGAAAAAATTAAAAAAACTAAAGTGAATTGGTATTGGAATAATTGCTCTTATTCCGTTCAGCCAAAATCCTGGTGGTCCAAATTATGGGGATAATATGCGCATTAAACAAAGGGAACTACCCGAATCATTGCCATCGTTTGCTTTTGACTCACCTGTCTTGCAGCGAATTTATACGCTGCGCGGGCTAACCTGCGAAACCCAATTGGATAAGCGCTTTCAGGCTTTGCTGTCGTTTAATACGCTAAGCGATATTGATAAAGCTTGTATACGTTTGGAACAGGCTTTAAAAGCACAGCAGCGCATATTGATTATTGGAGATTTTGATGCCGATGGCGCAACATCCACAGCTTTGGCAATTAGCGCTTTGCGTTTAATGGGTGCTCTTCATGTTGAGTTTTTAGTCCCCAATCGCTTCGAATTCGGCTATGGGTTAACACCCGGCATTATTGAAATAGCTAAAAAATGGCAGCCTGATTTAATCATTACTGTGGATAATGGAATCGTTAGTTTTGAAGGAGTCGACGCTGCGAATGAAGCAGGAATTGATGTGTTGATTACAGATCATCACTTACCAGCGGACACTTTGCCAAAGGCCTGCGCGATTGTAAATCCAAATCAGACAGGTGATCTTTTTCCCTCTAAGTCAATCGCCGGTGTGGGGGTAATTTTCTATGTAATGCTGGCTTTGCGACGTCATCTTATCAATGAGGGATGGTTCAATTCTCAAGGTCTGCCCGAACCTAATATGGCTCAGCTTCTTGATTTAGTTGCCTTGGGAACTGTTGCTGATGTTGTGGCTCTTGATCAAAATAATCGAATTCTGGTTTGTCAGGGGCTTGCGAGAATTCGACAAGGCCATTGCCGGCCAGGCATAAAAGCTTTAATTGAAATCGCCGGAAGAGATTATTCACGCTTGCGGGAATCGGATTTAGGATTTGCAGTGGCACCGAGACTCAATGCCGCAGGACGATTGGACGATATGTCGCTTGGTATTGAATGTTTGCTCGCAGATAACATAGATAAAGCAGCGATGCTTGCCAAGCAATTAGATGAACTCAATCAGGAACGCCGGGTTATTGAAGCTGAAATGAAAGAACAAGCTATGCTTGCAGTAGAAAAATTAAACAAACAAATTGAAAATTCACAGCTGCCAGTGGCTCTCTGTTTAGTTGACGCCTCATGGCATCAAGGAGTAATCGGCATTCTGGCAGGTCGTTTAAAAGAACGATATCACCGTCCAGTTATTGCGTTTGCAGTTGTAAATGAAGAATTAAAAGGCTCGGCTCGCTCAATACCGGGTGTAAATATTCGCGATGCCTTAGCTGCTGTTGATAGAGAAAATCCCGGATTAATCACTAAATTTGGCGGTCATGCAATGGCTGCCGGCTTAACTTTACCTGCAAAGTCCTTTGAAACCTTTAATAAAGCCTTCACAGCCGAAATAGCGAAGCATCTCGATGTAGCGCAATGCGAAGGCATTTTGCTCACCGATGGCCCACTCAAACTCGATGAAATTACCTTGGAAACAGCTCAAATCATTCATCAAGCAGGCCCTTGGGGACAGCAATTCCCCGAACCTTGTTTTGATAATATTTTCGAAATAATAGAGCAAAGGCTAGTAGGCCAGCATCATTTAAAGCTTAGCTTAGCTCATGTAGAAGGCGGTCCCATTATTGACGCCATTGCTTTTAATGTGGATTTGAAGCAATGGCCCAACCACCGTGCCCGCCAAGCCTATGTTGCTTATAAATTGGATATTAATATTTATCAGGGACGAACGAGGTTGCAACTCCTTGTTGAGGCTTTGCAAGCTGTTTAAATATGAATAATGTATGAACTTAAGAATTGACAATAATTGTACAAAATGGGATAATTTGTCCAAATTATGTTTTAAGCATCTCTATGTACGGTCGTTATTGTCTTTTTAAATCCCAATCTACTTCGAGCCACCATATTGTACCCACATCTATTGATCATATTTATGATGATAAATTGGGTAAGCCCCAGATCAGAAACGCTATTTATATAAAACAGTATGGATTTGGAAAAGCAAAGCCTGTGATTTTTTTACACGGTGGACCAGGAATTGTAAATCAAGAGCAATATAGCAACCTGGTTTCTCATTTAAACAAAAATGATCATAGTGTATATATTCCCGAAATTGAAGGTAGCTCTTTATACCGAAATAGGGGACCCATACCTGAGGTATCGTCACCTTTTTTTGAACAGATAATAATAGAGAGGAAATCGAAAAAGAGGTGACCAGCATGAGTGAGCATGATCTAATTGGATTTCTGAGATTCAATAGACAAGGCTAAGCCATGCA
>JACCVV010000033.1 GCA_013697955.1 Tatlockia sp. | reverse complement strand
GAAGCCTGATTAAGCAGTTGAGTAGTGCTTTCTCTATCAACAAAGTACACATGAAAAGGCATTCTTAACATTTCCGAAAGTGCAGTATGCTTTTTAAAAGGATTCACTTCGTCCGGGTTGATTAATTTTACCCCTTGATTTGAGTGCTGAATAAATAACGCCTGATTGGATGAACTATATTCGGTAAACATTGAGTTTCAAAGCAAATAATTTGTATATTTATTATACATTTAGCTCGTAATTGTAAAGTTTGTTATAGGGCTTTTAACCCTGATAGGACGTTTATCTTAATTGTCAATTTCCTATTACGTCTGGCATGCCTGCTGATACCCTGCTTGAATAAAGAGGTATGTCATAAGCATGAGAACCCTGCTTTAGATAAACGCGAGCACAACTGATTTCAGGGTAATGATGACGCGTATCATAAGAGCTCGTCAGTTTATAAATTAAGCTTGGAGTTTAAATGAAATTCAGGATTTCCACCAACAGACTTACCTATTTTGTTCCCTTTCAAGCACAAAATAGGCTTTAAGTCGCTGTACTATCAATAGGTCATTGAGATAGTATTGCCCCCTAATGAGACGGAGTTTTAAACATGCCACACTTTATGGTCAGAAAAACCCAAAATAATCTTTATTTTTTTAATAATACCCCACAGACTGGAAAACGCTTTTTTTATGAGTTTGATAATCAGGGGTATCCACAACCAAAAAATACTGTAATTAACTATGAATTTACTCTTAGTATGTCTAAGGTTGAATTTTTAGAGTTAACCAGAATAATCACTGGCAATCCAAAGTCGGTCGTCTCAACAGCAGATTTTAATTATCATTTGCCTAAACAAGATAAGGTGATTCACCATTGCAATTGCATTAATGCCTTAGGTTTACCCAATATTATTAAAGGGGATATTAAGGTGTATAGCCTCAATACTATTGGGATTGCCGCAAATTATGACGAAAGTAGTGCTAATGGAAATATCTTGTTCATTTATACAGAGGCAAATACCACTAATGAAGTGTGTATAAGCCTCCATATTGCTTATTCAGCTCAAAAAACAAGTGCTATCGATCAATTAATAAGTAAAGAGCTGCCCAAAGCGGTTAGTGCTCTTAATAATCAAAAAGAATTATTTAAACTCAACATATCGGATGATTTTTCTAAGCGCGCCTATACTGTGACGATGGGAATGCCAGAATACGGTGATTACAAAAAAGCCCATAACCAGGAAATCTTGGACAATCAGATGAAGGTTAAGCTCTAAGCCTCCTAAATATTAGATATCTATATTTGGCCTGTTGTACCTATACCCGAAAATATGTAGAGGAGAAGGCTACCGTGAAAGAAAAAAGGCGCCATTCTGATGATAGCGAGGTAATAGCCTTGCATCTAAAAAAAGCTAAAACAAGAGACTTTATAGATTCTGTTCTTTGTAATGAAATTGAAACTGTGGGCTACTATTTAGAAGATGCCGATATTAATCCAGCAGAAGAAAATAACCTTGCTCTTCGATGTGCTTGTGAGAATGGTTATGTACAAATGGTAAAATTGTTATTGACTGATTCTCGAGTTGACCCCATGCAAGAAACAGAAAATATTGATGATAATGAGGATGTTATAAATCCGCTCATTCTTGCCTGCCAGTATGGTCATAAAGAGATAGTAAAATTGCTGATAGCCGATCCACGGGTTAACCCAGATGAATATCGTCGAGCAATTCAAAATGCGATCATTAGTGGTTTTGCTGAAATAGTAGAGTTATTGTTGAAAGATCCAAGAATTGATCCCACAAAAGGGGATTTGCTTTTCCTTGCAGTTCAGGAAGGATATGTTGAGATTGTAAAACTATTGCTTGCGGACTGGCGCATAAGGCTATCATTAAATATCTCTAATCTGAGTAAAAATGAAGAATCAAATTTATGTGCATTAAGTAAGCTGGCCGCTCAATATGATCACATTGATGTTTTAGAGGTATTATTGTCTCAGACAGTTAACCAGGAAGCAGAATCTAATTCTCAATATCATCAAATTAAAAATGCAATGAATTGCAATAAATTTGGCCTTTTTTCCAACGTTGTTACTAAAAACAATTTAGATAGCAAATTATGTTCCCTTGTGGTAAAAAATTTGGCAGAAGAGATTGGGAATGCGCACAATATCGCGATAAAGAAATAAGGCGGGTTTTGATAAATTACCTATGTCGGCTTTATTCTTTAGTCCATCTAAAAATTCATTATTTTCATAGCACTTAGTACTTAGCACTTTTAAATGTGATCTCTTCATGTGACAGGTTTATTTTGGACAAATCACCTAAAGTCTAACTGGTACCAAATTTGGCTAAAAAATTACGAGTGGATTAATAAGTGTTTCACTAGCAGACAATTATCCAGTTCTTTAATTACATGTTGTATTTATGGCGCTGCTTCTTCTTAGCAATAATACGCAAAAACAGGGTGAAATTTTATAACTGATGGCTGAGTTTGTGGACATAGAAAATGAGCAAAATGCTTCATTGCATTTAATTCAGCCTCACAAATATTGATATAATTAATATTTGGAAGCTTGATTACGAAATAATATTTTGAATATACGGCTCATTTTTACTATGTATACAATATTTAACATCAGCCCCCCTATTAGGATTAACTAGAGTCCCCTTTAACTCTAAAATGCAGGTGGGATATAGTCAGGTGCCACTTGTTGTGCTAATTGTTGCCATAAGGCAAAACTATAATTTTTATTAGTATTTTCACCCTAATTAACCCTATTAAAAGGCAATAAAAACGTGTTTTTTTTCGGGCACAACTGCAAAGATACCACTGTATCCTCCAAAAGAAGGATTTTGAACTAAAGCGTTTATTTTACTTAAAGCTTAAATTTGATTCTTTACTCACACTATTTTGAGAAACATTGTTTAGGTTAGAAAATAGTGTTTGTGGTGCAGAGATAAGCATAAATGATAGTTTTGCTTCAGTTAATTTTATTTCTTCATCGCCAATAGATGAATCTTCAGGCGCTAATGTTTTAGCTTGTTGAAGTGTCTCTTGTGCTTTATCCCATTTTTTTTCCATTCTATAAGCGCAAGCAATATTTAAGTAGGCATCAACAACCTCTTGGGTATCTTCTGTTTTTTCAAGGATAGAAGAAAAATATGTTCTGGATTCCTGGAAGCACTCCTGTTTAAAAAAAGACATACCCATTTGGCTAATTGCAGCAAGGTGAGCAGGATCAATATAAATCGCTTCTAAATAAAATTTTTGTGCTTCTTTATAATGTTCATTTCGATACAGATGGTGGCCATACTGCGCTAAACATTCTGTCAGGTTTGATAAAATAATATTTTTTAGACCCTTATCTTTTTCTTGACAAACGCCCAATGCTTTTCGGTAATAGTGAATCGCATAATCAAAGTTATTTGTGATATTTTTCTGAGTGGCCTCTTTGTCCTCAATGGCTTTTTTGATAAAAACCTGTGCTCCATTAAAAAATTTAGCACTATTGGGTAGGTCAATTTCGAGTAATTGATGAGCCGATTTTAAATACAGCCCCATGTTGTGCCAAGCAGATACACATGATGGACATATCTCGGTAGCCGTCTGATAACATTTTAGGGCGGCAGCATCATTGTTTACAGCCTCATAACATTGACCTAATAAATCAAATGCATAAAAAACATTATCTACTTCCAAAGAATTACTTTGTTCCAATCCAATAAATTTTTTTAAAGAAATAATAGCTTGTTCTTTTTCAACACAGAAAAAATGACATTGACCTAAATAAAAATGACTTTTTGTATGTTCAGGGTTTATTTGAGTTGAATGAAGAAATAATTCCTTCGCTTGTTCATAATTATTTTCATGAAATGCGTTTACTCCGTCATGATAAAACAAGTTGAGCATATGGAAATCCTACATTTAATAAATTGCTCGGATTTAACATTTTTTGCTCCAAGTATGAATATTTGTTAATCACGCTAGCTGGTTTTGAGGCCGCGAGAGGATGAGTAAATTTTGGCGACCCTAAAGGATTAAATAAATTGCTCTCACAGCTGATATCTATATAAGTAAGAATAATTATGTGTTTATTAAATTCTTAATCAGCTCGCAATTGTCAGAGCAACTTTATGCCGATACCTTAAATACCATCACGTTCACATTTCAGCAAACATGCAAGGCAAACTACACAATATAAAAAACCAGATTGTTTATTTAAAAGGTGCTCAAGGAAAAGAAAGAAGCTAATCACCAATAGATGATGATATAAATTTGCTTTTTTCTGCTACTCGCTCGAAGAACAATATGAGCAAGAAAAAAAGAGAGGCTATCTGAGATATAAAATTGGTGAAGTTAAATGAAGAGCATTTGGACAACCAATCTGGGTGTGAGACGGAGTAGGTGTGAGATAGGGCTTTCAAATTTTAAACGGCCAATAACCAATGTTAGTAAGTGTTAAAGCATGGGAGTTACGAAGTGGCCCATTAGCACACCCATCCCGTCTACCACGGATATCTCAGCTCACTGTGTAGATTCTTTCAAAAATAAAAGTCAAATTGATTTTATTCTGATTAAACAGTATAATATTTCACCCAATGTCGACCCTAGGTAAAAATATGATATCAAGATCTGAAAACACTCCGGTGCTTATACTTGGCCTTACTGAACTTTGCAAAAAATTTTTTAAAGTTAATCCGCCAGCGGATGAACTAATGAGGATTTTTAATGAACTGGATACTGTTAATATCAAGCTTGACCTTAAATATTTCCATGCATGTGATCAAATAAGTTATCAATTTTCACCCATGAGTTTGACCTTATCGATGTGCGATGACATAGCCTATTTACCCGTTATCCAAGCCTTATTAGACAAAGGCGCAACAACAACAGTACTTGACCTTTATCTCATGTCTAAGCCTGGCACTTATGGAGTTATTCACCCTCTGCAACAAGAATTATTTGAACGATTTGATGTTAAAACTGTCAATGATAGTCTTGATGAACAACTGAATACTATTTTGCATAAATTAGCTTATACCAAAAAAATAGTTCCACCCGCTATTCTAAAATTTTTATTAGAAAATGGCGCTGATGTTACAGCTGTCGAGCAGGGTAGCGGTAATCAAAAGTTAGCTCTTCGAATAGCAGCTGATAATAGAAAATATTCTTTCGTTGCAATGCTTCTTCCTTATCTACCTACGCAACTTGGGCTTGATACGGCCAACTATTTCAAATGGGTATATCAGACAGAGGGTATTTATCATGAAAAAGCATACCAAAGTCTAAAATCCTTATCTTCTCCTGACGAAATAATTGAGGCTGAAGATTTTGAGAAAGCCATTAATAAATTTTTGTTAGAAAATAATTTTAACAATATTTCAGATATGTTTGATGTTGAAAAATATCCGAACTGGAATAGACCCGGTGGCTCGAAAAGTTATTTTGATTTATTAATTAAGTCATTTTACTCAAATCCGTCTATTGCAAAGTATTTAGCCCGAAATACGATTAGTTTTGATGATAAATTATCACCTAAATACCATCAATTCGAAGCGGAATTTTATCGCAAGGCTGAAGAATATAACGATCTAAATCATCTTCCAATAAAAGCGCTTACTATTCCTCTTCGAAGTGATTCTCAAAAAAGTCCATTCATCTTGATGGATGAAAAAAAGGATGATAATCAATATGCATTTTTTTACACAACTGGAGCAACGCCTAAAACTGAACGCATTTATCTTGAAATGGTTAAAGAATCGATGATCGGCTTATCCGAATCTTGTATTAAGTTGATTCTTCCCAAGGACATGTATCATATGGGAGATTTAATACAAAAATTATCCCAAACTTCATTAGCAAAAAATGACAGAGGCTTTTCTTATGTAATTTCAGGAACTAGCACCCACGGTGTTTCAAGTGGCCATATTTTTTCTACACTTTCTATCATTAACACTCATGAAAAGAAGGTTCATTGTCATCTGGTTTTTAATTCTTGGATTAATAATGATTATTTTGAACGTGTATCACGAGGAATTAATAAAGATAAGATTGCCAGCCCTGTTTTTGATGGCTCTCTCTCTATTCAAATTAATGATAGTGATGCGAATTGTGCGCTCTATACCACTCGTATTTGTAAGGCTTTATATGAAGTAATTTCTAGCAATACTGAGTTGCAGATACGATTGGAAGATATGGATGTTTCTAAAATTGCCGACTGGGAAAGCATACGTCCAGATTTCCATCATTGTTTAAAGGAGAAATTAACCGAATGCTATCAATATAATGAAGATATTAAGTCTTTCGAGGTTCGACCCTACGATCAGTTAAAGGAATTTAATTTGCAAATGCGTTGGAGAGCTGGAAATAGATTTATTATGAATAAACATCAAAAAAGCATAGATATTATTGAGGAAAACCACGAGGCTCTGGAAAAAATAACTTCATTTTCTATGGGAAAATAGTCCGCGATCCAAGGTTTTGCTTCCTTTAGGGGGCTGGTTGAGTAGACCAGTCGGATCAATCAAGCCAGCCCCCTCCTCACATCTGGACTTGCAGAATTACCGGTTTGGATAGATTTTTTCGCGCGCGGGTTTTGTTTCTTAGTGGTTGTTCTCTTTTCAGACTTCAACCAAATTACCTTAGCTCCGGTTTTAATTACCCCCATTTTCAGGCAGTCGTAATTCCCGTTTCCGGTTGGCGGCCATAGCACATCTATAGACTGTTTTAGCGGATCAGGCTGAAAACCCAACGCTAGATGGAATTAACCCTTTTAGCGGTATATTTTTGTACCACTGGACTTCAACCTCTAATAACTTAGCTTACCCAGCACAATCAAAATGATCAGTATTTACCCTGAAAACGCATATAATGGATTAACTTCTATAAATAAGTGAACTTAATATTTATTTAAGGTGTTAGTGATAAAATGATAATAATTTATTCATTTGGAGATTATTTTGTCCTACTCAAAGCAAGATGATACGCTAATCAAAACCTTTTTTTCTTGCCGCCCCGAAGAGGAAGACGATGTAATCAATTTAATGCCCGCTGGTCGTTTGCAGATTAAGTTAACCAAATTTCAAAGACAACAATGGGAATCTAATTATCTAGCTGCTATTAAAGAAGCCGAAGGAAAAAAACCAGTTAAGCCAGATTATAAAAAACATACGACCCTAATCTTAGCCATAGCGATTTGTGGTTTAGCCCTAATGGTAGCTGGTGCAGGTTTTTGGCCATTACTTGTAGTGGGTGCTATTTTACTTTCCATAGTTCCAATATTTATTGCAGTTAAATTTTCTATAAGTCTCTGGAATTTTACTAGAGGTGCTACTTCAAAAAGGCATTATTTAGCCTGTGAAAATTTAAAAAATTCTCAGCCAGATTATATTCTTGAGCAAAAACTAAAAAAACTAATTGAATGCGGTAAATTTAGTTGCCTTGATTTTTCTACTCCGGCACAGGAAGAAAACGATAAGAATAATCTTGTCTCCTGTGATAACTCACTACCAAAAACAGTTTTAAATTCCACCCTGGAACTGATTGATAAAATTAATAGCCCTCTGCTATTAAAAACCTTCGAAAGACCAAAAATTACAATTAGATACACTGGAAAGGATTATATAGAACAGCGCAATTTATTGGATAAAGAACTAGTTACCAATAATCACTATCAACGTGGATTAACCTTCTTCACTACTTTTACAAAAATGGATTTACCCTTTGACTTAATTTATTTGATTACACAAACCTGGTCGAACTTAAGTGGATTTAATTTGGAAAATAGTACGAGTATCAAACTTTTGATAGCATTGAAATTAAATGATATAAACCCGACAAAAAATATTAACAATACAATGCTGAATGAACCAAAATCAATCGAAAATGAAGATGCAGCAAAAATTCGGCCAAGTATATAGAACGTGCAAAATATCTAATCCTTCCTTATCTGAGTTAATTCTGAGCTTAGGTTAGTTTCAAATTCGAGTATGATGTGAATGGTAATGATTAGTCGAGTAGGTCCGGGATTGTAAAAACCATTCCAAGTTTTGGCAATGCAAATTATCAGCCACTCTGCAGAGTCAAAGCCTTAATTTTTGCGTGGCTAATAAAAAGGAGAAATATTGCCACAACAATAATCAGATATATTTCATCGAGACAATCGACATATCAGGTTAAAAAAATCCTCCGTATTTTTTTGGTTTTTATTGTTTAGTTCTATCACATTATCAAACTGCTCGTTAATTTTAACTGCACATTGCTGACATTTAAGATGTTTGAAAGTGAATAAAATTGCTCCAGCCTTTATAATAGAACTAAAATCTTCACAATTTAAATACCTTTCATAGCGTTCCTTATCAGCCTGAGCAAGGAAGTATATCCTTTTCATGTGTTGGAAGGGGCACCATTGGTGTTCGATTTCTTGAAAGGTATTGTATGATTTTGTAATATTTTCCAAGAGTTTTTTTAAAATTAAAGAAGACTGGTCATATAAGCCTGGAAAATAAATCTGCTGGACACAACGTTCTTCTATGCGTTAATAAATGGTCTTTCCCAAGCATAATTGTTAGATATTTTGTTAGTGAAAATAATAAATTTAATCTCTTCAATGACTTATTCTTTGAGTTAATACTCTGGATATCATTGTATTGGTAATATTCATTGATAGCTTTAATCAAAAAGAACAATAACCATTCGCTATGGAACACCAATCACACCCTGTTTTAACGACTGGAATAAAATCCGGGTAAAAGAAACAAAACCCTCTAAATGATCGTTGGAACGTGCTGTAAATAGTTTAGCGTGTTTAACGATGCCTATAAGCCAATATACATTGATATAATTTGGAGAAACAATATACCCATTTATTAAAAATTTGATAAGTTTAGTTTTATTGAAAAACAAGGTTTTTTCGAAATTAGTCCTCTTTAGGTTAATTTTCAAGAAACTATATAAAAACCTATGAATAGTAAAATGGTCTAAAATCGACAACATAATGGGCTCAAGATTTTTAATCCATTATAATCAAATATTTTTTATTATCCCGCTTATTGCCTTAGAAACCCACTAAAAAAAGCAGAAAATGTATATGCATTTTTCTTTAAAACAGATTTTTTTGCGGAATTTAACCACATCCAATGAGAAAGTTATAATTAACTGAAGTAGAATTACATCCATACAGCAAATTCTCCTTTTAATAATATCTCATAGAATAGGTCTGCCTAACTTAACTAATAATTGGGCTGGCTTAAAGAATTCTCAAGACTATTTCAGCTATTGTATGGATGCATTTTCAAGAAAATAGATCAAGCTGAACAAACTCCGATTGAAACGATTGAGAATACCGAAACATCCACCCATGTGGAAACAGTGCCACAAAAACTGCTCTCAGCCTGCGATGATGACAATAAACAACAGGTCCCTCATAAAATTACATTTGGCGATTTTTTCTTTACAGCCTTGGCAGTATATGAAAATGGCGGTGGCAAAGTAGAACAACTTGCTGCGCAAAGTGCGAATAGGCCAAAATTATAATTTTTAAAAAATGAATTAATACTGTCTTTCTTCGAATAATAGTTGGTTAAATTACAGGCTAGGACATTTTTAACCCAGTTACATTAAAAAAATTATTCTTCCGCCATTAGAGCGGGGACTTGGATGAAACATAAACAATGGTTTCAACTGACTCTGAATAGTTCTAAATAGTTAAAATTCATACTTAAGGATGTGGCTGTGAATGCTTGTGAAAATTTTTTACAGAATTATTTACAGCGTCCTAAGCCCCTTAAGCTTTAAACAAAAATAGCTTAATTGCAAACCCTTAACGTATACTCATTCTAATAGCAGAATCAGATTAATATAATGACAGAAATTGATGTAACGCTAACGGATTATGCATTAGCAATAATTTGCTCTTTCTTTACTTATAGTCTTTATTCAAGCCCCAATGCCAGTAAACGGCTTAGCCGACTTTGGTGCCTTTTTTTTGCATCAATTGCGATAGGATCTTTTTTGGGTGGTACCTTTCATGGATTCTTTTCCAATGAAAGTGAAAGCACTTGGCTTCATCGGATAATTTGGTCAAGTACTTTGCTTTTTATCGGTATAACGGCTGCAAGTGCATGGACGATAGGCGGATTATTGTTTAACAAAGAAAGCGCCTTTACCCGCTGGATTTGCTTTGCTGTCATCTCGTTTCTTATATATGCCTTTGCAGTTATCTTTATAACTCAAAATTTCTTGCTGGCAATTCTTAACTATCTTCCAGCTCTAATTTTTTTACTGATCGTCGTAATATTAAAATACCTAAAGAATAAAGAATCTTATTTTCTGTGGATTGCAATAGGAATTTTGCTAAGTTTCTTTGCTGCATTTGTTCAGCAAGCTAATATTGGGATTAATCCTTACTATTTTAAGCACCAATCAACCTATCATTTAATTGAAGCAATCGCTCTTTTTCTAATTTTTTATGGCGCAAAAGCTTTAATTAGGCGTTACTGACTAGTCAGGTAAAAAATTGTAAACTTCAATAAGGCACCCTGTGGCTAAGAGCATTATTCATCGTATGTTGGGTTTGGGATTATGTTTTATTTTTAATCAATCATTGTTCCCATTTGATTATTAGCCAAAATAGTGCAGATTCATTAAAGACGATTTTGACCAGATGAGAGAGGGCAAGTGCGTAAAGCTATAATTTAGAACAACATTTTTTAACTAAGTAGCTGCAAATAATGCTTCTGACACATTTTCTGTATCACAGGCTTGTGTTGGGTTAATTAAAAGCAACATAAAATCTTTTTGCCGTTGAGTGGATTCTTGACTAAAGAAAAAGCTATGGCCAGTTGCAAGACGTAACCCGCCAATTGCTAATCCAACCAAAACAAAGGCGCTTAAAACGAGGAAAAAATCAGCTAATAACCGTTTTCCATAATCCCGATGTTGGAAGGAACTCTCGGCTGCTTCTACTAAGTCCTCGCATTTTTTTTGGGCAGGAGCATCTGACAATCGTATAGCTATGGCTTCACTATAAAAGTTTTCTAATTCTTTTTTGTAGTTCTCAACCTCCTCTTCGGAAGAAAAATATTGCTTGGTTTCTTCAAAGGAAAAACAGGATGTTAAATTTAATTTATTTTCTTTGAAAATTTGTAATAAAAGGAGATCGTGAATTAAACCTATCGTTATTTTATTTCGGGCCACCTGCTCAATAGCTTCAATCCAAATGGAATCAGGAGCGAGTTCGGTGGTTTTATTGAGTAATTGTGATAATTTTTCATTTCTATCAATTAAATCCAGGATGTTATTCCTAGTACCTATCGGTTGACTCCTGTCTTCGATATTAGAGTGTTTATGGGGTCCTGCCCCTGAGGTATCGTCACCTTTTTTTGAACAGATAATAATAGAGAGGAAATCGAAAAAAGAGGTGACCAGCATGAGTGAGCATGATCTAATTGGATTTCTGAGATTCAATAGACAAGGCTAAGCCATGCA
>JACCVV010000086.1 GCA_013697955.1 Tatlockia sp. | reverse complement strand
GCGTAGAAATGGTAATGCCAGGAGACAATGTACAAATGGTTGTAAACCTGCATTCACCCATTGCTATGGATGAAGGATTGCGCTTTGCAATTCGAGAAGGTGGCCGCACCGTTGGTGCTGGTGTTGTCGCAAAAATCATTGAGTAAATAAAATGAGCAACAATCAAAATATTAAAATACGTCTTAAATCCTTTGACCATAGGTTAATTGATTTGTCAACTCGTGAGATTGTCGATACTGCAAAACGTACTGGGGCACAAATTCGTGGTCCAATACCGCTGCCTATTCGCAAAGAGAAATTTACAGTATTGACATCGCCGCATGTCAATAAAGACGCTCGTGATCAATACGAGTTGCGGACCCATAAACGCTTGGTTGTTATTGTGCACCCTACTGAAAAAACTGTGGATGCACTTATGAAACTAGATCTGGCTGCTGGGGTTGATGTGCAAATAAGCCTTGATGACGAATAGTCTTAATTCAGGCAAAAGTTATTAAAGAGGTGTTACGATGACGATTGGGTTATTAGGCCGTAAAATCGGTATGACACGAGTTTTCACAGAGGACGGTATATCAATACCTGTTTCTGTAGTAGAAATTTTACCAAACCGAGTGTCACAAATTAAAACCATTGATATAGATGGTTATACTGCAATTCAGCTTACAGGTGGTCAGAAGAAATCTAGCCATGTAAATAAGCCGCTTACAGGTCATTTTGCCAAATCACAAATTGAGGCGGGAGATATGCTCTGCGAGTTTCGTTTAGATTCTGTAGAAGATTATTCTGCCGGCCAGTTATTATCTGTAAACGATATTTTCAATGAAGGCGAGTTTGTTGATGTTGCTGCAAGATCTAAAGGAAAAGGATTTGCTGGAACAGTTAAACGGTATAATTTCCGTACGCAAGATGCTACACATGGTAACTCACGTTCGCATCGAGTTCCTGGGTCAATCGGGCAAAACCAGACTCCAGGCAAGGTATTCAAAGGTAAAAAAATGGCTGGACACATGGGTAATGTACGTTGTACAACTCAAACCCTTCAATTAGTCCGTGTAGATACTGAGCGAAATTTACTATTAATCAAGGGTGCCATTCCTGGATGTCCCGGTGCAAGAGTTGAAGTAAGGCCCGCTGTTAAGAAGAAGATGAGGGGCAATTAATGGAACTTATAACTAAAGATACAAACACGCAATTAAACGTTAGCGACGATATTTTTGGCTACAACTATAATGAAGGTTTGATTCATCAAGCTGTAGTTACCTTTATGAATAATGCTCGAAGTGGTAACAGCGCACAAAAGACTAGAGCAGAAGTACGGGGCGGTGGTAGAAAACCTTGGAACCAAAAAGGAACTGGTAGAGCTCGCGCAGGTACTATACGCAGCCCTATCTGGCGTTCAGGTGGAGTGACTTTTGCTTCAAAAAAGAGGGACTATAGCCAGAAGCTTAATAAAAAAATGTACAAACGCGCATTGCGTAGTATAATCTCCGAACTTCACCGCACTGGAAATTTAATTGTTGTCAGTGAATTCCATTGTCAATCACTTAAAACCAAAGATTTTATAGTGAAAATGAACGAGCTTGAACTGCCAAATGCGTTGATTGTGATGGATGAGGTTGGTGAGCATGAATATCTTGCTTCACGTAATTTAAATCATTATGACATCTGTGATGTTCATTGCCTGGATCCGGTCAGCCTTCTTCGCTATGAGAAAGTACTCATCACTGAGAGTGCAGTAAAGAATCTAGAGGAGCAGTTACAATGAATGTAGAACGTATATTAATGGTTCTGCGTGAGCCACATACCTCTGAAAAAGCAACTGTATTGGCAGATAAATACAAGCAGTTCACTTTTAAGGTATTAAAAACAGCAACTAAGCAAGAGATCAAGCTGGCTGTAGAGCATATGTTTAATGTCAAAGTTAAATCTGTGTCGGTATTGAATGTTAAAGGAAAAACAAAACGCTTCAAAAAAACAACTGGTAAGCGATCAGATTGGAAAAAAGCATTTGTTTCTTTGCAGGAAAATTTTGACATCGACTTTACAGTGACAGAATAAGGCAGATTAAGATGGCACTATTAAAATCAAAACCCACTTCACCTGGTAAACGAGGTGAAATACGTGTGGTACATCATCATATTCATAAAGGGCAGCCGCATGCAGCTCTTGTTGAAAAATTAAATAAATCTGGTGGACGTAATAACCAGGGTAGAATTACTGTACGCCATATAGGTGGTGGTGCACGTTCTAAATATCGCTTAATTGATTTTAAGAGAAATAAAGATGGGATAGAAGCGAAAGTTGAACGTATTGAATATGATCCAAATCGTTCTGCTTTAATTGCTTTAGTGGTTTACAAAGATGGAGAACGAAGGTACATTATTGCACCTTCTGGATTAGAAGCCGGTAATACAATAATAAGTGGTGAAGATTCTCCAATTAGTATAGGTAACAGTTTACCACTACGTAATATTCCAGTGGGAACAACAATCCATTGCGTCGAGCTTAAGCCTGGTAAAGGTGCACAAATGCTACGAAGCGCAGGTTGTAGTGGGCAAATCGTCGCAAAAGATGGTAACTATGCAACACTAAAACTACGTTCTGGTGAAATGCGCAAAGTTCAGTCTCTTTGTAGAGCTGTTGTTGGTGAGGTCAGTAATAGTGAACATAGTTTACGTTCACTTGGAAAAGCAGGTGCTAAACGCTGGAGAGGCGTAAGACCTACAGTTCGTGGCGTAGCTATGAACCCTGTGGATCATCCGCACGGCGGAGGTGAAGGCAGAACTTCGGGTGGACGTCACCCAGTAACTCCATGGGGTGTACCAACTAAAGGGTACAAAACAAGATCTAATAAGCGTACTGATCGTTTTATTGTCAGAAGACGTAAAAAGAAATAATTAGCTAAGAGGATATTAAGGTGGCACGTTCTATAAGAAAGGGTCCTTTTATCGATCAACACTTAATTGCTAAAGTTGAAGCGGCGATCGAATCTAAGTCCAAAAAACCAATTAAAACTTGGTCCAGGCGCTCAACAATTGTACCTGAAATGATTGATCTGACCATAGCTGTACATAACGGCAAAGATCATGTTCCTGTTTTTATTACAGACAACATGGTTGGTCATAAATTAGGTGAGTTCGCCATGACTCGTACATTCAAAGGTCATTCTGGGGACAGAAAGGCCAAAGGTAAGTAAGAGGCAATGATGGAAGTTATAGCAAAATTAAGAAATGCACCACTTTCTGCTCAAAAAGGTAGGCTGGTTGCCGATATGATTCGAAAAATGGACGTATCTAAAGCCGTTGATGTTTTAAAATACACCCCAAAAAAGGGTGCGCAGTTAATGTTAAAGTTATTAGAGTCTGCTATGGCAAACGCTGAAAATAATAACGGTGCTGACATTGATGAATTAAAAGTAGGTGTGGTTTTTGTGGATGAGGCAGCAACCTTGAAACGAATTAGCCCTCGCGCGAAAGGTCGTGCAAATCGAATTTGCAAGCGTACCTGCCACATTACAATTAAAGTGTCTGACGAGGAATAGCCATGGGACAAAAAGTTAACCCTTTAGGTATACGGTTAGGTATAACACAAGATTGGAATTCTAAATGGTATGCATCTAAAAATTATGCACAGCTATTGAACCAGGATATTAATCTTCGTAAAGACCTAAAGAAAAAATTAATGTCTGCAGCAGTAAGTAAGATAAAAATTGAAAGACCAGCTAATAATGCTGTCGTGACTATTTTAACTGCAAGACCCGGCGTGATCATTGGCAAAAAAGGTGGTGGCATTGAATCGCTTAGAAGTGAAATTGCCAAAAAACTAGGTGTCCCTGTTCACTTAAATATTGAAGAAGTTCGTAAGCCTGAATTAGATTCAATTTTAGTAGCCGAAGGCATTGCTCAGCAATTGGAACAACGTGTTATGTTCAGGCGCGCAATGAAACGTGCAGTAACTTCAGCTATGAAGTCAGGTGCAAAAGGTATAAAAATTTGCGTAAGCGGACGATTGGGTGGAGCTGAAATTGCGAGAAGTGAATGGTACCGTGAAGGCAGAGTACCCCTCCATACTTTTCGTGCAGATGTTGATTATGGTACTGCCGAAGCAAAAACAACTTATGGAATCATAGGTGTTAAAGTCTGGATTTTCAAAGGGGAAGTGCTCCCACAGAAAGCCCGAAATAGCGAAAGCGGTAAGTAGTGAGGATTTATAATCATGTTACAGCCAAAACGTACGAAATATCGTAAACAAATGAAAGGGCGAAACCGTGGTTTAGCTTTAAGAGGTTCAACTGTTAGTTTTGGAGAGTTTGGTCTAAAAGCTCTCGAAAGAGGAAGACTAACAGCTAGACAAATTGAAGCTGCACGACGAGCTATGACCAGGCATATTAAGCGTGGTGGTAAAATCTGGATTAGAGTATTTCCTGATAAACCAATCACTCAAAAACCGCTTGAAGTAAGACAAGGTAAAGGTAAGGGAAGTGTTGAATATTGGGTAGCTCAAATTCAGCCAGGTAAAGTATTATTTGAAATGGAAGGTGTTAGTAAAGAGCTTGCAATGGAAGCATTTGATCTGGCCAAAGCTAAGTTACCTTTCAAAGTAATGTTTGAAGAGCGTAAGGTGATGTAATGAAAGATATTAAAGAGTTAAGAAGTTTAAACCCTGACGAATTGCAATCTGAATTACTTTCTCTACGCAAAGAGCAGTTAAATATGCGAATTCGTAAAGCAAGCGGCTCTCTTGATAAGACACACCTAATTACAAAAGTCAGAAAAGCAATTGCTAAAGTCAAAACAATCATGTCTGAAAAGGTAGGAAAGAGTCATGGTAAATAGTGAAACTGCTGGCAGAACCGTGGTCGGTAAAATTGTCAGTGATAAAATGCAGAAGACCATTGTTGTCCTGGTGGAGCGTACTGTAAAACATCCTAAGTATGGAAAAATTATGAAGCGTAGAACTAAGTTACACGCGCACGATGAGAACCAAATAGGAAAAATTGGAAATACTGTAAAAATACGTGAATCTCGACCACTTTCAAAAATGAAAAGTTGGGTGCTTGTAGAAGTAATTTCTTAATGGTCAATGTTTTACTTTTAAAAACTCGAGAGGCCTGATATAATCAGCAGCCTTTTTCTGGTCGAATTTAGAGCTGGAGAATTAAATGATACAAATGCAAACTGTGCTCGAAGTTGCAGATAATAGCGGAGCACGCAGAGTGATGTGTATCAAAGTGCTTGGTGGATCACATAGGCGCTATGCGCGTGTTGGTGATGTTATTAAAGTAAGCATTAAAGATGCAATACCACGATCCAAAGTGAAGAAAGGTGCTGTAATGAAAGCCGTTGTAGTTAGAACTGCGCAAGGTGTACGCCGGGATGATGGTTCGCTTATTCGATTTGATGGCAATGCAGCTGTACTTTTAAATAATCAAAATGAGCCTATTGGCACCCGTATATTTGGGCCAGTAACTCGTGAGCTGAGAGAGCGGTTTATGAAAATCATTTCTCTTGCAGCTGAAGTATTGTAAGAGGGTTTAGTATGAAGCGCATAAAATCAGGCGATACGGTTATTGTAATTGCCGGTAAAAGTAAAGGACATATTGGAAAAGTTGTTAAAGTATTTGCAGATGACGTAATTGTAGAGGGTGCAAACCTAATCAAAAAACATGTTAAAAAAAATCCGCAGCTTCAACAAGACGGTGGCATTATCACTCGTGAAGCCCAAATAGATACTTCAAATGTTGCAATTTATAACCCTGTATCTAAAATGGCTGATAAAGTGGGATTCAAATATCTAGAGAAAGAGGGAAAAAAGCACAAAGTTAGATATTTTAAATCAAACGATGAAGTAATTGACATTGTCTAATTAGGTGACTGAAATGGCTAGACTTAAAGAGTTTTATAATAATGAAGTAGTCGATATGATGATGAAAAAATTCGGCTACAAAAGTGTGATGGAAGTTCCCAGGATCCTTAAGGTCACTTTAAATATGGGTGTTGGTGAGGCTGTGGGCGATAAAAAAGTTATCAATCATGCGGTTGAAGATATGACTTCAATATCTGGTCAGAAGCCTGTTGTTACAAAAGCTAAAAAGTCGCTGGCAGGTTTTAAAATTCGTGAAGGTTGGCCAATTGGTTGCAAGGTAACTTTGCGACGCGAAAGGATGTATGAATTCCTGGACCGACTAATTACAATAACACTTCCCCGAGTTCGTGACTTTCGTGGATTAAATCCAAAATCCTTTGATGGAACGGGAAATTATAGTATGGGGATTCACGAGCAAATAGTTTTTCCTGAAATTGATTTTGATAAGACAGATGGTATTCGTGGTTTAGATATATGTATAACCACAAGTGCTAAAACTAATGAAGAAGCGAAGGCCTTGTTATCAGCATTTAACCTGCCTTTAAAAGACAGAGATAAACACTAAAAAGGGTATATACTGTGGCTAAAAAATCTATTCTCGCCCGCGAAAATAAACGATCAAAACTCGTCGCGAAATATAGAGAGCGAAGAAATAATCTTAAAATGATAATTAAATCGTCACAAGATTTTGAAGTAATAATGGAAGCTCAGGCAAAACTTGCTAAGTTGCCCATAAATTCAAATCCTGTGCGAAACAGTACGCGTTGTCAGCAGTGTGGTCGTCCACATGCCGTTTATCGCAAGTTTGGACTTTGCAGGATTTGCTTAAGACAGCAGCTGATGACTGGTAATGTCACTGGTGGTCGCAAATCCAGCTGGTAAATTTTATTCTATGGAGAACTACTGTGAGTATGCATGATCCTGTTGCTGACATGCTGACTAGAATTCGTAATGGTCAGCAAGCAAAACATCAGAGCGTTACCCTTAATTCATCTAAATTAAAAGAAGAAATTGCAAGGGTATTAAAAGAAGAAGGTTACATATTAGATTATGATATAGAACCACTCGAGAACAATCTTAAATCCATGAAAATACAATTAAAGTATTATCACGGCAGGCCAGTTATTGAGAAAATTAAACGTATCAGTCGTCCTGGTTTAAGAGTATATAAATCTTCTAAAGATCTACCATCATCAATACCTGGTTTCGGTGTCGCTATTTTAACAACTTCTAAAGGTGTTATGACTCATGCGGCTGCGCGAAATAATGGTCTTGGTGGTGAAATAATCTGCGAAGTGGCCTAATACTTGAGAGGAAAAAAATGTCTAGAGTAGCAAAAGCCCCTATTGAGTTACCAGCTAATGTTGAGCTTACTGTGGGAAAAGACACTTTAACAGTTAAAGGACCAAAAGGAACTTTAGTTCAGCACTACAATAAACATGTAAGTGTTAGCAAAAGCGAAGTAAATGATAAAAATATCATTTTTTGCCCAGCTTCCAATGATCCAAGTGCTTGGGCGCATGCAGGTACTGCAAGAGCTTTAGTGTCTAATATGGTCAAAGGTGTTACTAATGGTTTCGATATTACCTTGGAACTTGTTGGTGTAGGATATCGAGCGCAAGCAAGCGCTAAATTAGTAACATTGTCACTGGGCTTCTCTCATCCAATTGAGTACAGTTTACCTGAAGGTATAACGGTCGAAACTCCTAACAATACTACAATTATTATACGTGGTATTGATAAACAGCTTCTTGGACAAGTTGCTTCGGAGATTAGAGCTTTTCGACCACCAGAGCCTTATAAAGGCAAAGGCGTGAAATACGCAGGTGAAAATATTGTTCGAAAAGAAGCCAAAAAGAAATAAGGTGTAAATCATGAATAAATATAAAGCCCGTATTCGTCGTGGTTTGAAAGCTAAAGCTATACTGCGTTACTCAGCCAGACCAAGATTAGTAGTTCACAGAAGTGGTTCGCACATCTATTCACAAATTGTTATGAGAAGTGAAAAAGGTGATTTGGTGATCGTTTCTGCTTCTACTCTTGATAAAGAACTTAGACCAAAACTTACTGGTACAAAGGTTCAGCAAGCTCAGCTTGTAGGTAAACTATTAGGTGAGAGAGCTAAGGCAAATAAAATTGTAGAAGTCTCTTTTGACCGTGCAGGTTATAGATACCATGGTCGTGTTAAAGCTTTGGCCGATGGCGCACGAGAAGCTGGGTTGGATTTTTAAGGAACAGTTATGGCATTTGATGATTCTATGAAAAGTGATGGATACCAAGAGAAATTAGTATCTGTTACACGAACAGCGAAAGTTGTGAAAGGCGGCCGTGTTTTTGGATTTGCTGTTTTAGTTGTTATTGGCGATGGTAAAGGCAAAGTAGGTTATGGTCGAGGTAAAGCACGTGAAGTACCAATAGCAATACAAAAAGCTATGGAACAAGCGAGAAAAAATATGACTTATATTCCCTTGGCTGGGAGTACTATTTATCATGAAATTACTTGGAACTATGGTGCTTCAAAAGTATTTATGAAACCTGCAAGTGAAGGTACAGGAATTATCGCAGGCGGAGCAATGAGAGCTGTATTAGAAGTTCTTGGCGTACAAAATATTTTAGCAAAAAGTATAGGTTCTACGAATCCAAGCAATATTGTACGTGCCACTATCGGAGCCCTTACACATATTGGAACACCTGATTATGTTGCTGCTAAACGCGGCAAATCAGTAGAAGAAATAATGGCGGATGCATAATGAGCAAGAAAATTAAAATTACTTTGGTCAAATCAACTATTGGAAGAAAACCAAAGCATGTTGAAATTGCAAAACAACTTGGGTTGGGCAAGTTGAACTCTAGTGTGATTCATCAGGATATACCAGCCATTAGAGGTTTGGTTAATTCAATTTACTACATGCTGCAAGTAGAGGAGAGTGCCTAATGAATTTGAATACTATTTCCCCAGAACAAGGATCAAAACCAAGTAAAAAGCGTCTTGGACGTGGCATCGGATCAGGTTTAGGTAAGACAAGTGGTAAAGGCCACAAGGGTCAGAAAGCTAGAGCAGGCGGCTATCATAAGATTAATTTTGAGGGCGGACAAATGCCTATTCAGCGCCGTCTACCTAAAATGGGCTTTAAATCACGTGTCGGTAAAACAATTGATCAAGTAACTTTAGAAGAATTATCTGGCTTAGGTGTTGATACGGTGGATTTGGAAGTTTTAAAAGCTGCAGGTTTAGTCAATAAATCAATACGTGAAGTTAAAATAATTTTATCTGGTGAAATTACTGTTCCGCTAAAGCTCAAAGGGCTACGCATTACTAAAGGTGCTCGCTCAGCAATTGAGCAAGCTGGTGGTAGCATTGTAGAGTGACTATGAATAACCAAAGGCAGATTAGTGGGCAATCCAAAGGCGGCTTAGCTGAACTTAAAGCAAGATTGTTTTTTGTAATTTTAGGGATTCTAATTTATAGGCTAGGTGCTCATATTCCTGTGCCAGGTTTAGATCCTCAAAAACTAGCTAATTTCTTTGGCGAACAACAAAATACTATTTTTGGTTTGTTCAATATGTTTTCTGGAGGAGCATTATCTAGAGTAACAGTATTTGCTATAGGTATAATGCCTTATATTTCAGCATCAATCATAATTCAGTTATTTTCTGTAGTCTCTCCAAAGCTTGAACAGCTGAAGAAAGAAGGTGAATCTGGTAGAAGGAAAATTAATCAATATACCCGATATTTAACTTTACTGCTTGCAGTTTTCCAATCTTTAGGGATGGCGAGATGGCTTGCTGGACAACATATTGCTATGCATGCAGATTTTGTCTTCTACTTTACAGCTGTAGTTACACTTGTAACTGGTACTATGTTTTTAATGTGGTTAGGAGAACAAATTACTGAGAAGGGTGTTGGAAATGGAATCTCGCTAATCATATTTTCTGGAATTGTCTCCTCTATGCCAAGTGCAATTGCTTCTGTATTTCAACAAGTAAGAGAAGGCCAAATGCAGGCACTTACCTTATTACTTGTTGGCGTTATTGTCATAGTTGTGACTGGATTTGTTGTTTTTATGGAGAGAGCTCAGCGTCGTATAAGAGTTAATTATGCTCAGCGCACACATGGCCGCAAGGTATATGCAGCTCAGACTAGTCATCTACCTTTAAAAATAAATATGTCTGGTGTTATTCCACCGATATTTGCATCTAGCATAATTTTGCTTCCTGCCACCCTTGCTCAATTTTTTGCAAAGGGTAAAGGAATGGATTGGTTAGCTGATATTGGTATGGCCTTATCGCCTGGTCAGCCCCTTTATTTGATAGTATATGCTGCTGCTATACTATTCTTCGCCTTCTTTTATGCTGCCTTAGTTTTTAACCCGAAGGATACGGCTGACAATTTGAAAAAATCTGGCGCTTATATACCTGGCATACGTCCAGGCGAGCAAACAACCAGATATATTGACTTGGTCATGACAAGGCTGACTTTAGTAGGAGCTCTCTATTTAGTATTAGTTTGCTTACTGCCCCAAATTTTGATGTATACCTGGCACGTGCCTTTTTATTTTGGTGGAACCTCATTACTGATTATTGTGGTTGTTATAATGGATTTTGTGGCTCAAGTGCAAGCTCACCTAATGACACAACAATATGATTCATTGATGAAAAAAACCAATTTTAAAGGGACTAAATTGCCCGGTCTTTTATGAATATTATCGGAGTTATAAATGAAAGTTAGAGCATCAGTAAAACGACTTTGTCGTAACTGCAAAATTATTAAACGCAATGGAGTAATTCGCGTTATATGTAAAGATGCACGTCACAAACAAAAACAGGGTTAGTATTTAACTCAGGTGTTTTCAAACTGGATAAATGGTTGATTATTAAGAGATATGATTGATAAATAATGTAATATTATTTATTAGAGATATACGAAACTATATATTTGGTAAGGTTGTGAGGGTTAAGATAAAATCCTCGCTTGATTTTGATTCATTATAATAGTATTCTTCTGTCCCTTTCTGGCAGAGCAAAATAACGTTCGGAGAGATTAATGGCTCGTATTGCAGGTGTTAACATACCAGATCACAAACATATTGTGATTGCATTGATGTCGATTTACGGAATTGGCAAAACCACATCTATAAAATTATGTAAAATGGTTGGCATTGAAACGTCTACAAAAGTTTCTCAGTTATCAGAGGATAAGCTTGAAGCGCTGCGAACCGAAATTGCTAAAATGACGGTTGAAGGTGATTTGCGTCGTGTAGTTACAATGAATATTAAACGGCTGATGGATCTTGGTTGCTATAGAGGCCTTAGACATCGACGAGGTTTGCCTTTGCGTGGGCAACGAACAAAGACGAATGCTCGTACTAGAAAAGGTCGGCGTAAAGGTGGCTCTAACTAATTTATATGTAGGAAATAAAGATGGCTATAACTAAGGCAAAGCAACAAAAAGTAAGAAAAAAGGTAAAACGTGTTGTCTCTGATGGGATTGTGCACGTACATGCTTCTTTTAATAATACCATTGTTACTTTTACAGATCGCCAAGGCAACGCTTTATGCTGGGCAACCTCTGGCGGTTCCGGTTTCCGTGGCTCTAGAAAAAGTACCCCTTATGCTGCGCAAATTGCAACTGAAAGAGCTTCTGTAGTAGCGAAGGAATATGGCATGAAATCTGTGGCAGTATTCGTACATGGCCCTGGACCAGGTCGCGAGTCAACTATTCGTGAATTGATATCGCAGGATTTCAAGATAGTAGAAATAACCGATGTTACAGGCATACCTCATAATGGATGTAAGCCTCCTAAAAAACGTCGTGTATAGAATTCGGGAGTTATTCAATGGCTAGATACCTAGGACCAAAATGTAAGTTGTCACGTAGAGAAGGTACCGATTTATTCTTAAAAAGCGGTGTACGCGATCACAAGTCTAAATGCAAATCAGAAAAACAGCCTGGTCAGCATGGTGATAAGCGGCCAAGATTAAGTGGATATGGCGTACAGTTACGTGAGAAGCAAAAAATTAGACGCCTTTATGGTGTATTGGAAAAGCAGTTTAGAAATTATTATGCAAAAGCTGCCAGGCAAAAAGGCTCAACTGGTGAGAACCTGATGATGCTGCTTGAAAAACGTTTAGATAATGTTGTTTATCGCATGGGTTTTGCGAGTACCCGAGCTGAAGCTAGGCAACTAGTTGCTCATAAAGCTATTTTAGTAAATGAACAAGTAGTTAATATCCCATCTTACTTGGTGCAACCTGGTGATGTTATCTCCATTCGACAAAAAGCTAAATCTCAAGGACGTGTACAGGCAGCCGTTGCGCTTTCTGAGCAACGTGCAACATGTGATTGGTTAACTGTTGATTCAAGTTCGTTGAAGGGTACATTTACGACAACGCCAACACTAAATGACTTATCATCACTTTATAACGTTAATTTAGTTGTAGAACTTTACTCTAAGTAAGCTCGGAGACTTAGCCGAATGTATACTGAAATAAATGAAATGCTGACACCGTCTGTACTTAAAGTACATGCAGAGACGCCAAACCACTCACGAATTGTTCTTGAGCCCTTAGAGCGTGGCTATGGCCATACTCTCGGTAATGCATTAAGACGGATTTTATTATCGTCCATGCCGGGATGCGCAATTACAGAAGTATCTATAGATGGTGTATTACATGAATACAGCACAATTGAAGGTGTACAGGAGGATGTTGTTGATATTCTCTTAAACCTGAAACAAGTAGCTATTAAAATTACTGCTGGTCAAGAGGCCGTATTATCACTATCTAAGGAGGGTCCTTGCCAGGTGACTGCTGGGGATATTCAGCTTACACATGGACAAGAGATTATTAATCCGGAATTAGTTATTGCGACGTTAAATGAAAATGGCAAGTTAAATATGACCTTAAAAGTTGAAAAGGGTGTTGGCTTCCATTCTACAGATTCATTTGTTAGAACATTCGATGATGAAATTGAGCCTAAATCAGTTGGTAAGTTAAAGATTGATAATACTTTTTCTCCTGTGACTAAAGTGGCTTATTTTGTGGATAACGCACGTGTAGAAAATCGCACTGACCTTGATAAGCTTACTATTGACCTTCAAACCAATGGTACTTTAGATCCTGAAGAAGCGATTCGAATATCAGCTTCTATTCTGCAACGCCAGCTTCATGCTTTTGTTGATATGAAATTTGAAGAATCACGTATTGATAATAAAGAGCGAAATGATTTTGACCCAGTATTGCTCAGACCTGTAGATGATTTAGAACTAACAGTTCGTTCTGCGAATTGCTTGAAAGCAGAAAATATTTATTATATAGGCGACTTGGTTCAAAAAACTGAGAATGAATTATTAAAGACACCCAATTTAGGAAAAAAATCCTTAACTGAAATTAAAGATGTATTAGCATCACGCTCATTATCTTTGGGGATGAAACTAGAAAATTGGCCGCCAGCGAATCTTGGCGAGTAATATTAGGAGTTTTTGTTATGCGTCACCGTAATACTGGCCGTAAATTTAGCCGTACTAGTAGCCATAGAAAAGCGATGTTTTCCAATATGTGTACATCGTTAATAGAGCATGAGTTAATTAAAACAACTCTTCCTAAAGCTAAAGAATTGCGTCGTTATATAGAGCCACTTATCACTGTCTCAAAAGCTGATTCAGTTGCCTCGCGCCGTTTTGTATTTGACAAACTACGTTCTAAAACAGCAGTTGGAAAACTGTTTGCAACCTTGGGACCACGATATGTCGAGCGCCCTGGAGGCTATGTACGCGTTTTAAAGTGCGGTTTCCGTCCAGGCGATAATGCGCCAATGGCTATTGTCGAATTGGTAGATAGACCCGCAAAAGAAGAAGTTTCAACTGAAGAATAATTCTAAGAATATAAGACCCGTCTATATGACGGGTTTTTTTATTTTGCATTTAGCATAATTACTTTCTACTTTCTACTTTCTACTTTCTACTTTCTACTTTCTACTTTCTACTTTCTACTTTCTACTTTCTACTTTCTACTTTCTATTTTCTATTTTCTATTTTCTATTTTCTATTTTCTATTTTCTATTTTCTATTTTCTATTAATTTTTATATCGAATACTCAAATGTCATTATCTGTTTTGCCTGAAATTCAATACCATAAATCCTATAAGAAAATATATCATAACTTAAATTTTACTTATTTTATTAAGGAATACCTGCTGATTTATAAGATTTAGCATTATAACTACAGATTAATAATTACTAAAAAGATATAAAATTATATTTTCGATATAAATCAATGGTTGAAATTAATGTTAACTAAACATCATAAGAAGGTATCTTAATTATAGATAACCTTGTACATTCCGTGATCCGGTAATCCCCCCGAAAAATAACAGGATTCAAAAGTAGAATTTTCTCGTAAAATAAGATGATGGAGATTCTGCATGAAAAAATCAAGATTTAAGGACAGTGAAATCCTGTCGATACTAAAACAAGCCGAAGGTGGCACCCCTGTACTGGAACTATGTCGAGAGCATGTCATTAGCTGCTACGTTTTATAAGTGGCGAGGTAAATATGGTGGCATGGATGTATCAATGATGTCGCGAATGAAAGAGCTTGAAGCTGAAAACAGTCGTTTAAAGAAGATGTATGCTGAGGAACGTCTGAAAGCTGAGATTCTTAAGGAAGCCCTTGAAAAAAAGTGGTGACACCGTCGCATCGTAGGGTATTGGCGCAAAAGGCGGTGGGCGAGAGGAATATTTCAATTGGTTTGTCTTGTAGGTTGTTTGGTATAAGTGAAACTTGTTACCGATATAAAAGCAGTCTCAATGATGAAAATACTCTGATTGCAGAGTGGTTGTTGCGCATCACCCAAAGCCAGCGCAACTGGGGTTTTGGGCTCAGTTTCCTTTCGTAATGTGAAAGGATTTGGCTGGAATCACAAGCGTATCTATCGAATCTACAGGGAGCTGGAACTTAACATGCGCATCAAGCCCAAAAAACGGTTAATCAGGGAAAGGCCCGAGGTTTTGGTGGCTCCTGCTACCATCAATCAATGCTGGTCTATGGATTTCATGCATGACCAACTGGCAGATGGCCGCAGTTTTCGCCTATTTAATGTATTAGATGATTTTAACCGCGAGGGACTTGCTATTGAGGTGGATTTTTCCTTACCGGCAGAGCGTGTGGTGCGAGCACTCGATCAAATCATCGAATGGCGGGGCAAGCCAGATCGGATACGCTGCGACAACGGCCCTGAATATATTAGTAAAATACTGGCAACATGGGCGCATAAAAATCAGATACAATTGGTCTTCATTCAGCCTGGAAATCCGCAGCAAAATGCCTATGTGGAACGCTATAATCGTACCGTTCTGTATGATTGGTTGAGCCAATATTTGTTTAAGTATTGCCGAAGTACAGCTACATGCAACACAATGGCTCTGGACGTATAACAATCAGCGCCCCAATACCGCTATTGGAGGCATTCCTCCAAGGCGAAAAATGGCACTCGTTGCTTAAATAACTCTACTTTTAACTTCTGTTAAAAATGGGGGGATTACCATCCCTTCTGACAATGATGAATAATTGATTTTTAAAATTTAATTGGAAGAAAAATAGGTAAATAGATTTAAGTTTTCTGGATGGAATAATATTAAAAATACCGGAGAGCCCACTGTATTAGTGAAAAATCTAATTTTTAAATGTCATATATTTGTACAATCAATGATTAATGATTGTTATTAAAAGCCTGCTCTAATTGATCAATCTGCATATCTAAACATTTATTCGAACTGGCTTAAAATCAGTTCTTAACTAGATTGACAGTTAGGCAGTGCTTTTGTATTCTTGCTCTAGCTTACCCAAGCACGCATCCCTTCCTGGCAAAACTTTTCGTAAGTGGGTCTTCATTCGATTATGTATTGCAGATATCAGAAGGGAGGTATTTGCAAATTGGAGATCTTCACGATGACTAGTTCGCAAATAACGTCTATTCAAACATTAAAAAAACAAGCCAAAATCTGTTCTAAAACAATGGGTATCTCTTTACATAAAGCACAGGATCTAATTGCAAATCAAGTTGGATTTACACATTGGTCCTTGCTTATGAAAAGTTATTCAAATTACTCGCTTAAAAATCTGAAAGATATTTTTTTAATGCTTAAGCCTGGACATTTAATCATGATTTCTGCTGACAAAAACGTAGGTAAAATGTCCTTTTCGATGAATTTAGTTTCTGAAGCAAGTAAAAACTATATCAAGTCGAGTTATTACTCTTTTCACGAGCAAGCAGACATTATCTTGAAAAGAATGGAACTAATTTTTGCTCATGATAAAAGAGAAATTGCGAGCTGCTTGGTAAAAATTAATTATTTTAACGATGATTATGAGGAAAGCATTCGAAGTTTAGAAATGGAAACAGCTGGTAGTTTTATTATCATTGATTATTTACAAAAAATTTCGGGTGAAAACATAAATTCATTCATATTAAAGCTGAACAAAATAGCTAAGAATCAAAAAATTCGCATTCTCGCTTTATCCCAACATGTAGCAAATTGCCATGAACTCTATCGACATTTTAATCATGTTTTATTACTTAAAAATTCTGAAAAAAATGATAAAAAAAGAAGTTGTATTTTAGTCAAATCGACCCATTTTCAAATTCAAGATAATGAACTAAGTTTTGATAGGAGCTGTTACAAATTTGAATAGAAAATAACAATAATTGTAAACTAAATGAAGCTCACGCGATAACACAAGCCTTAAAAGACCTCAGAAAGGCTTGTGCTATCTCATTTAAGATATTTACTAGAACGGAATATCATCATCTAATTCATCAAAGGCATCGTGAGCTTGTGCCGGCGCTGGTGCTGGTTGTGGTTTGCGTGCACTTTGCTGTTGAGCTTGCTGCGGTGGCGCACTCATTTCGTCATAATTGGCTGAGCCGCCGCCTTTGGTGTCTAGCATTTGGATGTCAGATGCAACAATTTCGGTGGTGTAGCGATCTTGTCCTTGTTGATCTTGCCATTTCCGAGTACGTAGGCTGCCTTCAACATAAAGCTTAGAACCTTTACGAACGTATTCACCTGCAATTTCACCTAGGCGATTAAAACAAACGACACGATGCCATTCAGTACGTTCTTGTTTTTCACCTGTTTGTTTATCTTTCCAGGATTCACTGGTAGCGATTGATAAGGTAGTTACTGCGTTGCCATTTGGTAGATATCTTACGTCAGGGTCAATACCGACATTGCCTACTAGTATGACTTTATTTATTCCACGAGCCATTTTTTTCTCCTGAATGCGAAAGTTGAAGAGGCGAATTATAACTAATCTAGCCGCAATTTCGTAGCCTTAACTTAAATTGATTGCATGTGAAATGGACAAAATTTAAAATCTCGCCGCAAAAAAATTAAGATAAGTCTAAATAATGTTCATTGAGCACTATTTCAGAGCTTCCTGACTTATAAATTGCTCTGTTAATGCGAAGGTAGATGACCCCTTCCTCTTTATCAATAACTGCATCATCTACTCCCTTAAGCTTTTTAAATTCTGCAATTAAAGCCTTATCATCTTGTAAAGACTTAGGACAGCTTATAATTAGCGTAGAGAGGTATTCGTCTGGTTTCATAGAAAATGCAACAAGTAGCCAAAAAAGACTAACAAGGCCATTTACTATAAAAATTCCCAAGCTGCCAGCAAATTGAAAGATTAAGCCCGAGGAGACCCCGCCAGCAAAAATACCCAAAAATTGACAGCTGGAATAAACGCCCATCGCAGTACCCTTTGACGTTAGCTGAGCTTGTTTCGACACTAAAGAAGGAAGTGTTGCTTCCAGTATGTTAAAGGCTACAAAATAAAAAAACATTACAATAAAAAGGGCAAGCCAGTTTTGGCTCGAGAAAATTAAAGCGCACTGGCTAAAGCAGGTAATTAATACAGCGGAACAAAAAATTAATTTCATTTGTCCTTTTTTTTCAGCTAATAAAATAAAAGGTATCATTAGCACAAAAGAAAATAACATAAGCGGCAAATAGAAATACCATTGGTGTGCCAAATGCTCTTCTTGACCTTGTTTTGATAAGAGCATAGGTATGACGAAAAAAGTCGCAGTTAAAATAAAATGTTGAAAAAAAATCCCCGCATTCAACCGTAGTAAATGTTTGTTGCTTAGCACAGATTTAAATAATGAAGGTCTTGCTTCGCTATCAGAATGAAACCGCTCTTTTTTCGGGTTGGGTATTGTGGTCTCTAGTAAAATCAGGCCAAGCAAAGCTAATAAGGTGGTTAGATAAAAAATCCCTGATAGGCCGTAATAATGAGTAAGGACTGGGCTAATTACCATTGCCAGCCCGAAAGATAGACCAATCGTCATTCCAATCACAGCCATCGCTTTAGTACGTTGTTCATCAGGAGTGAGATCAGCAAGCAAAGCAATTAAAACCGATCCGATAGCGCCCATACCTTGCAAAATTCGCGCAAAAATCATGGTATAAATTGAGTCGCTTAAAGCACCCATTAAGCTACCACAAACAAAAAGTAATAAGCCTAATCGAATTATGGGTTTTCTTCCGAAGCGATCGGACAACATGCCAAAAGGCATTTGTAAAATTCCCTGACTGAGGCCGTAACTACCTAGCGCCAATCCAATAAGGGCAGGTGTCGCTCCTTTGAGATCTGTCGCAAAAAGAGTGAAAACCGGAATTAACATAAATAATCCCAGCATGCGGAATGAAAAAATAACTGCAATAGGAAAGACGTTTTTCAACCAGTAATGATTCATTAACTCTAAGATACCTCATGATCGGATGTGCAAATGGTACAAATAAAGGTCTTTCGAAAATCAGGAATTCTCGACCCATGCTGGCTAAAAGTCAACTGTTCCTCAAGATTGACAGAAAAAACAATTCACTGTAGTTTGATGCCTTTTTAGAAAAGCCCTTGCCCAGATTAAGTACTAGAGCCGACCTATTTATACCGACTTTCTTTTAGGAGTATAACCCATGCAATTTTCGAATAAAGTAGCCTTAATTACTGGCGGTGCGCGTGGAATTGGTAAAGCTACTGCTCTTAAATTAGCCAAGGCGGGAGCAGATGTTGCAATTGTATATTATAACAGTTCAGATGAAGCTGAATCTTTGGTAGAAGAAATCAAACATTTAGGCTCAAAAGCTATAGCGATACAGGCTAATGTCGCAGACCATCAATCGGTAAAAGACATGTATGTACAATTTCAAGAACATTTTTCGCATCTGGATTTCCTGATCTCAAATGCTGCAAGCGGGGTTTTAAAACCCGCTTTGAAAATGTCTACCAAGCATTGGCGTTGGTGCCTTGAGACCAATGCTCTCGCTTTGAATCATTTGGTATCTTCAGGTTTGGGTTTAATGAGGAAAGGCGGGAGAGTAATTGCTTTATCCAGCTTAGGCGCACATAGAGCCATCCCTAATTATGGATTTATTGGGGCTTCCAAAGCGGCGTTAGAAGCATTGGTCCGATCGCTAAGTCTAGAACTTGCAGAATATGGAATTACCGCTAATACCGTTTCAGCTGGAGTTGTCGATACTGATGCTTTAAAGCATTTTCCAAATCGCAGTCAACTTCTTGACGAATTTCAGGCCCATTCACTGGCAGACCGCCCATTAATGCCAGCCGACGTAGCCGATACTATTTATCTTTTATGTTTACCCGAAGCACAGATGATAAATGCTCATACACTTTTTGTTGATGCAGGATATAGTCGAATAGGCTAGTGAATTCAGCTATCGCCAATCTGTTTGAAATCTTCTTCACAGAAAATTGCTGATTGAAATCGATAATATTTAAATTCAAGCAAATTATTTGAAGGGTCTTTCAAAAAGAAGGATTGATGTTCAATCTTGGTATTGGGGAATCGAGTTTTTAAGGGAATATCAAAGTCAGCCTGGTTATTTTTTAGATGTTGTATAAAGTCTATAAACTCCGATTCATTAAGAAAAATTAATCCAAAATGTCTAGGATAAATACTCTGTTGTGGCGACGGCAATTCTTCAACTTTATGGCCTACAATTTGATGGTTGCCCAATTGGAAAATCAAAGCCTGTTCGGATTCACGCCCAAGTTTGCATCCTAGTTTTTTTACATAAAAGATTTTAGCTAAATCAAAATCATATAATGGAAAGGCTAGGTGAAAAAGAGTATCCATTTTATTCCAATGTTTTATTAATGCGAGAAGTGTAGCCTGAGGCTTCTTTTACTGCAAAAAAAAAATTTATATACACCTCATGCAAATTACGTGCATTAATAAAAGGTGCCTGCCTTGAAAAATAAAGGCTCATTTAGACCTTATTTGGAATTTAAAGTCTTTAAATAAGTCAATTTGACCAGAGCTTATGCCCGATCTATAACGTAGCTGCCTGTTAAAACTTTGTGATATAATCCGGGGTTTTGTGAACTAAGTGAGCTTTGAGGAAAAAACATGAATGTAGATAGCGTTTACCCGAAGGTAAGGGAAATTATCGCTGATGTCTTGGTAATTGAGGAAGAAGAGGTATCATTAAAGAGTCGTCTGATAAGTGATCTGGGAGCAGAATCAATCGATTTTCTGGATTTGGTATTCCAACTGGAGAAAGAATTTTCTATCAAGATACCCCGTGGCCAATTAGAAAAAAATGCGCGCGGTGATTTAGCAGAAGATGAATTTGAGAAGGGTGGCGTTTTAACCGCTAAAGGAATGCAAGCACTGAAAGACTATTTAAACGAAGTACCGGCAGATTATTTCAAAGCAAACATGAAGGTCAATGAAATTCCTTTATTATTCACTGTTGAAACCTTTTGCAAATTGATTGTCAATGCACGGAATGAACAAAAACAAGCTGAAACGCTAGCCTGATGCGTTTCTTATTTGTCGATAGAATTTTGCAATTATCGCCTGGTAAATTAGCTCGCGGGCTAAAACATATTACTAGAGACGAAGCCTATCTTTGCCCTGACGAGCAAGGCAGACTTTGCTTTATTCCTTCGTTGATTGGAGAAACCTTAGGCCAATTGGCCGCCTGGTCGGTAATGGCTGCAAATAATTTTACTCTAAGACCGGTGGCGGGCGTGGTTTCTAGGGCATGCTTACATCGGCCTGCCTTTCTAGGTGAAACCTTGCTGCTTGAATCGGTGATTGAATCCCTGGATGACGAAGCAGTTCAGTACCATAGCATTGCCACAGTTGGTATAGAAACCGTATTTACGATAGAGGGTGCTTTGGGGCCTTTATTGCCGATGAATGATTTCATCGCCACTGATCTTGTTCGTAGACAATTTAATGAAATTAATCGCCCCGGCGATTGGCTTCAATCAATGCCAATTGAGCTTGATATGGAGCTAGATTTCAATCTAAACCCAGTAGCTGCGCCAATGCAATTTGATAGAGTTATCGAATCCGAGCCAGGTTTATCTTTGACTGCCGAAAAACGAATCTCAGGCGGAGCTTCTTTTTTCCCTGATCATTTTCCTAACAAACCTGTACTGCCTCTGACTGTATTGCTTGAATCAAAACTCAATTTAGCCAAATTATTTTTAACTCTTGCCCAATTTAAAGAAAATTTTAAAGTCAGTGAATTTCGTAAGATTAAGATGAGCGAATTTGTTTATCCCGGCGATGTAGTCATTAGCAAACTTAAAGTCAAGGAACACAATTCACAACAATTGGTTTTGAGTTACCGCTCTGAGGTAGAGGGCAAGCGGGTCTGTGTTTTAGAAATAGTATTGATTGCAAAAGGTGAGAATAATGAAAAATAGACGGGTTGCAATTACTGGCTTAGGCGTTGTTTCACCTTTAGGAAACGATGTCCATTCAACCTGGCGCAATCTAATAGCTGGTCAATCAGGAATAGCCGAAATCAAGCATTTTGATGCCAGCGCATTTCCTGCTCATATTGCTGCAGAGGTTAAGCAATTTAAAGCTACTCCAGCGGCAATTAAGGGAAAACACAATCGCTTTTCTATGGATTTTACCCAATATGCGCTCGAAGCAGCTTATCAAGCTTTTGAAGATTCAGGGAACAGACCCACTAAAGAAAATGGTAAACGATGGGGCATAGTGGTTGGCAGTGGAATGATGACGGCTGAATTTTCCTATTTAAAGCGTTTTCAAAAATATTCAGCAGTTGATGGTAAGCCTGATTGGCAACTGTTAGAAAAAAATTCTCAAGATTATTTTAAGCTGGCTGATTTTGGCAAAACCACTTCAAATTCAGGGTTATCACTGCTGATTCAGCAATCAGGCATTCAAGGTTATGCCAGTTCAGTACACACAGCCTGTGCTTCCGGCGGTCAAGCTTTGGGATTGGCACTGCAAGTCATTAAACGGGGTGAAGCCGATTTTATGCTCGCAGGTGGTTTTGATTCAATGATTAATCCCCTGGGTTTATCCAGCTTCTGCCTTTTAGGTGCTTTGTCGACTTATAACGATACGCCAACTACGGCTTCGAGACCCTTCGACGGAACGCGAAATGGGTTTGTACTGGGCGAAGGTTCGGCTTTTTTAATATTAGAAGAATGGTCAAAGGCAAAAGCTCGCGGCGCTAAAATTTATGCAGAATTAGCTGGAGAAGGAAATTCGTTAAGTTCTTATCGCATTACCGATTCACATCCCAATGGAGATGGCGCTTTGCAAGCAATAAACCGTGCTTTGCAGGAAGCGGGAGTCAAGGCTGCTGATGTTGATTATATCAATGCGCATGGCACCTCTACTAAAATGAACGACCTTAGCGAAACTAATGCTATCAAAGCCGTATTCGCAGATCGTGCCAAACAAATCCCCGTTAGTTCGACCAAAAGTCAAACTGGTCATCTGATTGCCGCAGCGGGAGCTTTGGAAGCGGTGTTATCCGTGTTGGCAATTCAAAAGGGGCAAATCCCGAAAACAGCAAATTTGACCACGCCTGATCCTGAATGTGATTTGGATTATGTAATTGATGGTCCTCGAGAAAAATCGCTTGGCGTAGTTTTATCCAATTCCTTTGGTTTTGGCGGTTCTAATAGTTGTTTGTTATTTAAACACCCAGAATTTGAAGGAGCCTCGAAATGAACAACTCCAATCGGGTTTTTATTACGGGTTTAGGCGCATTAACCTCTAGTGGTGAAACAGCTGAGCAAACCTGGGAAAATGTTTTAGCCGGTCAGACCGGGATAGCTGAAATCACCCAATGGGATCTTTCATCCTGGTCGCATCGCCTGGGGGGAGAGCTTAAAAATTTTCAGCCCGCGAAAATGTTGCCGGATCGAAAATTATTGAAGGTCATTTCACGCCAAGATGTCATCGGAATTAACGCTGCAATGCAAGCGGTCAACCATAGTCAGCTCATCGAATATCGGCAAAATCTCGAAGATGATACTGAATTTAATGAGCAAACTGCTGTTTATGTTGGTTCTCCGGGAAATAAATACTTTCAACAAGATGATTTTTTGCCTCTTTTAGCAAAGACCAATAATGACATGCAAGCTTTTGCAGAAAATTTATCGGCAGAGGTACATCCTATGTGGTTGTTACGTATTCTTCCAAATAATGTATTAGCTTATACCGGCATTACCTATGGCTTCAAAGGGCCAAATCATAATATAACCAATCACGCAGTAAGCGGCACGCAAGCGCTTATAGAAGCCTATCACGCCATTAAGCAAGGCCAAGCTGAGCGGGCTATCGTTGTAGCCTATGATGTGATGGAGCCGCAAAGTCTCTTTTATTATGAGAAATTAGGCGTCCTGAGTAATTGCCATTTAAAGCCTTTCGATAAAGAACACAATGGCACTATTTTGGCTGACGGGGCTGCAGCCATTGTTCTCGAAAGTGAGGCCTCTGTGAGAAAGCGTTCAGCACATTGTTATGGCGAAATAACTGCTGGACTTTCGGCAACTGAATCCTCTGGCTTGTTTTCAATAGAGAAAGAGGGTGAACCTTTATCAGATCTGTTATCGAATACTTTAGAGAATTACCAAATACATCCCAGTGAAATTGCAATGGTAGCCGCCCATGGTAATGGCAATAGCAAATCAGATAATAGTGAAGCTTTAGCTATTCAACGGGTTTTTGGAGATTATCAAGTACCGGTAACTGCTTTTAAATGGTCGGTGGGTCATACCATTTGCGCTTCTGGAATTATTGATGCTGTTTTGGCTACTTTGGCTTTACGTGACAAATGCATTCCTGGTATCGCTAATTTTAAAAGCCCTTCAAAAGAATCCGAAAGTCTGAATATTAGTGCCAACCATCGTAATTTTAATCAAGGCAATTCAATCCTGATAATTAATCGTGGTTTCGCCAGTATTAATGCCTGTTTAGTGATTAAAGCTTGTGAGTAATTTAAAAAAAATCATTAGCCAATTAACGCCGTCTTTGGCGGGACGATTTATATATCGTTTTCTTCCTTACAGGCGAAGCATCATTGAATCCAATATCAATCAGGTTTTTGGCGAGCAGTTAAATAAAGCCGAAAAGTTGAACCTTGCAAAGGCTTTTTATTCTCATCTAGCCAAGTCAATTTTAGAAGGTATTCAACTTCGATTCTTAAACGAAAAGAAACTCCGGGAACGAGTTGAAATACGTGGCATCAACAATATGTTAAAAACGGTTGCCAACAATAAAGGCGTCTTAGTCTTGACTGGCCATTTCGGTAATTGGGAATTTGCACCGATTGGCGGCATTTTGAATTTCAAAGAATTTCAGGGGCAATTTCATTTCATTCGTCGAACCATTGGCTCCAAATTTATCGAAAAAATCTTATTCAGACGTTATTACCAAGCGGGTTTAAATATAATTCCTAAAAAAAATTCCCTATACCAGGTTTGTGACGCATTGGAACAAAATCATGCTGTAATTTTTGTATTGGATCAACACGCTTCACTCGCCAACAGGGATGGTATTGCTGCTGAATTTTTTGGCAAGAAGGCAGGCACTTATCGTTCTTTAGCTAGTCTCTCCAGACATACTGGCGTGCCTGTAGTGCCGGCTGCTGGCTATCGTTTGCCAAACGGAAAACATGTCCTTGAGTTTTATGAGCCTATTGAATGGAAAGAATATGAAACTGCACAAGAATCAATCTACCAAAATACTTTGGGCTACAATCAAGCTTTGGAAAAAATCATCTTAGCTCGCCCTGAACAATGGCTCTGGCTTCACAAGCGTTGGAAATTAAAAGAATCATAATTTTTCTTTTATTGAAATAATAAAAATTTTTAAAATGCCCTGCAGAAAGAAGTTGCAGCCAAAGATCAAGCTGCAACTTTTAAATTAAAGTGAATTATTTATTTACTGCGATTGCTTCTTCAAACAGCTTTAGCATAGCCATCTTATTAATTACACCCACTGCAGTAAGTTCAGGGAGTTTTTTCCCTTCAGAATCAAAAAAAAGCATTGTTGGCGTACCATAAATCGAAAAATACTTTTTAATAGTCGCAATTTCTGCATTATTTTCACTGATATCAACCTTTACCGCGACTAAACCAGTCATGCCCTTGATTACCTCACTTTGATTCAAAACCTTGTCCATCTCATGGCAGTCAGAGCACCAGCTCGCTGAGAACTCAAGAAAAGCGGGCTTTTTTTGAGATTTTGCGCTTGCTAATTGCTTTTCAACAGCCTGCAAAGTCTTTACTTCAATAAAAGGAGTCTGTGCATTTACTTCTTTTAATTGAAGCATAGGCTTATTTGAAATGGCCTTGAAAGCGAATATAGATCCCGCAATAAGAGCACATAGACCGATAAGCTGCAGCACGCTTTCAGATTTTCTAGATGAAAATTTAATTTCTGCTAAATTAAGACCAGCTACGAGCAATAAAGCAGCCCACAGTAAACTGCTAATAAATGCAGGTAAAATGCGTCCTAACATCCAAATCGCAATGGCAAGCATCATAAAACCAAACAATTGTTTAATTTTTACCATCCAAGCGCCGGTTTTAGGTAAAAAGGAACCATAACCTGCACCCACCATAATCAGTGGAAGTCCCATGCCAATTGCCATCACAAAAAGAATTAACCCCCCGGTAAGTGCTTGCCCATTTTGGCCAATAAAAGTTAAAACACCAATCAAGGGAGCTGTAACACAAGGAGATACTACTAAGGTGGAGATAACACCCATTAAAGCAACCGAGAAAAGACTATGATTCCTTTTACTTGCATTTGAAAGGTTAAACCTCGTAGCTAATTGGTTGGGTATTTTTAATTCAAATAACCCAAACATCGATAAAGCCATCAGCACAAATAAGCAGCTAAAGGCAATTATGACGGAAGGTCTTTGCATCTGTGTTTGAATGGTGGAGCCCATAACGCCGGCTAAAACACCAGCCGTAGCATAGGTAAATGCCATTCCGGCCACATATGAAAGTGATAATTTCAACGCTTTTCCTGTTGATAGCGAATCCTGACCGACAATTATTCCTGATAAAATAGGAACCATAGGTAGAACACAAGGAGTAAAGGCTAATAAAATACCAACTCCGAAAAAGACGGATAAATAGACAAAAGCATTATTTTGTAGAATAAAGCTGGAGATCATCTCCGGATTCGAACTCTCAAAGTTCATAGAAAAAGACCAAACGACTTGAGAAAGTAGCATTAGCGTTAAAACGCCTGCCAACTGTTTAACGTGATTCATATTTAGTACTCCAAATAAATTATAATTTTAATTTTATTTAAAATTATAAAGTGATAGGAGGTTTAAATAAGCGCGATTTTGGGGAATCTGTACAATGTTGTATCAAGCCAAAAATCAGCGCCCCGGCTACTATAAATAAATAAGGTACCGGCTGGGTTAGATTTTCAGTTAGTGTAAAATATGACAATAACTGACAGTATGAGACAACAGAGGTTCGGCTTGAACAATCTCTTTCTATGCTGGTTGAATATTGAGGAATCTGAACTGTTTTATTGGTGACAGAGGCTAGCAAAGGCTTTAGAGAAATCAAAACCAGACAGAAAATCACCAACAAGTGTAATAATTTTATACTTCGATTCATATAAGCATCATATCAGGAATCTTTATTTTTGCCAAAATCGTAAAAATTAGTCGTCATTAGGACTCCTTCATAAACAAAAGTGGCTGGTCCTGTTAAATAGATGGGTCCCTTAACATCAGGCCAATTAATGCGAAGATCACCGCCAGGCAATGAAACCATGATTTCCTCTGCCATCTTATGCCATAGACGTCCAACTGCAGCCGCTGCCACCGCACCACTTCCGCAAGCTTGAGTTTCACCACAACCTCGCTCATAAACACGTAATTGAAGGTGAGAAGGATTAATAATTTTCATGAAACCGGCATTTGTTTGTTCGGGAAAAAGCGCATGCTCGCTTATTTCTTTTCCCAAATTAGCGAGGTCAATGCCAACCAGATTATCTACTATTGTAACTGCGTGCGGGTTGCCCACATTAATCGCGTGAACCTTAGCTACCCCTGTTATAAGTGGAAGTTGATAATACTCCTCTAATTTATTGACCTTGAGTGGGATATCAACAGGATTGAGCTTTGGAATTTCAAGTTTAACGGTTACCGAATGATCCTTATTGAGTTTTAATATCATTTTGGTTGTAGAGGTAGAAACGGCGATAGTTTCTTTTTTACTTAAATTATACTGGTGAATAAAGCGGGCTAGACAGCGTGCGCCATTGCCGCATTGACCAACTTCCTTACCATCAACATTATAAATACGATAGAAAAAATCAGTCTCAGAATCTTTCGATGCTTCAACAAGTAGACATTGATCAAACCCAATCCCGGTATCACGGCGGGAAAGTTGTTGAATCATATCAGGCTGTAAATTAACTTGTTGGCTCACCGCATCGATGACTATAAAATCATTGCCAAGTCCGTGCATTTTCGTAAATCGAATTGTCATTTTTGTCCATCGATTTGGGTAGTTTTAGATTTTGTTGATTGCTCTGGTTTTGGTAAATAAAGAGGGCCTTTTTGACCGCATGCTACTAACCACATCGTCATCAACATTAAAAGTATTAAAACAAAACGCATAGGAATTATCCGTTAGTAAAGAGCTCAGTATAATGAATCTCTTAATAAATCGTCTAGAGTGAGATAGCAAAAGAAATTAAAACTTGTTTTCTCGATCTGTTATTAAAGATTTTTATATCAATTCTTGCCTTCATTTGACCCTTTAGTAGATAATTTGAGTTTTTTGTTGGAGGCAGAGTTTGAACGTTTACAAGAAAGAGCCGCAGCAGCAGGCAGAAGCTTGCGTGATTTGGATGCATGGTTTAGGTGCTGACGCCTCTGATATGATGGGTCTTGTAGAACAATTATCAATCAATGACCTCGCTTTTCGCCATATTTTCCTAAATGCCCCTGTTCGGCCTGTTACTCTTAATGGGGGAGTAGTCATGCGTGCCTGGTATGATATTGTCGGCATGCAATTAACAGATAGGGAAGATAAAGAAGGAATTGAACAATCAGCTGACTTTATTCGTGGTATTTATGAAGAGCAACTGAATAATGGCTTAACTACAAACAAAGTTTTTTTTGCAGGTTTTTCTCAAGGTGGCGCCATGGCTTTGTACACTGCTATGAATATTGCCCAACCAGTTGGTGGTGTAATTGCACTATCGGCCTATTTGCCTATGGCAGATAGATGCAAAACAGATTTGGCTAAAAATACCCCAATTTTTATGGCCAGCGGCCAATATGATCCCATTGTTTTACCTATCTGGAGCAAAGCAACTGCTGCGAAGTTAACAAGTGCAGGATATAAAGACTTGTCTTTCCATTCCTATTTGATGGAACATTCAATTTGCCTTGAAGAAATCAAAGATCTTTCCAATTGGCTTAGGGCGCAGCTAAAAGGTGATACGCAATGACTATTGTGAAAAAATCCAGGGTAATCAATTATTCTCCTGAACAAATGTATGATCTGGTAAATAATGTTGAAACTTATCCAGAGTTTCTACCTTACTGCAGCGAAAGTATGGTTCACCACCGCAATGAGGATGAGGTTCAGGCCACATTAGTGATTGCAGCCGCGGGCATGACTAAATCGTTTACAACGCGAAATCTTTTGCAAGCCAATAAAATGATTGAAATTCGCCTTATTTCGGGTCCCTTCAGTCATTTGGAAGGCTTTTGGCGATTTGATGATGCGCCGGAGGGATGCAGGATTTCTTTCGATTTGGAGTTTGAATTTGCTGGACGTATGTTTTCCATGCTTTTGGGACCCGTTTTCGAACAGGTTACCGATAAAATGGTGGATGCTTTTTGCAGCCGTGCTGAGATAATTTATGGTACAGGTTGAACTTATTTATATACCTGATAACCAGCCGCTTGCCCATATTTACTTATCACTATCCTCTGGCTCTACGGTGGCAGACGTTTTGGAAGTCTCTGGAATTTTAGAAAAGTATCCAGAAGCAAAAGGTTATCCTGTCGGAATTTTTTCCAAGCCGGTTACTTTAGATCGTATAGTAAAATCAGGGGATCGGATTGAAATTTATAGGCCGTTGAAGATTGACCCAAAAGAAAAAAGAAGACAACGAGCAAAAATTAAATCTTTGTAATCACCTTACACACACCCAGAGGTGCATCGGCTTATCCGAAGCACCTACTGGCTCTCAATTTGCAATCTTTCAAGGCTTATGCTCAATTCGAACCAAATTACCATGAGAAAAATACAAGACCAGATTTTTTACCACAAGAGCCCCATTTCCTTTGCGAAGTGTGTAGGCATAATCCCAGCGATCATTATTAAATGTTGGGTTTAATAAGCTGGTCCCCAATAAAATTGCAGAATCATTTTTAGACATTCCCAATTTTAAACGGCTTATGTTTTCCTGTTTTAACATATTACCCTGTTCGACTATTCGTCTGGAAAAATCATAAGATGCACAGTGGGAGAGAGTTAACACTAATAGAATAGAGATAAGAAGGGTTCTAACGCGCATTTTTTTGCCTGTCATGAAAAATTTCGCCATAATAGCATGTCATTCATAGAAAGACACCTGCTTGTATAGTAACCTAGCCAATTGATAAAACTCAGATAAGAACGCATCTTATGCTGAATCATCTAATTTTAGGAGCGCTTGTGGAAGAGAGTCAGCAGTTAAAAGATGCCGGGTTGAAAATCACCATGCCGCGCCTGAAGGTTCTGCAAATTCTCGAACAGTCACCCGATCATCATTTAAGTGCAGAAGGAGTTTATAAAGCCTTATTGGAGATGGGTGAAGATGTAGGAGTCGCAACGGTTTACCGCGTATTGACTCAATTTGAAAGTGCAGGCTTGGTTATTCGCCATAATTTTGAAGGCGGTTATTCTGTTTTTGAACTGAGCCAAGGCGAACATCATGATCATTTGGTTTGTGTCAAATGCGGCAAGGTTGAAGAATTTATTGATGAAATTATTGAACAACGCCAAAAAATGATCGCGACACGCGCTAATTTCAAAATGACTGATCATGCGTTGAATATTTATGGCTTATGTCCTGATTGCCAAAAAAATCAGGTTTAATCATTTTAACAAGGACTGTTTTTTATGTATGAGGATCTGCGTAAGCCTTATCAAGCAAGCGAACTTCCTGCTGTTCAACTCGGCGGAATTTTACTAAACGATAAACTGCTGGAAAACGCACCTGTTAACCTGATTTTAAAATCTTTCAATCGACATGGCCTGATTGCTGGGGCAACCGGCAGTGGTAAAACTAAAACTGTACAGGTCTTAAGCGAACAGCTTTCCCGTTTAGGCGTTCCATCCTTAGTAATGGATATTAAAGGCGATGTCTCGGGTTTAGCGAGACCTGGCGAGGAAAATACCGCCTTTGTGTCGCGAGCTGAATCCCTGGGCTTAACTTACAGTCCTCGTTCCTTCCCGGTTGAATTTTTAACCCTGAGTGAATCCAGTGACGAAGGGGTCCCTGTGCGTTCAACGGTCGGCGATTTTGGCTCGCTATTGTTTTCACGCATGCTTGATGTCAATGAGACACAGGCTGGAGTGATAACCATTCTTTTTGAATATGCCAAAGCGAACAATTTGCCTTTGATAGATTTGGCTGATATTAAAAGTCTTTTACAATTTGTGCAAAGTGACGAGGGAAAGGCGAAGATTGAGGCTAAATTTGGTGGTGTATCAGGTGCGACAGTAGGCACAATAATGCGAAAAATCATTGAGCTAGAGTCACAAGGCGGTGATAAATTTTTTGGTGAACCGGCTTTTAATGTTGTTGATCTAATCCGAACCAATTCGGATGGTCTTGGCGTAATTTCAATTTTACGCCTGCTGGATATGCAAGAAAGTCCTAAACTTTTTTCCACCTTTATGCTGAAACTCTTATCAGATGTTTACCGAATCATGCCTGAACTTGGCGATCCGCCTAAACCTAAATTGGTTTTGTTTATCGATGAGGCTCATTTAATTTTCAACAACGCTTCAAAGGCTTTATTAAATTTAATGGATACGATGGTAAAGCTAATTCGTTCCAAGGGGATAAGTTTAATTTTTTGTACCCAATCGCCAAATGATATTCCTGACTCCGTTTTAAGTCAGTTAGGATTAAAAATTCAACATGCTTTGCGTGCCTTTACAGCCAAAGACAGAAAAGCAATGAAACTGGTTGCTCAAAATTTTCCTCCTTCAAAATATTATAATACTGAGGAACTTTTAACTTCTCTGGGGATTGGAGAAGCTTTAGTAAGTGGATTAGATGCAAAAGGTCAGCCTACGCCACTTGTTGACTGTCGTGTGCGTGCGCCGGAATCGCGAATGGGTGTGTTAGACCAGCAAGAAATGAAAGAAGTCATTGCACAATCAACGCTAAGCTCACGCTATTCCAAACGTATAGAAACACTTTCAGCCTATGAAATTTTAAAAGCACAAAGCGCTGAAACCACTACATTAAAGGATGAGCCATCTAGAAAAAATGGTAAATCCAAAGATGAATCAATGATGGAAAAACTTTCAAAAAACACGCTGATTCGACAAGTAATTCGCCAAGTTATGCGTGATGTTTTGCGTTCTATAATGTCTCTATTAGGTATAAAAAAACGATAATTTTTATTAATAAATTAGATAAAAACTTATGAAAATTAGATCTAAATCGTCAGAGTTAATTATAGAAGTTTATTCGCATTTTCTTTTTCGCTTTTGGGCTTATATGTTCATAGCCGCAGGTTTAATTTTCTTACTGCCTATGTTGGTACAGTATCAAATAATCTGTGAAGAAAAAAATTATAATAAAGCAAATCTTTGTGTTTTAAGGACTGGTTTACTTAAAATTTATTATCAAAAAATAACACTTGGAGTTTTGAAATCCGCTGCAGTTTCCAGTTTTGTCGAAGGAAGAGATAACAGCATTTCCTATTGTCTTTTGCTCTATACAAGTGAGGGCTATATTAAAATTCCTAATATTAGTTCCAAAAAAAATCAGGACATAGTACAAATAGCAGATAGCGTTAAACATTATATTAAAAATAGTACTCAACAAAGAATTACAATTCCCAAGTTAGAAAGTTTATGGTCTTACCTCAAAGTGGCAATTTTTCCTTTACTCGGTTTAGGTTCATTATTTTTCAGATTAATTACCATACGGCTTAGTAAAAAAACAAAGAAAATAACAATAGCCTGTAAAAATATAATTAACACTCACAAAACAACAATTCCCCTTCAGGATGTGAGTGAAGTAATTATTGTAGAACATGGTCAAAATCATAAGGAATATAGTCTTTGTTTAGGTCTAAAAAATGGAGAGCATATTGATTTACCGGGTGTGCATGATTCCAACTTAAAATCGATTCAGGATTTGGTAAAAAAAATCAATCCATTTTTGAGTAAATCTATTGGGGATAAAAAATTTTTATAGCTAAACACTTGGGTGTTTTAGGACAAAGAAAGAAACTCCTAATTATTTTATGTTTTTTTTTTCTATTTCCTTTTAAAATTTTTGCTTACCCCGAAGCTCAATGCGGGGGTGAAAATGCCTTGCTCTCACTTACAGATAGACCGACTGCTGCCTCAAGCCCATGTACCATTCCCATCCGTCATGCGGTTGTTGAGCTGGGATTTCAAGGCGATAAATTAATTGAAGCCGGACAGGCACAATCCTACCCTGCACCTGAATTTCGAGTTGGATTGCCGGGAAATAATGAAATCTATGCTTTGTTGCCAAACTATAATCATCAAACTGTACCGCATGCATCTGGATTCGGTCCTACATCGATAGGATTTAAACATATTATTAATTACACAGATGACTGGATATTCACAGTCGAAGGGGTGCTCACTCCGCCTTCTGGCTCTACCAATTTTGGCAGCCCGGGATTAGCAGGAACACTGAATGAAATTTTAGCATTTAATCTGAATAAGAAATTAAGCATGACCTATCAACTGGGGATTAGTACAGAAACAGATGTTGAAACTAACGGCGGCCAACGCTTTATAAGTATCAATCCCGTGCTGATTTTAGCTTGGTCACCAACCGATAAATTGCAATTTTATGGTTCTGTTTATGGCAAAACCAAGACTTCCGCCGAGGAAGGTCGGGGTTTTATTGCTGCTACTGGCCTTGTCTATCTTCTAACTAAAAATATGACAATCGATGTTGAGGGCGGTCAACGTATAAATGGTAGCCTGGGAGGAACCGAAAATTATTATGGTTTAGGAACAGCTTTATTATTTTGAGTACTCGCAGCGAAAAAATAATTATACCTTATTGACCTGAATCTTGCCGTCCAGTAGTATCACCCAACCTTGGAAAGGTTAATGGAAATAGTGGAGTTTTAGCATGAACAGCAAGTATATGTCCAAACTAATGGAATCTTTCGTTTTACTTTCAAATCAATTTAAAAGTTTCATTCCAATATCTTTTTTTAATCAATAGCAATCAGTTTTGATTTATCGATTAATTAAGGAACGATTTATGGAATATTTAACTCAATTGTATGCTGATAACAAGAAACAGGCATCGATATCGTCTACTTTTGTAAAAGCATCTTTCCCTTTAAAATCCCCTTTGGCTATACCCATTTTAGACCCGGTAGAAATCCGACAAATACCTTTTATAGTTCTGATGATTAAAAATATTAATGGAAATAGTTGTTCAACCTAAGACGGGTGTTTCATCTTATGTTGAACAAAAAAGCAAGCACCTCCAAATGGAATAATGGAATTAGAAATGAAACAAATGGTAATAATTTTATTACTGGGATTAATCTCTATAGGCGCTAGAGCCTCTATTCAAAGGTCTTCTCCTGAGGTTTATTTCGAAAATAAGGGATTAATAAATGCCCAAATTTTTGTGGGTGAACAAATTACTATTCCTTTTATTATGCATTATAGCGATTTAAGGGAATTTCAATTATGGCAATTACCTCAAAACATCAGTTTGCAAAACTATACACCTCATTTATGTCCTCCCTTTATTTCTGGGTATGTTAATTTTAGAGAAGGTTATTGCCTTTTTGGAATCACCATCACAGGGGATAAAGTTGGACATATCATTAATGGAAACGGAATATATGCTTTATTCTATGACAACAGACGGCATTATCAGCCTATAAATTTCTCAGTTTATGTCAAGCCACATCCCTTATCTTTAGTAAATATCCCTTCGCTAAATGCAACTGCAAATACGCCTTTATTTATCAATCTCAGTGCTTATGTGAATTACTACCTCGAAAACGCAGAGGCTGGAGCAGCCCTCATCCCAATGTTGTCACCTGCTAATCAAGATGGCCTATACCTTGATGAAAAGCATTTTGCGATCATCGGTACGCCGACACGTACTGGAATTTATGAATTTAGTTTTGCGGTTGGAAATAACTTTTCAACTTCAATGCCGACAACTTTAATTATTAATGTAGGCGTTAACAGGCAGGACAAGCCTATTTTTAAAACCAGCTTTCCCATAGCAAGTGGAATAGCGGGTCAACCTTATCAATTGAATCTGATTGACCTTATCGAATATGAAGAAAAATTTAAAGAATCAAATGTGATTCGTTTCCGTATCGACCAAAATGAAAGCCATCCCACTTGGTTGCGAATAAGTGAAAATGGTCAGTCGCTTGTAGGAAATATACCGCGTCCAGAGGCTGGCCTTACCAGAGAGGTAACCCTAATTGCCAGTACTAACACTGGAGGAGATTCCGAACCCCTGAAAATTTATGTTCCTATAGCCAATGATCCAGCTAGCAAACCTTTTATTGAACCTTTTCAACTAAAAAAACCAGCGGACATTGAATTTGAATATGATGTTCGCAAACACATTGTTGACCCTGTAAATGATGAAAGCCTGCAATTAATTATTGATGAAATCAGACCAAAAGCCCCTTGGTTAAGAGTATCTCCCAATAACCGTACAACTTTGATTGGAACGGTTCCAAGGAATGCGACTGGCCAACTCTATGAACTTAGTATTCATGCAAACACAAGGACTGGTGGAAATTCTTACCTAATCAAAGTCCCTCTAAAAATAGAAGAAGATGAAAACAAAAAACCACGTTTCAAAGCTGCAAATCCACAACTGCCTCTTTTTAATCCGGGAACTCTTTTAGTTCATGATTTTGTAGCCAATAAAGACATCTATCCCGATTATAAGGAAGCACCTTATACAGTTGAGTTAGCTCATGGCTACTCTAACCCACCATGGTTACGAATTGAAAATAATAAACTGATTGCTGAAGCCTCGGATAAAGAAATAAATGAAGAGGAATGCGAAATTTATCTCCAAATCAAAAATATTCCTGGAGGTCAATCCGAAGTTTTTAAATTGACGTTAATTGTTATGAACTAAGAATAAAAAGGGGTGAGAGGATGACGCAGGTATTTACAAATCAAGGGTTAGGATTATCAGGTTCCTCACTGGGTCGATTAGGAAATTACGGTCCCAAAGGTGGGGCAGCGCTAGGTCAGGGTGGCGAATCAGTTTATATCAATGCTGCAAACGGTAATATGGTTTTACGCCAAAGTGATGGTTTTCTGGCTAGCTCAGGATTAGGGTTTGAGGTCATACAAAGTTATAACTCTCTTGGAGAAAGGGGACAGAATTGGTTTTTTAATACTCAAACTCATTTATTGATAAACGGCGAAGTTAACATCACTGGTTCTGAACTAATTCGAGTCGATGAAGACGGGCATCATAGTCGTTTTATTTTCGATAAGGTAAAGGGTTATTATTTTAGCGACAATGGAGGAACCGCAAGCCTTCGTTTTTCAGATAATAAATGGTCATATCGTGAAGGGGCGAGTTCGGCCAGTTGTGAATACAATGTAACCGGACAACTGGCCAGATTGATAGACCGCGATGGGCACCAGTTACAATTTTCCTATCACAAAGGGCAATTAGAAAAAATCATTGATAATAGTGGTAAACAAAGTGTTGTCTGGACCTTTGAAAAGGGTTTATTAAAAGATATTAAAACTCAAAGTGAAGGAAAAACAATTCATCATTTACATTACGATTACGATGAACATAACCGTCTGCAAAAGGTAAGCCGTGATCTTGGCGAAGGTAAAACGTACTGGATAACTTATAATTACGCAGGAGATTCAGATCGAATAACTGCGATAAACCAGTCTGATGGTAGCTCGTTAAACATTGACTATGATTCTGAGGGTCGGGTTAAAGAACTCAAAGATGGTGAAGGTCGAATTACAACTTACACTTACCATCATGGGAAGACTGAAATTAAAAATAGCTCAGGCCAGAGCGTAATTTATTACTATGATGAAAAAGGCCGTTTAACGGGAATTGATAGCCCTCTTAATTCACCTATCCGATATGAGTATCAAGGTGATAATTTAAGTGCAGTCCATCAAGGATCTTTACACTGGTTCTTTAGCTATAACGAAGCAGGTGATTGCATTCGAACGGAAGTACCCTCTGGCCAAGTTAAAACCCGAATTTATGACAGCGAACATCATTTATTAAATGAAACTGTTTCTTCAATTTTCAATGGAACTACTTACCCCAAAAATCCAAAAACTAGTCGTTTTGTATATGATGAGCGGGGTCATTTGCGCTTTGATATTTCAGTGAATGGCCGAGTGACGGAGTATCGTTACAATCAAGAAGGTCAATGTGAAAGCAAACGGACTTATATTTTGACCAGTTATGATTTAAGTGATTTAAAAAATGATCAAACTTTGAGCCTGAAGGAATTAATTTCTTGGGTAAAATTGCAAAAATCAGAGACCATTAACCTTAAAAGCTATCATTATGACTGGCGCGGCCAACTGGATGAAGAAGTCCTTTATACTAATGTCAATGAATTTGGTGAAGGGATTCCCGACAAATCACTAATCATACAGTACCGTTATGATGCTGCAGGCCGCTTGGTAGAAAAAATGCTGCCAATAAAGGGTGGCTTTAGTACAACCACTTACATTTATGATGATTTAGGTCGCTTGATTTTGCGTTCTGATAATCAAAATCATATAGAGCGTTTTGAATATGATGATGGCAATCAACGAATCACAACAACTGATGCTAAAGGCACTCAAACAATCTGTATCTATGATCGAAGCGGTCTGCTCTTAAGCACACAATATATTAATGAAAAACAGGCTTATGGAACCATTCATTATAGCTATGATAAATCAGGACGTTTGCAGTCGGAGACTAGCGTAGATGGCAAGGTCACTTACTTTTTCTATAATAATGAAGATCAACTCATTGCAAAATGTAAGCCCGGCGGTGCGCTAACAGAGTTCCGTTACGATAGCCTTGGTCATCTCGTACAAACTATTCAATATAAAAAACCCGTCGATACAAAAACTTGGCCGGAATCCATTCCGCCATGGGCAGAAATTCCAGTTCAAGATTATCAGGATCGTATTAGTCAGATTGTCTATAACGCCAAAAATCAAATTGCCTATCAAATTGATTCGAATGGTGCAGTTATTGCCTTTGAATATGATGAAGAAGGCCGAATAATTAAAAAAACTGCTTATGCCAAACGCTTGAATAATTATAAATCAGATCAAATTTTGTCTTTTGAGTCAGTTAAATTACAAGAATCAACACCAGATCGTTCTCATTACTACTTTTACGACAGTGAAGGACGACTGCAAGCAGAGATTAACGGCGAAGGCGCTGCTAAATCCTTTTATTATGATCGCCAAGGAAATCTACTTGAAACTATTCAACATGCCCGTCGTCTTGTCCCCCCCGTTTCGATTGAATGGAACCGACCAGATGCCGATAAAGCGGACATTCATAATTTTAGCCTTTATAACTTGGCAGGACTAAAAATTGCCGATATTGATCCCATGGGTTATGTCACCACTTATGAATATGATGAGCGTGGTTTATTGATCAAAAAACGCCAATTCGCAACAGCCATTACTAGTCAAAAATTTAATGAAATTCATGAAAACACTAAACTAGCTGATCTTAATTTATCTGAAAAATTGGCCGATCATCTTAGCAACTATAATTACAATGATCTTGGGCAATTAGTTGAGCAAAAAGAGCAAAACGGGCTTATCACGCGTTATAGTTACGACCAAAAAGGAATGGTTATCTCAAAAACTTTAATTAATGAAAAGTCTCAAAAGGCTCGCCAGGAACGATTTCGCTATGATGCCTTGGGAAGGATCAGCCAATGTTTAGATGCAATCGGTGCAGCAAAACTCACACAAAATTTCAATCTCAATGAAGAGCAAATTGAGGCTATCTGGCAGCAACATGGTTTAAGTTATAACTATGATTTAGCCGGACGATTGGTAAGCCGGACCAATGAACTCAACCAAACAACTCGTTATTACTATGATGAGTCAGGCCAACTAATTTATACTGTTAATGCAAATGGTGAGGTGAGCGAACAAGGCTTTAATACTTTTAATCAGGTTGAATTTAGCTATCGTTATTCAAAAAAACTAAAGGAAAATGTAGCTAACCTGACAACATCTAAACTGACTGAACTATTAAAGCATTTAAAAAATGAAGCCACAGATGAAGTTACCTCTTATGAATACAATAATCTTGGACTTTTAATTAAAAAATGCACCGGAAAAAAAGGCCAGATGCTAACCGCTTACAATAGTTTTGGTGAAATAGAAGAAACGCAGCAATTTATAAGCGCGAACAGAAAACTTGTGACTCATTATGATTATAATCAGTTGGGACAATTAAGCCGAAAAAAGGATGATGTCGGCGGCTTCGAGCGTGTTTTAGATACTAAATATGATATTTTCGGCCGTGTTGAAAAAAACATTGATGCGCGAACTGGGGTAATGCGTTTTAACTATAATAAACGTGGTGAGCGTACTGGCATTACTAACCAGTCGCAAAAAATGAAAACGACTAAATATGATGCCTTTGGACGAATTTTGAGTGAGACAAATTATGCCTCAACTGAAATTAATTCTTATACCTATGATGATCTAAATAATACCTTAACCCTGCGTCATCCCGGTTACAGCCAGATAAAGACACAATTCAATGCCTTTGGTGATAAGATTGAATTGATCGATGGAAAGGGCAAATCAACTCATTTTTTTTATAATGAAAAAGCTGAATTAATAGAGATAAAAGCACCTGATGATTCTTCAAAAGTCTATGAATATGATTCGAGCGGCAATCTTGTTCTACAACTTGAAGCTAAAAATAGGCTTATTATGTATAGCTATGATGCAGAGGGTAGAACACTCAGTAAAATTGTTGATCCGGCAGGACTAGCTCTAAAAACCACCTATCATTACGACGGTATTGGCCGCCAACTTGAAATTATCGAAGCAAATGGTCTTCATAAACAATTTAGCTATGATGATAAAGGCAATCTTGTAAGGAGCTGTACCGACCCAGGAGGTCTAAATCTTATTTCTGAGTTCCATTATGATGATCGTGGTTTTATGGTGCGTCAGGTCGAAACCCATGCCTGGGGAAAAAATAAAATCACTGCCTTTGAATGTGATGATCTGGGCCGCCGTACAGCACTTATTATCGATCCTGAAGGGCTAAAATTAACTACTAGTTACGCTTACGATCTCAACGATAATTTAATTAGCCAAACCGACGCTAAAAACCAAAAAAGTTATTTTATCTATAACCTTGAAAACCTCTGCCGCTATCAAATAAATCCCAGGGGTGTTGTTACTGAGCATCTTTATAGTGCCAATGGCAAGGAAGAAAGAACCATTGTTTATGCCAACCGAATTATCCCAGCAGAAAATTATTCTGAAAAAGAACTGCCCCTTTTACTCAAAGAAAGCGTTCATGATCAATATCGCTTTAATGATTACGATGCTTTAGGAAGGCTTACCGCTCATTTTGATGCTCTAGGCAATACAACTTATTATCAATATGATAAAAACGATAACTTAACCCAAATAATACGTTTTGCGGTGCCCAAATCTTTAGAAAAAATTAAAGCAGGTGACAGAGTAACACCACCGAGTGCAGGACAAAGAATACAAAATTTTGCCTATGATGATTTAAATCGACTCGTTTATCAGGTGGACGAAGGTAATTTTTTAACTGAATTTAGCTATGACGATGCTGGCTTACTTAAATCTAAAACTAAATACGCAACCCATATTTCATATGGTTTAATAAAATACTCACTTGAGGATATTAAAGAAAACATTAAAGTTTCTCCCTTGCGCGATCAATACACTGCTTATACCTATGACCTGGCAGGACGATTAAGTTATCAAGCCAGTGCAGATGGCTCAGTTATTAGTTATTCCTATGACGGTCTGGGAAATATTATAGCGAGTCAGAAATATGCAATGCGTCTGTATGCTGCCAGTCTTCGGTTAGCAAACTGGCAAGAGCAAATAAAAATCACTAATAAAGACAGAATGACCCGCTTTATTTTTGATTTGGCCGGCAGAGAAATTTACCGTATTAGTCCAGAAGGCAGAATTCTGGAGCGGCGTTATGATGATTTAGGAAACATCGTTGCCGAAATAGCGCATGACATTCGGGCAACCGCGGAGATTTCAACTGAACAAATGTTAAAAGAGCTGCTTACTAAGGATCTTAAAGCACGAACATCTAATTACAGCTACGACAATGCTGGACGTTTAACAAAAAAAACCGATGCTAAAGATCAAAAAACTACCTTTGTTTATGATGGAAATAATAATGTGCTCTCAAAAACGGAGCTAAATTCAGCAGAATGGACCTATGTTTATGACGAGGAAAATCACCTCATAGAAACCCACACGCCAATTACAAATATAAAATCCTCGCAAACAAATTGGATAAGCAAAGCCCGTTCAATAATCACCCGGAATGTATATGACAGCTTCGGTAATATTAGCTCCACAATTCGTGATGCTGAAGGTCTAAAACAAACCCAACATTTCATCTACGATGCAAATAACCGCAAGATTAAAACAATTTCTCCTGATATCTCGGTTAATTTAAAAGGCACCTGCGCAAGCGTTAACAGACAAGAGCGATTACAAACATTAACTGAAGAAACCTGCTACAACGCTTTCGGTGAAGAAATTGCCACTAAAGATAGAGCAAATAATTGGCGCTATAAAGCTTATGATAATAAAGGGCAATTATTATATTCCGTAGATGCAAGGGGAGCTTTAACTGGTTATAGTTATGATGGTTTTGGTAATCTGGAATCAAAGATCAATTATGCGAATTATCTAAGTGTAACCTCTGATTTTAATTACAATTCTGAGTCTATTGGTAAGGCACACAGAGTCGATAAAAAAGATCGCCAGGAAACTTATAGTTACAATCAAATTAATCAATTAATTGAAACTCGGCGTCCCTCAATTTTTAGTTATAACGCACAAACCCAACATTATGAGGAGTTAACTCCTGTTAGTTCGATGACTTACAATACCTTTGGCGAACTAATTACACTTTCCGTTAAGCGAAATGAAAAAGATTGGGCAAAGACTTCTTATTACTATGATAAAGACGGCCTAAAAACAGCACAGCTGGATGCAGAACAATATCTAAGCACTTATTGTTATAATAATTTTGGCGAATGTATAGAAGAAACAGATTATGCAACTCGCGCTACACATTGGGATAGTGAATCCAAAACGCCTATTGCGAATGCAAAAGATAGGCATAAAAATCTAAGTTATGACAAGCTAGGTCGCTTAACTGCTAAAACCCTTCAAAAGGTAGCACATGAAAGGCTATTATCTGGCTCTAATCGCTATGAGACATTTGTATCTGATTTAACTACAAACTATACCTATGACGCCTCGGGCAACTTGACCTCAACAACAGATCCTCTTGGGCATACCGTTTTTTACTATTATGATTCGCTAAATCGGTTAATTACCAAGATTGGGCCACAAACCAAAGCAGGACGTGCTGCTACTAGCTATAGCTATGATAGCCTGGGCCAGTTAGTTGAAACGATCCGTCATGCGCAGGGAGCAAAGGAAGCAGATGGAAACAATTACATTCTATACGACAAATCAGCCAAAGATATTTCCCAACGTTCTATTTTTGATAATCAGGGAAAGGTTATAACTGCGATTGATGGCTTAAGCCACGAAATAAACTATAGCTATGATGAAAACGGTAACATCACACGCAGTTGGCAGCTTTTGTCGCAAAATGATGGCAGCAAACGGCTAATCGACAAAGGTTTCACCTATGATAAAGAAGCGCATCTTCTCCAAACGGCTATCTATAAAAACAACGGCCAACTAAAAACTGAAGATGCAGAATACAATACCTTCGGGGAGCTAATTGCGAAAGGGATCAATGGTAAATTAACTACTCATATCGAATACGATAAGCTGGGTCGGATCAGACGCTCCAACACCAGTGGTCATTATCAAATTTTTGTCTATGACTTGACTGATAAAATCACCCAGACAGTGACAGCAACCAATGCTGAATCGCGGGAATATGGGTTCGAAGGAATTGATCTATCAAAGGCTTTATTTGACGACACCCAGACTTTTAATACTGAACAATGGCTTTACAATTTGCAGCGTCAAAATAACGAATATGATGGACTCGGCCATTGTGTGCGCCAAAGCAAAGAATTTACTTTGAGAGAAGGAAAAAACTTGTTAAGGCAAGTTTCAGAGTCGCAACGACTGGATCGCTGGGGTAATATGTTGTCCCACATAAGTGCAAGAGGCTTTGAAACCCGTTATGAATACAATGCTTTCAATCAGGTGGTAAAGCAGGAGCTCCCTGAAGTTGATATTCTCGACAATAAGCACCAATTGCAAAAAATTAAACCTACACTTTACTTTGCCTATGATGGTTTGGGTCGTTCAATCGCACTCACCGATGCAAACGGGCATACTATTGCAAAAATTCTGGAAGCAGATGGAGCGACACTAGAGGAAATAGATGCTCTTGGCCATAAAAGAATAAAAACTTATGATTTGTTTGGCAGACTCGCTTCAAGTCAAAATGAGCTAAAAGGAATAACCACTTATACCTACGATAAAGCGAATCATTTAACCCACTTGAAAACCCCGACGAGTAGCCAAAGCTATTCTTATGATGAAGCTGGTCATTTGCTGGAACAACGGAACGCCTTAAATCAGTCGATACAATTTTCCTATGACAATTTAGATAACTTAATCCTTAAGAATGATGTTAAAAATCGCATAACCAATTATGCATATGATGATTCAGGCCACAAAATTCTGGAAACAGACGCTAACCATCTTAGCCAAAGTTGGCGTTATGATGAACAAGGACGTTTGGTTGAACATACTGACTTGGGTAACCGTCAAACATTCTACAAATACAATAAAAATAATTTACTTTTAGAGGAAACCTCTTCTGTAGGTAAAAATATCTCTTACCGCTATTTGGGAGATGGCCAACTGCTTTCTCATACGGATAATACCTATGAGGAAAATACTGACTATGACTATGATGCCGATGGCAACATGATATCGAAATCTTCAAGCCGTCATACCCAAGGCAGGGATAATGGCTGGTTAAAAGAAATGGATTTTTATGCCTATGATGCACTTGGACGCTTAACTACTGTCCGGCGTAGACATCCAGATGATATCGATAATCGTTTTCCCCCAAAAGATAACGCGCTTTTAAGCGTAGATTATTTTTACGATGCCGTAGGTAATATCCGAAAAACACATGTGGAAGCGAATTACACGGGCTATCAAAAATTAATTAACGATGATTATTTCAGCTATGACGACAATAACCGTATGCTGATTAACAAGGGTAGTTTGGTAGATGGTTCATTGGTTCTTAATAATAACCAGGGTTCGATTCTCGTCTATGACGAAGCTGGTAACGTTAAAGAAGCCTATAAATTCGAGGGCGCTGGCTTAGAGGGTTATACCTATTACTATGATAATAATTCTCGCCTGAAAGAGATTTACAAAAATAACTATCGTTTAAAAGCAATCACTTACGACCAATTAGATCGCATTGATAGTGAATTTCTTTATGATATTTACGGTACAGCCCGCGAACAAACAATTAATAACTATGATGGTGATTTGCTTCAATGGCAGATAGGTAAAACATATTATGGGTATGGCCAGTGGCTTGAAACTGAAAAAAACAATTACCTCTATGATGGAGTAGGTAATCTTCTCATATTACATTCAACTCAAATTAAAAATAATTTATTGGTTGAAAGTTCACATTATTATGATTATGAGAAATGGGATAGCTATTCACAATCAACTGATAAGGCTTTCTTAACTATTAATAAGTCTCGGCCTACCGTTGGGCAAAACACCCGTTACTATGATGTAAACGGTCAACTTATACTGGCAGTTGATTTGCAGGCAGACGGTACAGGCAGATCGAACACTACTGAGTATAAGATTAGCACCTTTGAGGGCATTAAAAGTCGCAAAGATAAAAACGGACAAACCAGTTACATCACTGTTGCCGGTAAAATTATTGGGGATGTGCAATTAAATACCGATAAATCACAACGCATGAATATCTATGGTGGTTTCACACCGGCCGGTAATTTACCAAACGCTGATTCCTTTTTCTCAAGATCCAATGAAAATCAAAATGCCCAAAATAAAGCCGAATTAATTCTCGCCAACTCTCCACAAGGTAACAGCGGTACCTATACAATACATTCAGGAGATAGTCTGGATAGCATTGCTCTGCAAGCTTACGGTGACAGCTCTTTATGGTATTTAATCGCCGATGCCAATGGCATAAGTGATCGCCAAGCTGCAAGCCAATTTCACACGGGTCAGCGATTAATAATTCCGGCTGTAGCGATTAAACAACATCAAAATACTAATACTCATCAAGTAATAAGCAATGCAGATATATTAGGTGATTTATCTGCCACTCTACCTATTCCTACCTCATTTTTAAGCGCTTTTCCTAGTCATTCAAATCCCCTATTTAAAAAAATAACGATCGCAGCAATTTCAGTAGTTGCCACAGTCATAGCAGCCGCTGTTTGCGCAACTTTAGGAGGAGCATTAGGCGCATCATTAAGCGGGGGGTTGGGACAAATATTAAGTTTGGGCATGAAAGTATTATCAGGCCAAATTATGGGAACCTTGGGTTCTCTGGCAGCTGGATTTACAGCAGGTGTGGCAGGAAATCTAACAGGTCAAGGGCTGGCAAACGCTTTTGGCTTACAAAAGGGACTTGATTTAAAAAGTGCTCTCATAACTGGCCTCTCAACTGCCGTTTCAACCGGTGTTTTGCAAGAACTAAACACCAATCAAGCCTTTAGAAATGCCATGGATAAGCTCGATAATTTCTCTCTTTCAAGCTTTAGTCTTTCCTCGGCCGCCCAAATGATGGAGCAAGATGCAGTAAGTCAAGGACTAAGCCTTGCTTTACAAAAACATCAACATTTCAATTGGTATGAATTAGGCAGTAAAGCAGCGCTTGCAGGTTTAACAGGAAGCAAAATTGGTAAGGATTTCAACCAATCCTTAAATGAAAATTTAGGCGAAGCTGGCAGCACCCTGATCCAATCAGAATTTTCAGCTTTCGCAACCAGCGGAATGCAAAGCGCTATCAATGGCAGCCAATTCGACGCTGTCTCAGTTCTAAAAGACAACCTCGGCTCAGCCATCGGCTCAAGCTTCCTAAATGCCCAGGCAACCGCAGAAGAAAAAAGAATTTTATCCAACCTCAAAAGCGATCAAGAATCCCTGGAAGGACTCTATTGTCCCATACCTCTAACCGAAGAAAAAACCTTTACCCCAATCCCAGCCGGCACCTACGAACGCCTCCACCAAGAACGAATTGATCAAATGCTCTTTAATTCAATAAAAGAAAAAGCAAACGAACTATGGAATGATTATGGGGAAGAAATTATTTCATATGGCCCTAAGTTTTTAGGCATAATGGGCTCACATAAAGTAGAACCTAAGGTAAATACATTCATGACACGCATTGGAGGCGCTTTCCAAGCTTTAGAAGGAGCATTAGAAACCTCCGTCGGTGCAGGATTAACAGCCTTTCCACTCACAGCTCCCGTTGGCTATGGTGTAGCCTTGCATGGCATTGATCAAACATTGACCGGCGGTAGTCAATTAATAACCGGAATCCCAAGAAACACAGCAACTCATGATGTACTAAGAATGGCTCACGTCTCCGAAACAAATACTCAGGCTTTAGAATTAGGCCTTTCGCTTACGGCAGCAACTCCCCTCGCCACAGGAAAGTCACTATTTAAGGTGACAAACTATGGTGAAAAAATTTATTATACACAAAAAGAATCGGCCGCTTTAAAAGCTAATTTTATAATGAATACTCTAAAAAGCTCATCTGTTGCACCGATTATAGGTTATGGGAGTTTAGGGTTATTATCAGGATCCTACGGAGCAATTGCTAGCGGAGGGGATGCCAATGATATATTTATGGGTGGGGTAATTGGAGCTGGGGTAACAGTTTTTAGTAAATTTAAGAAATTGGTAAATAATCCATACATTTCTGGAGGGATTTCAAATATTGCAGGTCAGATTTATACCAATATAAAAGATCCAAAAAACAGTCATTTTAGCTCAATATCTTTAGGTTTTACTCTGGTAGGGGTAGGTATAGGAAACTATGCAAGTCATGCTATAAATGTCCCTTTCTTCAAAATGATGGTGGACACAATGGCGATAAGTACTTTCGGAGCGATGGGAAATGATTTAGGGAAAAAGAAAGGATATTAATATGATTTGGTATGATATTAATCTAAAAAAAATAATAAGTATTCCTAATAAATATTATTTAATAGGGATTTGTACTTCTTTTTATTTGGTTTACGGCGCAATTAAATGTTTTTTGATCCAATCAAATTTAGAAGATAATATAATGGCGATAATAGGTGGTTTAAGCTTTATTTATTTTGGCTTTTATTGCCTATTCATATTTTTAAGGGGTAGTAGATATGTAAAATCTATCCAAAAAGAAGAAAGACATTTTATTTTAATTAATTTATTTAATATTGAGTTAATTTTTGAACAAGCAGATGTTTACTCGGTAGAGCCTTCAAAGCATTCATTCTTAGAAAATTTCCTAACAGATTTTGGCGGAAAGAACCCAGGTTTCTTACTTTTATTAAAAAATAAACAGAAATTTCGCATTACTTCAAATATGGAGGATATAGACTCATTACGAGAATGTCTTGTGAAGAATCTGAATTAAAATGTCTTAAGTCTTTTTAAAAATAAGAAAAACAAGCATAATTGCGACTCAACTTTTAGATTCCTAGGATATTATTAAATTGTTGATCTTTCCGGACAATTTTTTATATCGTTAATTCAAAAATGTTACTCTATTATTTTGTTCCCAGTATTTAAAGTCCCAACAAGCATAAAGCTCTTTTCAATATTTAATTATTAAAGCGATTTTAAACCATTGTGTTATAATATTGTCCATGGCTGGGCTGATATAGTTCTATTTTTTTCTCCACTGATTTAATTTAAAGGTGATTTCTAGTGAGTGCTCACGTTTTTGAAGAATATAATTTTTTATCTTTACTCCCATACACTGAAAACTCACAGTTAATTAATAAACAGCAAAAACTCTCCGATCTTTATTTTGCTAAATCCGTCATAGATTTTGCTATTGTTGCTCTAAAAACCTTTTTAGGGGGTGACCTTGTAGCATTTGACGCTCAGGTTGGTGAAAATCTTTGCCAAATCAGGGCTTACAAAATATTGCATCTTGCAAAAAAATGGTTATATGCATCTGGTTTAATGAAGGAATTTTACACCCAACTAAAAACTTTTAAAATTATACAACTGAAGTTAGATTCCACAATTGCTGAGTGGGAACAAGCTATCAAACAGTCAAAAGCATATGATAAAAATTTGGATGCAGTTGAAAAGGTAACTTTCTTTTTTGAGAGACATCAGCTATGTTTTGATATAAATGAAGATTTTGTTTTTCTGATTCTTTGTCAATTTTTAACCCATTTTAATATCAAGGACAATAATATCCCAGTTGCTATAGATTTAAATAAAATAGCTACTGAGTTTTCAATTTCTAAATACCGAGCAAAAAGATTAGTTCATGTTTATCAACAAATGGTGTGCAAAATTGGTTGTCATTTCATAATACAAATCGCAAATGAACTAGATCATAAACTTGTTTATTGTGATCTTTTACCATTACTTATAAAGATAGCTGATGAAGACCGTCAGGTGCTCCCATGTTTTTTTGTTAGTGAAATCATTTTTAAACATGCCATTCAAGAAAAAATTCCAATTTTATTCACAATTAAACGCTTTATCGGTGAAAGAAAAGACCCTTATGATGTTTTATATTTTTTTTTCTTAAGAGGAAAATCAAATAAAGAGGAAGTTACATTAGTTCCATGCAAAGAGTTTCTCAATAACCACTGCATAGTAGTATCGGGCGTGGTTTATGACAATTTTATTAATGATATGAACTCATCTCTGGATTACATAAATAATGTATTAATGATTTCACCTCTAAAATTAATTCTAGCTAATACGGCCATTCACCCTCAATATTCTGGTAAAAAATTGGAATCCTACCGGGATAACCCTTTTCAAACGATATTACTCAAAAATAATCAACCCGTAATTGATTTGGAAGAGATGAAAAATTTTGCTTCTTATAATGGTTGCTCCAAACAAAATCCCTCTACTTTTTTTCTCAAACATGTTTATGCTAGTAAGCTTATAAATGAAATAAATAAACTAAAATCACATTATACGGGTTGTGCCTACTTGGTTGCACAATCAAAATATGTTCAATTGAGTTCTATAGGACTTCTTTATGACAGGAAAAAACCCGGAAATATTAAATCAATTTGATATATATAAACAAACATTGGAAAGAATGCCTGTTCATGTCTATTGGAAAAGTATGAATTTTGAGTATTTAGATTGTAATTTATTACAGGCAGCCGATTTAGGCTTTTCATCACCTAGTGAAATTATAGGAAAAACAGATTACGACCTTTTTCCTAAAGAATTGGCAGATCAGATTCGTGACAATGATAAACAGGTAATCGCCACTCAAAAACCGGGCATTTTTGATGAAAGTTTCTTCAAAAAATCAGGTATTAGGCCAGCCTATCTATCTTATAAAATACCTTTTTTTGATGCCAATGGTCATACAATAGGTCTAGCTGGAATTTCGGTTGATATAACTTTAAGAAAACAAAGGGAACAAAATGCACTTTTGGAAAAAGAAGTAGCTCAACTTACCCTCTCTAATATTATTGAAAAATTACCTGGCCATGTTTATTGGAAGAATACAGATTCTGTTTATCAAGGGTGTAATCTTGCTCAAGCACATTCGGCTGGTTTTTCAAATCCTGAACAAATGATTGGGAAAACTGATAAAGAAATGCCTTGGCGTCATGATGCAGATATATTAAGAGAGTCAGATCTGGCCGTGATGAGAAGTAAAAAAACTATTACCCGGGAAGAGGCATCACAGTTGGCTAACTCCGATCATGTCTCAATATTCCTCTCTAAAAAATCTCCCTTACTCAACTCAACAGGAGATGTAATAGGCGTACTTGGCATTTCATTTGATATCACCGATAGAAAAGAAATGGAGAAAAACCTAAATCAAGCCAAAGAAGCAGCCGAAGTCGCCAACCAAGCCAAAACTGAATTCCTCTCTAATATGCGACATGATATCCGTACTCCTCTTTCTGGTATTGTTGGATTCTCTGAGATTTTAAAAGCGGAGTCCAAGGAACCTCGGATTAAAGAATATGCAGATAATCTTGTCGCTTCCAGCCATGCTCTTTTGCATTTGATGGATGAGGTGCTTGAAGCGGTTCGGGTTAGTTCTGGTGAGATTCCTTTGCTTAAACGTAAATTCGATCTGATTAATACCCTCGAGGAGGTGATTAACCTTTATCAAGCTCGTGCGAAGGAAAAACGTTTAGAACTTTCACTAAACCTTAAACCTAATCTTCCACGCTATGTCATTGGAGATAAAATTCGGGTTCACCGGGTTTTGATGGAACTTGTGAGCAATGCGCTAAATTTTACTGACAAAGGGCATGTCAAAATTCATGCTGAACTTGCCAAAAAGAAGAAGCGGGATCTTATAATTCGTATGATTGTAAGCGATTCCGGGCTTGGCATTCCAAACGATAAACAACAGGAAATATACCTTCAATTTAAGCGCTTAACTCCATCTTATCAGGGAATTTACAAAGGTGCGGGGCTAGGGCTCTATGTGGTTAAACAATTTATTGATGAACTGGAAGGAGAAATTTATGTCGAAAGCCTGCCCCGTAAAGGCACCGCTTTTACCTGTTTGATTCCTTTATTGGAACCTTTACTGGACGATGACACCGGTATTGATAAAAAACTGGATTTAAAAATTGATACTCCTTCATTAAACCCGGCCTCGCTTTTAAACTTAAAAAATTCTAACGAACTATCAGGAAATAAAAAAAATATCCTTATAGTAGAAGATAACAGCATTGCTCAAAAGGTTGCTCAGTCTATTTTAAAAAACCTGTCATGTCAGGTTGACGTTGCCGCCAACGGCATGGATGCACTGAGGTTATATAAAAACAATAATTACGATCTCATTTTTCTGGATATAGGCTTGGGAGAGGGGATTGATGGCTATGACGTCGCTCATCATATACGAAAATTTCCGGATAAAAAAAATCAGGTTCCAATAATAGCCCTTACAGCTCACGGGGGCGATGAGAACAAACAACGATGTATTGAAGCCGGAATGGATGCGGTTTTAACGAAACCCTTAACCCATGCCCAAGCTCAAGATATGTTAAAAACTTTTTCAAATGGAAAAATCCAAATTGCTCAAAAAGCTTACAGAAACTTGCCTGATAAGAATGAAGAGATGTTTAATCTTGAACAATTTGTTATTTTCGATAGTGAGCAGGCGTTAAAAAATACAGGGAATCTTGAAACTTTAATAGAACTTTTAACTCTCCTACTACAGGATTTGCCAACTGATTTATCCCTTATGAAAAAAGCCTTTCAGGAAAAAAATTTTGAAACCATCGAAAAGATAGCGCACAAAATAAAAGGCGGCGCGGTCTATGTAAATACCACTCGAATGAAATTTGCTTGTCAATACCTCGAACGCTATTGGAAAACAGGAGAAAGAGAATTTTTGGAAAAGCTTTATTTACAAGCTGAAAAGGCGATTGAAGAAACCTACATACTTGTAGAACGTTGGGTTGAAAATCAAAAGGGCACTGAAAGGTAATATGAGTTTATAATGATATAAAAATTTTAATAGAAACGTTCATATTTATGGCTCACTTGCTCGGTGCTATAAATTTCTTAATTTCCCCAAAAAATTCATCCGGAACATCAAATTCAAGATTATGATCAGCCCTAGGAAATATATGTAATTTAGAGCCTGTTATTTTCTTGGCAATTAATTCTGAATGTTCCTTAGCTGTAATCCAATCCTCTTCACCAACTAAAACAAGTGTTTCAGATTTAATTTTATACAACTCGTTTTCAAAATCAAAAGTATGTAAAAAATCACCAAAACCTCGATTTAAGGGTTCATAAGCAAATGGACATTCAGGTTTAGGCTTAGTTTGCTTTTCACCCTGTCTTTTTTTATAGGAGTAATAAGTTTCCATCACTGAAAAATAGTGGTTAATTTCCTCTTCACTAGATATTTTTCCTGTTTGAACAAGATCAAAAACTCTTTTCTGCTCGTCAGTTGCATTAGCTTTTATATGATTTATGGCACTTTCCATAAATTTGAAATTAGCAGCGCCGGCAGCCAAAACCAATTTTGAAACAGCTTCTGGGTATCGGAGAGTGTAGCCTATGGCACACATAGCTCCGTAGGATTTACCGAGTAGAATTATTTTACTCAAGGAGAGATGCTTTCTAATGACTTCTAAATCTTCAATGTAATTGATCATCGTATAATCACTTTGATCCGCTTTCTCGCTTAAACCACATCCCCTGGGATCATAAAAAGCAATATTCCCAACATCCGTTAAGCAGCAGTATTCTTTATAGTGTGAATGGTTCGCACCTGGACCGCCTGGTAGCATAAAAATATAGGGTTTGGTTTTTAAATTCGCTTCCTTTTCTGTATGAATTTTTACATAAAGAGTAGTGGCTGGGGTATTGGCGCGGTGAGGGATTGGAATATTAAAAGTTTTAATCATTAAATAAACACCTTGTTGTAAATACGCAAAACAAGATACGGCTTGATCGATAAATATCTCAATTAGCCAACTGCGTACTAGCTTAGAATAATTGGTAAAAGGCTTAAAATGAGCTGCTTTCCATTTTTACTGGATAAACCAAATTAAGACTGCCACGTGATCTCTTAATAATTTTTTTAAATTTACTTAATAAGACTAAAGAAGTTATACCTAAAACGACAAGAATTAATCCTGGTAGAAAGTTATAGTGTCCATAATTAGATAACTTAAAAGCGAGTAAGGGAGTAACTCCGCCACCTAGGCAAGAAGCTATCGAATAAAGTAAATTGGTTGTTGAACATCTTATCGATATAGGAAATATTTCGGTTATGAATACTGGTATTACAGCAAAGATGGAGGCACAAGGTATTCCGATAATTATATGTGCTAGCAAAATTCCTCCAAAATTACCGGTAGATAATAATTCAAAATAAGGCAAAATTAATAATAAAAGAGCAGTAATTCCACATGCAATTAATTTTGTTCTTCCAATAAAATCTGAAATATATCCAAAAAAAGGTATCAAAATAACAACAGAAAAAAGGCCTGAAGAGTTAATTATAAATGATTGGGTATTGTTGATTTGAGTAAAAGTTGACATGTAAATTGGAGCAAAAACAAATATTAATACGGTGGTAGATACACCAAAGCAAACAAGAACAAAAATTAAAAAAGACTCAAATATTCGACCTTTTATTGTAAATATTGTTTCGCGAAAAATACTAAAGAAATCTCTTTGTTCTCTCCTTGCATTTTCTCTAATAAACTCGAAACTTTCAGGAATAGATCGCCTAATCCAAAAGCCTATTATGGTTGTAAAAAAAGCAAGAAGAAAAGCAAATCTCCAGCCCCAAGCCGGAAGAATTTTTATATCGATTAAATAAAGAAGAATAGCTCCAATTACGGAAGAAATTAACATCCCAAAATTTATTCCAAATGCAGCCCACGAACCAAAGTAACCACGCTGTTCTTTTTTGCAGCTCTCAATTAAAAGTGAAATAGAGCTTATATATTCGCTGCTCACTGCAAAAACTTGAAAAAATCTAATAAATAATAAGAGAAGAACGGAAATAATCCCAATTTTCTCATAGGATGGTAATATTCCAACAATCGTCGTACAAAAACCCATTAAAAATATACTTAAAGTTAGAATTTTTTTTCTGCCAATTTGATCAGCCAAAATTCCTGCTAATAATCCACCAATCGGACGTAAGATATAGGTCAAAAAAAATAGAAAGAAAATATCTGATAATTTGGATTGAGGTGGTAAGAATTCTTTTGCTAAATAGACAGAAAAAAAACTCCAAATCATATAATCATAAACTTCTAAAGTATTACCTATTGCACCACTAATTATTGTTTTTTTCGAGATTTCAAACATAGTTTATTTGTCTTATTTTATGCATATTGATACGATTATTATCTAAATAAATTCACGATTATTTATTAGCAACAACTAATTTGAGTGAACTATTAGTACTGAATTTTGATGATTTTGAAAACAAAGTGCTTAACTCTGGCAGAATTTGTTTAGGGTAATAAGATGAATAAAGATGCTTAATTGATTTAAAAAAATAATCACCAAGATCGATTAATCCAAAACAATTAGAATCATAATAATTATATAGATCAGTACGAAAACTTTTAGTTGCAAAAGAATATAAAAAATAAAAATTATCTATTTTTCTAGGAATGGTAAACCCCTGCGTGAAACTATTATTTTCAAGTTTGATTTTTCTTGAAAAAGATTCATCTTGATTTAAGTCCCACCAGCACAATTTATTTGCAGAGTTTATCTCGGGAGAAAAGCATATATCATCTTGCCAAAGTTCTCGCTTTATAAGATTAAATTCAATATTAGGAGTAGCTGAAAAAACGATTATTTCCTTAGATGGGTTAATAACAGTTATAGCGAAATGACAAATTTCATATAAGCCATATATTTCTAAAAAAACACTCTTAATATAACGTCTGTGTTCATATAAAATGGTGAAAATTTCAGGGTGAAGTTTGGCTTTTACATCTAGACGGGCTATATCATTTAACCTTGACTTGTTTATCATTTTTACATCCATTAAAACGTAAGGCTGAATTTATTGAAATATCAACAATTTTGAAGATTTCCTTTTTCTCTGCTTCAAGATGGGTAGCATCATTAATAATATCTATAAGAAATTGTACTAATTCTTTGGTATCTTTCGTTATATGAAAAAGAGCAGTGCTTTTCGTTAGAATATATTCAAATAAATCAGGTTCAATTTGAATTAAATTTTTCTGTTCAACATTATTCGGTATCTTCGTTTCTTCTCCATACAAAAGCCAACCTGGTGAAACCTTTAGCCATTTTGCGATTTTGTATATCAAAACCACATCCGGTAGTGCTTCCCCTAGAACATAGCGACGAGCCATCTGATGTGAGCAACCCGCAATTTCAGCAAGCTTGCTAACTTTGACACCTGCTTTTGAGTTAGTTGATGTTAGATTCGCAGTTTGCATTAGTGTCGTTAGCCTTCTAGCAAATCCATGAACAAAGTGATCTCTATGCAACCTAAATCTCCGAAAATAAGAGCCTAAGTATATATTCGAAGACAATTAGGTGCAATATTTAGCAATATAATCCAATTTTCAATAATTATAAACTTTAAGTTCATAAATAGGTAACTTATGGTTGCTAATTATCTAAACTTTGGATAACATTTTGCTGATATAAATGGAATTCTCTAATAAAGGAGCTTTAAATGCTTGTTTTAACAAGAAGAGTCGGCGAATCGTTCATAATCGGTGAAGTTATTGCCATCACTATTTTAGATATTAAAGGAAATCAGATTCGTTGTGGAATTGAGGCACCTAAGGATATTGAGGTATTTCGTGAGGAAATTTATAAACGTATCATTCAAGAAAAAAAGAATCATCAAGACGCTAAATTTAACCTTTTTCACTTGGATCAAATTGAGTAAGTCTAAATTGTGGTATTAAGTAAGTCGGGAATGTATAGAATTCAGTTAGATTAGGTTTAGCGATGACATAGGACAATTAAACCGGATTAAGCAACACTAGAGATTTATTGGCATTTCTCAGAAGTAAACTAACTATCCAAGAGTAGCTAAGTTGCTATTTGCACTGCTTTAGTACTCGTGGCCAGAAATCTAAATCGGTTTTTAAACACTAATAACTAATTTCCAAAGAGTCGAAAAGGATCGGTTAAATTTTCTATTTTTATTGGGTCGAAAAAAACTTTGGTTTAATAATTTGTTACATAAATTCAAATAGACTCTACAAAAATCGAGATTCTGATCTTGGAGTTAGTAAATTTTCACCGCACTTTGCCTAATAAACTTAGCAACAATTCGCAGGAGAGTTTGAAAATTCCTGGACTATTCGATTCTCGGGGGCCAGCAATGTTTAAAATTTCAATGTTGTTGTCTTCGATCCATTTTATGAAAAGATAATCAGCTTCTTTTTGATCATTTAAACTGATTATCAAACAGGGTTTATTTAGATTTTTCGCATGGTCAATAGTTAAAACAGTTCCATCTTTTATTTTTTCTAAAGGCCAATTTGGGACAATTACTAAGGTTCCGTCCGAATCGTGAATATTTAATTTTGTTCTTTCTTTGGGATTTGCAGTTTTTGTTTCTTTCAGGTTAGAGTATTTGATTAAAATAGATTTACCATTTTCATCGCACCCACCTTTGGGGCACCATCCGCCTATTGTAATTCCCGTTTTTTGAGCTATTAAGAGTGCTGCCTGATCAACACCTGTTTGTCCGCCTGACAGTATTTTTTTTATCATATTTATCCCCTCATTAATTTAAAACACTACTGACAAAATCTGTCATTGTCCTTTGCTATAATCATTTTTTTACAAATTATAGGGAGTTTTGAATGATAAATGATCCAAAAAAGATCGCTATTGATGGTTTTGGTGTAACTGGTTTGAGTGTAAGAACTAGAAATTCTGAGGAATTTAATCCTCTGACTGCGAAATTGCCAACTCTTTGGCAGCAATTCATGAGCAGGGGGCTTGTCGATTTTCAAGAAGAACCCACTCCTTTAATTTATGGGGTTTACTCTGATTATGATTCCGACGCTAACGGTTATTATCAAGTGACAGCTGGTGTATCGGGCAATTCAGAACTAATATCGCCTGAGCTTAATTCGGTGTCCATTGTTGCGGGAAATTATCTAATGTTTTCTGGAAAAGGAATCATGCCTGCAGTTGTAATTTCCGTCTGGCAAAGAATCTGGATTTATTTCGGTGAAAATCAAAACCACAAACGCTCTTTTATTTCTGATTTTGAATTATATAGAGGCGCAGATGAAATTGAGATTTATATCGGTATTAGCTAACTTGTAAAGAATCAGGCTTACTGATATAAAATTTATTCTGCCTATCCTAAATCGTTAAGGAAAACAATGTTAAGGAAAACCAAAATAGCCGCTGTTCTTTCAATATTAGCTGCAGGCCCTTGTTTTTCAGGATTCTATATCGGTGCTGGTTTAGGACCTGAAGGCGCTAGTTTTAGTCAAAAGTCGGATGTCGTGCGGCCTTTAACTTTCTATGTAGAAGATCATAATCATTTTGCAGGAACTGGGGGATTTGGAACCCTATTCGCGGGTTATAGTTGGACTTTTAATCGGTTTTATATAGCTGCTGAGGGGAATGCTAATATCAGTTCTGTTAAATATAAGCTCACAAATGAAGAGTTTTTAAATAATAATTTTTCAAAAACAACCTTTACCATCCCTCACTCTGAGGGCATCAGTATTTTGCCAGGATTTTATCTCAGACCAGATACGCTATTTTATGGCCGAATTGCCTATGCTAATGGGCGCATAAAAATTAGGGAATCTGATCCTACAATCCGTTCAAATTCTCTTAATCGAGATGGCCTACGTTATGGTTTGGGATTGAGGCAAGATATAACGGATCGATGGGTTTTTATGATGGATTATAGTCAGATTCATTACAATGATATTAAAAGCAGAGTCTTTGAGCCAATGGGCAATGTGACTAAAAGCACGCGAATTATACCCAATTCAGCGCAAGTGGCCTTCGGGGTTATTTATAAATTCGGTGTTCCAATAAAAGCTTATATAAAATAAATCTGAGGCCGAGAGGCCTTTTGCTGCGATATCATAAAGTTGAAAATACGACTGCAATTTAACAGATAATTAGAAATGACCTTCCATTTAAATTAGTCTGCTTCTTGTTGGTTGAGAGTTTTTCTCAAACTCTGCGGTAAAAATTCGCTCAAATAATCAAGAAAGATAGGGTCAGCGATTAGCTTTTGGTTGGATTCAATTTCAATACCAATGTAGTCAGCTTCTGCATATTTTTTTCTAAGAGCTGTGGGAAAGCCATCTGTTATGCCACGATAAGGGCTATTTAAGCGCAGCCGGAGATGGTTATTCAGCATTTTCATTTCTTGTTGCCAGAGCTTTGCCAGCTTTTTTTCAAGCGCACGTTTGGGATCATAAAGAAAACCGACGTCTACATTTCGTTCAACTTCATCTAGGGTTGGCGTAAAGCTGTGTATTGAAAGATGTAAAACCCGCATTCCTTTTTTTATAAGTTTTTTTATGCTGGTTTCAACTTCTTCACGGAAAGGCAAATAATATTGCCTGACGATCTTCTCTTTTTCTTCTCTGGAAAGGCCTTTGGTTATTTCTGAAAAACAGGAACGATGATGCAGGCTGCGATTACAATCAATTAGTAAGCGAGTTGCCTTTGCCTGCACAAAATCACAATTAAAAGTTCTGTAAAATGCAGTTGCGATTGCCTTTGAACCAAAATCAATTCCTCTATGCGTTTTCAACAGCTGGTGATGAGGCTCAAACAACGACTGATATTCTTCAGGAACAGTGTTAACAGCATGTTCACAAGAGATCACCAATGCAATTTTTTTCATGAGGGATTAAAGAGTTGGTTAGTCTGAAGGCAATATCCCAATTGTCGATAAACTCGGGATAAGGTCGCCTTACTAGACTCAGATCCACAAGCTTTTAATAGCCGTTCACTAAGATTGCCCTGACTTAATAGGTATTCCAGTGTGCGTTGCGTTGTGCTATCCAGTTCAGTACTCACTCGCTCAATAAGCATCGACCAAAGTTCAGTACCCGTCATCTGGCGTTTGGGTAATTGCCATTGTGCGCATAATTCTGAATCATCGACTAAAAGTGCTTGGCCTTCTTTAATCGCCTGGTCATAAACAATGCGAAGTCGTTGGCTATCGCAGGGATTATCCAAATAGTAATGAGAATTATTTTGCCAGTTTTTTAAAATAGCATGAATGGCCAAAGCGATTGAGATATCAGCTTGCACGCATTCCTGCGAATCGAGAATACGGATTTCAATCGCTTTATAATTAAATTTAGGAATAGCAGCTCTGGAGTTAAGCCATTCGTATTGTAAAATGCCTTCCGGATCATAGCTGCTAATTGCTTGGTACATTGGTTCTAAAATATTTTTCTCATATTCGGCTTGTGACTGAATAAATTCTGGAATAATGTTGCCGCTAATTGACGGTACTTTCTGCTGATTTTTCCCATAAAAATACAGGCGTGAATCCTTGAGTCCCGTTTTGTGTCCCTCAAGGAAAGGACTGCTTGCCGCTAAAGCTGGTAATAATGGCAGTATTAAACGAATTGCATTATGAAGTTGGCTAAATTCCTCATCATTGGCAAAGGGTAAATTGACATGCATGCTTTGCAAATTAGACCAACCATGACCCTGACAATTAAAAATTGAATCATATTGGCGATAAATAGCCATATCGCCATGCGGCCAACGTTTAGTTTCTTTAAGAGGATCCATCCACGGATGAGCACCTCCAGGGAGTAAGAGCAAGTTATGTTGAGCTAGTAATGGCTGTAATGAGTTGATGGCTTGTTGAAACTGTTGAGCGATGGGCGCATTGGGTGGTTTGGGTCCATTGTTTTTCAGTTCAAGAACATGCATCACTAATTCATTGCTTATTGCGATATCTTCAAGCGCAATCTCATTGACCAATTTGCCCGCTAAGGACTTTAAAATTACATCGCTAACCGGCTGTACATTTAGAGTGTCGCGATCAACCAACATGTACTCTATTTCAATACCCAAGACAGAAAAAATCGAAAAATCAGACATAACCATGCTTCCTGCGAATACGTTGTAAAAAGACATTCATTACTTGTTCATAAAGGGCTTCACCTAAAACTTGATCTTCAATACCAAAATCAATATTTGGATTATCATTTACCTCAATGACAAAATGTTTATCACCATGACTTTTAATATCTACTCCATAAAGCCCATCACCGATAAGACGCGTACATTTAAGTGCTGTTTTTGTGACCGCGTCAGGCACGTTATTTAAAGTCACCGTTTCATGACCGCCTTGAACAATTTTGGCATTTTCATCCCAATTGTAAATTTGCCAATGATTTTGGGCCATGAAGTAGCGGCAGGCGAAAATTGGTTTATTGTCTAAAACGCCGATTCGCCAGTCAAATTCTGTAGGAATGAAAGGTTGAATTAATACCAAATCCGAAACTTTAAAGAATTGGGTTAATGATTTATGTAAATCTTTTTCATGGTCAAGTTTGATTACGCCATGCGAAAAAGCTGAATCTGGACGTTTTAGCACACAGGGGAATTCAATTTTGGGTATCTCTTTGTCGTATTTGCTGATGAAGGTGGTTGGCGGTGTTAAAATTTGATGCGAGCGCATTAATTCAGCAAGATAAACCTTGTTAGTGCATTTAAGGATGGATTGGGGATCATCAATAACTACTAAATTTTCCTGTTCGGCACGTCTTGCCATTCGGTAAGTATAATGGTTCACCGCCGTGGTTGCGCGAATGAATAAAGCATCGTATTCGGCAATAGTTTTAGAATCGTTTTTTTCGATAAAATCAACATTTAAACCCATCGATTCACCGACGTTTACAAAGATATCAAGGGCTTTTTTGTTGGAAGGCGCATTCAATTCCGTAGGATCTACAAGGATAGCCATATCGTGAAAGCGTTGTTTTTTGCGCCATTGATGGTAGCGTTTTTTAGATAGATAACTCTCAGCTGCGCCCTGCATAAATTTCATATGATTAATTGGAATATCCGCAAAGGACAGGGGTTGTAAACTTTTTATCCGCCATTGTTTTTTTAATTCAAAGGTAAAGCGAATCAAGGGTAGTGGGAATAATCCATGCAATTTTTTAGCAAGAGTGGTATGGCGTTTTGCCATGTTTTGACCAAAATAAAGCGAAAATACGAATTCTTCTGTTTTAATATCATGCAAACAATGTTGTATTTCATCATCAACATCTTGCGAAATAAATTTGGATAAACTCGCGGAAAGTACATCCTGAATACTATCGACAGAGGGTAAAATCTTATGATCTCTTGCTTGCGCAAGAAGCGATACATAATAGCCAATGGTTTGATGCTCATAAGAACGGCAGAGGTTAATCACTCTTAAAGATTTAGCTTGATGGTAATTTTCGTTCGATAAATAATCAGTAGCATTTATAATTGCAGCTTGTGGATTTAGAAATTCCCAGTCTACTGCGTCATCGGTTACGATTATGGTTTGCATTCATTACCTTTGGTTGAATTATCAGTAAATTGGCGTCATAAGTTAAAACGCCAAGTAAGATTGAATTAATTAAGCGGGTCGAGCTTACTAAATAATAGTTGTCATGCGAAATAGGGTTTGCTCGATGCGGATCAGCCACAACAATGTTTCTTTTAGATTCATCATAACCGCAGAGCACAACAAAATGACCGCAGGGCGTTCCTCGAATATCGTCGTAAAGGGCTTCACCTTTTTCATTATAGAGTTCACGTGAACAACGGTAGAGATAGGTGGCGCTTAGGCCGGTTAAAATTGGGATATTTTGAAGAAAATATTTTTTTAGCAAGCTTAGGTTTAAAGTGCGGAAACGAATTTGACCTCCAAGCTCTAAAAATTCTAGATAAGCCTGACTTTCCTGAACAAATCTTGTCTCGGTTTTGTGCTGCATTTGAGCAGAAATTTTACCAGCCAAATTGTCCCAAACTGATTCACCATTAGCAGGATCAAACCAGGTGGGATCAAATAAATTAACATTATTAACATAAATGATGGCGGAAAAATTAAGTTTTAAAGCATGTTTTCCCAACATAGGAGCTAAAGTTCCCCCTGAGTGAGATCGTTCAATACCTTTTATTACCTGAGCAAGTTCAATATCCAAACCATAAAATTGGTAAAGAGCATGGAGGCTTGTAGGGCCGCAGCTTTCGTCATCGGGTTGGGTATGAATGCTTAAATCAATCATATTGGCTTAACTTTTATAAAAAATTTAAAATACACCTTCGTTTAACGTTAGCTCTCGAATAGTGATTTGTCAATTCAGATACTCTAGGAAGAATCTTAAAGCAGTTATAACCAAATTAAAGATTAGAATGAACAAGGTAATCCTGATAAATGGCGCATTTTCAGCATAATAAATGAGCTCCAAATTGCCGGGCATTTTATCCTTTCTCAGGCATAGATAATTCAATAAAAGCAGCCCATAGAAATAGAAAGAAAAGAAAATAATTTTTGCGGAAAGTAAATCCATATTTTTTTGGTTGATATAGTTTTGAGGAATGCCAATTAAAAATAAGATAATTAATAATATTAGCATTGATTTAATTGAGAAATTTAATTCGTTATAAGCTTTACCATAAAGCAAACAAAGTGGAAAAATTAATAAAGGAAAATAATAAAGCCATCCAAAAGGGCTCATAAGTAACATCATAGTTAAAGTTAGACAAAAAGGTTGATGATTAACTACTTTGAAACCCGAAAATCCAAGATTTTTCAGGTAGAAAAATAAGCAAATAATCGACAGAAAAACATAAACTATTTGCTGCAAAAACATGAGATCTTGAGGTGATTGGGCTTGAAAAAACAGACGGTAAAAATAGCCAAAGATAGAGGCATTCCAATTATCGCCATACCAGAAAACCTGTGACATCATTGCAAAATATTGACTGTAAATTATTCGTCCATTGATAAAATAAGCTAATAAAAAGGCTAAAGTCAAAGTCATTAACATGGCATAAAAGACTTTCATTCGCCTTTGTTTCAAAGCAAAAATTAAGAGCAGAGCAGGGAAAAATTTGGCGGCAATAATTAGTCCCCAAAAAATTCCACAAAGTGTGTCTTGTTTTATCAGATAAAAATGATAACCGGCCATCACAAAAAACAATAATATCAAACCCATTTGACCTACAGAAATATTGATTATTGTTGAAAAAAAAGATAGAAAAATAACCATCAATAAAATCATATACGATTTTAAAAAATCGTTTGAAAAGGAATAATAAAAGGCAATCCACGCGCCAACTAATCCCAAAATAAGAGATAAAAAAAGCCAAATAATTAAGGCAGTTTGGTAGGAAAATTTTGTTAAAAAACAGAAAGCCAATAAAACAAAAGGTGGATTTAGGTTTGCTGTTAATTTTGTATGATTAGGTAAAAAATTTGAAGTTAATTTGCTGTAGGGATTGTCCAGGTTAGTGTAGTTGATTAAAGCCGCATAAAAAGAAGTAAAATCTTGTAATTTAAGCTGAGATAAAACCGCAAAAAATAGCAAACAATAGAGACCCGAAAGAGCTAATAAAAGTACCGAATTGAGATTAAAAATCCGTTTACGAAAGGTCATCCTAATTTTCTCTTAGTAATTTATCCAAATCACTTGGATCAAAGACCCCGTGGCCACCTATAGAAATTCGCATAAGGAAACTGTTAAAAGGTACTACTAGACCAAAAAGCAGAATAAACACAAGGATAGTTAAAGCCGTATTTTTTTTCTCATTACTTTTAACAACAGAGATATTAATCTCATTAAAACCCTTTAGTATTGGCCTGAAAATGACAATCAAATTCAATAATACCAACCCATAAAAATAGAACGAAAAAAGACCTATTTTTTGATTAAAATTCGGTATTTGTTTACCAATCATATAAGCTTGAGGGAAATCGAGTAGGAAAAAACAGCCCACCCAGATCATAAGCGGTAATAAAGTTTTGGATTTTTCTTGAAAAACGATGGTACCTGTCAAAATTAAAGGGAAAATTAATAGAGAAAAATAATAAAGCCAACCAAAGGGACTCATTAAAACCATCATGGTCAACGTTAGACAAAATGGTTGGTGATTAATTTGCTTTGAATTTCCGGGTATTTCTTTTGGTCCTAAGGCAAATAAGTAGCAGGCTAGTAAAATAAAAAATAACAAAAGATATAGACTTTTAATTCCCAGCAATGATTTTCCTGGCTGACCCAGATCCATAATCAGCCGAAAAATGTATCCAAAAATCGATGCATTCCAGCTATCGCCGTACCAATAAATAACCGAGATCATAGAAAAATATTGGTCGTATATCGTAGGGCCATAAAATAACAAAGGAATTAAACAAGCCAGCAAAAAAGTAGTTAGCATCACTAAAAAAACCCGGTCGCGACCTTGCTTTAAAACCAAAAAAAATAACAAGGCTGGGAATAGTTTTATTGCAATGATTAAACCCCAAAAAATACCTGCAAGATTATCTTTTTTCTGACAATAAAAATGATAGCCAATCATTGTGCAAAAGAATAGAAGGGCACCCAACTGAACTATAGAAGTGTCCATTAAAACAGGGAAAAATGAAAAATAAAGTAAATATAAAACCCAATTATATTTTTTGCGAAATTCTGCAGAAAATGCATAGAAAAATGCATAACGTGCACCAGTAAATCCCAGCCCAATTGAAACTAGCGAGCTAATAATCATTCCTGTGCGATAGCTTAGTAATCCAAGCGGATAAAAAAAGCAAAGAAAAAAAGGAGGATTTAAATTAGCTGAGATTTGTTTTGCAATGGGGTAAGGATTTAACCCATACATAAGTTCTTTTATAGAGACATAAAAAGGTGTGAAATCAGTAAAACGATTGTACGAATAGACAAGATACAAGAGAGTGAGATAGACAATGATAAGAAGACCAATTAATGGAAATTTATATAATTTGCTGTTCATTCTCGGGTTTTCATCAGTGCTTTAATAGATAATTCAAGGGTAAAATTGGCTACTTCTTCAGGTTTTTCTTGATAGTTTATATAGGCTTTAATTTTAATCGGTTTATTTATACGTTCACCAGTCGATTGTGCTTCCTCGATCATGGATTTTACCAGTTCACCCATTTCACAGACAAAATAGACATCTGATTCGGGCCGTTTTAGAAATTGCGCCTCAAAAGATTTAAAGACAATTGATGTTTTGATTTTTAAGAGTCTGGAGTGATAAAAACCATGTAAGCCGCCAGCCAGATCAGCTCCGACAGCAAGTGCACCAAAATACATTGAATTTAGATGATTTTTAGAGCGTCTACCCAGAGGTAATTTCACGACGATAGTTTTCTCGTCCAATTTGATAAGTTTGGGTTTGAGATGACCAATTAAAGGCACATTAAAATGGCCAAAAGACCATAAAAAAAAACGGAACCGTTGCAGGAGGTTCATGTAACATCCTTGTTAACCTGTAAATTAGAAATGATTTTTTTAACACTTTTGATCGAATTCACGCGCTTTATGATGGCAATAATTGATTTATTCTCTTTGACCTTCCCTGATAAAGTGACAGTGCCATTTTTCGTACTGGCATTAATACCGACTAAAGGTATCGATTCATCATCAAAAACTTTGGCAACCAAAACCGCGGCCTCAACTTTAGCAGTGATATAAGCATCCTTGAAGGAAGTATTCACTTTTTTGATAGTTAAATTATCAACATCGACCCGTTTAACGCCCTTAGTTAACTTTGCCGCTTTCAAGGCATCAACAAAGGCTTGGTTATCCTTTACATGACCTTCTAACTTGACAATACCCTCAGTTGTAGAAACTGAAATTTGCAAAAGGTTCAGGCGAGCATTTTGTGAAAATTTAGCTTTGATTTTCGTCGTAATGAGCGAGTCGCTAATATTTTGCTCAATTTCTTGAAGATTGCTTTCTGAGTGAGCAAATCCCTGAGAGAAAGGAAGAATTAAACAAATTAGAAGAATTAAAACCCTGCGCATATCTTGATTCAATATAAGTTAGAATAGTCGAGTATACCATTTTTAAAGTGACTACCAAGAGGTATCCAGCACTCAATTCACAGAATTATCCACAGAAATTGTGGATAAAAATTTTGATAATTAACTTATAAAATTAAAAAATATCAATAAAATCAAGGCTAAATTGATAATTTACAGTTTTTAAGAAGGATTATTAACAAATTAGATAAAAGTTATTCACAATGAGAAAAGCTGAAATATGACGAAGAGCAAAAGGGATTCTATCAGATTAATTTTATAATTTACAGAAATTAAATTAGTTTTTTAACCCGCCTTGATTGGCCTTTAAACCACGGATTTGCAGTTAATACTCAATTTAGCTTATGATGCCAAGCCGATTGGAAGAAGAAAACAACATGAAAAAAACAATATTTTTTTTTACAACAGTCTTTGTAATCGCGGTTTCGGTTGTCTTTTTTATGAATTTTCCAATAAAAAAATGCAATCCAGCACATCGCGAACTGGCCATTACCATTGATGATCTTCCTATTGAATCCCTTTATTTCAAGAAAATTAGCCAAAGCCTTAAAGCCCATAAAGCCCCTGCAATTGGCTTTGTCATTGCGAATGCAGTGAATGAATCCAATTTAGTTGATCTGAAACAGTTTCTGAAGGATGGTTTTGAGATAGGTAACCATAGCTATTCACATATGAGCCTAAGAAAGAACAGTGCCTCGGATTATATTGCTGATGTAGCTGCTGCTGATAAAATCCTTGCTCCTTTAATGACTGGTACTAAATACTATCGTTATCCCTATTTAGCACAGGCAAGATGGCGGAAAAAGCAGAAGGTTCTTGATTATTTGGCAGTCAATCACTATGTTATCGCGCCAATTACTATTGATAGTAAAGATTACGAGTTCAATGCGGAGCTTATTAAAGCAGACCAATCCAAACCTGAGTTTTTAGCGAAAATGAAGCAGCGTTATTTTGATTTTGTCTTGCAACAGACCTTAAAGGCAGAAAGGAAACAACAATGTAATGCTAAACAAATCTTATTGCTTCATGCCAATCAATTGAATAGTTACTTTTTAGATGATCTGCTCACTATGTTTGAAAAGCAGGGATATCATTTTATTACACTTAAGGAAGCGTTGGCCTGAAATTAATTAAGAAAGCCTTGTGAGAAACAATTTGATTAAAATAATTCATAGTCTTTCATTTTTTAGCCAAATTCTGTATATAATTAATCTTTTTTAAAAGCGCAATAATTATGCAATCTATTTCTATTCGTGGGGCCCGAACCCATAATCTAAAAAACATTGACGTGGATTTGCCACGTAATCAATTAATTGTGATCACAGGACTTTCTGGCTCCGGCAAGTCTTCCCTCGCTTTTGACACGCTTTATGCGGAAGGACAGCGTCGCTATGTGGAATCCCTTTCCGCCTATGCCCGCCAATTTTTGTCGATGATGGAAAAACCCGATGTTGATTCTATAGAAGGCTTGTCGCCGGCTATCTCAATTGAGCAAAAAGCAACTTCACATAATCCGCGCTCAACGGTCGGTACAATCACCGAAATTTACGATTATCTACGCCTGCTTTTTGCTCGCGTCGGTGAGCCTTGCTGCCCTCTTCATGGCGTCAGTTTGCACGCGCAAACTATTTCACAAATGGTTGATCAAGTTTTGGAAATGCCGGAAGGCGCTAAGGTTATGATTTTGGCGCCTGTCGTGCGAGAGCGCAAAGGCGAACATGTTCAATTACTGCAGCAACTGCAAGCTCAGGGCTATGTGCGTGCGAGAATCGATGGTGAACTTTGCGAACTGGACGATCCGCCTAAGCTTTCTTTAAGGCAGAAGCATACGATTGAAGTGGTCGTCGATCGCTTTAAAGTGAGAGCAGATTTAGCTCAACGTTTATCAGAGTCCTTTGAAAATGCACTTAATCGCGCGGAAGGATTAGCGATCATCGCAGCAGTGGATGGTGATTTCGATGACGTAGTTTTTTCCTCAAAATTTGCTTGCCCGCTCTGCGGCTATAGTTTAAGTGAATTAGAACCACGCTTGTTTTCCTTTAACAATCCCATGGGCGCCTGTCCTTCTTGTGATGGACTTGGGGTTGATCAATTTTTCGATCCTGAGCGGGTAGTGCATGATGAAACCTTAAGTCTTGCAATGGGTGCTATTCGTGGTTGGGATAAAAAAACTACCTACTATTTTCCTCTGTTAGAATCTTTAGCACGTCATTATAAATTTGATATCAATATCGCTTTTTGCGATTTACCGGAAAAAGTTCGAGATCTAGTGCTTTTTGGTTCTGACAAAGAGGTCATTGAATTTCATTATCAACGGCCATATGGCGATTCCATGATTAAAAGGCATGCCTTTGAAGGTGTTATCCCCAATATGCAACGACGTTATCGTGAGTCTGATTCAGCAATGGTAAGAGAGGATTTGGCTAAATATTTATCCGCACGTCCTTGCCAAACCTGTATGGGAGCCCGTTTACGTGAAGAGGCTCGCAATGTTTTTGTTGATAGCAAAAATCTACCCGAAATTACCTCTTATTCAATTGAAAAAGCCTATGAGTTCTTTAAAACCCTAAAACTTACTGGCTCCCGTGGCAAAATTGCGGAAAAAATCAATAAAGAAATAACCGAAAGGCTAGGGTTTTTAGTGAATGTTGGGCTCGATTACCTTTCACTAGGCCGAAGTGCCGACACCCTATCCGGCGGCGAAGCGCAAAGAATTCGTTTAGCGAGTCAAATCGGCTCGGGCTTGGTCGGCGTGATGTACATTCTTGATGAGCCATCTATTGGATTACATCAGCGCGATAATGATCGCCTTCTAAAAACCCTGATTCATTTACGTGATCTGGGCAATACCGTAATTGTTGTGGAACATGATGAAGATGCTATACGTTCGGCGGATTATGTACTGGATATCGGACCTGGCGCCGGCGTTCATGGCGGTAACATTGTGGCTTCTGGAACACCTAAATCGATAATGGCCAATTCAAAATCGCTAACCGGGCAATACCTTTCCGGGAAGCAATCCATCGCTGTTCCCAAAACGCGTATGCAAGCTGATGAAAAGAAAATGATTCGCATGATAGGCGTTTCCTGTAACAATTTGGAAGCAATCAACGTTGAAATTCCTTTAGGCCTAATCACTTGCATAACTGGCGTTTCTGGCTCAGGAAAATCAAGCCTAATTAATGACACCTTATATCCGATTGCTGCCAATAAACTAAATCGCGCCAGTCTTCTAACCAAAGGTTGTCTTCAAGAAATTAAAGGACTTGAACTCTGCGATAAGGTTATTGATATCGATCAAAGCCCAATTGGGCGAACTCCACGTTCAAATCCAGCCACCTATACCGGAATTTTTACACCCATTCGTGAATTATTTTCAGGAACGCCAGAAGCCAGGGCGCGTGGTTATCAACTAGGGCGATTTAGTTTCAATGTCAAAGGCGGACGCTGTGAAGCTTGTCAGGGCGATGGTTTAATCAAGGTTGAAATGCATTTCTTACCTGATATTTACGTTTCCTGCGATGTCTGTAAAGGCAAACGTTATAACAGAGAGACTTTGGAAATTGAGTACAAAGGTAAAAATATTCACCAAATTTTAGATATGACAGTTGAAGAAGCGCGTAGTTTTTTTGATGCGGTCCCTGTTTTGTCAAGAAAATGCCAAACCTTAATTGATGTAGGACTTTCATACATCCGTCTCGGTCAAAGTGCGACGACCTTGTCAGGTGGTGAGGCACAGCGGATTAAATTGGCTCGCGAATTATCAAAGCGCGACACCGGAAATACCTTGTATATTCTTGATGAACCCACAACCGGGTTGCACTTTCATGATACTAAACAGTTATTATCCGTTTTATTCCGCCTGCGTGAACAAGGTAATACGGTAATAATTATTGAACACAATCTGGATGTTATTAAAACCGCGGACTGGATAATTGACCTAGGCCCCGAAGGCGGTTCCAAAGGGGGAAAGATTATCGCAACAGGTACGCCTGAAAAAGTAGCCAAATGTGCTGGTTCTTATACGGGCCAATTTTTAAAATCCATGTTGTGATTATTAAGCTGTAAAAGGATTTTTATAGCGTTTTAAATAGGATTTGCCCATAAAGTAAGAGGCATAGTCAGTTAAATGGACTTGATCGCGAAATACAGGAATGCCATTGATATCAGCCCTGCATTTCCCCTTTGAACACTGTACCTTTGTAGGATCAATAATAATCAGATTTGTGTATTTTCTTTGCATTTCTTTAAAGAGATCATCAAACCATTTGCTTTGTATCGGGTCAAAACTAAATTCGCAAAGCTCTGGCTTATAGCTAACACGACGAATGACATGTTTAAAAAAACAATCCCTTAGATTGGTTGCCGGCATTGCGGTTGCTTTTAAAATAACAGGCTTTGCGCCAGCTGCACTTATAATCTCTAAGGCTTCATCAAGTGCTTTTGCAATACGTTCTTTAGAAAGCTCCTCCGAGCGTAAATCATTCTTTGAATTAATAATTTTATCGCTGAGGTAGTTTGGCCAGGCCTCGCCTAAAATCACAAAATCATATTTATTCTTTTTAACCATTTGGTAATAGCGTTTGGTTTGATTGCTGCAAAACTTATAAATTTGTTTTGAGCGCAAATCTCCCCAGTCATACTGCAAAATTTTGGGCAGGCTAAGACAGGAGGCTGTTGAATCAGCAAGAATTGACAAATTAGCATCCTTTGCTAGCAAATCCATAAATTGCCAGGAATGGTTTGCAAATGAATCGCCAATCATCAAGCCTTTTTTGGAGTTTTCATTTTGACTGCCTAAAAAGCAATTCGTTTTTGCAGAGGAAGAATTATAAAAAATACATTGAGGTCTTTGACTAGAAGAATATTTGTCCAAAAGACTAAAGATTTGCATTGAATCGGGATTACGTTGGGGATAGCCGTCAAATTTTTTAATTCCATAGGCATGTAAATGAAAAAGAATAACAGGCAAGAAAAATAAATAAATCAGCGTATGACTAAATTTAGATTGGCTTAATTGGCGCGCAGGTTTTTCTATAAAACGCCAGGAAAGATAGGCTAAAAAGGCCACCAGAGTAAAAGCAAATACTAAAACTGTGGTCGTCTCTTCAATGCTTAAATAACGAATTAAGACCAACATTGGCCAATGCCAAATGTAGAGCGAATAAGAAAGTAAACCAATAAAAACTATTGGCTTTAAAGATAACATTTTAATGCTGAAAGGTTTTGATTTCTGTTCACCAGCTAAAATCAAAAAGGCAGTACAAAGACAAATAATAAGTGCATATGAATTAGGAAAACCTAAGCTGATACACTGCAGCCTTGCTATATAAAAGAGAGTAAATAAAGCTGCAAGACTTAAACTATTTAACAAATTGGAGTTAATCGCCATACGATTTGAGCTCAGAGCAAGGCAGGAGCCGATAAGAAATTCGAAGATGCGACTGGAAAAAAGGTAATAACTTTTTGCGGGTAGAGATGAAGAATAATAAAGAGCCAGAGTAAAAAACCCAAAGGTCAATAAATAGACTATTTTCTTTATGTGTTTTTGACCAAAAAAACGATAGATGAGATAAATTAGTAAAGGGAGTATTAAATAACATTGCCATTCGATCGAGAGTGACCAGGTATGTAATAAGGGCAAGTGGTTAGTATTTTCAGCGAAATAACCATTGGTGGCCCGTTCAAAATACTGATTTGATAAAAAAAGCGTGGTTTTTCGAGCAGATTTGGAAAACTCAAGCAAATCCTCAGGGATATAAAAAATCAGTGTAAGAATGGTCGTTACAACTAATAAACAAACAAAGACAGGTTGTAAGCGCCAAAGTCGTCTTTTATAAAAGTTAACAAAAGAAAAATCGTTTTTTTGCAGAGATCTGTGAATGATTCCGGTTATTAAAAATCCCGAAATTACAAAGAAAATATCAACACCAATAAAACCGGAAGGAAATAAGCTTAGGCCTGCGTGAAAAAATATAACAAAAAGAACAGCTACAGCTCTTAATCCATCTACATGCGGCCGGTAATTCACCTTTCGTATTCCCTTTGGGTTAAATGCGCTGATTATAACCCAACAGTTTTAAGAAAAAAGCTTCAATTTAACTTGAATAGAGAGGCCATGATATAATTCAAATAATAGTTATCCTTGATAACGTCTCCGAAATCAGGACAATTTCTCGAAATTACTCTTAAAAAATGATCTTGAATATCTAAGTCAAGGTCGAAGCGGGTCAGAGCGCCTCAATAGTTTGACAATAAAGGTACATTATTCTAAATTTAGCCGCACTCCTACAGCAGCGAACAGTTATGACTGTCGATTTTTATAAGTTGATGCTAGTTACTAATCGAAACACCCAGCCCCTGAATGAGTATCTACAATTCATAGAAAAATGCATTGATTCAGGCGTTACCTCAGTACAATTACGTGAAAAAGAGTCAAGTCCTACCGATTTACTCGTTTTTGCTCTCCAATTAAAAACCCTATTGAATCGCTATGATATTCCTTTAATTATTAATGATAACCTTGAACTTGCTTTAGAGATCAATGCTCAGGGTCTTCATTTAGGCCAAACTGATGGTTCACCTCTAATCGCCAGACAGCGTTTCGGAAAGGACAAATATTTAGGTTTATCTATAGAAACTGAAGATGATTTAGAGCGCGCCAATGTTTGCGAGATCAACTATATGGCGGCCTCTGCCGTTTTTCCCTCAGCCAATAAAACCAATCTTCGCAGATTTTGGGGACTCGAAGGACTTAAATCTTTAGCCGAACGCGCTGTTCATCCGTTAATTGCTATCGGCGGAATTAATTTAGGTAATGTTGAAGAGGTGATGGCTGCTGGTGCTAGGGGAGTGGCTGTTATTGGGGTATTACATGAGGCCTCAGATCCCTCCGAAATGACTTTAAAATTACGTAAGCTAATTGATAGCGCTTCAGTGAAAGAGAGAAATTAACCAGTGGAATTAGTCAACGAATTAGAAAATGCCTTAATTTCCTTGCGAGAAGTCAAACCTCTAGTCTTATGTTTAACCAATAATGTAACCATGGACTTCGTTGCCAATAGTCTATTAGCCTTGGGCGCAGCTCCTCTAATGTCAGAATCCGTACAAGAGCTTGAGGAATTGGTTAGCATAAGCCATGCGGTTTACATCAATATTGGAACCCTTAATCAAGCATTTTCTGAACGGGCTTTAAGTGTAGCGCAATTGGCGCAGTTATATTCCAAGCCTCTTGTTTTGGATCCGGTTGGGGCAGGCGCAAGTCGGCTAAGAACGGATTCAGCCAAATTACTAGTTCCTTTTACAACAATCCTTCGCTGCAATGCTTCAGAAATTTTAGCCTTGGCAAATGAAGACAATAAGACCAACGGCGTTGAAGCGACTCATTTGGTATCTCAAGCGAGTGGGACTGCAAAAAAGTATGCGCAAAGTCTGCAAAAAGTGGTTGCAGTAAGTGGTTCAGTTGATTTCATTACCGACGGTTGTGAGGAGACAAATTTGCCTTTTGGCTCTCCTTTAATGCCTCTAATAACTGGAATGGGCTGTGCGCTAACAGGCCATATGGCTGCCTTCGCCACTCTAAAGGTTTCTTCTTATAAAGCCGCAATATTGGCAACGGCTTACTTTGGCCTTTGCGGCCAACAAAGTTCTGAAAAAACAAAAGAACCAGGCTCTTTCAGGCAATTTTTTATTGATTCATTGTATAAACCTGACTGGAAATTATTTAAGCAATTTGAAGCAGCAAGTCAAGAAAGGAATAGTTAATGAGCATGCAATCTAAAACCCTATCGATAGCCGGCTTTGACGGCTCCGGAGGCGCAGGAATTCAGGCTGATTTAAAAACCTTTTCAGCCTTTGGCTGTTATGGTATGACGGTATTAACTGCTCTGCCTATACAAAATACTAGGGGCGTTAAATCTTGTTATGAATTGCCTTTAAATGCAATTGAAGACCAATTAGAAGCTATTTTTTCAGATATAAGACCCGATAGCATTAAAATAGGGATGCTTTTCAAAGCAGAAATTGTGCAACTGGTGGCCTCTTATCTTAAAAAACACGCGGCCGGAATTCCAATTGTGCTTGATCCAGTTCTTTTAGCAAAAAGCGGCGATTCTTTATTACTTCCTGAGGCCTTGGAGGTTTTAAAAAGCTCGCTCATTCCTTTAGCCACTATAATCACGCCGAATTTACCTGAAGCGCAGGCTCTCCTTAGCCGCTCAACCTCTATATCAGCAGAAGAAATGCCTTTTGTGGCTGAGGAATTGCTCAAACTAGGGCCTTGCGCTGTTCTTTTAAAAGGAGGCCATTTAGCTGCTGATCATTCAAATGATCTTTTATTGGATAAAAATGGTCTTTCATTTTGGTTCGATAGTTTGAAAATTCAATCTAAAAACACACACGGCACCGGCTGCACCCTATCAGCTGCTATCGCATCAGGACTGGCTTTAGGTCTTAACTTAGCAAAAGCTTGTGAACTCGCAAAAAAATATATTTCCAATGCGATAATCGCAGCGAAAGATGAAAAAATTGGCCATGGCAATGGTCCGGTTCATCATTTTTATCATTTATGGCCTGCCATCGATAAAATTTAAATGTCTCCAATCCTCTCCGGGACTAGAAAACCTTGTGCCAGATTTGATTTTTACACCCTTTTAGGGCTATACCTTAGGGGTAGATTAATAATATAGGAATGAAAAATGGGTACCTTATTAATCATTATTTTAGTTATTGCCGCTATTGCTCTCTTTTGGGGTGTCGGTATTTATAATAGTTTGATTAGTTATATTGAAGCGATTAATAACAATAAGAAACAAATTGATATTCAATTGGACAGACGCTTTAAAGTTTTCGAGTCCCTAATCGCAGCGGTAAAACAGTATATGGATTATGAAAAAACAACATTGAAAGATGTAGTTGCTTTGCGTAACCAGGCTCAAGCTGCCAAGGCTGCCGGCGATGAAAAAGAGCGTATAGCTGCAGAAAATGGCATTTCGCAGATTGCCTCTGGCTTAAATGTCGTTTTTGAACAATATCCTGATCTAAAAGCCAATCAAAATGTGTTGCAATTACAGGAAGAAATCGTTAACACAGAAAATAAATTAGCCTACTCAAAACAGGCTTATAACGACAGTGTTGAACGCTATGAAGCGAAAAAGAAATCCTTTTTTGAATCAATGATAGTGGGCTTCTTCCGCGATAAATTAGATAAGATATATGAATATTGGTCACTGCCTGAGGAACAAATTAAGGCACGTGAAGACTACACTGTTAAATTCTGAGTAGAAGATGGCACTAAGTGACTATCATGCATCTACAGGCAATTGGCGTGAGCAACTTAAACGCAATGAGCGCAAGACCCGCTGGGTTATTGCGCTCTTCATTGCAATTTATGTGGCAGTTGGGTTAATTGTAGATTCATTCATAATCACCTCACAATATCCTCAGGTTCCACTCACAACTATTCTGACTGCACTTCTTACTTTCAAATTAATGCCGATTGCAACCATTTTAATGGCAGCCTTCGCGGGAATTTCTTTAGTAATAACTTATTCTTTATACGATAAAATTATGTTGTTAGGCACCGATTCCCGGGAAGTAACACCAGAAACGGCACAAAGTTTACAGGAACGGCAACTTTATAATGTTATTGAAGAAATGAAAGTTGCAGCCGGTTTGAACTTTATGCCGAAAGTTTTTATTATCGAAGCCGATTACATGAATGCTTTTGCAAGCGGCTATTCTGAAAAATCGGCTATGGTGGCGATAACCCGAGGTTTAATGGAAAAATTGGATCGAGCTGAAATGCAAGCCGTTATGGCACATGAATTAAGTCATATAAGACACCATGATATTAAATTAACATTAATGGTTGCGGTTCTTTCCAATATTTTATTGATTGTAGTTGATGTCCTTTTCTATTCAGTGCTTTTTGGAAGAAATTCGAATGGCGAGAGGCGCGGAAATAATCAACTGGCAACGGTTATTATAATATTGCGCTATGTTTTACCTGTGATAACACTAGTTCTCGCCCTCTTTTTAAGCCGAACAAGAGAATACATGGCCGATTCCGGGGCGGTCGAGCTTATGCGCGATAATGAGCCAATGGCCAGAGCTTTACTAAAAATTTCTCAAGATAATGCAGTCCATGCTGAAAAATATATAAATGAATACAGCAACACAGCTCATGAGCAGTTAAGACAAGCTTCCTATTTATTTGACCCTTCCACAATTGGCTCGATGAGCCTAACGAATGCCTTTGCTACCCATCCCGATATTGAAGATCGATTGAAAGCGTTGGGCTTTACTCAAAAGGATCCGAGAGAATGATAGTTTACAAAGCCTAATGTTCATGCTTAGATGAAAAGGATCGTTTGAACTAAAAGGAGTTTAGAATGTTAACATGGGCTATAATTTTCTTGGTAATCGCATTAATCGCGGGTGCTTTTGGTTTTAGAGGGGTTGCCTCAACTGCGGTAGATATTGCAAAAATCTTATTTTTCATCTTTATTGTTATCTTTGTTGTCCTACTGATTTTTAGTTTCTTTGGTGCCGCTACACCACCAGCTCCAGGAGTTTAAAGCATCAGGGTCTGTCGATTTAACAGACCCTGTTTTACAACCACTTTTTACGTTTAAAAAACTTGTAGGGAATCAAGGCAGACAAAAACATTAATCCTAGCGCCATTAAATATCCCCATTTATAAGACAATTCCGGCATCACATTGAAATTCATCCCATAAATACTAGCAATTAAAGTCGGCGGTAGAAAAATGACTGCGGCGACAGAAAAAATCTTGATGATCGCATTCTGCTCGATATTAATCATTCCTAATGTTGCGTCCAGTAAAAAATTTACCTTGTTAGATATAAAACTGGAGTGATCACTCAAAGAGCCGACATCTTTACTCACGGTGCTTAGCCGAGTTTGCCTTGCGCTATCAAGTTGAGCACCTGCTGATTGACCAAAAAAAGGAATTAAGCGACTAAAAGTGACTAAGCATTCGCGAACTTTGGTATTTAAATCGGCATTAAAACCAAGCGTTTGAATCATGTTTTGATAATTTAATTTTTCAGCGGATTGGTTAATATTAAATATATTTTTCGAAAATTTTTCCAAATTATGGGTAACATTTTCCAAAATATCGGCCAGACGATCCACTGTCGCTTCCAACAATTCAATTAGAATTGTTGCGGCATCATTATGAATAAAATCCAGTTTACTTAACTGGGAAACGCATAATTTAAAAGATTGAGGTTCAATATAACGAATGGTTATCAACTGGGTTTTAGTCAGCACGAAAGTGATAACATCTTGCAAAGGATCAGGAGATTGTGAATGAGCAATCATAGAAGCGGTCATAAATAAGGCTTCCTTGTTTTTATATAAACGACTTGATAGCTCAATTTCCTGCATTTCTTCACGCGTTGGAATATTTAAACTCAATTGTTTCTCTAATTGTAGTTCTTCTTCTCGAGTTGGCATCAACAAATCAATCCAAACTGCTTCATTTAATAAAGAAGAGTTGGAGTTATCAATTACATGGCTTTCTAGAATTTTTTTACTCAAGTAGGCAGTTATCATCCCGTTCCTGTAATAAATTAAGGCGCTTTATAAATTTTATTTTATAGAAAACTGCAGTTGAAAGAAAGTTAGGTCAATTTTGTTAATACTCAGTTAATATTCATCTGTTAATTTATTCACCAAATTAACTAGAGGACTCAACATGCTACACTATAAAATCGACTCTCCCGTTATTGTCTTTAATCATCCGGAGTACGGCGAACGCCTCTTATTTCAGCAAGGCGAAACCAATCCACGCAATGAATTAGGTAAGAATGGCGTGACCTTACACAGTTCCTCGCTTGCACCACTTTTCTACAATGTAATTGCAATTGAAGCAGCTCAAATTCTCGAAAACGGTGAAAAAGAAAATAAATTATTTTATGTTAATCGTAGCTCTTTAGTTAAATATCTCAGAGCTGATGCCAATAAAGACGATTTAGATGCAGTTCTTGTTAATAAGTTGAAAGCCAAGTTATGGAAAACGGATTTAAACCAACCGAGTCTGGAGGAAAAATTCAAGCAAAGCGCTGCTGGCGAACATTTACGCCATGCCGGCCAACATAATCAACGCGTTATCAATCACTGGTCAGATCCGATTAGTGATTTTTTTAAAGGTTCTTTTTTCAGTTGGCTTTATCAGCTGACAATACGAAGCATCGACCTGATCAAAGGCCGCTTCTTATTTTTTGGAACGGAGCAACAAATTCTTGAAACTGGCGAAATTTTAGCAAAAAAACGCTTTCACGAAGCTTATGAGCATGTTCCAGCCTATAAAGAACACTTAACAACCTTCAATGGCATGAATGTAGCGAAAACCACTTTCTCTGATCTGCCTTTGACCACAAAAAAGAATTATATTTCTCCACAAGCGCATGATGCCGATACACATTTGCATGGAAAATATCCGCCTGTTTATAAAACTGATACTTCCACTGGAACAACAGGTCCGGCCACCGTTTGGGTGCGTGGTGAAGCTGAACTGGATACCGTTAAAAAATCGCTCGCACTAGCTGCGAAACTTCATTATGGCGATCGTCGAATTAGTTATATCAATGCCTTTGCCTTAGGCCCTTGGGCAACCGGGTTAACTAGCTATGAATTAATGCGAGAGACAGGATCCGTCTTCGCGGTTGGACCTAACAAGGAAAAGATTCTTGCGGAATTATTACGTATTTCAAAGGATGATAAACACCAACTTGGATTGGAAGTAGAAAAATACGCGCAAAAAAATTCATGGACCTTAAATGGCAAAAAATTGGTTGTCTTAATTGTTGATGCAGCAATCAAAGCAGTTCTTAAAGATAGAAATTTGGCCTTGGAAGATGCCTTAAAAATGCAAATGGCTAATCCTGCCTTAAATCAGACCCAGAACGATTTTATTAATCACCACAAAAGCAGCATCAAAGCGATTGCTAATACTATAAATAAAGAACGAGCGTTAATGGTCATTGCTGGTTATCCGCCTTTTCTTAAAGATTTAGCTGATTATGCTAAAAAAAGCGGGCATAGCCTTGATGAATTTTCGGTTATTGGTGTAGTGGGCGGTCAAGCTATTTCGGAAGCGATGCGCGATGTGCTGAAAAAAGATGGATTTACCCAAATTTATTCATCTTATGGCGCTTCTGATTTGGATATTAATCTCGGCGTTGAAACCGAAGATGAGATGATAGTTCGCCAGGCAATTGAAAAAAATCCAGGTCTTGCTCGTGAACTTTATGGCGAAAATAAAGGCTTGCCCATGGTTTTCCATTACGATACCTGGAACTATCACGTTGAATGTTTGGATGGTTCAGAGGAAAAGCCGGAAAACAAGGACTCACTTGTTTTTACAACTACACGCAATGATCGCTCATCTCCGCGAGTCCGTTATGATTTAGGCGATAAAGGCAGACTGTATGCAGCAAGCGATGTGCAAGCACTATTGGCAAAATATGGTATTTTCCACAAGCCTAGGATCAATTTACCGCTTATGTTCGTTTGGGGGCGTGAATCTACGGTCGTATATAATGGTTCGAATCTAGCCTTTACAGAACTGGAAAGAGCTATTGCTGATCTTGATATTCAGGGAGAGGTATTGAAAAAAGCTTTTTACACCTACTCGGATAAAGAGGGCAGGGAAAAATTAGAAATCTTGATAGAACTTAACGATGGTTTTGAAATGTTCTCTGAGATGGACGCTTCAAATTATTCTCATGATTTAATAGCAAAACTGGCCACTTTAAATCAAGATTTCCGTTACCAATTAGAAAGTTTGGATGACGGAACTGAATTACCAGTTGTGCGCTTCTTCACACGAGGCAACAGCCCAATTAGTGAACCAGACGGTCACCGTAAACAAGTGCTTGTTTTCCAAAAAGAAAACCTACCAGAAAATTATCAGTTTCCTGAGTCCGAAGAGCAACACAAAGCTGTGACTATTATGATGGATAGGTCGATTATAAAATCACAAATACAATTAGAAATTTAATACTGCTCACTGTCATGCCCGCCCCGGGGCATGGCAGATATTTATCCGCTGTAAATTTTTCAATTCCAACAAAGTTCTTAATAATTCCTTAATTTGTACTTAATACCCTCTTAATAATAGTTTTTTATAATAGAACCCTTAGCGCTGTTTATTGGGTTGTTATTATGAAAATTTTGACGGTAATTGAATTAAAATGCTTACCCAATATTGATGAAAAGGAATTAACAATATTACTTGCCATTTTGAAAAATAAAGATGTTATAGAGTTCATAAAAAATTACAAAGAAAATAGCCTTATTTCAGCAGAAGAAATGAACACAAAATATGGAATAAATTGCCATATTTTATTCATTAATTCAGAAGAAAATGATGAGAAAAGAGCAATTGTTGTCCCTCTGGAAAATCAAATAAATGGTGGTGGAAAACATTATAGTTCCCAATATAAATCTTATGCCTTGGATAATGGTCAAACCTATTTTATTAAAACGTTTAAAATTGATGAAGAAAGCCTTCCTGAATATCAAAATGAAGTTGAAACGCTGGCCGGCGTTGGTCGTTTACAAGGTAAGGTCATTTGTAAAAAGACTGAAATTCATTATCTTGTCACCTCCTTTGTCAAAGGAATAGACTTGGAGAAATACAAATATCAAATCCCTGCCAAGCCAGAGATTAAGGATTTTTTGAAAACTTTTGGACTTTTTAACTCCGCCAGTTGCCAAGTTAAGGCTTTTATTGATCTAGGTCTAATCCATCGGGATATTAAACCTGCAAATATTATGATCGATGCAGATAATCAGTGCCATTTAGTTGATTTTGGGTCAAGTTCCTCTGATAAAAATCCGAAGCCAACCTCTTGGGGCACTGGCCCTTATCTAGCGCCGGAATTAGATAATGAAAATGATTTTCTTGATTACACTACTGAATCCGACCTTTATGCGCTTGGCCATACTTTTGAAGAAATTTTCTATTCTTTTAATCAACTTGTTTTTGTTCGCACCCTAACTAAAGACCATAAATATTTACTTCCTTTGCACAAAGAAATTAAACTTTGTATCGATGGATTAAAGTCAAATAGAGGGGAAGTAAGAGTTAGCTTTTTGCTAAGAATGACTCAATTACAACGAGTTCCAGAAAGCTTCAAGTCCAAGCCTGAAGCCTATACCTATATGATTATGCTGCTTAATCAATGGTTAAATTGCTATAAGGAAACCAACGAATTAAAAGAAGTAATTTCTGCTATCAGAATTGCTTATGAAAATCATGTCCAGGATGTCAGTAGGGTAAAAATCTTGCTTGAAAGACTCAAAGAGAACGGTAAGCTTTTAAGCCCTCATCAAGCGTTGCTTGTAATTTTAATTCATTCTTTTGACAACATTGCCACACCAAAAATTGGTGATGATGACATTTTACCAAGACGTTTTGAATCTGATTTTGCATGTCAAGTTATACAAAAACCAACCAAAAAAATGATGGAGGCGATTAAGCAAGTTTCTGATGCGATTGTTAACATTTTAAATGAATATCAATCCCATAAACCTAGTTCAGCAGAAAATCAAATCATTCAGGAATTTCTCGAAAAAACGGTTGATTCTGATATTTTATTTGGAGCTACAAAAACAAAGCTTAGTATCGAAGAAATAATTGCAATTTTGTCCGAAAATGACGTCAATAATTTTGTCAAAATCCAACACATTTCCTTTAAATTTGCACAGGTTGCTTTAAGGAAATTGCCTTTAAATAATTTGCCACATCATGAACCCTCAGGTGTATTTTTAGAAATATTGCAAAACTATCAAGAACATTTAGATGAATTAGAAGAAAGTCCTTTAAATTTTTATTTGAGAATGGCTGCAAATAAGGATTCAGATGGCAAGGAGCAGGGTACTCGTTTTCGCGGTCATATAAGTGATGTTCTTATTTATAAAGATGATATTTTTACCATTGAAACTTCAAGAGGCCGAAAGGGAGTTCCCAATATCAATTTAAAAACCAATCAGATCGGCTTGATGAAATTTGAGCATTCCGCACACTTCAAAGGATTAGTAAACTTGCCTGGACAATCCTGGTATGCAGATTGTAAGACTCAAAAAGCTGATTACAGCTCAATACATTATACCTCAGCCCTGAATACTGATTGCCCTTATATTACCGGGCCTTCAGGCATGACTTCCTTGTTTATGAATATGTTCTTTCTACTCACCAATCCTAAAGATCCCGAATCGATTTTATCCTACAGCCTGGGTGTAATGACCTACATTGTCGGCGCGGGCTATCATAGTATTAAAGAAGTGCTCATACCTATGGTCAAATGCCTCGATTTGTTGCCAAATTATACAATTCAGGATGGCTTTGACTTTATAAAGGGAGCGCCTCTTTATAATCTATACTTTGAAGCGTTGATGGAATTTGACGAGGAATTTACCGAAATTCATAGAGAAATTTGGAAAAATCATCTTGCCTATTTTACAAACATTTATATGCCTTTAGCGATGAGAAAACATTGTCAGGGGACTCAGCTGAGTGAACAATCTACAACCTCCCATGAGGCAACTGAGATGATTTCAATCGTTAGTAATTCAATTAACTCTTGCCTAACGAATTATACAACTCAAATCGGCTATGGCTTTTTCGCAGGGTCAGTTGATCAGCAAACTATAGCGCTTTCAATTCTCAAGGATGTATGTCAGCAACAAAACACTGTCACTTCAATTTTCAGGCATATTCAAGCCTATTGTGTTGGTAGTTTTTATAATGAAAACAACATGAATGTATCCAAAAAAATGCAGCAATCATTTTTGGGTTTTCTTCTGAATTCATTGAAAGAAAAACCAACTTTTCTGTCTTATTTGAATTTGGCAATGAATTTTGAAAAAACGGTTTCCGTAGACCCGAAAATGGACGCCTGTTCACCGGAATTTGAAGAGCAAAGAAATATCATTCATTTAACCATCAAACATGCAACTATTAATGATATGGAAAATGTGGATAATACTAACGATTCTTCAACAGATATTGGATCAGATGTGATGTTTGCTGGATGGAAATAATTTATGTTATCTAATTCGGATATCAAAGCAAAGTTAAAGCGAGAAGGGACTAATCTAAACGAAAAATTTACTCCAATCTCGAAAAAAATGAAAATGCATTATGCATCTTCAGAGATGACTTTTTATTCAAAACCTGAAGCTTACACTTATTGTATTTATTTGCTTTCAAAATGGTGTAAAAACTATAATGGCGAATTGGTTTTTTTACTTAAAAAATGTATCGAATTTTTTAAATTATCCTATGAAAATCATGAGCAAAATGTATCGGTTATCGTGGAAAAATTATCTGAAATTACTGGCTTAAACTCAAAGGATCAAAAAAAGCTGGAATTGTTAAAGGATAGCCTGGATAGAATTGAAAATAATATTACTAATGATAATAATATTTTAGCCAGGCGTTTTGAATCTGAATTGGCCTGCCAAATTATTAAATCACCTACCCAAAAAATGATGGAAGCGGTTCACAATGTTTCCATTGCAATAATTAAAGTTATTGAAGATTATTGTGACCATGATGAGCCTAAATACAAAGAAGTTTTAGACTTTTTTTTGAGGGAATTGGAAGGCTCTGATATATTATTCGGTACATTAAAAGAGACACCAACACTTGAAAAAGTTATTGGAATTTTAAAAGAAAATAATCCACAGGATTTTATCAGAATTCAATTCATATCCTTTATGTTTTCTCGTGCGGTGATAGGACCTTTACCTTTAAAAAATTTGCCAGTGCACGCCCCAACGGGTCTATTTCAAAAAATATTAAATAATTATGTAAAAATAGCTGGAATCAATGATAAAGATGAGCCATTTTCTTATCAGCGGATGGCTGCTAAAGAAGACGCTGTAGCACTTCGAACCTTTATAACCTCTCAATTATTTTATGGTGATGATCTTTATACTCAAGGTGTTAACAGGGGGAGAAAAGGTCCTCGCAAAACTCATTTAAATACCAACCAGTTAGGCTTGATGAAACTTAATCAATCAGCTCATTCTGAAGGTTTAAGTTTTATTCCTGACCAATTATGGTGTGCTGATGCGCAGGCCCAGGATGCGGATGAAAATTCCATCTATTATTTAACTGCTCTTAACAATGATTGCCCTTATATAACAGGTCCTTCTGGGATGACTTCCCTATTTATGAACATGATGTTTTTACTCGTGAATCCTGAGGATATTGAAACAATTCAGGCCTATAGTTTAGCAGTAGTTGCTTATATTGTTGGCGCAGGATTTCACAGCATAAATGAAATTATAATTCCCTTGATAAAATGCATCGACTTATTACCTGATTATCCTACTTATCAAGGGTTAGAATATCTAAAATTGCCGCCTTTATATCATTTATATTTTAAAACGCTAGGACTGTTTGATGCTGAATTTTGGAATATTAGAGAGGAAACCTGGAAAGAATATCTAAGCTATTTTGAAATTATTTATATGCCGTTATGCATGAGCTATTTATGTAAAAAACCTCAAATTTTAGATTATAAAAAAACGTCTTCAGAAGTAGATATTCTCAAGCAAATTATCTCTGAATCAATTGATAATTGTATTCAATACCACAAGCAAAATAGTACCTATGATTTGGGATTTTTAGCTAATGAATCACCAGATATAGCGGTTCTGAATAGATTAAAAACGCTTTGTGAAATGCAATTTTCTCTTCTGGAAATTATGGCTCAATTACAGAAATATTTTGCTGGCGATATGAGTTCCAGTTTGACCAATATGCACAAATGCGAAAATCGTTCCTATTTAAGATTTTTCTTGGATGTTCTAAAAGATTATCCTCAAATATTGGCCCATTTAAACGTCCAATTAAACTTAGGCTCACCATTAATAATTAGCCCAAACTGCGATATATTTTCTTCTCATTTTAAATTAGAGTGTTTCAAAATTCATAAAATTCTAAAAGAAAGGGTGATTATGGATAACCCTCAAGATGTACATCAAATGCAATTAAGGAATATATAATACAGTTTGTATCCTAAATTGGCTTCCCAAGAAAGCAAAATTGTATTATAATAGAACAAAAATTTACCTATGGGATACTAGTTTATGGAAAAAATAATAATGATCAAATCGAGACTGTTCAATGGCTTAGAAAGAGCTGTTAAGCAATATTTGGTATCAAATACGGAAAATATGCCCGTGGAAGTTCAATATAATGGACCCGATTATGAAGGTATTTTTTTTAGTTTTTTAGAAAAAAAGGTTACTAAAGTTCAATTGAAGTTGATCATTGATGAATTAAATAGCGGGGCTGAGATTTTTGGACAAGAAGTATTAGCAATCTTTCTTCAAAATAACCCCAGTCAATTCCCTAAAGCATTAAAGAAAATTGCCAAAAATGCAGACACATATCCTCAAGTTTCATCTCTGATAATGGATTTTTATTTGGAAAATAATATTGGTTCTGTAGATGCTGTTGACGATTTTGGTGAAACTGCCTTTTCCAAAACTTTAAAAGCTGATAAAACCAGAAAAACCCCTCTTTTATTTTTGGCAAATTATGGCGCGAAACATTGTTCTCTAAGTCAAGCAAAACAAGATACTTTATCATCTGATTTCCCAGAAATTTATCAATCTGCTCAAAACAATACTGCACAGTGGCAAAGTGAAACTGTTCCTAGGTATCGATAAGTAGGTAAAGATAAAAATTTTTCTTCTTGTATAAAAATTCTCTATAATTAAAGATACAGGATTTATGGAGAAATTAATGGCTGTGCAATTAAACCATACAATAATTCAAGCTAAAAATGCGAAAGCCTCCGCCTTGTTTCTTACCGAACTTTTAGGTCTTCCACCAGCAATTCCCTTTGGACCTTTCATGGTGGTTTCGACTGCTAATCAGGTCAGCCTTGATTTCAGAACTACTTCTAAAGAAATTCAGCCAAGGCATTTTGCATTTCAAGTCAGTGAAGAAGAATTTGATCTAATTTTTGATCGGATTAAGAAAAAAGCGCTTATTTTTTGGGCTGATCCCGGACGTAAAAAATTGAATCAAATTAGTCATAATGATGGTGGCCGAGGTTGTTATTTTTTAGATCCTGACGGCCATTTTCTAGAAATTTTGACTCAGCCTTATTCAGTTTAATAGCTAATCACTCACGTAGACCCACACCTTTTTTTAATAAAATCATATTCAAGGAAATCAAGGCTACCAATGTGACGCAGATTATGATCATGGAGTGTGATATATCAACTTCATTCTGTCCAATCATTGCGTACCGGAGCGCATTGACCATATAAAGTATGGGGTTTAAATGAGAAATAGTTTGCCAAAACGGAGGCAGCATGGAGGTTATGTAGAATACCCCGCCTAAATAAGTAAGAGGAGCAAGGACAAAAGTCGGTATGATCATAACATCATCAAAATTGCGGGCAACCATTGCATTAGTAAAACCGGCTAATGCGAAAATAGCTGAAACCAGAAAAACAACCAAAAATGCCAATCCAATATTGTAAACGTGCATATTCATAAAAAAACAGGCCACTATAAAAACCAGAACAGCAACAATTAAACCGCGAAGCACTCCACCTAAAACATAGCCCAGCAACAATAAGCTATCATGCATGGGACTGATTAAAATTTCCTCAATCGAGCGTTGAAAGCGGACAGAGAATAAAGAAGTAGAAACATTGGCGTAAGAGTTTGTAATAACTGACATCATTATTAATCCAGGGGCAATGAATTCCTTATAATCAACTCCGCCGATTAAGCCTATCCGCTGTCCCATTAAACTTCCGAAAATTAAAAAATAGAGGGCTGTGGTGATAACTGGTGGTAAGAAAACCTGACTGGCAATTCGAAACATTCTAACTAGTTCACGTCTAATTACGGTGTAAAGTGCTACAGCTTGATTTTTAATTGCCATGGTTAATAAGATCCAAGAAGAGTTCTTCCAAGCGATTGGTTTTATTGCGCACGCTTTGAACTGAAATGCCATTCTTTGTTAACACTTCGAAAACATCATTCAGGGTGCAGGTATTATCCACTCGCAACTCAAAGGTATTGGAGTCAATCAATTCTGTTTGGAAGGGTTCAAGAATTGGCAATTCAGTCATTGGCGCGTTGGTGTTAAAAACCAAGGTCTGGTGTTTCAAGCTGGTCAGAAGTTTTTTCATCGAAGTGTTTTCAACAATCAATCCCTGATTGATGATGGCAATATTTTTACAAAGCTGTTCAGCTTCCTCAAGATAATGTGTCGTCAAAATAATCGTCGTTCCATTTTTGTTGGTTTCTGTAAGAAAATCCCACATTGTGCGACGAATTTCGATATCAACGCCGGCAGTAGGCTCGTCCAGAATCAGAATTTTGGGTTGATGAATCAAGCCACGAGCAATCATTAGCCGTCGCTTCATCCCTCCAGATAAACTGCGAACAATTGATTTACGTTTTTTCCATAATCCCATTTTTTGTAACAAATGATTTGCTCTTAAGCTTGCTTCTTTGCGAGGAATACCATAATAGCCGGCTTGATTTAATAGATTCTGCTCACAGGTTTCAAAAATATTGAGATTAATTTCCTGAGGGACTAAACCTATGCAGGATTTTGCCTGTTCGGGGTTTTTATCAAGATCAAAGCCATTGATAACTATGCTCCCGGAGGTTTTATTGATCAAAGTAGTGATTAAGCCAATAGTGGTCGATTTTCCAGCACCATTCGCACCTAAAAGTGCAAAAAAATCACCGGATTTAATCTTTAGATCAATTCCTTTAAGTGCCTCAACCCCATTTTTATAGGTTTTGCGCAGCTGCTTAATTTCCAAGGCATACATAGGATCAACTTTGGCGAAAAATGCTAAGTATACACTTCTAAAGTAAATTTAGCTGCAAAACAGAGCTTTAGTCGCTCAGTTTTGTTAAATATTGAAATAAGAAAAAGAGTGTTCTGAACGAGTTTTCATCCAGCCGGCAATTGAGTAGCGAGTTGCAAAGGTCGTACAAACCTCATGAGGAAGTTCTGAGTTAAAACAAATAAACCGGTTTGCTTCGGGCAGAACCTTAGCCAGCAGTTCTTTGTCTTTGTTATAGAGCTTTAAATGACCGGCAAAGGATTCCTGCCAATTTTGGTTTAAATAATAAACGCAGGAAATTTTGCGATCTTGAGCGGTTTTAAATTGATCAACATGCATTTTGTAAAAAGAACCCGGATTATATATCGAAAAATGGCTCTCAAAATCGATTAAACCTAAAAAAAGGCTCTGGTTGAGCGACTTGGCAAGTGCTCGAATTTTTTGAAAATAAAGAGTTTGAGCTTCATCATCTGTTTGCTCATCTAACCAAAAAATCCGATCGTTTCTTATAGCGGGTTGCTGATTTTTGCTTGAAAGATTTCCGATTTTGGCGTCTTTAAAATAGCCTTTTGAATGGATTTGCTCAGCTCTTGCTCTGAGTTTTGCAAAGGATGAACTGTCCAGGAAATTATCAATAATATGATATCCTTTGCTATAAATTTCTTCAGTAATATCGGTCATTTGGGGTTCCAACTTAAAGCAGAGTTTTAATCACTCTCCATTGCGGCAAAAACTTATCCATAAGCGCATAAAAGCGTTTATTATGGCTGGCTTCCAGAATATGCACTAGCTCGTGAACGAGAACATATTCCAAACAGGCTAGTGGTTTTTTTATCAAATTTAAATTAAGCCAGATGCGTTTTTTTAGAGGATTACAGGAACCCCAGCGCGTTTTCATCACTCTAATGCCCCAGTTGCTCACCGATACTCCGATAATTGGTTCCCATTTGGCAATTAGTGCGGGCAATTGCTCTTTCATTTTTTCTCTGTACCAGCCTTCAAGCACTGCTTCTTTTTCTCTTAGAGTTAAGTTAGGTTGGAGAAAACAGTGTAAGGTTTCATCTTCAAGACAAACTTTTACTCGTCTTTTTGCTTGATGAATAAGTAAGGGATAGCTTTTCCCCATAAAAGAATACATCTCGCCAGACTCAAAATTTGAAAGCGGGACTGCGTCTGTTTTTAAACGGGTACGCTGTTTATGTATCCATTCAAGTTTGGCGATTATCTGTGTTTCAATTAGTTCCATGCGAAGTTTTAATGGGGCACTGACAGTAACTCTTCCATCCGGAGAATAAATCCGCAGTGTTAAGTTTTTTACTGGTTTTCTTACAATTTCAATAAAAATTCCATCAAGTTCAAGCTGTGTTTTAGTCATTATCAAGCGCAGAAAAAAGAAAATCCCGGTAATTATAACCAGAATTTAATTTCTTCCAAATATCAAAAAGCTGTTTGACTAAAATCGCTTGTCAGGAACGCAAGGGCTATCAATGTATTCATCATTAATTTTCAATACCATATTGACGCTTCTGCGATGATATCTGGATAAAATATTGTATTGCTGTTGTGTGAGATAACCATAGGAATTGCCGCAATACACCAGCGCATGGGCGGCTCTGGAAGGCTTTGGTTTGATTGGTAGATCACATTCCCAACGGAATCGTGTGAGATCACAATTTGCAAAGGCCAAGCTAACAGAAAAAAAGACCAAGGTAAGCGCGAGTATGATTTTTTTCATTGATTTAAACCTCTTAGCTATTTTAAAGGTTATCGTTCAGAGTAAATAATCCTTTAATTTAAGAGGCTATAATTAATTGTAGCTAAGAGAAAAATAAGGACTATCATGGAAATTCACCCTAGACTTAAAGATTTAACCCCCTCTAAAATCCTCGAGCTTGATTCTAAGTACCATGAATTTATGAAAAATTTTATTAAAATCGAAATAAAAAATACAAAGGAATTATGCAAGAAAATTATTATTGTTGATGGCGAATGGCGCTTGAAAAATGATAGTTAATTATTCCAAATGATTAATAAAAAAACTTTGAGTTTTTACTGTGAGCTAATACTATCTTAAGCTTTATTTTTTATAATAAATCTCAATTAATCAAAATGAGAGCTTTATGAAGATTGACGATGCTAATGAAATTTATAAAAAATATTATCAAGAACAATATCATACTTTTATTTTGGGTAAAGCAACCGATTTATCACTACAAGCGCCAGCGCCAGGCGCAACACCCTGGAATGCCAAATCTTCGGAAATCGATTCCTTTTCTAAAGAAACCTGTTTTCCTGATAGCTCGAAGGGTAAAGTTCATTTCATCAGCAAAAATCAAAACAATCATGCCATTTTATGGGAAACAACTGCTAAAACATTAAAGGAAGGCGTTCGCTGGGGCCTTATTAAGTCTGAATCTATGACGGGCAGAGTAATTTCGACACTTGGACATTACCGCGTTATTGCCCATGAACGTATCGTCAAAGAATCGAATCTGATGATTTCCAATACTCAAGCCTTAAAACTCGCCTTGCTAGATGTCTATCAAGATCGCTTTGAAGTCATGCAGCAGCTTGAATCCTTAGTAAATTCAGGCGCTGATAAACTTCGTTTTAAAGCGACTCTTCACGAATATAAAGAAAATCTGGAGTCATTGAAAAAAAGCATAGCCTCAAAATTTTCAAATTTGCATTTGGAAAAAGAAGGTTTTGATGCTAATGGAAATCCTTACAAAGGAATGAACTATGCGGAGCTGCCTAACAAGTTGATTGCCGATATTGACCAGGACATTAAACATGCTGATGAATATTGGGAAGAATTAAATAATCTGGATTCAACTCGCGAAGCAAACCGAGCTCGCGGTAATCGATCCATCCTGGAATTTGTGAAGCGTCAAATGCACAGAAATCTCTATCAATTTCAAGGATTAAATCAGGATATAGTTTTTGCTATCGGCGCCTTATCTCGCGGCGAAATGAATGCCTATATCGAAGATGCCCGCGATTTGATTGATAAACATAAACCGGATCTGCGAAATGCGGTGATTGGAAAACACCACGGTTTATACGCATCTCCTAATGAAACTCTAATCTATGATTTTTCCGAAGATGACTTATCGCCTGCACAGGAAAGACAAGCGCTGATGGCTATTAGCTTTATAGAGGGGTGGGATGCCGTAGACTATACCTCTGACTGGGCAAATCCGGTGGTTATCAACCAATCGAATCCAAAAGCACCCAGCTCTGCGCCGCTAAGCAAAATTTTTGCAACGAAATGGAATACCCATCGTAATTTCACTGCAGCATTGGGTAATTATATTTCAAATTGGTTTAAAGGAATCTTTTTTTCTACCAGGCCTTGGGAAGGTGAAGATAGGGAATTTAAACTTTATGCCTCTGAATTAATTAGAAAGTCCAAACCCGACTATCCTTTGTGGATGAAAGCCTGGCATTTTATGCAAAAAATTGGCATCGTATTGAAAGATATTTTTATTGGAATTAGAAATTTTGGCCAGCAATTTACACTATATCTACAAATTGATCTTCAAGACGATTGGGCCTCAAGCAAGCCTCTACCTGCTTACAAAACCAGCTTTAGTGAAGCGAATAATCAGATTAAAATCATTCAGTCCGAAGAACAAAAAATTAAAGATGAACTTGGAATATTGCCCTTGGAAGCTGCCAATGATGAGGAAAATTTAAGGTTAGCGGAAGCTGACTATCATCTTAGTTATGGCGAAGAGCATGATCTATTAACGGCGATGGTGCAAGGCATTGGCGGTTTTACCGGACATTTTACTCACAATCTGTTTGCAAAAGATCCCGTCGGTGCTCTTATCTATTCCAGTGCTTTTGCAGTGGGCGGCGTTAGTATTTTTTTCCCATTAATTGGAAAAACTTTTTTTGGAACTCAATTTGTTCATGGCTTTAAAAGTTTTTCAGAATTAGTTGGCTCAACTCCTTTATCCGAATGGATATGTGGCAGCTTAACGCTAGCACAAGGCTCTCATATGACCTATGGATTGATGGATGGACCAAGTAGCGGCGCTGTCTCATTGGCAACCACTTTATTGGAAGATCCGGTAACCAGTGCTTTTTGTTTTGCTGCTGCCTATGGAATAGGCTATGCAATTGCAAATGTTCCTGGAATTGGGGAGTACATTCGAGCTGAATTAGGGTCGAGTGACGTTCTCAATTACCCCGTTATTGGAGTCAAATTTGGGGCAGGCGTTATTTTAATTTTAGTCTCCGATGAAAATGGTAAGGTACATAGCATCGAAAGACCTTATGATTTTGAAAAATTGACCAAAATTTGGAATTATTTACAAAAAGATCCCGTGATAATGAAAGAAGTTGGCACAATGATGCAACGTCTGGATATCGTGCAATGGCTTTGTAAAAATGCAAGCTGTTTAACTAAACTCGAGCCTGATACTCAGTTTGAAATCGAAAGACAAATTGAGGAAATTTTTTCAGTTGAACAAGCGCGATCTTTAAAGAAATTGATTCATCCTGAAAAAGAAAGATCTATCGCTTATCAAATATTTTCAGTCCCCTTAGGATATATACCTGCACTTTTCAGGTTGGTATTTTCCCTGGTTCTGACTTCTGCAGCCTGGGCCAATAATAATCCAAGGTGGAAAGAGCCAACAAAACGTGCAGGCGAAGCCCTATTAAATAAAACGTCTAAAGATATTACGAGAATTTTCAATGTGGCTTCCAATTCGCTTTATGTCTTTGTTAACGTTGTAGCCAGTCCATTTAAGGCAATAGCCTTAATAGCGACGATGCTAATCGGAAGGACGACGGCTTTTGCAGATTTACATTCTGGTCATTTTTTGCATAAGGGATTTGCTTTTTTTCATGATTTATACCGAAGAATAGGCGAAGCCTTGTATCCTCTTAGAGCTATGAAAAGCGTTGTCTATGCTGATCCCGTGCATACTACCAATGAGGTTTTTCATTCAATGGATGAGTTAGTGGAAGGAACTTATAACCGATTTAATCAGAAATTACCTTTGAGAATAAAACTGAATGAATCAGATTTAAAGGAAGGGGATGTTGAGTACGTTAATATTTTCAAATCTGAAGACGCTAGCGAAAAGAAGGAAATTAAAAGAGGTTTAGATACGGTATCTATTATTTAATTAAATAAGGTACCTGGTTTTGAATCCTGTTTTCTCCTAAACAGCGTATAGATGACGCGATTGTTGTTTGAGATATATGAGATGTTTATTCAATGAAAATTATTTCAAAATTCCAAGATTATTACGATAAAGTTCTTGTGCATGGTCAAGATGAGGAGCGTCTTTATAAAAGAGATTTACATCGAATTAATGTAGGTGAGCTAAAAGATGCACTTTCTTTTTTAATTCCTCAATTAGAAGAAAGTACATATCCTTACCCCGGAACGAGAATGCATGAACAATCAAAGTTTCACTATTATTTTAAACCTTATGTAATCGCATTTTGTGGCAAGCTGTATTATGGAATTAGTATTGATAAATACCAAGGCGAAAAAAAATTAGGTGACACAGTTAATCTATATTCTTTTGATGAATATCAAGCTTACTGTGATAGTCATAAGGTATTTTTAAAAAGAGACCCTCAATTTTTACCCTATATGCAAGCTTATAAAAGAAAAAACTCAGAATGGTATTCCTCATCTAACTTAAAAGATGTTCAACAATGGCTTGAAAATCAAGCTTCCCCCAAATATTTAAACCAACTGATTGAAGAGGGTATTGCAATCGCTGTTTGTTACGATGGAGTTAGTGAGAAAGATGATTATTCCTGGCCTCAATATAAAAGCGCAGCTCGCTATCAAGTGGATATAAATTGCCAGCTCAAAGGTTTTAATTTTTATAAAGTAATCGATGCTTATTCCGCTTTTCAGGAGTTGGACATGTATCTCTCCGGTATTTTAACGGTTAATGAAAGTAAGATGATTTCTGTTAATGATAAATCTCTTTTGCAAAAAAAGGGGTTTGATGAATTCAGCTTTAAAAAGCGACCTTCTCAAGACTAAATTTTGCTATAAAAAACGATTTTTTAACATTGAGCGTTCCCGATTTATTTGGGATTATCTTGCTTAAACCACATCTGACAACCTTTAACTTTGCTGTTCGGCAATTTATAAATTTGATGATATTTAAAGTAATCTTCTAATTATCTGGGATAAAAAATGCATTTGTTTTTTTCATGAATTGCAATTGAATTATTTTCTATCAGACATCAAGTATTTCACTTTTCAGGTCGCGATATTTTTTCTGTATTTTGGGCAATGGCACTTTTTAATCAAGTAAAGAAAATTCTTTGGAACGAAATGATGAATAAATGTAAGGTCAGGTGAGAAATACTAATCCAGTAAATGAACATTCCCAGGTGCAAAAGCCGTTACAAATAAATCAAAAGCGAATTTATTTACATCAATATTATTTATAAAAGTATTTATTTAATGATGTAACCCTGAATATACAATCTATGAATCACAGCTAGGCCTGTAAGAAAGTCAGAAGGGCTGCAATTGTAAGTTTTGAGCTTCAAAGCGTAATTAAAGTGAATTTTACAAATAAAAAAAATGAGGATTATTTTGAATTAGCTTTCATGTTCTAGAAGACTGGTTTTAAAACATAGAGCATCAGCTCGACCCATGTAGCCGCCCTGATTAGTTTTCCCAACTACACGATGGCAGGGAATAAATAAAGCTAAAGGATTTGCTTTACAAGCCTGGCCGACAGCTCTTGGGCTTGATTGCAAGGTTTTAGCAAGATCGCCATAAGTGACAGTACGCCCCACTGGAATAACTAGCATGGCATTCCAGACACGTTGTTGATAGGTTGTACCTTGAGGTTTAAGCGAGAGCTGAAAGCGATGATGAGGGTTTAAAAAATAGTTAGTTAATTCTTGATTAATTAAATCCGCTAGCTTGGTTTTCTCTAAAGCCTGGGTTGGGGTATGAGTGAAAATAGCGCGATGAATAAAATGCTCGTCGTAGTGAATTTCAAGCCAGCCAGCTGGTGTATTGAACGCAGATACGAAGAGCATTTTACATTCTTGCATTAACTTTCTTTTTTAGTCGTTAACTTTTCTTTAATTCGAGCTGCACGGCCTGCAAGATCACGCAGATAATATAATTTAGCACGACGCACATCACCACGGCGTTTAACAGTAATGCTGTCAACGATAGGGCTGTAAGTTTGGAAAACACGCTCAACACCCACGCCATGAGATATTTTGCGTACTGTGAAGGCAGAGTTTAAACCTCGGTTACGTTTGGCTATTACAACCCCTTCAAAAGCCTGTAAACGCTCACGAGCGCCTTCTTTCACTTTTACTTGTACTAAAACGGTATCACCTGAACTAAACACAGGAATTTCTTTTCCTTGCATTTGCTCTGCATTTAACTGATCGATAATTTTGCTCATGGTCACTCCTCAAGTGGGTATTCCTTAATCCTATCCGTAGCAAAGTCTTTACTAAAACAAAGGTACAAAATGAAATTAGGTATTACCCTGTTCGCATTTAAATTCGGCAAGCAATTGCTTGTCTGTTTCACTTAACTTAATTTTTTCCAATAAATCTGGGCGCTTCAGCCAGGTTTTACCGAGCATCTGTTTTCTACGCCAACATTCAATCTCTCGGTGGTTACCACCTAATAAAACTTCTGGCACTCCCATCCCGTTAATTGTTGCTGGCCTGGTGTAGTGCGGACAATCGAGCAAGCCGTTCATAAATGAATCTTGCTCGGCAGAACCCAAATGTCCAAGGCTGCCAGGAATTAAGCGTATAATCGCATCGATAAACACCATCGCTGCTAATTCACCACCGCTTAAAACAAAATCACCTAAGGACCATTCTTCATCAACATGCTGATAAATAATCCGCTCATCAATTCCTTCATAACGCCCGGCTATAAAGAGTAAAGATTCTTTGTTTGCTGCTACATCATTGAGCTCAGCTTGACTAATTCGCTTACCTTGCGGGCTAAGAAATATAGTTTTGCATGAAACAGGCATTTGACTTTTAGCATGTAAAATAGCTGCATGCAGAGGGTCATACATGAGAACCATGCCAGGTCCACCGCCATAAGGCTTATCATCCACCTGTCGATAAGGTCTCGGTGCCCAATCACGAGGATTCCAGCAATCTAACTTGGCTAAGTTATGCTCAATTGCTCGCCCCACCACACCATAGTCAAGGCTACGAAACATTTCAGGCATGAGACTTATAACACCAAGATGAATCATGTCCTAAAAGTCCATATCCCAGTCAACTAGGATAAGCCTTTGGCCAACATCAACTTCAATAACAAACTGACCTGGTAAATAAGGAATCAAATGCCGTTTTTCCCCCTCTACAACCAAAACATCATTAGCTCCAGTAGGCATAATTTCTTTGACCTTACCGAAAACTTGACCCTGTTGGTTAATTACCTGCATACCAACAAGTTGATCCCAATAATATTCGCCTTGTGTTAATGAAGGAAGTTGAGTACGACTAATGGCTATTTCTACATTAGTCAGGCTGGCAACTTGCTCTCTCTCCGTATAACCCTCAACTTGAGCAAGAATCGATTTATTAGTAACTTCAATATGCTGTATTTTTAAGGGTTGCCATTGCTTTGCTAATAAGGCATGCCAATCTTTATAACGGAGGAGGTTATCCTGTGGTTCGGTAAAAGAATGAATTGTAATAAATCCTTTAATACCATGAGGTCGTCCAAAACGACCAACAACTACCCAGTCAGTACTTTTATCCACGTTATTCAGCAGCAGTTTTCTCAAATTCTTTAACTAAAGAGCTTACTCGGTCAGATAGTTGCGCACCAATATTTTTCCAGTGAGTCAATTTATCCATTTCCAAGTGAAGACGAACTTCCTGGCCACGGGCAACCGGGTTGAAATAGCCAATACGCTCAATGTATCCGCCATCGCGACGCTTGCGACTATCAGTAACAACCATATTGTAAAAAGGGCGCTTCTTTGCACCAGCTCTTGATAAACGTATAACGACCATTATTTTCCTCTATTTAGAGAGTTACGTAAAAATGCCGTGTATTGTACGAAAATTAACTCGACATTGGAAGTTTTTTTTTTCAAAACTCTATTCTTATAAACACTTTTCTGTGAATTATATATAAACCATCAAAATATCAGACCATTGTATTAAAATAGCTCGATATTCTATCAGTTATTTTAGTCTTTTAAGTCCTTTCAAGGCTATTTTTCCTTATCGTCTGGAAGTATGCCTTTCAAGCCGGGTAAACTGGCCAGTCCACCTAAACCACCAAGCCCACCCAGCCCACCAAGACCGCGCATCATCTGTTTCATGGCACCGGGTTTTGTAAATTTCTTCATCATTTTTTGCATTTGTTCATATTGCTTCAATAAGCGATTAACATCTTGAATTTGTGTTCCAGATCCAAGAGCTATACGCTTTTTACGAGAGCCGATAATGATTTTTGGAAGGCGACGCTCTTTGATAGTCATTGAGTTGATAATAGCTATTGTTCTTGCCATTGTTTTATCGTTAACTTGCCCCATTGCCTGTTGAGGTAACTGGTTTAAGCCTGGAAGTTTGGACATCATGCTATTAATACCGCCCATCTGGTTCATTTGTTCCAGTTGACGTTTAAAATCATCTAAATCAAATCCCTTACCTTTCTTAAGTTTTTTAGCCAATTTTTCGCTAGTTTCTTTATCAGCTTTACGCTCAACTTCCTCAATTAATGTGAGGATGTCGCCCATACCTAAGATACGCGAAGCAATACGTTCGGGATGAAAAGGCTCTAAAGCCTCAATTTTTTCACCAGAGCCTAAAAATTTTATTGGTTTACCGGTAATTTGCCGAACAGAAAGAGCTGCACCACCACGGGCATCACCATCAGTTTTAGTTAGTATCACACCTGTGAGCGGCAAGGATTCATGAAAAATTTTAGCTGTATTTGCAGCATCCTGACCAGTCATTGAGTCGACTACAAATAAGGTTTCAACTGGTTTTACTGCCTGATGTAATGCCTTAATTTCTGCCATCATCTCAGTGTCAATATGCATGCGGCCTGCGGTATCTAAGATGACAACATCCATATACTGCTTACGAGCGCTCTCTAATGCCTTTTGAGCAATAGCCAGGGGTTGCTCATGAATTTCGGCATCAAAGAAAGTGACGTCAACTTGTTTTGCCAATACTTTTAACTGAGCAATAGCTGCAGGGCGGTAAACGTCAACGCTTACCAGCATGACTTTTTTGTTTTCGCTTTCTTTTAAGTAGCGGGCTAATTTAGCTGAGGAGGTTGTTTTTCCTGAACCTTGTAAGCCGGCCATAAGGAAAACAGCGGGAGGTTGAGTTTTAAAATCAAGTTCGGCGCGCTCATCACCGAGAATGTGCACAAGTTCATCATGTACTATTTTAATTAATGCTTGATCAGGTTTTAAGCTGGAAGCAACTTCCTGCCCCAATGCTTTTTGTTTCACTTGCTCGATAAATTCTTTAACAACAGGAAGTGCAACATCGGCTTCTAGCAAGGAAAGCCTTACTTCCCTCAGCATTTGTTGCATATTTTCTTCAGTTAATCGCCCTTGACCGCTTAAGTTCTTAAAGGTTCTGGATAAACGTTCGGTTAAATTCTCAAACATAGTGATTACTCTGGCGCAAAACCGCTACTATAACACAATGGCTTTTAGAGTAGAATTCACCATTCATTTTCTTCAGTGATATACAAAGCAAATTTGCTGGCCTACAATTGCAATTCATTGATAAGGTAGTCAGATTTTAGGGCAAATTTTAGGATTTTAAATTATTGGGGAGCTGCAGTGCAATTATCTTTAATCACTCTGCTAATTGCTTTATTTTTTCTAATCTTGTTTTCCGGTTTTTTTTCTGCCTCTGAAATTGGCATGATGTCTTTAAACCGCTATCGCTTGCGCCATTTAGTAAAAATGAACAACAAAAAAGCGATTCGTGTGAATCAAATGTTAGCTCGCCCAGATAAGTTGCTTAGCATTGTTTTAATTGGTAATACTTTGGCGAATATTCTGGCTTCGACAGCCGCCACCCTTATTGGTCAGCGTTTATATGGTGATGCAGGGGTGGCTTTAGCAACCCTACTGCTTACTTTATTAATTTTGGTTTTTGCTGAAATGGCTCCTAAAACAGTCGCAGCTTTATACCCGCAGCAAGTTGCCTTTAAAACAGCTTTACCTTTACAAATTTTACTGACAATTTTAGCGCCTTTGGTGAAGGTTATCACCGTGATCACCAATGTGATTTTGCGGTTGTTTGGTATCTCAATAGATAAGGTCAAAAAAGAGGTTCTTACGGGAGAAGAGCTGCGTTCAGTTATGCATGAAGCAGGGGGATTCTTACCTGTCGAACATAAATCCATGCTGATTAGCTTACTCGATTTGGAACAGGCAACTGTTGAAGATATTATGGTTCCTAAAACTGATATTATGGGGCTTGATTTAGAACAACCCTGGCATGAACTGCTTGACCAAATAGAAACCGCGCAGCATACCCGTTTACCTCTTTATCGGGATACTATTGATAATCTTGTTGGTATGATTCACGTCCGCTCGGTGCTAAATTTAGCCTTGGATGATTGCCTGACTATGGAAAATCTTTTAAAAATTACTGATCCACCTTATTTTATCCCCGAAGCTACTCCTTTGAACGTGCAGATTTTGAATTTCCGCAAAATGAAAAAACGTTCTTGCTTTGTGGTGGATGAATACGGTGAATTGTTGGGCCTTGTGACTATGGAAGATATTTTAGAAGAGGTAGTTGGTGAATTTACTACTGATATCGCCGACTTAAGTAAGGATGTTTCTCAGCAAGAAGATGGTTCCGTAATTGTTGATGCCTCAATAACTCTTCGCCATCTTAAACGTCTACTAAATTGGCAATTGCCAATGATTGGACCGCGGACTCTAAGTGGTTTGATTATTGAATATTTAGGTTATATTCCGCCCTCTGATTGTTGCTTACAGATTGATTTCTATCAATTCGAAATTTTGAAGGTTAGCGACAATACTATAAAGACTGTACGCATGTCGAAAACTTCAAAAAAGAAGAAATGATCTAATAATTATCCGGCTGCTGATTTTCCTCACTTGCTTTCATCGACATTACTCGAGCAGTGAATAAATAGCCGCCATTTCGGATTGTTTTTATTAAAGCTGGCTTTTTTGCATCCGTTTCAATTTTTTGCCTTAACCGACTTATTTGCACATCGATTCGTCTATCAAAAGGATTAAGGTAGCTGTTTTTGGTAATCTGCAATAAAAATTCACGACCTAAAACCTGTTGAGGTTGTCTTAAAAAGGCAAAAAGTAAATCATATTCTCCCGCGCTTAATTGTAATTCCTGATTAGTATTTCTATCAAAGATCTGCCTGGAAGCTGGAAATAACCGCCAATCAGCAAAGAGCATGACTTCTTTTTCCTGCTCCATTTCAGTAGAGCGCTGGACTCGACGGGAAATAGCAGAAATTCGTGCATGCAATTCTCGTGGATATAGGGGCTTGACGAGAAAATCATCCGCTCCAGCTTCCAATATTTGAACACAGGCATCTTCATCTTTGATTTCAGATAGGACTAATAAAGGTACCGGATAGCGGTGATATAAATTATTTAAAATCGAAAGATCGGTTTTAAAAAGAGACCTATTAATCAATAGTGCTTGAGGAGGAGCGGTTTCATCATTCAGTTCAGCCAAACTTTGAAACTGAACAATTTCATAATCGAATTTAGCAAAATAATCGGCAAGCTGTTGATCCCAAGGGGCATCGTCAATAATTAATAAATACTTCCGATGCGTTGGCATCTTAATTCTCCATCAAGGCAAAGCCATTACGATAATTTTTTAATTATATACTTTCTGAATGCTTTTTAGCGAGGTTCAGTCTCTTAAGCTACCGAACAAAAAACACTAGCTAATGTTATAAGTGCAAAATTTATAAAAAAAATGCAAATTTGACATCTTTTTAAGTGACGGCTTTTCTTACTTTTATACCAAGCAGAAGCTAATTTCTTACCTAATGATTTTTTGGAAAAGAGTGCAGATATTCGATTAATATTAAATCTAACCTTTTCATTATCAAGCTAAAAATACCTAAGCTTTTTTTTCTCTAAATTACCAAAATGGGTTAATTAGCTGAAAACATTTATTTGCGATTGCAATATTTAGTGAAACTTAATAGTCAGCATCGTTTAATTCGCATGCTAAGTTATTATTTATATTTCATTACTTAATTGGGACGCTGCCTATAAAAGGGCAGCATTCACTTTTAAAATAGTTCTCGTTCTAAATAAACCTTCATTGCCTTTAAAAGAAATTCAACCATGTCCGGATGATGGCTATTATAAAAGTTTTTATAATCAGGATGATCCAGATACATTTGAGCTAGCCCCATGTAACTCGCTTTGGTTGGTGTCCAAAATTTTTTTAACCCAGGAATAATGTCTCTGAATTAAAGCCTGAACTTCTAGATCATTAGGTTTGATAACTACTAATTGCTTAGCAAGATCTTGATTTAATTGTTCACCTTCCTGTTTGAATAATTCCCAATCTATTTTTTTTCAATTACGTACATTATTCCAACTATCATCTATATCTTTTTTTGGAAAGTGTACCCATTTTAAGCAGGTATTGTTCATGTTCTAGTTGCTTTAACGGGTCAATGCCTTCGTACATTTCTGCGTCACGCATGATTAGGTTTTCTTTTAAATGTGAAATAGCTTTTCAATGGTCTTAATAAGTGTCTTTGTCTTTTCAAGGTTGGATTTAAAGTAGATTTATGAGTATTCAATGCTTCAATTTTATTGAAGTCATTACTGCTCATAATCCGCTGGATGTTACTAAGAGGAAATCCCAATTCACGGTAAAACAAAATGTGCTGCAGTATCAAGAGCAGCTCTTCTTCATAATAACGGTATTGTTTTCACCAACGAAAGCAGGTTTTAGTAAACGAATCTCATCATAAAAACGAAGGGTGCGCGGACTAACCCCTGATAGCTTTGCCAATTTATTTACCGTATATCGCAATTTTGAACTCCCCTATCTGAGCCTTCACACGATAAAAGATGACGTAACGACTATGACAGTTAACATTTGTTTGTTTCATATGATTTTATCATCTTCACTTAACTCAACGTTGGCAGAGGCATGTCTATATTTAAAACTGCATTAATTGCTCAGCTCATTATCAAAGATCTAATTTTTTAATTTCAGTTAACCACATATGCTCTAAAGCCATTTGTTTTTGACGCCTTTCTTCCTTAGTTTTAGGAAAAATCAGGCTAATAATCGTACTTCATAAATAATTTCACATTTCTACCTCATCAAAACTGCAAAATATTAGATATGAATATTCAAGAATATTGGCCCAAAGGTCAGCTCGTATGATCTGATAGATAGGTTAGTTTTTCAATTCGTTTAAGGTAAAATTGGAATTAAGACTCAGTAGGAATGGTTCTATTTAAATGCCAATTGTAAACATAACTATCAATTTTATTGACATGCTTAAGCTGGCTTTGCAGGGGTTCTGTAGCGAATTGTTGAATATGATTGATAACATCTTGCTCAGAACCGCCAAAATCTTCATTAAACCAATCATAAATTCTGGATACAATTAATGCACCTTCAATGACCTGAACGCCGCGCAGGGAATTAATATAATCAAAAGTAACCTCATCAAGAGCTGATTCAATAGTCTCTCCCACAAAAGCCCTTTTAGATAAATTAGCAGCCCCAATTGACCCATTATTTATTGCATAAAGAGTCCTCTGATCATTCCAAATAGGGCGAATAATTCGATTCTGTATATCCTCCAGAGATATTGGGCTTTCATCTAGAATAATGAGTTTTTTGCCCCAGGGGCCAATACTAAATAGACCTGGAGAAATGTTTATTTCTTCAATTGAACCCACAGGATAGTAATCGGCAATAATTTGTACAGTAAGCGCATTATAAAGATTAATCCAAAACGCTAGCTGCTCATTACGATTATATCTATCAATATTAATCTTGGACATTTGGTCTATATAGCGCTTTAGCAATGCCCGATCGTCAGAATTGAAGTGAACGTAGTCGATCAAATTGATAGATTCTTCATTAGTTACAACTCTTCGGTTTAAGAATTCTTGCCAGTCCGCATGAGAAATGGTTTTCTGGGATAAAGGATTATTTGCTTCCCATTTAGACCATAAATTTTTATGGTAAGAAGCATTTACAATCCCGGCTAATAAAATGCCTGAAATTAAAATGAATCCTTGTAAAAAATACTTGATTTTAAACATTCACTGTTGCCCGATTACGTAACGCACTTCCGATTGTGTTACCGTCTAAAAACTCTAATTCACCACCCGAAGGAATACCATGAGCTAATTGACTAATCCGAACTGAAAGCTCGCATAGGAGTTCATGGATAAAATGAATCGTGGTTTGGCCTTCGATAGTTGGACTTAAAGCTAAAATTACTTCACTTATATTTTCTGAAATCACCAGGTTGCGTAACTGAGGCAAGCCAATATCTTCGGGCCCTAGACCATCAAGTGGAGAAATTTTTCCCATTAGAACATAATAGCCACCGTTATAAGCATTAGATTGTTCTATTGCGGCAATATCGGCTGGATTTTCTACAATACAAATAATAGTTAAATCGCGCTCAGGATTTTGGCAAAGCTTACAAAGATCCTCTTCGGTATAGTTATTGCAGCGCTTGCAATGATGGATAGCAACCATTGCTTGCTCCAGACAGGAAGCAAGATGTAAGCCGCGTTGGCGTTGATGCTGTAGTAGGTGAAACACCATGCGTTGCGCAGATTTGGGACCAATACCTGGCAGGCAACGCAATGCGTCCACCAAACGACTTAGGGCATCCATCAATGTATCTTATTCCTTCTCGCCATCCTTCATAAAATCAGTTGGGATATTAAGGCCCGCGGTCAATTGACTGATTTTTTCTTTAGATGCTTTTTCAACTTTACGTACAGCATCATTTCCGGCAGCTGCAACCAGATCTTCAATCATTTCAACATCTTCTTCCATTAAAGTGGGTGCAATTTTTACTTGAACAATGTCATGACGACCATTCATTTTAATCTTAACCATCCCACCGCCTGATTCGCCTTCGACAATTAATTTACTAAGTTGTTCTTGCGCTTCTTGCATGCGTTGCTGCATTTTTTGAGCTTCTTTCATCAAGTTGCCCAAATTTTGATTAATGTCCATGATTGCCTCTCTATTCTGATTATGGTTCATCTTTAACGTGGCTAAGAGAATTCTTAACCAACTCCGCAGAAAATTCCTGCCGTAACTGCTGAAAAAAAAGGTCATTTTGCAGATTAAGTTCTGCATTCTGCTGACGTAAGTTTGAAGCAATTTGTTTTTGTTGCGCCGGTGATGATTGTACTGGCTCATCACTGGTTAATGCAATTTTAATTGTTTCCTTATAATAAGTGCTGAGAGCATCCTCTATACGGTTTATTATTGAAGGGGTAAATAATGAGCGATGTCCTTTGGCAACCCGAAGATTAATTTCACGGCCTGTTTTAGCAATAAATTCAGCATTTTCAGTAGCATTTAATGCCAGCCCAGTTAATTTTAGCTTCTGTAAAATAGTAGCCCAATCCTCAGTGCCAGACAAGTTCACTTTCATTCCTTCCGGCTCAATTTGATTTTCATTAACCAATTCTTCAATATTTATTGTTGAATTATTAAAAGGAGGGGGTTGTATTTTAACAATTTCATTAGTTAAATTTTCCATCACTTCTACTGATTTTTTAGCTATTGTACCATAGCTAAGCTGTGGATTATTCACCAAAGGGGCTGGCCTGAATGTTAACATGCGCAATAAAGTCATCTCGAAGCCAATTGCTATACTGGGTGCCAAATTGATCTCTTCTGTTCCTTTAATGCCGATTTGATAAAATAATTGAGTATCTTCGGGACTAAACTGCTGAGCTAAAATTTTTATTTCAGGCTGAGGGCTAATTAAAGGGTTATCGCTAGCCAAGCTTTGCGCAATGGTAATTTGATGCAGATAATCAAGTAACTCGTCAAGCACATACTGAAATTGGCCGCCTGCATTACCAATTTCTCGACTAAGATGAATAAGTTCTTGTGCATCTAATTTTTCTAAGGCTTGTAGCAATCTAATTGCATAGTCTTGTTGAGTGTATCCTAATATTATTTTTATTTCAGGTGCTGAAAGTTTGTCCTTTATTGAGGCAATTGCCTGATCCAGTAAGCTTAAGGCATCTCGCATACTGCCTTTTGCTGCTTTTGCCAATAATTCTACTGCTTCAAGCTCAAAGGTTAATTGTTCATCCTTCAAAATAGTTTGCAAATGATTAGAAATATGATCTGTTGAAAGATGTTTAAGGCTAAATTGTAAGCATCGTGAAAGTACCGTTAGAGGTAATTTTTGGGGATCAGTTGTGGCCAATAAAAATTTGACATGTTCGGGCGGCTCTTCGAGGGTTTTCAATAAAGCATTAAAACTATGCTGGGATAGCATATGTACTTCATCAACTAAATAGATTTTAAAGCGGCCATTAGTGGGACGGTATTGAACATTTTCCAAAAGTTCGCGAGTATCTTCAACTCGAGTTCTAGATGCGCCATCGATTTCTATTAAATCAATAAAACGTCCTTGTTCAATTGCAACGCAGGCTTCACAGCGAAGGCAGGGCTCAGAACTAATTCCTGTTTCACAATTCAATGCTTTTGCTAAAAGACGGGCTACGCTTGTTTTTCCTACCCCTCGGGTTCCAGTAAAAAGATAAGCATGATGCAACCGCTGTTGATTTAGCGATTTTTGTAAAGCTTTATTAATATGCTCTTGACCTACTAGCTGAGAGAAGGTACGTGGGCGCCATTTACGTGCTAATGCCAGATAGCTCATAGGAATTACACAAGTTGGGCGGCAGCTCTAAGAGCCACACCTCGGCGCGCGAATTAAAAGTTACCGCTGCTCCCTTCCGGGCCTGACGGGGTTCACGATCTATCGCCGCGAGGGGACCAATAGAGCCACCATCGTGGAATTGCGAAGATTAGCAAAAAAAAACCTTGATAGCTAGGTTTCATTTAAATTTTACGTGGATTTAAAGTATGCATATATTTAGGGGGGTCTTTTAAATTTTATATAATGCTGCCCTTATCTATATATAGAAAGAAATAAAAAAAGGGATCAATTACAAATAATTTTTTAAAAAAAAGGAAAAAGTGTTTGACAAGGGAGCTGGGATGAGTAGAATACGCAGCACGCCTACGGGGCTGAGTTCATTAAGAATAGAGAAGACAAACTGTGTGGGCGCT